>JAZQCT010000045.1:0-25030 GCA_045546475.1 Oscillospiraceae bacterium
CCCCTCGGGGAGGGGGCAGGGGGTGGGGGCAATTTGGGAGTACTGACCCCAGAAAAAGTATCCAGATTCAATTGCTGGAGCAATAATATACAAAGAATGTCCGCCTTTCGGCGGACATTCCGGAGTATTACTCTCTATCTATGTCAACATTTCCGGCATCCTGCATCCGCAGGGCGATCACGGCACCGCGGATGCGGTAGGCTTTGGGATCACCGGCGGGACTGACGAGGACGCATTCAACCTCCGTCCCCGGTATCAGCCCGATGTCCTGAAGCCTTGCACGGACTGCGCCGGACATCCGGAGAGCCTGCACTCTGGCATGTTCGCCCTCCTGCAATGCGGCGAGGGTCTTTGGTTTCTGGTTCATAACAGCTCCTTGTGTTCGTTTTGCCCCACAGGGGGGCAATGCTGACAACTTTGGGAAAGTTGTGCAAAGGTTCCCCACCCCTTGCCCCCTTCCTTCATTATATGCCAAACGGGCGGAAATGTCACGTTGCCGTGCTGTAGAAGCCGTCGCGGTAGCTCCAGAGGGTCGTTCGGATGCCGTCCTTTCCGGCGTGCATCCGCAGACGGCAGATGGGAACGTTCTGCACATTCCCGAAGCTCACCCTGTCGCCGAGCTGTTCGCCGGAATAGCCGCTGTAGGTCACGGTATCCGCCTGCCAGCCGCGGCAGGAATAGCGGCACCGGAACTGCAGTGCCTGCTCCGGATCATAGAGATACTGCCGATCCAGCAGTAGCTGTCTGTGCCGGACGATCTGCACCTCTGCCGCCGCCGCATTGTCAAGCTGATAGGCATCATAATTCTCACTGATGTCCGCCATATGATAGGTGCTGATGAGCTTCTCCGTGTTCTGCACAATGCCGTATTCCAGCACGCTTTCCGCAGGCGGCGCGGCTGTCAGCGGCTCATCCGGGAGCGTCAGACGGACGGTATTTCCCCGGATATAGGGATAACGCCCCGTCAGCTTGTACCCGAAATGCACAATACTGTCCCAGAGGCTCGTACCGTCCTTTACATAAATATACCCGCTTCCTGCATACGGCTCATATGCCACATGCGGGAACTCATAAAAGCCCGTCATCAGGCGTTCCAGCGTCATGTCCGTATGCAGACCCGGCACAAGCTCATTCTGCGCCAGTACCGAGGTAAAGCTGCGCGACCGCACCCGCACGAGCCAGCCGCCGCCGCGCCGGATCTGCTGCACACTGTCGGCAATGCCGAAAAAGACCCGGCTGCCGTCCGCATACAGTGAGATCCCGCTGACCGTGCCGGATACTGCCGCCTGTGCGGCATACACCGCCGTCAACTTTGCATACGGCGTATATACCTCCGCTTCCAGTGCGGCAGAAAGACAGTTCGTATACGGGATCTCTGCGTCACCGATATGCAGTACAAGCGTAAGATCACACATCCGCTGTTCCCTCCTCCGCACGCACCGGACACTGCAGGGTATACAGCTGGAGTGTCAGCTCCGCCGCGCCCTGTGCCTCCGATATTGTATAGCCGCAGAGCCTTGCCGCCGGAAAGACCAGACCGCGCAGCTGTACATCCTCCTGCACGCCCGACTGCAGCTGTGCCGCAAGAACGGCAGTCACGACTCCCGCATCCTGTGCGGGCGCAAGCTTTCCCTCCAGCGTCAGCCGCGTTCCCCTGGGATGTGACGCTGTGAGGATGGTTTCCCCCGCCGCCGTTCCCTGTTCGGACAGCACCTGCATCCCGACCGCCTTCCATGCGGAAAGATGCAGCACCACACCACCGATCTCCACCGGATAGCTCCGGACAGCCTGCAAAATGACCTCCATCATGCGTTTTCCTCCTCTCCCGATACACAAAGCACCCCATCAAACCGAAATTCACCGCCGAATACCAGCTTCTGCAGCTTCGCATCCGCATGGGGCGGCTGGACGGCAAAGCTCCGGCACTGACATTCCTCCTGGAGCAAGGCAGGAACGATGCGTTCATAGAAATACGCCGCCGCTGCCTGTGCCTTTGCAGTCATGGGCAGATGCAGATCCGCACGGACAGCCGCTGAAAACGGATGCACCGTCCCCTCCTGTACGCGGCGCGTCTCCCCGAAACGGATCTCCTGCACAGAAAGGATCACAAACTGCACAGCGGATTTTTTCTGTACCGGCACGGCATCAAAGCCGGGATACACTTCCGTGATCCCGGCATTTCTGAGCCTTCCGGCAAGCAATGCATACAGCTCCTCCATCCGTACCTCCTATACACCGGAAAATACAAAAGCGTCATCCCGCAGAAGATCGCTGCAAAGCCCGTAGTAGGAACGCACCAGCCGCACTGCAAAATCCAGCTGCTGTGATGCATCCGACTGCCTCGCGATCGTGCCGGCGTAGGTCGCCAATGCCCTGTCCCTTGCACCGTACATCTGGGTATAGCGCAGATTCGCTACCGCCGCCGCCAGATAGCAGAGCCGCGCTTCCGAAGCATCCGCCTCGGTACGGAGTCTGGCTGTGACCTCATGCACCGCCGTGACCAGCAGCGGCATGTGCAGATCCGTGTCCTGTTCGCCGGAAAAAAGCCGGAAAAGCGAAACGATCATCTCCATATTCATAAGCACCCCTCCTCATTCGTCAGCAGTGATAATCCTCCACCTGCGCCGTCAGATCCCCTGCAAGCTGTACCTGCGGCACACCTGTTTTCTGCGCAAGCAGCTCCTGCTTGCATTCGAGCAGCTCCGACAGCTCCAGTTTCTCTGCCGCAAGGCGGAGCATTCTGGAAACAGTGCCGTTTTTCTCCCTGGCACAGAGCTGCAGCACCTCCGCGCGCAGCTGTGTCTCCACTTTAGAAAGCAGCTCCGCCTGCTGTGCATATTTCTGTTCAAGATCCATTCCCGCTTCCTCCTTTGTGTGAAAATGTTTTGTCACGCCTGCCTGCACCTGTGCAGGAACAGCCACAAAACTCCATTCATAGGCATCCTTAATCTCCTCCAGGATCATATGACAGGTCTTGTCGCCGTAGGTCCTGCCCTTCACATGACCGCAGGCACTCTCGCGCCTGTCCGCACCGCAGACGGAGCAGATCTGTCTGCCGGCACTGCAGGATACACTGACCTCCTTCTTGATGCCGCCCTCGATCTCCCGGATGAGGTCGGCATTGGCAGAAGTACGCACCATGTACGCCTGCGCCTTCAGGCAGATATAGGGTCTGCCGTCCGCCGTTTTCTTCTGTGCATCGTACACAAGCTGTGTATCATAGATCCGCGCCGTCTGCCCGCGGCTTCGCGGATCATGGTCAAAAATGCCTGTCTTTCCGATGAACAGCTTCTGCAGCTGCGCAAGTGCCGCCTCGGAAAAGCACTCCATATCCCTGTCAATATCATTATCACACAGTACAACATCAAAAAGATAGACCTCATCCTCCGTATGCTCCCTGCGTGTGAAACGGTTGAGTTTTTTGAGATTTTCATTCATGCGGATCACTCCTGTTATGGGTATTTTCTTGGCTTTTGGAAAGCGGGGCAAAGGCTGCCCTCCCCCTGCCCCCTCCCGGAGGGAGGGGGATTAGAGCGGGGGCTGCGCCCCCGCACCCCGCTTCCGCCTGCGGCGGTTTTTGGGGTGGCTCCCCACGGGGTGGGGAGATGCTGAACGAAGTGAGGCAGAGAGGACGGGAGCCTGTTAGGCTGCCGCCCCTTGGAACCCTGCTTGGGGACTTCGTCCCCTTGCCCCCTTTCGATCCAGCGGGGATGCATATACTGTGAAGCGGAGCTGTTCCCATTCCCACCCAAGAATGATATCCTTGCAATCCTGACGTTTTCCCTTTGTCCCCTGAAAGGGGGCAATGGGAAAACGATATGGGATTCCCAAGGGATGTTATCCCTTGGGCAGGGGGCATGGGGGACAGCGTCCCCCATCACAGCGTGAGCATCTGCACTGCGCCGGGGATCAGGGTGCGGAAGCCGATGTTGACGGAGATCGCAATGCAGTCGAGCTGACGGTCAATGAGCTTGTCCGTCTCCAGTACCACATCACTGCTCTGGATCTGCTCCAGCGCAAAATCCCTGTCCAGACCAAGCACCGCCGCATCATCAAGCTGTGCGCATTTGATGAGTTTTGCACCGAAGGGCAGACGGATCTCCGTCACCTCCTTGGAAGAAACCTCCTGCATCTGGCTCATGACCAGGATCTCTGCTGCCACTGCCGGAGATGCCAGCACCGTGGTCAGGCTGCAGCCCTTGAATCTGCCGTACAACGCCGCAAGATCGGCATATGCCAGCGTACTGCCCGCCTTGGTCAGAGGATCATCCGCCGCCGCCAGACGGAGAACATCCATCGCCCCGCTGACCACGCTTTCCGCAAGTCTCCTGCCCACACGGCGCAGCATCAGCGCGAATACATCCAGTCTCTGCTGGCGCACCGCCTCATAGGATGCCTTGATCAGTCTGCCGTACTTGACCAGTGTTACCGGCTCGGCGCATTCCATGATCTCCGATGCCGGCAGCTCCGCACCCGCCGCTGTGACCTTGTATTCCGCCGTGTCCGTCAGCTCACAGCCCTGATAGCGGTTGGATTCACTGCGTGATACCACCGCCGTGATCTCGGAAAGCACCGTCTCGCCCATACCCTGCATCACCGCGCGGCGCACAAATTCCGGAAACAGCACCGCGCTTTCCGTCGTTGTGAAGAATTTCTCCACCCTGTCACAGCACGCACCGCTGACGCGGATGTCAAAACGCTTGAGCTGACGCTCATAGGCATCGAGCTTTGCAAGCGGTGTCTGCGCATACTGGGAAGCAGGATCCGCCTCCTCCAGAGCCTGCAGAAAGCTCTTGTTTGCAAGATGATACATACCCTTTTCCAGCTTTACATCATTATACATAAAACTCCTCCTTCTCATAACCGATAATTCCTGACTGAAATTGACAGGAATCGTACTGCGGCAATGCTGTTTTCCATTTCTCCTGCCAAAAGAAATGTATTCTTGCAATCCTGACGTTTTGCCATTGTACCCCGTAGGGGTGCAATGGCAAAACGCCTTGGGATTCCAAAGGGATCACATCCCTTTGGCAGGGGGGGTGTGGGGGGCGGCGAACCGCCGCGGGTAATATGTTTCCTTTGGGCTTCGCCCAAGCGGAAACAAGGGACAAATCCTGAACTATTCCAGCTCCTGTTCAATCTCCGCCGCCTGTGCATTGTGAAGCCTTGCCTGGGCAAGCTCTGTTTCATCCTGGAGGGTGATATTGTCCCAGACGACCGAAATTTCCGCATAACAGCCCTCCAGCTCCAGAAATGTCCGCGCAATCCGGCAGATGACGGGCTCCAGGAGCCGCCTGTAATATTCCAGCTCCGAGGTCAGCAGATCCGCCTGCTGTGCGGACATGCGCTCCGTGGACGACCAGTTCAGACCGAGCAGGAACGGCGGAATGGAAAGCTTCGACAGGATCTGCTCCAGCAGCTGCCGCACCGGTATTTCCGTATCCGGCATACTGCCCTCCGCGCCGATCACTTTGATATCCACATCCCCGACCGCCACAAAATCCCGTACCTCGCCGCATTTTGCTGCGCGCATTCCATCCGACCATTCCTTTGCGATCTGGCGGGCGCGTTCGCCGGCATATGCCACATCCGCCGGATCATTCCCCGGTCGGTATGTCACCGCGTACCGCACATTTCCCGCGCGGTCAAAATTCTGCCCGATGCATTCATACACGCGCAGAAGCAGTTCCGCAAATACCGGCACCCCCTGCAGAAGCGACACACCATAGCCCCCGCCGTCCGGCGGACGCAGTGCCGTAAACAGAATACGCTCCGGATGGGGGAGAAGCACCTCCGTCTCACCGCGCCGGAGAAAATACTGCCGTTCCATCGGGTTCGAGCCGGAACGCACCGCCACATCCCGCACCCTGCCGTTCCAGAGTCCCGCCACATACTGCCCGCCGCTGTCGAGAACGATCTCCCCCACCGCATTGCCGCAGACCAGCAGACTGTCCAGATAGCTGTCAATGAAGCTGTACACTGACTGCCCCGTCAGTCCCACCGGCACCTCCCGCAGAAAGCGGTCAAGCCGCGCCTGCATGGAGGCATCCGCGCACTCCACATGAAAATGCCCGATCAGGCGCACGAGCTTCGAGATCGCCGCATCTGCCAGCGGCACTGTGCGCCGTACCTTCTCAAACAGCTCAAAGGCATACAGCTGCACCGGATAATCCTGCTGTGCCGCATAGCCCTGCGTGCTCTGCACAAGCACCGGCTGTGTATCCGCCTTCGGCTTTTTTCGTTTGAATCCCATTCCATCACCTCGCCAAACTCATTGCTGTGAACTCCCGTTCCCCGCCGCTGAGGATCGTACTCACAAAATACCGCATGTCATCCATTGCATGGTCATGCTCCTTCTTCGGCACATCCCCCGCCGCGGACGTATTCCAGCAGTACTGCGAAAACTCCCGCAGGATGTCCGCACACCCCGCATGAATGCGCAGGCTGTCCCCCTGCAGGGCATCGCTCACAAGCCGGATGCCCGAAAGCACGTCATTCCTTGCGCGAAGCACCCGGAACCGTCCATGCCTTGCAATGCACGCAATGAAGCTCGCCGCCGAAGGATCGACCACCACGCAGTCAATGGGCAGACTTCCTGCCAGTGCCTCCAGTCCCGTATAATGCTCCTCATCCGTCCGAGGCACTCCCTCGCGCCTTGCGTCATAGTAATACTCCCGCAGCCGGTACCACACGCCGTCCGATTCCCCCCACAATCCCATGGAGGTCGGATTCACCGTGCCGTAATCGCACGAAATGACATATCTCCCGCATTCCGGCACATCCTGCACCACATGCCGTTCTCTGCGGAACATCGGATAGACCAGCCCCTCGCTCACCGTCCATTTTCCCAGCACGAACCGGTCATAGAACACACCGCCGTACATACGCCGGTAGCGCGCCTTCACGCGTTCGGAGAGGGAGGGGTTGTCATCCATTGTGAAATGCAGATACAGCACCCGCTTTTCCTCGCATTTGCGGATCCATTCGCGGTAGAACCAGTGGTACGGATGCTCCGGATTGCAGTTGAACCAGAGCTTTGCACCCACCACGGAACACCGCGCGAGTGCCTGCTCCACGAAGGAACGCGGCATCAGTGCCGCTTCATCGAACAGCACGCCGCAGAGCGTCATGCCCTGGATCAGCGAAGCCGAGCCCTCATCCTTGCCGCCGAACAGATAGAACCGGTTCGTCCTCCCCAGTGCTGATACATCCACATAATGCCGGCTCAGGCAGGCAATGCACACAAAGCCCGCGTCCTCCAGCACCTGCAGAAGCGGCCGCACCAGATTGCGTTCCAGTGACGTGATGGTCTTGCCGCATACGGCAAATGTCCCCCGGTCGAAACGTGCCATCGCCCAGCAGACAAAGCCCAGCGACAAACACAGCGTTTTCCCGCTGCGCACCGCCCCGTCACAGATCACCGCATCCATGCCCCGGTACTCCGGCATTGCCCACCACCGCAGGGCAAGCCGCTGTTTCGGGGAAAACCTCTTAAACCGCATTGTCATCCGCCCCCGCCAGGGCTTCCAGCAGGCTTGCCGCCGCCGCGCCGCTGTCGCCTGCGTGGGAGCATTCATACAGCTTTTCGAGAGCCTTGATGCGGTCGAAGAACTTGATCTCCACGCCGCCGCCCTTTACGCGCTTGATCTCGGACACATTGAAGAGCCTCATGCCGGCGAGCATTTCCGGCGAGGGCATTTCGTCGGAAAAGGCAAGCCGCACCGCGTCATTGACCTCCCCGAACGCCAGCTCACGCAGACCCTCCAGCACCAGCTCCGCGCCCTTCTTTTTTCGTGCCATGCGTTACCTCCTTTCACTAAAGGGGTCAAAAACGGAAAAAGTTGTACGTTTTGGTACAACTTTTTGTAACTTTTTGAAATTTTACAATTTGTTCACAAATAAAGATCCCCCCGAACGATCGTCCGGGGGGGGAAATCACCAAATTATTTTAATTGTAAAAGGAATATTGTAATGAGAAAAATGCAGGTTATCTGCGGAGGATGTCCACCCAGCTCACCTCATTGCCGGAGCCGTTGGCAGCGGCGTAGGCGAGAACAGCGGCAGCGTCCTCAGCGTTGACAGTACCGTCGGCGTTCACGTCGTTGGCGGAGGTTGCCTTGATGTCCGCGCCGGTGCCGATCTGTGCGGCGAGGGTCAGCATACCAGCCGCGTCCTCGGCGGTGACGTTACCGTCGTCGTTGTTGTCGCCGGCGGATGTCCAGACATGGTTTGATGAGGAAGAAAATACATTACCATTCTCTGAAGATTCAAAAAAAATCAGCGGCTCGAAAGTAGCGAACAGGTTACTGTATTTTTCCTGAATAGAATCAGCAAAGCTGGTCACATATTCATATTCTTCATACTCAGTGAGATTTTCTGTATCGGAGACATACTGGTTACGAAAATCCGGATATTCAGCCTCTCCATTATAGCAAGCGACTGGATCATAATCCATATAAAGTGTAACTGTAAGATCATCAACTGCTGACTTTTGGTATGTGAAATCAACAAGTTCCGGAATTACAGAAGTGTCAAGAACAGTATCAGCTGACGCAAGCTTAGCTGTAAATCTGATTGGAAAGCGAGGATCGCCCGCTCTTCTTTCATAGTTGATAAGCTGTACATTCTCCACAAAATCCAGTTGCAGCATTAACTGACGACTAAGTGCAATCAATTCTTCATTCGTCATGTATTGAGCCTTAATTACATACTGATTGCCCTCTCCAGCTGCCACATCAAATGTGCAATATGGATTTGAAGCCAAGAAATCTTCCAGAGTGAATAAGTTATCAATATCTACTTGCCATGCTTCGAGATCGGATGTATCTACATATCCAAAAGGGACAAGTGTATCCAGCGTCATTTCTTCACTGCCGGTTTCAATCAGAAGACCATATGTCCCTCTTGCTGAAATTACAATAAGCTCACCTGATTCGCCTTCAAAATATTCATTGTAAAATTCAGTTTCGGCAAATACAGGAATGGATGCCATGGAAAGTGTACAAACGAGTGCTGTCAGAGCAGCAAGCATCTTCTTTTTTGTCATAAAAATCACTCCTCATAGGTATTGTATTCATTGTACAAATAAAATTGTCTCATTTCAGGGGTCATCAAGTTGCCCTGATTATTTGGTTTCCTCCTTTGCATAATTAAATTATTTTGGCAGCCAAGAATAAGGAGAGCGAATGAGCGCGCAATGAACACACCTATACTAATGTATAGATTTACATTCGTTCTTCTTTAATCCAATTATAGCATGTCTACCATGTTTTGTCAAGTCTTTTTTCAAAATTTTCACGATAAAAATCAACAAAATTAGATAATTCGTTTTGTTGATTCTGTCATTCCTACCCCGCCGCCGTATAAAATCCCGTGCTTAGCTGACCTTCTGGCTGTCGCTGGTGATCTCGATTTCCTCCGTCTCACTGCCGCAGTAGTAGGTAACCACCGTTCTCAGACGATAGGTGCCGCTTTCCAGTCCCGTTCTGCCGGTCGTGATCGTCAGCGTCTGGCTGGTGTTCGTCTGCTTTGTCCAGTCCGCCACGGTGTTCCACCAGAGCAGCGTCTTCTTCTCCAGATAGTGCGTCATCTCGATTCTGGTGACAACCGACTCCCCCTGCGCCTCACTGTAGCAGGTCGCCGTTGTCCCCGAGATCGTGAGTTCATTGTACGGGTCAGCGCCGTAGAGGTTGCGGGGCTGTACGCTCGCTGTTACCAACGCACCATTGTTCGGTTCCGCACACACCGTCCCCGCGGGCATTGCCGCCGCCATCACGGCTGCTGTCAGTACACAGATCCATTTTTTCTTCATCACATTTTCCTCCTATGAGTGTTTTTTTTGAAAGCAGTGAATACTTTCACCCTAATAAATACAGCGAGAACGGGAAATGTGACAAGTTTTTCGGACTTTCTCCGTTTTGCATAAATTTTCATACCGTTTTTTGTATATTTTTCCTTTTTCCTGCCATTTCGACCGAAAAAAAGGGTCAAAAAAATCCCCCCTGCAAGGGAGGAAAACGATCCGGTTCTGTTGTAAAGGGAGAGAAGAGAGATCGGGGAAAACATAGACATTCAGATAGGATGACCTATTCATTAATATACACCGATCATGATCTCCCAGCTGACCTCCTGCACGGATTCCAGCATTCTGATCAGATCATCAGAAGTAATATTCACACAATTCGCACTAATAGTCAGAATATAGCCTTCACACTCCATAAAGATCCTGCAGCTGTCTGCATAATCTTCATGTTCAAGGAGAAGGAACATCACTTCATGACCATTGATTTCCGTTCGCTCGTACATGACCTTTTCTGTGTTCATGCTGTCCTTAAAATCCGGTTTTGTACACTGTTTAAATATAATGACATTGCCCTCAGCATTGCTGTACTCGTACCGCAGAAAACCCGATTGGGGTATTTTCAGCGGTCGGTAGGTGCGCTCGTACCCCTCCGGCACCCACGTCACCTGATAATAGTTCTCAAATTCCGTGGGTGCGTCCGGGTCCTCCGCCGCAACGATCGTAGAGCCGCGTTTATGGTCATGGGCGATAAAATTGTCAAAATAAGTACCCCTGCCCACTGCATGGAGCGAGCCGGTCGCAAAGAGAAGGATCACGGCAAACTGCGTCGCCAGCACACGCTTGGTGAGGAGCCGCCGCTCAGGAGAAAGATCGGGGATGAGTCGCTTCCAGCGCGGTTTCCGTTCGAGCCGCCGCATCTTCCGCTGGTACCGCTTGGAAAAGACATGCGGCTCCGGCTCCTCCGGCTCCTCCGGAATATAGGTATGCCCGTAACTGCGTATGGATCGCTGCAATAGTTTCTCAAACTCATGCTCCGTCATACCATCCCTCCTCGATGATCTTTTTTTTCAGCATTTCCCTTGCCCTGTGTGCACGCGTCCTCACATTATCCGAGGTTATGCCCAGTACCCGTGCGATCTCCTCGGCAGACATGTCATAATAATACTGGAGTATCAGCACATCGGCGTACTTCGGGTCAAGTGACCGTATACATTCCATCATTCGTTCCCCCTCGTCTCTGGATTCCACTTCTCTCTCGACGTTCACCATCTCCGGCGATACGTCATATACCTCTTCAACAGCAACCTCATGTTTGTTTTTGTCACGGATCCGTATCGCAGAATGCCGCACCGCAATAATAAGATAAAGACGCGCCCCCTTATCGGACATCCGCAGCAATTTAGGATATGTCTTTACAACCCGGAAGAAAGCATCCTGCACAGCATCCTCCGCGAGCGAATCTTCATGCAAAATACCCTTTGCAACATGAAACATTTTATCTCTATATTTCAAGTGAAGCTCTCTGAATTTCTCTCTGTCTTCATCATTTTCGAGCAAGGCATTTTGTCGCTCACGCATAACATACCCCCTCCGCTCATCCTATCTACCTTTATTATAGCACATTCCTTCCGAAAAAGCAACAAAAAATCCCCCTGAAAAGGGGGGATTTTGTGATCAATGAATATATTCTCTGACCTCCATCGGAATGCCCAGCTCCTGCGCCTTGTTCCGTGCGGCTTCGATCTCCTCCGGCGTGATAACATCCACGACCGTGAACAGAACATCCAAGCCCTTCTCTTTGCACACCCGCGCAAAATGCAGCATGGTCTCATAGGGGGCATCCCCGCCGCCGCGCGGTCTGGTCACGCGGTTGTAAACCTCGGCACAGCCGCCGTTGAGGGAAATGGACACCTTATCGAACACAGCAGCGACCTGCTCCGCAGCGGTCTGCTGTGCTTCTTCGGCGTTGTAAATATCCGCAAGACCGTTGGTATTCAGCCGCAGACAGCAGTCCGGCGCGGTCTCATGCAGATACTTCGCCAGCTCACAGACGAAATGCAGGCGCATCAGCGGCTCACCGTATCCGCAGAATACGATATTCCGGTATTTGGAAAGCTCACGCTTTGCAAGGTCGGCTTTCATCTCCTCCATATCCGGCTCATGCTCCAGCCACAGCGGATCGGAGCCATACGCACCATCGCCGTTATTCCGGATACAGAAGGTACATGCACAGGGGCATCTGTTCGTCACATTGATATACAGATTCTCCCCGGCTTCATAGGTGACTGTCATTGCTTTTGCCATTGTGTTTTCCTCCATTCTGGTTGATCTGTTTTTATATACAGGATGGTTTCTGCAAAGCCTGCCCCACCCCGCTTTCCGCCTAACGGCGGGATTTTGAGGATTTCGTCCCCTTGCCCCCAATAGCTATGACGCTCTGCGAAGCAAGCGTCATGCGGTTTGAGAAATTCGCTCGCGAAAAAAGAACTCTCCCTCACAAAACATCTCTCAAACGCGGATGCCAGCGCGGGCTCCGCGCCTCCGCATCATTTGTGATAACCGGTGTTTTTGTCGATCTGGTATCCCCGGTAGATCTGCTCCATGAGCATGACCGAAGCCAGCGCGTGGGGGAAGGTCATCTCCGACATGGACATCCGCCGGAATGCCTCCTGTTTGATACTCTCCGCAAGCCCGAAGGAACTGCCGATCACAAAGGTCACCGCACTCGACCGCATCGGGATCTCCTGCGTCAGCAGTCTGGAAAACTGCTCACTCGAAAGCTGCTTCCCCTCAATGCACATCGCGATCATCACACCCTTGGATGCCTTCCGGATCGCCGCCGCCTCCTGTTCGAGTGCCGCCTGGATCTCCTTCTCCGAAGGCTTATCCGACAGCCGCACCGTCGGCAGCTGCGTAAACTCAAATTTGCAGAACGGTGTCAGCCGCTTGCTGTAAACCTCCTGTGCCGCCGTCAGATGCGGCTCCTTCTGCTTGCCCACCGTCAGAAGCTGTACCACCATCAGAAAATCACTGCTCCTCCCTGTGTTTCCACCGGCGCAATCCCCAGCAGATAATCCAGCCCGCTTGTAAATTCCCGCAGCCCTGCGGATACCGCCTGCGCCGCGCATTCCGGCGTGTTGTTGTGAGGACTTAAATGCCCCAGCAGAATGCGCGTCGTGCCGCTGTTTACCAGACTCCGTGCGAAATCCGCGCTGTCATCATTCGATAAATGCCCGTATTCCGACATAATTCTCCGTTTTAGTTCCGGCGGATACGGACCGTGCCGGAGCATCGCCGGATCATAATTCGACTCCAGCAGCACCATATCACAGCCGCAGAGCGCGTCAAATACCTCCCGCGTCACCACGCCCAGATCCGTGCAGACCGCACAGAGCTTGTCATCCGCCGTGCGGATCCGGTAGCCGCAGCTTCCCGGCGCGTCATGCATCGTGGGAAATGCCGTAATTTCGCAGTCCCCGCAGGATACCGCCCCGGTATCAATGGAAATCGTATCAATGCCGGCAGGGATCTGCCCATCCTGAACGAGCTTCTCCAGACTCCGCGCCGTCGCATAGACCGGCACCTTCAGCTTTCCCAGCAGCACCCGCAGCCCCTTGATATGATCGCTGTGCGTATGTGTAATAAAAATGCCCTGTACACACTGCTTCTGCAGCCCGTTCCGGTCGAGGGCTTCCAGCATTTTCTTGCAGCTCGCCCCGGCATCCACCAGGATCCCGGCATTTCTGCCGCCGATATAGGAAGCATTCGCAGAGCTGGAACTGAACAACGGGTAAAATTTAGCCATGATACACCACTTACTTCAGATTTTTTGATATGGAGTTGGATTCCCCACCCCGCACCCCGCCTAAAGGACTGCCGCCCCTTGGAACCCCGCTTTGGGACATAGGGCGCAATCAATGAACGGGTTCAAAGGGCAAAGCCCTTGCCGGTGCCGGTGCCGGTGCGGAGCACCAGCTCAGTCTCCCCCCTCCATCTGGGAGGGGGCATGGGGCTTCGCCCCATCAAACGAAAAAGCCCGCCCGCATCCGCAGGCAGGCTTGTATGGTATACTATTATAATAGTATGGTTATAACGCCTTCTTCATTGCCGCCGGCGGTGTGGAGATCTTGCGGATGTCCCCGCCGATACCGCGGAGCTTTTCCTCAATATTGCCATAGCCGCGTTCAATGTGATGAATGTCCTCAATCTCCGTCACACCGCTTGCCGCCAGACCTGCAATGATGAGTGCCGCACCGGCTCTCAGGTCGCAAGCCTTCACGGGCGCACCCATGAGCCTGCCCGTGCCGGTGATGATGGCAACCTTGTTGTTGACTGCAATATCCGCACCCATACGGCGCAGCTCATCCACATAACGGAAGCGATTCTCCCAGATGCTCTCCTTGACAGTGCTTGTCCCCTCGGCAAAGGTCAGCAGTGTGGCGATCTGGGGCTGCATGTCAGTCGGGAAACCCGGATGTACGCCAGTCGTCACATTGGTATGAACCAGCGGGCCATCGACCCAGACACGCACGGAATCATCAAATTCCTCGATATTCACACCGATCTTGCGCATTTTGCGTGTAATCGGCTCTAAGTGCTTCGGGATCACACCCTTGACCAGCACATCACCGCCGGTCGCTGCCGCCGCAACCATAAAGGTTCCCGCTTCGATCTGATCCGGAACCACGCTGTAATTGGTACTGCGCAGCCACGATACACCGCGGATCTTGATGGTATCCGTTCCGGCACCCATGATATTCGCACCCATGGAATTGAGGAAGTTGGCAAGATCAACGATATGGGGTTCCTTTGCAGCGTTTTCGATAATGGTCAGACCCTCCGCCTTGACAGCGGCAAGAATGGCATTCATCGTACCGCCGACCGTTACCACATCAAACACGATCTGTGTTCCGGTCAGCTTGTCCGCCCGGAGATCGATCATGCCGTGATCGTTGTTATAGACCGCACCCAGCGCATTGAACGCCTTGATATGCTGGTCAATGGGGCGATCACCGAGATCACATCCGCCCGGCATGGAAACTCTGGCTCTGCCCGCCCTGCCGAGCAGCGCACCCAGAAAATAATAGGAAGCACGCATCTGACGTGCGATTTCATAGGGAACATTAAAGCTGGTAACATGCCGGCAGTCGATACGATAGGTATCACGCTTCAGCATTTCAATCTCTGCGCCCAGCTCATACAGGATACGCAGACAGATGGAAACATCACTGATGTCCGGTACATTCTCGATCACACAAGGTTCATCGCAGAGCAGCACCGCCGGAATCAGTCCGACTGCCGCATTCTTTGCACCGCTGACCTGAATTTCGCCCTCAAGACGATTTCCGCCCTGTATTACAAATTTATCCACGTTCTTCTCTCCTTAATTATGGCAGCCCGCACACACAACGGGCTTCATCATACAGCCTTCTCTTTCTGCTGCATTTTTATTCAATGCCGTAATCGCTCTTGTACCAGTGAAGCTCACTGCCGTCATACTGTTCCACAGTGACGCTCTCCATATATACCGCCTGCTTCGGCTTGCTGTTTGCTGCAAGAACCTCCGTCTGGGAGATCGCATACACAATATCCAGCCCCTCGATCACCTGACCGAATACCGTATAGCCGCCGTCCAGATGGGGCGCACCGCCATGCTCCTTGTAAAGCTCCTCGGCTTCCTTGGTGTAGTGGATGTCATATGTGAGCCGCATTGCCGCCGCAAAATCCTCGGATTCATAATAATCCAGATCCTCCTGCGTCATGGGCGCACCTGTCACGATGTAGAACTGACTGCCGTTCGTGGAGGTGGCACCGCTGTTGGCATATGCCAGCGCACCCGGCACATGGATCAGCTGTTCTGAAACACCGCCGTCAAACTTGCCGCCCCAGCAGCTCGCACCGCCGGTGCCGTCGCCCTTGGGGTCGCCGCCCTGGATCATGAAGCCCTCGATCACACGATGGAAGATCAGCTCGTCATAATAGCCGTCCTTCGCAAGTGTTGTAAAATTCTCACATGCCTCCGGCAGAAGCTCCGGGAACAGCTTGATCTTGATCTCGCCGTAGTCCTTGACCTTGATGATCACGATCTCCTCGCCCTCCGCCGGTGCGGTATAGTTGAGTATGGGCTTTTCTTCGATTTCAATTTCCTTCTGACAACCAGTAAATGCTGTCAGCATCACTGCACTGACCAGTGCTGCAAAAAACTGATGTTTCATACGAATCCTCTTTTCGCATAGTATTGCAGTTCTATCTGCAAATGGACACAATCCGTCCGTAATCAGGATAACACTATCTTATTTATTATACAACATATTCCGGATTTTGTAAAGTCAAAACCCCAATTTTTCGGGTTTATTTAGAATTTTTGATGATGTTGTCCCATTTAAATATGAAAACATTGTGAATTTCGACTAATCGAAAAACAAATGTTCTTTCACGGCACGAAAAAAGGGGGATATTTCGGGGAAAGTGATGCTGACAATGCCCGCTGGGCAGCGGGCATTTGGCAGTTATTGTTTATTCTTCCGTTCCATACTCCGAGATTGTAATGGAAAGGATCCTGCATTCCTCCACCGGCGGGGTGTAGCCTGCGGCATTGGCAGCCTCCTGCACCTGGGCGGCACAGATCTTTTCCACAACCTCCAGTCCTTCATAGGTCTGCCCGAAGATCGTCATCTGCTGTGCAAAATTCGGCACACCGCCACGTGCGATAAAGGCATCCGCCAGCTCCTCACTGCCCGAAGCCTCCCGGAACTGCGTCACAAATTCCTCATCCGTGAAATCCACCGAGCCAAGCACCATGAAACGGCTGCCGCTGTAGGTCTGCGTGTTCTGGAACAGACGGTCAAAGAAACCGCCCTCCACCGTGGTATTCATCGCACACAGCGCACCCTTGAACGGCCAGAGATTCTGATGCGGCTCGACCGGGATCCTTTCATTGGTTTCCGCGCCGTCCTCCAGAGAACCGTCCGCATACGGCGCACCTGCCGCCGCATAAATATCCTGCTTCTGCTCAAATACATAGGTATCATCATAATACCCGGACTCTGCCAGCGAAATGAAGTTTTCCACAGTCTCCGGTGCATACTGTGGATACAGCACCGCGCGGAACTCCCCATAGGTAGTGTCCACAATGGCAATGGGCGCGCCCTCCTCGATCTCCTGCTCCTGCACCAGCTCCAGCGTGTTTACATCCACATAGGTGTAGCCCTTGTTTGAGATCATCACCATCACATAGAACACAATAAAGCTGATAACGGATGCAAGCAGCAGAAAAATGCCAAGCTTGGACAGATTTCGTTTTTTCCTGATTTCCATGGACAGCTCCTTTATACCTTCTTGATCTCCACACCCTGACGTGTTTCTCTTACAGAGTAACCCAGAGCCGCGATCTCATCACGGATGCGGTCAGCTTCGGCAAAATCCTTTGCCTTTCTTGCAGCAGCTCTCTGCTCTACCAGATCCAGCACCGCCTGCGGAATGGCTTCTTCCTTGCGCTCGTACAGCAGACCCAGCACATCGATCAGCTCCTCAAATACCTTGGAGCCTTCCAGCAGCTGCTCCTTGGAGGTATTTGCATCCGCCGCCATGATATTCAGCTCACGCACCAGCTCAAATACGGCTGTGATCGCGTCCGCAGTGTTCAGGTCATCCTCCAGAGCCGCAATGAATGCATCTCTGTGCTTGTCAAAGGCTGCCTTTGCTTCTGCGGAAATCTCGCCGTTTTTCGCATTTTCAGCCGCACGCTTCACTGTATCGCGGCACTCGTAGAGTCTGTCGAGGGATGCCTTGCACGCATCGAGCAGCTCCACGCTGTAGTTCATCGGCGCACGGTACTGCGCCTGGATCATCAGATAACGGATGACCTCATAGCCATACTTCGCTGCCACGTCACGGGTCAGGAAGAAATTACCAGCGGACTTGGACATTTTCTTGTTGTCCACAGTGATATGACCATTGTGCATCCAGTAGTTGGAGAATACCGCGCCGTTTGCCGCCTCGGACTGTGCGATCTCATTTTCATGATGCGGGAAGATCAGGTCATAACCGCCGCAGTGCAGGTCGATGGTATCACCGAGGCAGTCCTTTGCCATGGCGGAGCATTCGATATGCCAGCCCGGTCTGCCCGGACCCCACGGAGAATCCCAGTGCTGTTCGTCCGTACCGCAGGACTTCCAGAGCGCGAAATCCAGCGGATCCTCCTTGATGTCGTTGATCTCCACACGCGCACCGGCATTCAGATCGTCAATGGACTGACCGGAGAGCTTGCCGTAGCCCTCAAACTTTCTGGTTCTGTAGTACACATCGCCCTGCGCCTCATACGCATAGCCATTATCCACAAGCTTCTGGATAAAGCCGATGATCTTATCCATGTACAGGGAAACCTTGGGATGGATGGTCGCCGGCAGGACATTCAAACCCTTAGCGTCCGTCTGATACTCTGCAATGTACTTTTCCGCGCAGGCTTCGGGAGAAATGCCCTCCTTCTCGCCCTGCTTGATGATCTTGTCATTGACATCGGTGTAATTCTGCACGAACGTCACCTCATAGCCGCGGTACTGTAAAAATCTGCGGAATACGTCAAACACACAGATCGGGCGGGAATTGCCCACATGGATGAAGTTATACACCGTAGGACCGCACACATACATGCGCACCTTGTTCGGCTCCATTGTCTTAAATTCTTCCTTCTTGTTTGTCATCGTATTAAAGATCTGCATTTTCAAAAACCTCCATATATATTGATTTTTCGTAAAACTAAAAAAGGGGGGGATAGGGGGCGAAGCCCCAAAAACCGGCGGCTTGCCGCCGGAAAAGGGGTTGCAGGGGCGAAGCCCCTGCCGATCTCCCCCCTCCCATCGGGAGGGGGGCAGGGGGGTGGGGCAGTTTCGCAGAACTTCCCCAAGAAAGAACTATTTTTCTTCCAGCAATTTTTCAATCTTTTCTAAACGGGCACGCAAAGCACAAATCTCCATAGAAACAGGGTCTGGAATATGCACCTGGTCGAGATTCTTGACCACCGGTTCTTCTACGCGAACACCGTCGCGCTTGATGATCCGCGCCGGAACGCCGACCGCTGTACAGTTATCCGGGATTGCTTCAAGTACCACGGCATTCGCCGCGATCTTGACATTATTGCCAACCGTGAACGGTCCGAGTACCTTCGCACCGGAACCGACCATCACATTATTGCCGAGTGTGGGATGACGCTTGCCCCTGTCCTTGCCGGTACCGCCGAGGGTCACACCCTGATAGATCAGGCAGTTATCCCCGATCACCGCCGTTTCACCGATCACCACGCCCATGCCGTGGTCAATGAAGAAGCCTTTGCCGATGGTCGCGCCGGGATGGATCTCAATGCCCGTGAAAAAACGCGAGGTCTGCGAGATGATCCGCGCCATCACGAACATCCTGTGCTTGTAGAACCAGTGCGCCACCCGATAATGATGGATCGCATGAAGCCCCGAATACGTCAGCAGGATCTCAAAGCTGTTTCTTGCTGCCGGGTCGCGCTCCTTAACGAGCGCAATATCTTCTCTGAGCTGCCGGAACATTGCCATCTCTCCTTTACGGTGGTCTTATTACTTCGGCAATTAAAGACCGATAATGGATTCAAAAGGCGATAGCCTTTTGCGGGTCGCGGGGGCGGAGCAGTCTTGAAGTGCTAACCCCAGAAATTTAATTACCAAAATAATAGTATAAAAAATCTCCCTTGCGAAAAAACGCAAGAGAGACGTAAAAACGCTGTTCCACTCTGAAACCTACGAAGTCCTTAACGCGGACAACACGCCGGCGGATACTGGGAGATCCGTTCCCCGCCGAAGCTGACAGCCGCACTTCACACATACCGCCCATGCCGTTCCACCAACCCGGCACTCTCTGAAAAGCTCCTGCACATGCTACTCTGACTGCTACGCCTTTGCACTATTCTGTACTTCTATTATATACAATTTCCGGAGAAATGTCAAGTGTAGTATTTGACAAATCACGCAAATCAATTTTTCTTTATCGGAGCTTACCTAAATTACCCCACCTCACCGGTGCCGTCCCCTCTGACACTTCGTGCCGTATCCCCACCCCGTGGGGAGCAGCCCCCCGCCCCTCCCAGAGGGAGGGGGGATTAGAGCGGGGGCTGCGCCCCCGCGACCCGCCAAAGGCTATCGCCTTTTGAAACCGATTCTCTAAAGTTGTTGACATTGCCTCGTGAGGAGCCGCCGCCCAAAGCGGCTAACATCCAAACCCATCACTCCATCCCCGGAAAATACAAACAAACCTCCGTCCCTGTATTTTCCTCGCTCTCCAGCGTGATCCGGGCGTTGTGGTATGCCATGCCGTGTTTGACAATGGACAGTCCGAGACCCGTGCCGCCGACCTCCTTGGAGTGGCTCTTGTTGACGCGGTAGAAACGCTCGAAAATACGCTCCCTGTCCTCCGCCGGAATGCCGATTCCCGTGTCACGGATGCTGACGCAGACCTCATTTTCCACAAGCTTTGTCACAATGTTGACAACTCCGCCCTCGCGATTGTACTTGATCGCATTGTCGCACACATTGTAGATGATCTCCTCCAGCATATTGCGCACACCCAGCACCTGCGCCGGCTCGCCGGAACAGGTCAGCGTGACCCCGCGCTTCTGCGCGTTCATCTGCAGTCTGTCGGCAACCTCCTCGCAAAGCCCGTACATATCCACTGTCACCTTGTCATCATGCACATTGCCGCCCTCCTCCAGACGGGAAAGCTTCAGAATGTCATTGACCAGTATGATCAGCCGCTGTGCCTCCTTGTAAATATTGTCCGCAAAATGGGGAATATCCTTCTCCTGCACAAAGCCGTCACGGATGATCTCCGCAAAGCCCGAAATCGAGGTCAGCGGCGTTCTCAGCTCATGGGATACATTCGCCGTGAACTCCCGGCGCATGTCGTCCTGCTTCCGGTGTTCCTCCCGCAGCTCCTCCATCTGCTTGTAGATCTGCTTATTCTGCGCCGCAATGCGGTGAATAAACGGCTGCATTTCGTCATATACATCCCGGTCATCCGGATGCTCCACATCCATCCGCTCGATCGGCGCAAGCAGTGCTTTGGTAAACCGCGATGCCAGCACGATCGCCAGCAGCACCGCCAGCAGCACCACTGCCATCATGGGGTTGAGCATACTGACCAGAAGCTCCAGCACCGTATGCTGCAGCATGGAAAGCCGCAGGATCTCGCCGCTTTCAAGCCTTACCGCATGGTTCACCGTGCGCTTGGCAAGCGTCTCCGAGTAGCGGAAGCTTTCCCCCGTCCCGTTCTCCAGTGCCTCCCGGATCTCCTCACGCGCCGCATGATTCGGAAGCTCCGCCGCATTCAGCTGGCTGTCATACAGCACCGTGCCATCCTCTGCCACAATGGTAATGCGCGTCTGCTCCGTATGCGTCATCTGCTCCAGAAAGCCCCAGCCCTCCGCATTGACGATGGAGGCAATATAGTTCGTGCGGTCCTCCAGCTCGGTGCGGTTCTTCTGCTCATAAAAATTCGTCATCACCGCCATCATCACGCCGAAGGTCAGCACAAAGACAATCATGCAGGCGGTAAAGATCTGCCACAGCAGTTTATGCTTCATGCTGTTCTCCGATCTTGTAGCCGATGCCGCGGATGGTCTTGATATATGCCCCCGCCTCGCCCAGTTTCTGGCGGAGCGTCCGGATATGGACATCCACCGTGCGGTTCTCGCCGTCGAAATTATAGCCCCAGACCTGATTCAGGAACTGGTCGCGCGTGAGTACGATGTCACGATGGCGCAGAAGCAGACAGAGCATCTCAAATTCCTTGAAGGTCAGGGTCACATCCGCATTGTTCACACGGACAATATGCTTGTCCGGGCAGACATACAGACAGCCGACCTTGTAGTCCTCCGCGTGCTGTTCCTCATTCTTGGCACGGCGCAGCAGAGCCTTGACGCGCGCGAGCAGCTCCATCATGCCGAAGGGCTTGGGCAGATAATCATCCGCGCCGGAATCCAGCCCGATCACCTTATCAAATTCGCTTCCCTTTGCCGTGAGCATCATGACGGGGATATTCTGTGTACTGCGGTTCTTGCGCAGCGTCCGCAGAATGGAAAGCCCGTCCTCCTCCGGCAGCATAATGTCCAGCAGAATGAGCTTCGGGCGGGTATGCTCCATTGCTGCCCAGAACATCGACGGTTTTTCAAAGCCCTCCGCCTGCATCCCGGCACTGCCGAGCGTGTACACCACAAGCTCGCGGATACTGTTGTCATCCTCTACCAAATAGATCATAGCGACCTCCATTTGTTTTTTTCTATTTTCTCACATTAGTATGAAATACGGACTATAGTTGTGTAAAAAGTCTGTAAAACTCCTTCTTTATTATACACCAGCCGGGGCTTTTTTGCAAGTGCCAGATTCCGCCCAGCACAAAAAGCACCCCCGCCGGAGGGCGGGGGACAGATTGTCAAGGAAATAGGGGTTCTTCGGCGCGGTTGGTTTCGGGGTTGTATTCGAGGATTTCCTCTGTTTCTCCTCTATATACAACCGGATTCATCAATCGTATTTTATAATTTTTTATTGCTTCGTCCAGTAGTGGAAGGTCGGTGTCACAAAGTCTAATGTTTGTTAATGCTTGATTTTCTGACCAGGTAACATCCCACAAATCAGCACCACACAAATTAGCACCACGCAAATCTGCACCACGCAAATTAGCAACACTCAAATCTGCAACACCCAAATAAACATTTCTCAAATCAGCACGATACAAATCAGCACTACACAAATTAGCACTATGCAAATTAGCACTACGCAAATTAGCATTTCTCAAATCAGCACCACGCAAATCTGCACCCCACAAATGAGCTTCACTCAAATCTGCACCATGCAAATCTGCACCACGCAGTCCTCTCCAGAAAATACACCGAACATCCATAATCACACCACACCGGAAGAAAGTGGAAACAACGTCAGTATACGCCTGTTCTGGCTCTTTTTCAAATTTCGCATAATTCAGACACCACAGCAAATACGTCAGATTCCGGAATACCAATCCGACCTGCTGCGGCAGTTGGTCATATTCCATCTCACAAGCGTATTCCGGTTCATTCAGTATCTGCCAGACGGTCTGTTTCTTCACACCCTCATAGTAGCAATCGAAAAACTTCATGCGGTATGCGTCATAGTCCTTTCCCTGCCGGTTTTCGATTACCTGTACAAGGTATCCCATAATATCATCGGGCATTTCTTTATACCGGAACGCCCTCCAAAGCCCCTGCCACAGGGTTTGGGTGTGGTCTTTGTCTGGTTCATCAAATATTGCTGCAAAATAGTCCTCATAGAGCTTGACTGCTATGAAATAGTCGGTCACGGTCTTGTGGGCAAACTCCATGCCCTCCGGCTTGCCCTCCTCCTTCTTCTTCGATGCAAAGGGAAAGAGTGCGAAATAGCGGTCAAGTGCCGGTTCACAGTTTTCAAATCGTTCCTTGGTGTGAGCCTTGGCATCCTGTATGCCGTCGTTTTCCAGTACAGTAGGACTTTTACCGTTCAGAAAGATCCGGTACGCAAGCTCCTTGGTGTACTGCCAGTTGACCGCAAAGGTACGCTCGTCATCCTCCTGCATTTCTGTGTCATTTGTCGGATTATGCTTGCGTTCCCCAACCGCGCGGAACGCCTTTTCATAGATGCCCACCACGGTGCTTTCATTACCGATGTCAATTTCACGCACACAGCAGAGATAGAGAATGATCGGAATGCAGAAAATATCACGGCGGTCGTCACCTCCTGGCAATTTGTGATAGTCCGCCATGAACTTCTCCGCCCATGCAATGCGGGATTTATGTACCATACAGTATGCCTTACACCACTCGCCGACCTGTTCCTCCGTCCATTGAATCGTATCCGTGAGGAGGTTGTTTTTCTGCGTAATATTCCCGAAATACCCCTCACGGGAGGTGATCAGGATCTTGATGTTGTTTGTTTTCAATGCCGTTTCCGCCTGCAGATTTTCAATGAAAACCCTGCCGTCAAAGTCCGGATACAGCACACAAACCTCGTCCAGACCGTCCAGAATCAGAATGCTATCCTTGTAAGCTTTATCATCATCCGTAAAAAAAATGGCTTTGACGGATTCCCAAGCATCAGCCGATTTCAGCCTGTCCGCACAGCTTCGCAGCTCCAGCGCAAGCCAGTTTTTTCCGAAAAGCTGTTTTTCAATGAGCTTCGCCGTATAACTGCTCTTACCCACGCCCGCCTTGCCGTAGAGGAGGAACACGGAATACATGGCATCATTCCACTCGCCGCTGCTCTCATCATAATCAGAAACCCAATTCTGGAGCTTTTCTTCCAGTCCCGAATCTTTATCCTCCGTCAGCACCGGCTCGACAAAGACGTTGTTCAATGAACAAAATTTTTTCTCCGGCATTTCCTTTTCAAGGAAGAATGGTGCAGTAAATTTCTTTTCATAGATGGAGTTATGGGACACAGGGACATTACCGGATGGCGGCTTTTTTCTGCGAAGTTCTTCTATCCCTTCTTTGATTTCCTGCGTATCTTCTTTGATTTCTTTTGCTGTCTGCTGTAAATTATCAGTGTTTTTCAGCACTTGTTCCACCATTTTCTGGGATGGAACATGATCCTGTATATTCCGATAACAAGCCTCAACAATATAGCAGATCAGGCTGTACAGTGCTTCCTTTTCATTTTTTTCCTGCAATCCTGAACAGTATGAATTGAATAATTTCTTCTTCAAACCATCGTGATTGCATCTATACTGCAAAAGAGTATCGACATTTAGACTCCCGACCACATCTTTGGCATTTTTCAACACAGTTTCACTGATATTCTCGCTTTCAACAAATTGCGACAATGCAGAAATCAGCTTGTTTTCTTCTGTTTTCTTCAGTTTGATTATCTTATAGAATATATTTAACGGTTTTGCAACTTTTTCAGAAATAAGCTCTGCAAGCCCACTCGCGATCTCACGAATCAGCTCTTTTTGGTTCTCTGTCAGCGACTCCCAGTTTCCTTCGATCATTCCTTTCCCTCCCTTTGGAAATCCACTATCTCTATTATAACATCTTCCCTCATTTCTGTCAATATTCAACAAACACACAAAACCCCCGCCATCCGGCGGGGGTTCTGTTAAGGTTCAGATGTCAGTCAGAGCAGATGCTCTCTGTTATTCTTCATCCTTCTTGGTACGTGCATACATCAGAGTCATCAGGAACAGAGCTGCGCCTGCAACTGC
>JAZQCT010000046.1:0-29201 GCA_045546475.1 Oscillospiraceae bacterium
GCATCTTTTCGGCAAAATTTCACGCATCCTGCGTTGAAAAGGTTTGACAGGCGACAGCCTGCCTGCACCTTTTCGCCTTGTCTGCATGAAATTTCTGCTCGAAAATCTGCGTATTATTTTAGTGTCAACACTCCCTAATCACCTTAACCCCAATAGACAACTTAAATTTGCCCCCACCCCAACCCCTCCGCGAGGGGGGGGGCTTTTATAGGAGGCGGCTGCCCCGCCCCCACCACCCAAGGGGCTGCCGCCCCTTGGAACCCCACTTTGGGGACTTCGTCCCCTTGCTCCCGCCTAAGTTGATAATACTGCCCACCCCGTGAGGAGTTGCCGGCACCACCAAGGGCTTCGCCCCGCACCCCCCTTCCGCCTGCGGCGGGTTTTGGGGCTGCCGCCCCCTGCATCCGCTTAAAACTATTTCTGCTGCCTTGACAATTACCTAAAAAACCACTATAATATAAGAAACAAAAGCAAAAGGAGGATGCTTATGAAACAGGAATACCTTGATATTTACGACAGCCGCCGGCAGCTGACCGGGAGGACGGCTCTGCGGGGAACAACGCTGCCGCCTGATGAATACTACCTCGTTGTGCATATGCTTATTTTTAACAGATCCGGAAAATTCCTCATCCAGAAGCGTGTTCCCACAAAGGCAAGCTGGTGCGATATGTGGGATATTTCCCTTGGCGGCATGGCACAGACAGGGGATACCTCCGCATCTGCTGCGGAGCGCGAGGCACTCGAAGAGCTGGGGCTGACCGTTGATCTCCAGCATACTTCCCCCGTATTTTCCTTCCGCGCGGACGGTGTATATGACGACTACTGGATGGTGCAGCTTGATTCCGATGATGTTACCATCCGCATCCAGGAGGAGGAGGTTGCCGAATACCGCTGGGTCGATCAGCAGGAATGGGAAGCCATGATCGCACAGCGGCAGGTCATCCCCTATACCTTCCAGTACCAGCTGTTTGATCTTTACCGCCGGAATTTCCCCGGAACACGCCTGTTTCCGTTCGGTGATCCGACAGTGATCCGCGGTGCGCTCTTCGATCAGGACGGTCTTCTGCTGGATACGGAAGCCGTCGTATGCCGCGCATGGGATGCCGCCGCAAAGCAGATGGGTTTTCCCGATGTGGATAAGGTCAAGCCCGCCTGCCTTGGACTGAACCGCGCAGGCACTGAAGCCTATTTTGCGCGGCATTATGGGGATTCCTTCGATTATATCGCCTTTCTGGAGCTGGCACGCCGGCTTGCGCATGAAGAACTGGATGTGCATGTTCCTGTGAAGGCGGGAGCCGCCGAGCTTCTGGAGATGCTGCGGTCACAGGGCATCCGCCTTGCCGTTGCAAGCTCGACAAGGGAAGTGACCGTGCGCGACCTCCTTAGCCGTGCCGGACTCCTGCAATATTTTGATGCTGTCATCACCGGTGATATGGTCACAAACAGCAAGCCCCACCCGGAGATCTTTTGCAAGGCGGCTGCCGCGCTCGGTCTGCCGCCGCAGGAATGTATTGCCTTCGAGGATTCCAAAAATGGTATCCGCAGTGCCTACCGTGCCGGTACCTACCCCATCCAGATCCCCGATCTGGTTCCAGCGGCAACTGAAACGCTCGCATTATCGTGGAAATGCTTTTCGTCCTTGCCAGAGGTGTGCTGTTTCCTTCAAAAATGGTTTACTTCAATTTGAGTGTTAAAATACTGTGAATAACTTAAAAATTAGTTTTATTAAATGAAATATTTACTGTTTGTAATCTGGGATGTTTTCCAAAAACCATTGACATAAAACGATAAAATATGTATAATTAAAATAGCGACATATATCGCTGATCGTTTATTTTGAAATGCAATATTGTGCTAAAAAGCGCGGAAAAGTGCAGAATCTACAGCACAGTATTGCCACACATTTCGAGGGGGAAATGAGTATGAAACACACAGCATTCGCAAAATTCGCAGCGATTGCAGCAGCGGCTGCATTGACTGTGACTGCTGCAAACTGCCTTCCGCAGATGGAAGCAGATGCAGCTGGACTGACCGGACTGGGCGCACGCGACATCACATCCCAGATGACCATCGGCTGGAATCTGGGCAACACGCTGGACGCACATTCTTCGTCCATCAGTGATCCGGCAAAGTCCGCTATGTGCTGGGGCAATCCGGAGCCGACCAAGGAGCTGTTTGAAACTGTCAAGGCTGGCGGCTTCAACACTGTCCGCATCCCGACCACATGGTATCCGCACATTGAGTATAATGAGGCAGAGCAGAGATGGGACGTGGATGATGAGTGGATGGACTATGTCAAGATGACTGTTGACTATGCCTATGAGCTGGATATGTTCATCATCCTGAACGTACACCATGAGAATTGGGTCAATGTAGGCGAATTTACCGACATCACCTATGCCGATGCCGCTGCAAAGCTGGAGGGCATCTGGACAGAGGTTGCAGAAGTATTTGCTGATTATGACCAGCACCTGATCTTCGAGGGCATGAACGAGCCCCGTCAGACAGGTCTCGGCGGCTCCATAGAGTGGGGCTCCGGTGATGACAATTCCCGCGGCTATATCAACCGCCTGAATGCAGTATTTGTCAACACCATCAGAAATCAGGGTTCTTCTGCAAATGCAGAGCGTCTGCTGATGCTGCCCGGCTACTGCGCATCCTCCGATGTCAACGCCATCCGCGGCATTGAGATCCCCGCAAACAGCGGTAATGTGGCACTTTCCGTACATGCCTATGCACCGTACTTCTTCACAATGGATACATCCGAAAAGGCAAACCACACCTTCCCGGGTTCCAGCGGCTGGGGCGAGGATTATGAATACCACCTGACCAATCTGTTCAGCAACCTCAAGAGCGTATCCGACGAAAAGGGCGCACCGATCATCATCGGTGAGTTCAGTGCCTCCGACTTTGAGAACACGGATTCCAGAGTTGCATGGGCAAAGTCCTATCTGGGTAATGCAAAGAATGCCGGCATTCCCTGCGTTCTGTGGGACAACAACATTTCCGCAGACGGCACAGGCGAAGCACACGGTTATGTATACCGTCTGACCAATACCTGGTATCCGAACTCCGCGCCGGTCATTGAAGCAATGATGGGCGTATACGGTATCACTCCCACTCTGCCGGAATACAAGGAATATGTTCCGCCCACGTTTGACTGGTCCAACCTCCCGATCGGTGACAACTGGATCGAGGTTTATAAGGCTGAGGAAGGTGAAGTTCTGGAGGCATGGGACAACATCTGTGACAATGCCATCGGCGAGTACATGAACGAGAACTACGAGCTGGTTCTGGTATATGATTCCGCGACCGATCCCTACCTGGTAATGCAGGATACCACCGTGGAAGATGGCTGGCATCCGGTATATGCAGGTGCACTGGCTGAGGATTTCATGCTGAAGTTCACCTATGATGACATTCAGGGTACACTGACCAATATCGGCAAGACCATGGAGGATATGGACAACTTCTTCATCAGCGCATCCTCCGGTGAAATGACGGTTTATGGTCTGTATGCAATTCCGCTGAATGCAGAGCAGCCGACAAGCGAATCCGATACCAGCGGCGATCAGTTCCCGATGGGCGATGCTAACCTTGACATGCAGGTAAGCGTTCTGGATATTATCAAGGTTCAGAAGTACCTGCTCGGACAGGAAGGTCTGATCAACATGCAGGCATACTATGCAGACGTGATCGACGACGATGTTGTCAACGCATTCGACCTTGCAGCAATCAAGAAGATGGTTACAAACCAGAACGTATAATCACAGAATCCCCTGTTCCGTTTGGAGCAGGGGATTTTTGGTTATTGCGCCGCCGCTTGTCCGCAGGACATAAGGCGGAGAATGTCAGCGGCGACCCGCCGCCCCCTCTCCTGTGGAGAGGGGGATTTTTGTATACAGGGAAATTACCAAAGCTTTGTTATTTGAGAAGATAGTCCGGCTTTTCGGAGAGTCTCCAGCCGAGACCATTGATATACTGTGCGGTATAGTATTCTGTACGGTCTTCCAGTGTTGTATCCGGCAGCTGATAATCGGGATGATCCGTTGCAACTGCACGGAATGTGCAGGTGTTGCCGGAATCTGACATGCTGTCGATTTCAATAAAGAACTCTTCCCAAAGCACCGCTGCTTCCTGAATGCTGGCGGTCTTGCTTGTGTCAATGCAAAGCTTTCCATCCACATTCTCAAAAACGGAATCATACAATACCCATTCAGCGGTTTCCGGAGTAAAGACTTCATACAGATATTCAGAGAATGTCTCATAATCAAAGAAATAGGATTCCGGACTTACCATATTTTCGAAGTCCACTTCATATACGGATGTACCGGAGATCGGGTTTTCCTTGAGCAGATAGTCCGGAGAAAGCTGCATCTCCATTCTTACCAGCAGTGCAAGGTCATTCTTCATAGCAACGGTCTGTACATCTTCCTTTTCCGGATACTCCAGATCCGCCTTGCCATAGCCATACATCTTCTCCAGCTGCCAGCTGCCGTTTTCCAGTACAGCGATGGCAGTACAACCGATGGTGTCATCGTAGTTGTTTATCACAATGTCAAATGTCAGGCGGTTTTCGCTGATCATGGCAGGATTGGCAATATCCGCATTTGCCCAATCACCCTCCAGATACAGATTTTCCAGTACATAGTAGGTGTCAATGCAGAGCTTGCCGTTGTAGTCCACATACATCGGGCCGTTCTTCGGGAAATTGTGCAGCAGCTCATTGGCAAAGCTGTCAGCGTAAGTGTCATATACATAGCGTTCCAGCTCTGCATAGCTTGCAAATTCGGGGAAATCTGCCTCGTAGATGAACTGACCATCCAGTGCCTCACCGATTGTCGGACAGGGTGATGTCACGAAATAGCTGAGACAGTCTGCATTGCGGTCGCAGAGTGCTTTCAGTACGGACAGCTCCGGCAGTTCATACATCGGTACACTCTCGATGATGGTTTCGGCTGTGGCTGCAGTCGTTGCTGCAGTAGTCGTTGTTGTAGCGGTAGTTGCTGTGCTCGTTGTTCCGCTTACTTCAGTAACACCGGAAATGGCAGTTTCTGTGACGATCACAGCGACTGTTTCCTGTGTCGGTGCTTCTGTTTCTGTCTCAGCACCGACGGCAGCGGTCGTATCCTCCACGCCGCTGTTGACAGGGGGCTGGGGATTCTGTGTGGGCATTCCGCCGCCGAGCATCATCATGCCGCCGACACCGGCTGCGAGTACCAGACACGCCGCTGCTGTCATAACCGGGCGGAACCACTGTGTTCTGGTGATATTCTGAACATTGCCCGCATAAACCATGCTTTCATTATTTGTATTCATCTCTCTCAACCTCAACTTTTCTTCACATAATGTTGTAATGCGATCCTTTGCAGCATCATCCAGCACCGGGATGTTCTCTGCAATCTCCTCTACTGTATCGTCTTCCATATTCCGGAACAACTCCTCGAAATGATCCTTTCTCACAGAACCTCCCCCTTTCTGCTGTATACATCCTCCTGCTGGAGGAGTTCCTTCATTCTGGCTCTTGCCCGGATGCTCCGCTTCTGCACGGCAGCGGCAGTCATGGAGAGTGCCTTTGCGATCTCCTTTGCTGACTGGTCATAGAAATACTGCCGTATGATGATGGAGGTATCCGGTTCGCCCAGATCCTTTACGATCTGCCAGAGCCGCTGCTTCTGTGTTTTCCGGAGCAGTGTCTGTGCCGGATCCTCCTCATGGGAGGAAAGCTCCGTTTCGGAATCCTCCAGGTGATCCGTGCAGCCGTTCCGGTAGGTCAGCCGCCGCCATGCGTCAATGGCAGTGCGCTTGGCGATCGTGCTGATAAAGCTCTTCAGTGAGCCGGCGGATGCGGAAAAATCCCCCTCCGCTTCAAACACAGCCACAAACACATCACTCACGCAGTCCTCTATATCCTCGCGGCTGGCGCAGTCCTTGAGCTTATTCAGCACAATGGCATACACCAGATTGCCGTATTGGTCGATCAATGCCCTGCGTCCCTCGCGGGGAGCTGTCTGCATGAGCGAGTACCATTCGGTATCCGTCATATTCCCTTCCTCCTATCCTATGGTTTTGAACCGGTTCATTACATACATTCGCTTGAGAAATGAAAATCGGACATGAAAATAGAAATTTTTTCAAAAAAGTTTTGAAATGTAAAATGCCCCGCACAGCACGGGGCATTTCGATCAGAATCTCCATTCCTTGAAAATTCTGAAATTCTCCTTTGGTTCACCCTTTTTGGCTCTTTCGTCTGCGCGGCGCACAGCGTATTCATAGTAGAATGCAATGCCCAGCAGCAGCGCGCCTGCAAGGAACAGGTAGATGCCCCAGTGCAGGGACTTCCAGAATTCCCATGTCAGCTTCACTGTCATCAGGAACAGCACGGAAAAACCAAGAATGAACCAGCGCAGACGCTTCACAAAGAAGCTGCCGATCAGGATGGCAAGGCTGAAGACTGCCAGGAGAATGCCGTCCACCGCATGGTTGAAGCTGAGGCTTGCCGCAAGGATGGTGAACATCGTAAAGCAGTACATCAGGAACCGCGCCATATGTACGCTGCTGCGGCAGTGCTTCGGCAGGATGAACAGCATGGAGGCAATGAACACATGCATCGGCAGGAGGTAGAGCAGGATCTGCGGTGTTCTGAAATCCGCCTCATAGCACCTTGCCAGAATGCCGAACGGGTCTTCGACATTATGCAGGAAGATCGTCAGACAGCCGAAAGCCGATGCGAGAAGCGACGGTACAAAGCGTGTTTTCACACGTCCGATATAGAGCAGGGAATACACCGACAGCAGCAGACAGCAGAGAATGGACGGATACCAGTCAATGGAGAAGGCAGCAGCGAAGACCGGCATTGCCGCCGTAAGCAGTCCCCAATCTATCTGGGTGTATTTGCCTTCACTGCGGCAGAAACCATGCGGCAGGAGCAGCCGTCCCATTCCCGCAAAGAGCAGAAGTATCAGGAGATAGCCGGTAACCTGCAGCCCCGTTACCCAGCTGTCGCTCAGCTGCGGGATGTGTTCCAGTGCCGTGAGCAGCTCGCGCAGTGCAAAGAACAGATAGAGCAGCATCGGCAGTGCGGTCAGGTTGATAGTGCGGCGCAGTGTTCCTACAGCAAAGACTGCAAGAGAGAGGGAAAGCGGCACAAACCAGCCGATGGTGATGCCGGCATTGCCCGTGATGCTTTTTACCAATACGAAAATACCGGAAAATACAGCAAGATCCATACACAGACCGCTGAGATATACCGAATTGGGTTGATTTCTGAGAATCGTGGCGGATACGAGATACACCAGAGCCAGCAGTGCAAAGGTCAGGACCCATGCGCGGGGCATGGTCAGGTGGAGCATGGAAATATCACAGCATACCATCAGCAGGAACGGCACAGCCGTCAGGATGCAGCCGCGTTCCAGTACGGGACGCTTTTCAAGGTGCGCATAGATCATGCCGCAGAGCAGAGCGACCGCACACAGGCAGTTGATCGAAATGTGACTGTACGGCAGATAGGTCAGTGCAACTGCACCGAAGGTACAGATGGGGAGCGAGAGCGTCCAGAGACGGCGCGTCAGGAAGAACTGCAGCAGCAGGAGCAGTGCCGCCGCCAGCAGAAGCTGGAGCAGGGGATCGTAAGCAGGATCCTGTTCCTGCATGATGCTGATGAGGTAGAGGAGTACGGCAGAGATCGTGAAATACGGTGTATCCGCCGTCATCGGGTGCTTAGGAGAAGCCGCAAAACGAACAAGGGCGATCGCCAGCGGTACAAAGAGGAACAGCAGCCAGCTGCCTGTATGTTCAAGCTCAAGCAGCGTGGAGATCATGGCATCAAACAGGGCAGGTATGCTAAGGATCATTGCGGAGAGCCGCATTGTACTGCGTGTTTCTGTGCGGAGCTTCGGCAGGACAGCTGCTGTCAGAAGCAGGAGTACTGTTCCGGCAGTGATAAAAATGAAATATTCATACCAAGGACTGAAGCTGAACACATCCGGATCACAGACCGCATAGAGCGCAGACATCAGACTGCAGGCAGATCCGAATACACCGGGATGGAGCTTTCCGACAATGAAGCGTTCATTGAGGAACAGGACTGCCATGATCAGTGCGCTAAGACCGCCGACAGCGGGCGCGTCACTGATGATAATGAGCATCATCAGCAGCCAGACTGCATTCTGTGCATAGAGGTAGGGGATCCATGCCTTGGAAAGCGGTGTGGATCCTTGGGGGTTCCTGCGCAGACTGCGTTCTGCAAGATAGCTCATGCCCCCTGCAAAACCGGCAAGCAGAACCGCATATACAGCCAGCACCGGTACCATGGGAACATCAAGGCGGTGTTCGCAGAAGTCCACGAGAAAGAGACACAGCATCAGCCAGACACCGCCCAGACCGGTCAGTCCAAAACCTGCCAGAACGGCGTTTTTATAATTGCTTTGTCCAAGGAAGCAGACGGCGGATACAGAGGCGCACATCAATGCTCCTAACAGGCATCTGCCGCCGCCGGAGAAGGAGAACCATTCGCCCAGCAGGGAGAATGTGCCGATGCCGCCCAGGGCAAGCGGCAGGAACACCGCGCCGAGAATGTAGAAGGCAAGTCCTGTTTTCGGGAGCTTCAGTACACGCTCAGCGAGCGCATGGATGCCGAAGGCAAGCGCACTCACGGAGAGCAGAGCTGCTGCACGCATGGCATCTGCCAGCATATCCCATGTGCTTGTCAGGAAGATGATGCCGCCCAGAAACAGGAAAATGATGCCTGCCATCTGCAGGAGCAGGATCGGGGAGAATGTTTTTTTTGGTGCGGCAGGCTTCGGCGGCGGAGCTGCTGGTACAGCGGGGACAGCCCCCTGCACAGCGGGAGCCTGCGCCGGGGGTGTGCTTTCAGGTTCCGCTCCCTGCGCTGTTCCCAGCGGTGCGCCGTAGAGGCGCGTATAGTCACTTTTTGATTGGTCGGATCCGGAACTGCCGGCATTGTCATGCCTGCCTGTGGTTTTCAGAATCACGAAGATGATCACCAGCATAACGAGTGAAACAATCAAAAAATACAGAATTTCCATAAGATCCCTTCTTTCAGAAAATATAGATGCAGCAGATGTATGCTGTTATACAGTTAGTACGTTTTAGCATGATAAAAATTACGAAGAAATCTGCACAAAATTTCCTGCTGGAAATTGTCGTATCCGACAAAAATCCCCTGCCGCAGGACAGGGGATCGGATACTTATTCATGGATCACAACCGGGATCCCGTTTTCTGTGGAATAATAGAGGTCTTCCGCAAACCAGAGCGGCAGGTTGATACAGCCGTGGGAGCCGTTGCCGGTCAGGTAGCGTGAGCCGCCGAACGAACTCTGCCATACCGCGTCATGCAGACCGACACCTGTATAGTTGACGGGCATCCAGTAATTGACAAAGGTTTCGTAGCCCTCATCGTCCATCTGTCCGAGGACGCGTCCCTTCTCTCTGGACCAGATCTCAAAAATACCGCGGGGAGTTCTTCGGTCAGGATTGGTATCAATACCGGTTACGCAGTCAGTTTCCATCTGTACCACACCGTTCTTGTAGAACCAGACATGCTGTGCGGAGATGTCCACCTCAATATAGGTGCTGCCGATGTCATTTTCCGCACGGGTATAGCCATATCCCCATCCGGTATAGATCGGTTCCACAGTCGCGGATTCGCAGGCTTCCAGCAGACCATAGAGCTGTTCCACAGTTTCCTCCTGGTCGATCTGCCAGCCGTAATTGCTCGTGGATGTCCACGGTACGGTGATCCAGCCGTCAAGTGTGGCTTTGAAGGTACGGTCACGGCCGTAGGTATCGTATTTGTCCGCCATGGCGGCAACAAAGGATTCCAGTTCGCCGCGATTGAAGGTGATCTCGCTGTTTTCATCAAGGATCACCCATTCTGCAATAGTCGAACCCTCAAGGACTTCCGTTCTGTCGTAGAAATCATAGGTAATGGTACACTGCGCAAACTTGTTGCAGATCTCCAGCTTTTCCTGCAGATCCTCCGCCTGTACCTCAGCAGCAAATGCGTCATAGCAGCCGGATTCCTCCATGTTCACCATGAATTTGCCGACTGTGAGCTGTTCCGTCACGAAATTCATCAGCTTGTTCTTGTCAAACTGATTGCCCGTGGTGGCAGGCACGATCTCATACATGCCGTCCGCACCGCGCTGAATGTAAGCATTCTGGGAAACCTCATTGCCCCAGTCGTGGGAGACCACCAGCTCACGCAGATCGTCCTCGGAATAGCTGAAATCGTATTCCATGGTGTATTCGGAATTGGAAAAGAGCTTCCTGATCCAGAGGAACTTGTTCTCCGAGAAAGCCATGTCCATCGCGCCGTCGGGGATGGAATACTCTGCGTCGTATGTATTCGCCTTGAAATTCACCTGATCGCCCTGTGCCGTCACCAGCACAAGGTCATCCGTCTTGACCTTGGAGAGCAGTACATCGCTTGCCTCCTGCATGGTCATATTGCCGACAGGCACATCATTGATGAAGGTGTTCGGCAGGAACTTATCATTGAAGAAGACCACCATCACCACATAGGCGATCACCAGTGCAGCAGCGGCGGAACCGCCAAGGATCGCAGAGATCTTGCCGATGGACGGTGTTTTCTTTTCTGCCGCAGGCATTGCAGCTTCTGCTTTCTTTTCCGGTGCAGGCTTCTTTTCTGCTGCGGGCTTTGCTGCCGGAACAGGGGCGGGTTTGCGGTTTTCCTGCTTTTTCTGTTCCGGAGCCTTTGCGGCAGGCTTTTCTGTCTTTGCGGGTGTTTCCGCCTTTTTCTGCGGCTTGGGTGCGGGGACGACCATGGTCTCCGCAGCGGCATTGCTGACCGCTTTTCCCTTGGTGCCCGCTTTTTTCAGCGGCGGAAGAGCCGCAGCCTTCTGCGGTGCGGGGGCTGTATTCTTCTGCGGCGCAGCAGCCTGCTTCGGTGCTGCTTCCGTTTTGGGAGCAGTCTCGGTCTTGGGAGCTGTTTCCTTCTTGGGAGCAGGTGCGGGCTTGGCGGCAGATTTTGTTTTCTGCTGTACCGGAGGCGGCGTTTTTTTCGGCGGATACGGTGTTACCACAGTTTCCGCTGCCGCGTTCCGGCGAACCGCGCTCTTGGAGCCTTTCTTTTTCAGCGGCGGCAGACTGCCCTTCTTTGCAGGTGCCGGCTGGGGGGCTGCAGCGGGCTTTTCCACCATAGCAAGAGCCTCGCGGATCTGCGCAAGCTTCTGCGCTCTCGTAGCCTCGGAACCCTGTTCTGCAGGCGGATTATCTGCAACAGAAACATCCAGCATCTGTGTTTTTGTCTGCTTTTTCGGCGTTCTGGAGCTTCCACCGTCCATATTTGCCATTGTCTGACGGATGCGGTCCGCCCGTTCGCGCGTCTCCTGTTCCTCCTGTCCAGCCGGAGTCTGGAGCTTCGGATCGTTCTGGTTTGGCAAATCGTTTCATTCCTTTCTGAGTTATACCTAATTATATCAGCGGGATGAAGCCCAAGCGGCGCATCCCCGTAATTCCCCTGAATATAATGAACCATACTAAGTATACCATACTTTCGCCCCCGATGTAAATAAACAAAAGGTTACATTTCGAAAACAAAGAGTTTTTCTGCAATTTTGACGAAACAGCGCGTAAATTGAAAAACATAATTGACAATTGTATCAAAATGTGCTATACTGGTTACAGAATTACATAAATTGATATTTTCTGTCGTTTCATAACTGGGTCGTGTTGACACTAAGCCTAACAACACATCTTTTCGGCAAAATTTCATGCATCCTGCGTTGAAAAGGTTTGACAGGCGACAGCCTGCATGCACCTGTTCGTCTTGCCTGCATAAAATTTTTGCTCGAAAATCTGCGTATTATTTTAGTGTCAACACTCCCTAATTCCCTTAACACCAATAGATAACTTTAAATTTGCTCCCTCCGGGAGGGGGGATTAGGGCGGGGGTGACTCCCCACGGGGTGGGGAGATGCTGAACAAAGTGAGGCAGAGGGGACGGGAGCCTGTTAGGCTGTGCCCCCGCGACCTGCCAAAGGCTATCGCCTTTTGAAACCGATTTTGTCTATTATTAGTATCATGGGGGAAACACAGCGGCAGAATGCAGTTTTTATGAAAGGTGTGTCATCATCATGCAGACAATTTTTACAGCAGCTGATATTCTTCTGCCGGACTTCACGGAAACAGATGCCGCAAAGTGGAGCGTCATTGCCTGTGACCAGTTTACAGGCGAGCCGTCCTACTGGGAGAAGGCAGCCGAAACAGCGGACGGTGCGCCGTCCACGCTGCACCTGATCCTGCCGGAGGTCTATCTGGAGGAGCCGGATGTGGAAGAACGCATTTCTGCCATCCGTGCGAATATGGCGGATTATCTCGACCGCGGCATCCTGAAGACTTATAAAAATGCAATGGTCTATGTGGAACGCGTACAGGGCAACGGCGTACTGCGCACCGGTGTCATCGGCAAGCTCGACCTCGAAGCCTACGACTACAATAAGGGCAGCGTATCCCCCGTCCGCGCGACGGAAGCGACCGTTCTGGAGCGTATTCCTCCGAGAATGCGCGTGCGTGAGGGCGCACCGCTGGAGCTGCCCCATATCATGGTGCTGATCGACGATCCGCAGGATGCAGTCATCGGCAGCTGCACCGCGGCAAAGGATGCCATGCAGAAGCTCTACAGCACGGAGCTGATGGCTGGCGGCGGCAGCATTGACGGCTACCTGATGGGTGAAGCGGAACAGAATGCGTTCCAGACCGCGCTCACCGCACTGCTCGACGGCAGGGAGCTGCAGTTTGCCATGGGCGACGGCAACCATTCCCTTGCAACTGCAAAGGCTTGCTATGAAGCCCTGAAGCAGCAGAATCCGGATCAGGACTTTTCCGCACATCCGGCAAGATATGCCCTCGTGGAGGTCGTGAACCTGCACAGCGAGGCACTGCAGTTTGAAGCCATCCACCGTATCGTGGAGCAGACCGATACCGCAAAGCTCATGGCAGATCTGACAGAGGTATTGGGTCTGTCAGAAGCAGAATCCGACCAGCCCGTGACCGTTGTGGAGAACGGCAGCGGACGGACGCTCTATATCCACAAGCCCACCTCCAATCTGGCAGTGGGCAGCCTCCAGAATGCACTGGATGCATGGCTGAAGGAAAATGCCGGAAAGATCGACTATATTCACGGCACGGAAACGATCGAACGCCTGACCGCCAAGCCGGACAGCATCGGTTTCCTCCTGCCCGACATGCACAAGAGCCTGCTGTTCCCGAGCGTCCAGAAGGACGGCGTGCTTCCCCGCAAGACCTTCTCCATGGGTCATGCAGAGGATAAGAGATACTACATGGAGTGCCGCAGAATCAAATAAATGATGACGAAAGAAAGTTTTTTTCTGAAAAAACTGGGTTTTTTGAAAAAAGGGCTTGATTTCCGGTTTGAAGTGTGGTATAATATTTGTATCATCATGTAAAGTCAAAAGACCGGAGCAATCCGGTCTTTCGTTTTGCCTGTGTTATCTTACGAAGAAAGGAAGGAACAATGTAATGAAACTGAAGAAATTCGGCAGCACTGAGCAGCGCGTCTATGAGCTGGCAGCTCCCATCGTAACGGAGCTGGGCTATCTTGTCTGGGACATCCGCTATGAGAAGGAAGGCGCGAACTGGTACCTGCGCATATTCATTGACAGCGAGACAGAAACCATCAGCATCAATGACTGCGAAAAGGTGACCGGTCCCATCAGCGACATGCTCGATGAAAAGGATCCCATCGCACAGAGCTACATCCTGGAGATCAGCTCTGCCGGACTGGAGGCAGATCTGATCCGCGAGAGCCATTTTGATGCCTGCATCGGCTGCAAGGTGCGCGCAAGACTCATCCGTCCGATGGAGGGCGTGCGCGAGATGATCGGCGAGCTTGTCAGCTGGAACAAGGAGCAGATCGTGCTGGAAACGGAAAACGGAAGTGCCGAGCTGCCCTTCTCCGCACTGGCGTTTGTAAAGCTGTATTTTGAATTTGAATAAATTGGAGGCGTAAAACAATGAACAACGAATTCTTTGAAGCACTGGCGGATCTGGGCGCAGAGAACAGTGTGGATGCCGATGTCATGATCGAAAAGGTCAAGAGCGCGATGCAGAAGGCTGCACAGCGTATCTATCCCGACTGCAAGGAGAATATCCGTGTGGACATCGTTCCGGAACGGAAGATCTTCAATGTGTACCTGCTGCAGGAGGTCGTTGACGAGGAACCGATCAATGCCACACAGATCCATATCGACATAGCAAGAACCATCGATCCGAATACCTATGTCGGCGCGATCCTGGAGAAGCGTCTGGACATTTCCAAGTTCGGCAGAGCGTCCGCACAGTCCGCAAAGCAGTCCATCAAGGGCGACCTGCGCGACATCAACCGCGACCGCCTGCTGGAGAAGTTTGCAGATAAGGAGAACGACATCCTCACTGCGACCATCACACAGGTAGAGCCGGGCAGAGGCTCCGCAACACTGCTCTACGATAAGACAGAGCTGTATCTCCTGCGTTCCGAGCAGATCCCCGGCGAGGTGCTCCAGGAGGGCATGTCCATCAAGGTCTATGTGACCGGCATTGCCAATAAGAGCAAGAAGCCCATCATCAAGGTATCCCGTGTACACAGAGATCTCGTCAAGCGTTTGTTTGAGCTGGAGGTCACAGAGATCCAGGACGGCACTGTAGAGGTCAAGGCGATCTCCCGTGAAGCAGGCTCCCGTTCCAAGATCGCAGTGGTTTCCCATGACCCGAACGTGGATGCCATCGGCTCCTGCATCGGTCCGAAGCGTTCCAGAATCTCTGCCATCGTCCGTGAGCTGAACGGCGAAAAGATCGACATCATCCCCTACAGCGAGGATCCGGCAGAGTTCATCGCCCATGCCCTTTCTCCGGCAAAGGTACTGAGCGTGACCATCCTCGACGAGGAGGAGAGAACCTGCATGGCGATCGTGCCGAACGATCAGCTCTCCCTTGCCATCGGCAACCGCGGTCAGAATGCAAAGCTCGCTGCGAAGCTGACAGGCTTCAAGATCGACATCAAGTCCGATCAGGATGCCGCTGCAATGTCCGTTCCCGCACCGAAGACCCAGGAGCCGGCAGAAGCAGAGGCTGAAGCACCCGCTGAAGAAGCGGAGACAGCCGCAGAAGAAATTGCTGCTGAAGAGAACGCAGCAGAATAATTGTCAGCGGGAGGTGTCCGTATGGCGAAGAAGATCCCGATGCGCATGTGTATCGGATGCGGAGAAATGAAACCCAAAAAGGAACTGATTCGCGTGGTGAAATCCCCGGAGGATGAGATCTCGCTGGACTTCACCGGCAAGAAGGCAGGACGCGGTGCCTACCTTTGCCGCAGCCGTGACTGCCTCAGCAGTGCGCAGAAGAGCCGGCGGCTGGAAAAGAGCTTTTCCTGCCGGGTACAGCCCGAAGTATATGAGGTGATGATGAATGCATTATCAGAAGCTGACGGGGCTGATTAGTATCTGCCGCAAGGCGGGAAGGATGGCAGTGGGCTTTGATCCCGCGCTGGAAGCGATCAGCAGCGGCAAGGCGTGCGGCATCGTGACCGCGCAGGATATATCCCCGAAAACATATAAGGAAATCTGTTTCCATTGTCAGAAAAAGGAGCTTCCCGTTTGCCCCATGCCCATGACGCAGGAACAGCTTGCGCTTGTGATCGGGCGCAGGGCGGCAGTGATCGCGATCCTTGACAAGGGATTTTTCGATAGTATGCAGAAGCTGTGCAGTGATGCACAGCAGCAGTGACCGATCCCGCGGCAGCAGTGCGGCGGTGTGTTGAGATAGGAGGTTTATGCCTATGGCAAAGAAAATCAAGCTGACCGATGCAGCAAAGGATCTGCAGATGCCCGTTCAGGAGCTGGCAGAGTTTTTTGAAAAGCATGGTGACGGTAAGAAGAAGAGCGGTTCTTCTATCACAGAGCAGGAGATGAATCTGGCACTGGAATACTTCAGTCAGAAGCATCGTGTGGAGGATTTTTCCGAATATTTTGCAACTAAAAATCAGCCGAAGCCCGTACCGGCAGAAAAGGAACTGAAAAAGCCTGTGAAGAAGACGAAGAATGATACCACGGAAAAGAATGTGAAGAACATGAAGAATGAGAAGAATGACAAGGCTGTAAAGCCTGAGAACAAGGAAGCCCCCAAGGCGGCTGAGCCTGTAAAGCCCGCAGCACCGGAAAAGCAGGAACCTGCCAAGCAGCCGGAACGCCGTAAGGAAGAAAAGAAAAAGAAGCAGCCCCAGGTACATGGTGAAAAGACCCGTCTGGGCGGTGTGATGAGTACTGACCGCAGCGACCGTATGGAGAACACTGAAAAACGCCGCACGGTCGATACCAGAGGCAGCTATGTGGATCTCGACAAGTACAACGAGCGTTATGAGCAGATCGCACCGGCTGACCGTCATAAGGACAATTATTCCACCAAGAAGCAGAAGATCAACCAGAAGTCCGCACAGCGCGGCAAGCAGCGTTCCGGCAAGAAGGAGACCGAGGCACAGCGTCTGAGCCGTCTGGAGCTGGAGCGCGCAAGAAAGCAGCAGCTCAAGGTGCGCATCCCCGACAGCATCAGCGTCAGCGACCTGGCAGCAAGACTGAAGGTAACAGTTTCCAAGGTCATCGGCAAGCTGATGGGTCTGGGCGTGATGGCAAGCATCAATGAGGAGATCGACTTTGATACCGCATCCCTCGTTGCAGAGGAGCTGGGCGCAAAGGTAGAAAAGGAAGTCATCATGACCATTGAGGAGCGTCTGATCGAAGAGGATCACGACGACGAGACCAATATGCTTCCCCGTTCTCCCGTTGTTGTGGTTATGGGTCACGTTGACCACGGCAAGACCTCCATCCTCGACCGTATCCGCAATGCAAAGGTTACTGCATCCGAGGCGGGCGGCATCACACAGCACATCGGCGCATACCAGGTGAACTATGAGGGCAAGACCATTACCTTCCTCGACACCCCCGGACATGAGGCATTCACCTCCATGCGTGCAAGAGGTGCAAATATTACTGATATTGCGATTCTCGTTGTTGCAGCGGACGACGGCATCATGCCGCAGACCGTTGAGTCCATCAACCATGCAAAGGCAGCCGGCGTATCCGTGATTGTTGCCATCAACAAGATGGATAAGGAAACAGCTAACCCCGACCGTGTACGCCAGGAGCTGACAGAATACGGTCTGGTGTGCGAAGAATGGGGCGGCGACACGATCTGTGTGCCTGTTTCCGCGCTGACCGGCGAGGGCATCGACAATCTGCTTGAAAATGTTCTGCTCGTAGCAGAATTTAAGGAGCTGACGGCAAACCCTGACCGTATGGCACAGGGTACTGTCATTGAGGCAAGACTTGACAAGGGCAGAGGTCCGATCGCAACCATGCTCGTACAGAAGGGTACACTGCACACCGGCGACATCATCATTGCCGGCTCCACCGTGGGCAAGGTGCGCGTGATGACCAACTACAAGGGTACTGTTGTAAAGAAGGCAGGTCCCTCCGTTCCGGTTGAGATCACCGGTATGGACGAAGTGCCGAGCGCAGGCGATATCTTCAACGCAGTTGAGGATGAGCGTCTGGCAAGAGCACTCGTCGAGCAGAGAAAGCATGAAGCAAAGCAGGCAATGTTCCAGAGCACCCAGAAGCTGACCCTCGACAACCTGTTCAGTCAGATGGCAGAGGGCGAGATCAAGGAACTGCCGATCATCGTCAAGGCAGACGTACAGGGCAGTGCGGAAGCTGTCAAGGCATCCCTGGAGAAGCTCTCCAATGAGGAGGTACGCGTTCGCGTGATCCACAGTGCCGTTGGTGCGGTCAAGGAGAGCGACGTAATGCTGGCGAATGCCTCCAATGCGATCATCGTCGGCTTCAATGTGCGCCCCGATAACGGCGCAGCAGAGAGTGCCGCAAGAGACGGCGTGGATGTACGTCTGTACCGTATCATCTATGATGCGATCGAAGAAATTTCCACTGCAATGAAGGGTATGCTCGCGCCCAAGTTCCGCGAAGTCATCCTCGGTAAGGCAGAGGTGCGCGAGGTCTTCAAGATCTCCAGCGTCGGCACCGTTGCCGGCAGCTATGTCCTCAGCGGCAAGCTGACCAGACAGTGCCAGATCAGAATTGTGCGTGACGGCATCATCATCGCGGACGACCACATTGCAGGTCTCCAGCGTTTCAAGGATTCCGTCAAGGAAGTCGCAAGCGGCTACGAATGCGGTATCAGCCTCGAAAAGTTCAATGATCTCAAGGTCGGCGATATTTTCGAAGCGTATATCATGGAAGAGTACAGACCGGAGTAATTGCAGGGGGACGCTGTCCCTCAGGCTTACAGCCCCGTCCCCTCTGTCACATCGTGACATCTCCCCACCCCGTCAATGTCATCAACTTAGGCGGGGCAAGGGGACGAAGTCCCCAAAGCGGGGTTCCAAGGGGCGGTGGAGGCGGCGCAGCCGCCTCCTACAAAAGCCCCTCCCCTCGGGGAGGGGCTGGGGGAAGCTTTGCACAACTTTCCTAAAGTGAATGACATCGTGCGGTTCGCCGCCCGATATATTGAGAGGTAAGAAAATCACATGGAATACAACAGAATGAGTACCCAGGACATGCTCCAGTACTGCGAAGAAGCACTGGCATGGGAGGAGTTCGGTCCTGTGGATATTTTCTTCTTTGAGTCCGTCAAGCGGATCCTGCTCGGGCAGTGTCCCGCGATCGAACAGCCGGAAACGGATGAGCTGGCAGATGTCAGCCGCCCGGTTTCTGCGGAGGAGCTGCTCAGCCTTGATGAGAATAAGAAGGCGATCAGTGCATGTCTGGAAGATGACGGCTTCTTCTCCGAGGGAACGGATTATACCATGACGGACAGAAAGGCAGGTATCTGATGCCAAGCTATAAGAACAACCGGATGTCCGAGGACATCCACAGAGAGCTGCCCGATATTATCAGACAGCTCAAGGATCCCAGAATCAGCTCCATGCTGACCGTTGTCCGCGTGGATCTTGCTGGCGACGGCTCCCACTGCAAGGTGTATATCTCCAGCCTGCTCGGCGAGGAGGATGCAAAGCAGTCCGTCAAAGGTCTGCGCTCTGCCGCAGGCTTTGTCAGAAGGGAGCTGTTCGCGCGTCTGAAAATGCGCAAGAGTCCCGAAATTCAGTTCATTGCGGATAATTCCATTGCCAAAGGTGCGGAGATTACCAGAAAGCTCCAGAGCCTTGCCGCAGAGGAGAACGTGACGGAGGAGCCGGATGCAGAAGTTTGATTTTGCGCAGACAGCCGCATTTCTGAACGGCTGTGAGGATGTGTATATCCTCATCCACCAGAGTCCCGACGGCGACTGTATCGGTTCAGGTTATTCCTTGCAGGCAGTCCTGCGGCAGATGGGCAAGCGCGCAAAGGTGCTCTGCTCCGATCCGATCCCGCCGCGCTTCGGCTTTCTTCTGCCGGACGAGCCGGAGGAGGATTTCGAGCCGCAGTGCGTGATCGCCGTGGACGTTGCCGACCCCAAGCTGTTCGGCAGCTATTGTGAACAGTACCGTGATAAGGTCGATCTCTGCATTGACCACCATATCTCCAATGTCCACTATGCGGCGCGTACACTGCTGCATCCCCATGCGGCAGCTGCCTGCGAGGTGCTGTACGGTCTGTACCGCCATATGGGCGCGCAGTTCACGGAACAGATCGCAAAATGCCTGTACACCGGCATTGCTACAGATACAGGCTGCTTCAGATTCGACAATACCACAGCGGAGACCCATATCTGCACCGCAGAGATCATGCGGGAATTTCCGGAGATCCGCTACGGGCTGATCAACCGCGCTATGTTCGATGTCAAGTCCCCCGAACGCATGAAGGCGGAATGTGCTATGATCCAGGCGATGGAATACCATCTTGACGGCAAATGTGCCATGATCTGCGTGTCACAGGAGCTGATCGAACGCACCGGCATGAATCCGGAGGATACCGACGGCATGGCAAATCTCCCCCTCCAGCCGGAGGGCGTGGAGGTCGGCGTCACCCTGCGCGAGCGTGAGCCGCAGGTCTGGAAAATTTCCATGCGCTCTGCAAGTGATGTGAATGTGTCTGCCATCTGCCAGACGCTCGGCGGCGGCGGGCATATCAAGGCGGCGGGCTGTCTGCTCAAGGGCAGTCCGGAGGAAGTCAAGACAGTCCTGCTTGGGGCTGTCCGGAAAGGAATGGAACAGGCGTGAACGGAATCATCTGCATTGACAAGCCGCAGGGCTTCACATCCTTTGACGTGATCGGCAAGCTGCGCGGCATTCTGAAAATGCGCCGCCTCGGACACAGCGGTACGCTCGATCCCATGGCGACCGGCGTACTGCCCGTCTTTGTCGGCTTTGCCACCAAGGCGTGCGGCATCCTCCCCGATGAACGGAAGGTCTATATTGCGGACTTCCGTCTGGGACAGGTGAGCGATACGCAGGACAGCACCGGCACGATCCTGGAGGAACACGATGCCTCCCATATCACGGAGGAAATGCTCCGCACCGCACTGCCGCAGTTTATCGGCGATATTGCCCAGATCCCGCCCATGTATTCTGCGGTTTCCGTGGACGGCAAGCGGCTCTATGAGCTTGCCCGTGAGGGAAAGACTGTCGAGCGCAAGGCAAGACAGGTACATGTGGAGCAGATCACACTGACCGCATTCGATGCGGAAAGGGGAGAGGGAACGTTGGAGATCCAATGCGGCACCGGTGTGTATGTGCGCACCATCCTGCACGATCTCGGACAGGCACTCGGCTGCGGTGCGGTCATGACAGGTCTGCGGCGTACCATGTCCAACGGTCTGCCCATTGAGAAGTGCTGCACCTTTGCCCAGATCCAGCAGCTTGCGGACGAGGGCAGACTTGCAGAAGCGGTCACTCCCATTGCGGAGGTCTTTGCCTCCCTGCCGGAGCTGCACCTGAATGCAAAGCAGACGCAGCACTACAGAAACGGTGTAAAACTGGGACTTTCCCAGCTGAAAGGACAGATCACGGACGCGCAGCGTTATGCCGTATACGGCGAGCCGGACGGCTTTCTCGGCACGGCACTTGCGGACAGGAACGAGAACTGTCTGCGCGTGGAGCGCAATCTCTGCGCGCCGAAAGAACAGGTATGAGGTGATGCTGTGAAGCAACAGCCAAAACCATCGGCAGTCGCACTCGGTCTTTTTGACGGTGTCCATCTCGGACACAGACGGGTGCTGGAAGCTGCCCTGCAACAGAAACAGAACGGACTTGTGCCGTGCGCCTTCACGTTCCGGCAGGAAACTGTGACGGTCAAGCATGGTGCAGCCGTATCCTATATATACCCCACAGAACAGAAGCTTCACATCCTGAAAGAGGAATGCGGCATGGAGCGGATCCTCTGCCCGCCCTTTCCTGCGATCAGGGACATGGACGGTGAGGAATTTGTCCGGCGCATTCTGCTGGACTATTTCCATGCTTCGCTCGTCTGCTGCGGGCGTGATTTCCGGTTCGGACACCGCGCCTCCTGCGGCACGGCGGAGCTGCTGGCATTCGGCAGACAGTACGGCTTTGCAGCGGAGATCCTCGATGATGTATGCGAGGGTGGCGTGACCATCTCCTCCACACAGATACGGGGCTTGCTGGAAGCAGGTGAAACCGCGCGTGCAAATGCACTGCTCGGCGCACCCTATACCCTGATGCAGGAGGTCGTCCGCGGCGCACAGCTCGGACGCACCATTGGTTTTCCGACCATCAATCAGGTCTTTGCCGAGGGGCAGCTCGTGCCGTGCTACGGTGTCTATGCGACCACGACCCTTGCGGACGGCAAATGGTACCCCTCCGTGACCAATGTCGGCATGAAGCCCACGGTCAATTATGAGGGCAGACCGCTTGCAGAAACGCATATCCTTGATTTCAAGGGCGATCTGTACGGCAGAACACTGGAAGTCCGCTTTCACCGCTTCATCCGTCCCGAGCAGCGGTTCGGTTCCGTGGAGGAATTACAGGCACAGCTATGCAAAGACATGGCATGTGCCGGCAAGGAGTAAGAATTATGGATAAGAAAAGAGTCAGAACCCGATTTGCCCCCAGCCCGACGGGCTATATGCACATCGGCAATCTTCGTACTGCACTGTACACCTACCTGATCGCCAAGCAGAACGGCGGTGATTTCATCCTCCGTATCGAGGATACCGACCAGGGACGCTATGTCGAGGGTGCAGTGGATGTCATCTATTCCACACTGCGCAAGGCAGGTCTGAACTGGGATGAGGGTCCCGACATCGGCGGTCCCGTAGGTCCCTATGTCCAGTCCGAGCGCATGGGCATGTTCAAGGAATATGCCGAAAAGCTGGTGGAGACCGGTCATGCCTACTATTGCTTCTGCGACAAGGAGCGTCTGGAGGAAATGCGCAAAGCGAACGAAGGCTCCAAGGATGTGCTGGCATATGACCGTCACTGCCGCGACCTTCCCAGAGAGGAAGTAGAGGCAAAGCTGGCAGCCGGCGTTCCCTATGTCATCCGCCAGAAAATGCCCATCGAGGGAACGACCACATTCCACGATGAGGTGTACGGCGATATTACCGTTGACAATGCCGAGCTGGATGACCAGATCCTCATCAAGACCGACGGTATGCCGACCTATAATTTCGCAAACGTTGTCGATGACCATACCATGGGCATCACCCATGTGGTAAGAGGCAATGAATACCTGTCCTCCGCACCGAAGTACAACCTCCTGTACGAGGCGTTCGGCTGGGATGTACCGACCTATATTCACTGCTCTCCGGTCATGCGCGACCAGCAGCATAAGCTGTCCAAGCGTGACGGTGACGCATCCTTTGAGGATCTCATGGCAAAGGGCTGCGTAGCAGAGGCAGTTGTGAATTTCATCGCACTTCTCGGCTGGGCACCCAAGGGTGAGCAGGAGATCTATTCCCTGGAGGAGCTGGTGCAGGAGTTCGATATTCACGGTATCAGCAAATCCCCCGCGATCTTCGATCCCATGAAGCTCAAGGCGATCAATGCGGCATACATCCGCAATATGACACCGGAGCAGTTCTCCGCCGCTGTGCGTCCCTATCTGGAAGAAGCCCTCACACGCCGCGACATTGATTTTGATGTGCTGGCACAGGTGCTTCAGAACAGAACGGAGCTGTTCACGGATGTGGCAGAACAGGTGGATTTCATCGACGCGCTGCCGGAATATGACATTGAGATGTACCGCCACAAGAAGATGAAGACTACACCCGAAACCGCACTGGAAGCCCTGAATCTGGTACTCCCCGTGCTGGAGGGTCTGGAGGAATGGAACGTGGATTCCATCCACAAGGCGATTTTTGACCTGATCGCAGAAAAGGAAGTCAAGAACGGCTGGATGCTCTGGCCGGTTCGTACCGCAGTTGCCGGCAAGCAGGTAACACCCGGCGGCGGCGTAGAACTCTGCGCAATCCTCGGCAAGGAAGACACCCTCGCAAGGATCCGCAAGGGTATTGAAAAGCTGTCCTGATTTTTAAAGTATTGTCACACAACTGACACACAGTATTGCTATACTGATTGAAAGTGGTATGTGCTGAAGTGTTCCTGTCACCCGTGCTGATTCAGGGGGTTAGGGGGACGAAGTCCCCCAAAATCGCCGCAGGCGAAACAGGGGTGCAGGGGCGAAGCCCCTGCTTCTGTTCCCCCTCCCCTTGGGGAGGGGGCAGGGGGAGCAGTTTCGCAGTGCCCCTCATGAGTACATACCAAACAACTGAAAAAACACAAAGGAGGTCACTTCGCATGATCGAAGTCAGAAACCTGACGAAGCACTACGGCGACAAAAAAGCCGTAAACGACATCAGCTTCACGGTGGAGGACGGCGAAATTCTGGGATTTCTCGGACCGAATGGTGCGGGTAAATCCACAACCATGAACATGCTTACAGGCTACATCTCCTCCACATCCGGTCAGGCACTCATCAACGGCGTGGATGTACTGGAGGATCCCATCAAGGCAAAGGCGCAGATCGGCTATCTGCCGGAGATCCCGCCGCTGTACCTGGACATGACTGTCAAGGCATATCTGAATTTCGTCTACGACCTGAAGAAATGCAAGCTCCCCAGACGCTCCCACCTCAAGGATGTCTGCACGCTCTGCAAGATCAAGGACGTGGAAAACCGTCTCATCAAGAACCTTTCCAAGGGCTACAAGCAGCGTGTGGGACTGGCACAGGCACTCATCAATAATCCCCCCGTGCTGATCCTGGACGAGCCGACCGTAGGTCTTGACCCGAAGCAGATCATCGACATCCGCACGCTCATCAAGCGTCTGGGCAAAAACCATACTGTTATCCTTTCCTCCCACATCCTGTCCGAGATCCAGGCAGTCTGCGACCGCGTGATCATCATCAACAAGGGCGTTGTCGCTGCGGATGATACCGCCACGAACCTTTCAAACAAGGTGACCACCGACCACCGCGTCATCGTCCGTATTGACGGCGACAAGGCAGAGGTGCTGCAGGCGATCCGCGCACTGGACGGCATCAAGTATGTCCGTGCCGATATGGAGCGCGAGGCTGGCATCTATGAGTACGAGATCGAGGCAGAGCCGGGTGTGGACATCCGCCGTGAGATCAACCGCGTCGTGCGCGAGAACGGCTGGAACATCCTCCTGCTGCGCACCATGGAAATGACGCTGGAGGACATCTTCCTCAAGATCACCATGGGCGAGAACATTCTGACAAACACTGCTGACAAGAAGGAGGAACAGGCATAATGGGTGCGATCTACAGACGTGAAATAGGCGCGTTCTTTTCTTCCGGCATCGCCTATGTATTCCTTGCAGTTTTCTTTGTATTTGCCGGATATTTCTTTTCCATCAACACGCTGGCAGTCGGCACCACCAATATGTCCGGCATGTTCGCGAACCTCTTTCTGATCATCATTTTCCTCATCCCGATCCTGACCATGCGTCTGTTCAGTGAGGAGAAGAAGCAGAAGACCGAACAGGGACTGCTCACAGCCCCCGTTTCCCTGACATCCATCGTGCTGGGCAAGTATTTTGCTGCACTGACCCTGTTCACCATCGGCATCAGCATCGTGTTCGTGTACGGCTTCATCCTGAGCCTGTTCGGCACTGTGGCATGGCTGACGCTCGTGTCCAATTTCCTTGCTCTGTTCCTGCTCGGTGCAGCGTTCAGCGCAGTGGGCGTGTTCATTTCTTCCCTGACGGAAAATCAGGTCATTGCTGCTGTCGGCGGCTTTGTCTGCCTGATGATGCTCTACATGATCGACGTGATCGCATCCTCCGTCAATGTGACATGGCTGCAGAGTTTCCTCTATGACATGTCCTTCTATTCCCGTTATTACGAATTTACCTGTGGTATTTTCAACCTCTCCAGCGTACTGTTCTATCTGAGCACAGCCGTGCTGTTCAATTTCTTCACAGTGAGAGTGTTTGAAAAGAGACGCTGGAGCTAAGGAGGCAGTACAATGGCTGATAAAGAAAAAGAACTGCATCAGGAAGCCGCTGCTTCCGAAAACGCGGCAGAAACCTCCGCATCCGCTGAGAATACTGCTGCACCTGTAAAAGAAGAAAAGCCCGCAAAGGAGAAGAAATCCCGCAAGCTGAGCGCGGCAGCCCGCAAGAAGTTCAAGTACGGCGGACTTGCCACCGCAGTGACCTGTGTTGTTGTTGCCATTGTTGTGGTCGTCAACGTGCTGGTAAGCACCCTTGTGGAAAAATACCCCGTCAAGCTCGACCTGACCGAAAGCGCAATGTTCGAGATCTCCGATGATACGATCGAGTATGTCAAAGGTCTTGAGCAGGAAGTGAAGTTCACTGTCCTCATGGACGAGAGCAAATTCCAGACCAGCGGCACCTACCTGAAGATGGTGCATGAGATCCTGGAACGCTATACCCAGTATTCCGACAAGATCAGTCTGACCTATATTGATCCGACCACCAATCCCGATGTGGTCAGCCAGTATCAGGAATACTACAGCGGTACACTGACCAACGGTGATGTGGTAGTTGCCAATGCAGCGGATCCCTCCAAGCTGCGCGTGGTCAATGTGGATAAGATGTTTACCTATGACGATGAGAAGTACTACTACTACATGTACTACGGCTACTATACGCTGGAGGACTGCATTACTGCCTTCACAGGCGAGCAGGATCTGACCTCTGCGCTGCTGTATGTGACAGACGCAAACCCTGTAAAGGTCGGCTTGATCACACTTGCCAACGGTGAGATGATCTACAATCCCGGCAATGCCTATTCCGTGGCGATCTTCGCACAGACGCTCACGAAGAACGGCTATGATATTGCAGAGATCGACCTGTACAAGGATAATCTGGATCCGGCAGAATATGACATGCTCGTTCTCCCGGCTCCGGTGCAGGATCTGAGCGAAGGCGCAGTAGAGAAGATTTCTGAGTTTCTCTATAATGGCGGCGATTATGAGCATGACCTGATCTATTTCGCAGACATCTCCCAGTCCACCACTCCCCGTCTGGATGCACTTCTGCAGACATGGGGCATCACTGTGAGCAGGGATGTTGTCATTGCGGAGGAGGAGAATGCCCAGATCGTCAGCGTCGTATCCGGCGGACAGACTGTTCAGGTCGGCGCACCGACCGCTGCGGTCAGCGATGAGAATTATGCGGCAGGCATGGCAAGCCAGAGCCTTCCGATCCCCGCACCGCTCTGCCGCACGATCACCCTGGAATGGGAGTCCAAGACCGGCGGCATCACCTCCGCACTGCTCAAGACCTCCGAGGAGAACGTCAAGATGCGTCCGATCGGCGGCGAAGAGGGAGATGAGGTGTACTCCGATGAAGCACAGACACTCATGGCTGTGAGCAAGCGCAGAACCGGTGATACTGTGGATACACTCGTAGAGAGCAATATCATGGTCATCGGCTCCATGATGCTGTCCGATTACTATATCATGCAGGATTCCGCATACAACAACGCGGAGTATCTCATGAGCGCAGTCAATACCATGACCGGCAAGGGCAGCGGACTGATCGTTGCACAGAAGGATCTGTCCAAGTCCACCATCACCATTGAACAGGGACAGCTGAACGCTGTCAATGTGGTGATCTACGCCATTCCGTTCATCGTTGTTGTGATCGGCATCGTGGTATTTGTAAGGAGAAGAAACAAATGATGGATGATGAGAAGCAGAACCTGACAGAACAGGAGGAGCTGCAGCAGGCAGGTCTGGATACCTTCTTTGCGGATGCTGCTCCCGCGCAGGAAAAGCCTGCAAAGACCGGCGGCATGTCCAAGAGTGTCAAGGGTCTGATCGCCGGTGTATCTGCACTCGTGCTGCTCGGCGGCGGTCTGACCGCTGCCCTGCTGCTCGGCGGCGATGAGGATCCCGGCACTGGCGAAAACAGCGGCACCGGTTCTGCGGCGGATACTACCGAGGCTGCGGAGATGATCACGCTCAACGCCTCCCTTGCAGAGGATGTTACCAAGGTCGAGATCCGCAGCACCGAGACATTCACCGCCTACCGCAGCCAGGAAGCCACCGAGGAGACCGCTGCTGTTTACAGCATCGAGGGCTTTGAGGAGATCCCGCTGAATGCCAACCTCCTGTCCACGATCGTGAAAAACGCAAGCTCCCTCTCTGCCAACCAGCTCGTAGAAGCAGATGCGGCAGATCTTGCCAAGTATGGTCTTGCCGATCCCGGCGCAGAGGTGACGATGCATTATGCGGACGGCAGCAGCTTCCGTTTTGCAGTCGGCACCAATGCCCCCATGGACAGCACCATGACCTACTGCGAGGTGGATGGCGATGTGTATCTGGTCAAGTCCACACTCATGGACAATTACAAGTGCGCACCGACCTTCTTTGTATCCAATAAGGTACTGGAGGAGCCGGCGGAGGAGGACTATCCCATTGTCAATTCCGTCCGTGTACAGCGCACCGATCTGGAATATGACATCTATCTGGAATATGCGGATGACGGCGAAGCCAGCGGCGGCACAGCCGCAGCGCATGTGATGCGTGAGCCGATCTTCGCCTACCTGAATCCGGAGAAGTCCGTGGATGTGACCAACAGCATGTTCGGTCTGACCGCACAGGAGATCGCCGCAGTGCATCCGACGGATGCAGAGCTGCAGGAAGCAGGTATCCTGGATCCTCTCTGTACTGTTATCATGGACTGTGATGACGGCAATACCTACACGCTGTATCTCGGCACCAGCTATACCGCGGAAAGCGGCAGCACCTGCTACTATGCATACCGTGACGGCGTGGATGTGCTTTACGGCATTTCCGAGGACAGCGCAGTCTGGGCAGTCATGCAGCCCGGCGATGTGACCTCTGCCAACATCTTCGGCACCATGGTCTGGGATCTTGCCACGCTGGAGGTAACAGCGGGCGATCAGACGCTGCTCTTTGAGGGCGAGGGCGAGGATGCGGACACCTATGTCGTCACCAAAAACGGCGAGGCTTGTGACACAGAGCGTTTCCGTCTGCTCTACCGCTTCATCCTGAGCATTTACGGCGAGGAGCTGTGTCTGGATGAGGAGATCCCTGCACGCGATCCGGATGCCTCCGTGCATGTTGTCACACAGGACGGCGATGAGGACTATACAGTGGACTTCTACGCACTGGACAATCTGAATATGATGGTGGCAGTGGACGGACAGCCGAGCTACAAGATCCGTTCCTCCTGCCTGGATGCAATCAAGCACAATATCGAAATATTTGACACCGAAGAAGAATTTACGTTGACATGGCGGTAATACGCCGCCGCAATGCAGCAATGCAGAAAGGAGCGTACATGGAACAGTTTATGACATACAAGGGCTACCCGCTGGTACGCACAGAGAATGAGCTTTATCTTGGCTATATGAGCGATGAGTATGTTGTCTGGATGCAGATTGACAAGAAGCACAACGAGGGCGGCATTGACGTTTCCAAGAAGGTGCGTCTGTACCAGATGTCCACCGACGACAAGCTCAGCCCGCTTGATGCCATCGTCAAGAGTTCCGAGCGCGACAGCCTCTATGACGCGCTGGACGTAGCAGTGACATGGCTGGAGAGAGCAAACAAGAAGTAATACCGATCCCTCTGCTCAGAACACACTCTGAACAGGGGGATTTTTCGTTTGACAGCCTTCGGCAGCGGCTTTGGGCAAGGGGGCGGCAGCTCCCAAAAGGGGTTCCAAGGGGCTTTGCCCCTTGGGCGGTGGAGGCGGGGCAGCCGCCTCCTATAAAAGCCCCGCCCCCTGGGG
>JAZQCT010000047.1:0-5375 GCA_045546475.1 Oscillospiraceae bacterium
AATCATCGGTGTACTGGCTGCTATTCTGGTACCGTCCATGCTGGGTTATGTAAAGAAGTCCAAGCAGGCTGCTGCTAACTCCAACGCTAAGACTCTGTACAACGCTTGCATCACAGCTGCTACTGAGCTGGATACTGCTGGTATCACAGTTCCTTCCGGTGCACAGGATTGCAGAGGCGGTACTGCTGGTAACGTGGACTTCCCGGGTCTGGTTAAGACATACTTCAACACCGTTGACGATCTCGACGTAGCAAAGTGCAATATCACAGCTGGCGTTGTAGATTCCACTTTTGTTAAGGATGGCGTTTACTACGGTGCATATCCGACAGCTGTTACTGACAGCACATCTTACAGCGAACCGTACTAATCGCAGCGGCTCTAACAAGTAATCGTTTAACTTATCCCCTCCCGTCCTACGCGGAGGGGATAGCTTTTAAGGAGGAAGTTATTATGAAAATGAGAGGGATGAAGGGTTTTACCCTTGTTGAATTGATCGTGGTCATCGCGATCATCGGCGTACTGGCAGCGATCCTGGTTCCAACCATGCTGGGCTATGTCAAGAAAGCCAACCAGTCTTCCGCAAATTCCAATGCGAAGACGCTGTATAATGCTTGCTGCACAGCAATCACCCAGATGGATGTCGCAGGTGCAACACTGCCGGGCGAAGGTTCCCAGAACTGCATGGGCGGTACCGCCGGCGGTACCAATTTCAACGACTATGTAAAAACTTATTTCGATGGTGTTGATGATCTGACTTCTGCTACCTGCTGCATCAAGGCTGGTATCGTTACCGCTTCGATCGTTGAGGACGGTACATACAAGGGAGCTTACCCGACACCTGTAACGGACAGCACAAAGACCATTTCTTATAATGCAAATGGTGAGATTACGATCTCCTGAGTTCCGTCTGTAATATCTGCACTGATTTCCCCTTCTCTGCGCGGAGGGGAATTTTCTTTTGCAGTCCTGTCCCCTCTCTGCCGCCGCAGAGAATGGGGGCTTTTTTTACTTTGATTTTGGGCATTTTTCTGAAAGTGACGCGATTTTCTTGCAATCATGCGGGCTTTGTGGTATAATGTACATGAATGCAAGGACGAACAGACGAACATGGAGGATTTTATGAATACAGAACATATTCTCTGGTATACCAAGGCAGCACCGGATTTTGACCACGCGCTCCCCGTCGGCAACGGCAGGATCGGCGGTATGGTCTTCGGCGGCGCACAGCACGAAACGATCAAGCTCAATGAGGACTCCATCTATTCCGGCGGAATGCGTGAGCGTCTCAATCCGAGAGCCTACGAGGGCTTCACGGAGATCCGCCGGCTCCTGCTCGAAGAAAAGATCGCGGAAGCCGAGGCACTCGCCTTCCGGCACATGCAGGGCGTACCGCCGAATGCACGGCACTATATGCCCCTCGGTGAGCTGAATCTGCAGTTCCAGTTCACCGGCAAGGCGCGGGACTACCGCCGCAGTCTTGATCTGCGCTCGGCGGTTGCCTCCGTGCAGTTCAATGATGATGCCGGGGTACAGTTCCGGCGTGATCTCTATGTTTCCCATCCGGCACAGCTCATGGTGCTGCATCTGACCTGCAGCACGCCCGGAAAGCTCAGCTTTACGGCATCCCTGGACGGGCGCGAGGACTATTATGACAACAACCGCCCCGTGTCGGAGCATACCATCCTCTACACCGGCGGCACCGGCAGCCGTGACGGCATTTTCTTTGCCGCCGGCATGACCGTTCTCGTCAAGGGCGGCACGGTGGAAACTGTGGGCAATGCGCTTTCCGTACAGGGCGCGGACGCGGCTCTCCTGCTGCTTTCTGCGGAAACAAGCTTCTATCATGGGGATGCCTATATTGCAAAGGCTCTGGAACGCCTGCAGGCTGTAACGGACGGCGCAGAGGATGCTGACGCGCTTGCTGTCGCGCTGTACACGGCACATCTTGAGGATTACACCGCACTCTATGACCGCGTACAGTTCACACTGGCGGATACCAGCGGCGGCGAAGCGGAAATGCTCCCGACGGATGAACGTCTGGTCAGACTGCGCGGCAGTGCGGAGGACAGCAAGGAATGCAGCGGCTATATCCATGACAGCCATCTTGCGGTACTCTATTATAATTATGGCAGATACCTGATGATCTCCGCAAGCCGTCCCGGCACACAGCCCATGAATTTACAGGGCATCTGGAATCAGGACATGTGGCCGGCGTGGGGCTGCCGTTTTACCATCAATATCAACACACAGATGAATTATTGGGGCGCGGAAAGCGGCAACCTTTCCGAATGCCATCTGCCCCTCTTTGATCTGATTGAGCGTATGCGCCCGCACGGCAGAAAGACAGCGCAGGAGATGTACCATGCAAAAGGCTTCTGCTGTCACCACAATACGGACATCTGGGGCGACTGCGCGCCGCAGGATCTCTGGATGCCGGCTACCATCTGGCCGATGGGCGCGGCGTGGCTCTGCCTGCATATCTTTGAGCATTACCGCTTCACACAGGACGTGGAATTTCTGAAGACGCATTTTGACACGATCTGCGAGGCGGCGGAGTTCTTCACGGATTATCTGTTTGAAAACCGGAACGGTCAGCTCGTGACGGGTCCCTCCACCTCCCCGGAGAATACCTATCTCACGGCAAGCGGCACCAAGGGAAGCCTGTGCATCGGTCCATCCATGGATACACAGATCATTACCGTGCTGTTTCAGGATGTGATCGCGGCTTCTGCGCTGCTCGGAGAACGGCAGGAGCTGGCAGAACAGCTTGCAGAAATGCTGACCAAGCTCCCGCCCATCAGCATCGGCAAATATGGTCAGATCATGGAATGGGCGGAGGATTATGATGAGGTGGAAATTGGTCACCGCCACATTTCCCAGCTGTTTGCACTGCATCCGGCGGATCTGATCTCCCCCCAGAAAACACCCAAGCTTGCGGATGCCGCAAGGGCGACGATGATCCGCAGACTTATTCACGGCGGCGGTCATACCGGCTGGAGCCGTGCCTGGATCATGAATATGTGGGCAAGGCTGCAGGATGCGGAGATGGTATATGAGAATCTCCAGAAGCTGCTGGCACATTCCACCAATCCGAATCTGCTGGACTCCCATCCGCCCTTTCAGATCGACGGCAATTTCGGCGGCTCGGCGGGCATTGCAGAGGCACTGCTCCAGAGTCACAGCGGTGAGCTGCATCTGCTTCCCGCACTGCCGGAGGCATGGCATACCGGTAGCATCCGGGGTCTGCGCGCAAGGGGCGGCTTTGAAGTCGATATGGAATGGAAGGACGGCAGACTGACCTCCGCTGTGATCCGTTCCCTCAGCGGCAAGCCCTGTATCCTGCGTGCAGCGGGCATATTCAGCATCCAGTGTACTGACGGAAGCTCCGTCAGCGCGGAACTTCTTGATGGTGCAGTGCATTTCGCAACACAGGCGGGTGCTGCATACCATGTCAAAGCATAGGAGAACCAGTCATGAGAAAATTGAAACAGATCCTGCTCGCCTTAGCGGCGGTCCTGCTGATGGGAACGATCATCATTGCAGCCCTGATGCTGCTCAATCCCTCATCGCCCGTCAGACGCTCCACCATCTCCATGGTGAACAACGGCAGCACGGATGCAGCGGATTCCGTGCCGGAGGGTACGGATCCCCTTAAAATTGAAGCGGACACCACAGAGCCAACGGGTCCGAGCTATCCGGTCGTAGAGCTGGAGGTGCCGACTATTGAGCGCGTTGCAACCGAACAGCGGCTGGAAGCAGAAGCTGCCGACTTCACCGGAATGCTCGCCGTGGAAACGCTGCGTCCGGGCTACAGCGGCGAGGGCTATCTGGCGGGCTTTAACCTGAATCCGGGCGATTCTGCCGAGGTTGTCTGCAATGTTGAAGCGGCGCAGCATTATGACGTGACCATCTGCGTATGTGCGGATACAGTCGTTACCAATGCGCTCCTTGTCAACGGCGAGGAGGTCGGCACCTTTACCATTGAGGACAGCGGGCATTTCGTCCGTGTGACCTTCTCCGGCGTATACCTGCCCAAGGGCGAGGTAACACTGTCCGTACAGGAGATCGACGGCGGATTTGCGCTGGATTATTTTGAGATCTCCGACTATAATGAGATGTACGAGATGGAATACAGAGAAGCATACGAGCTTTCCAACAAGAACGCCTCCCCCAATGCGCAGAAGCTCATGGAATATATGAGTCTGCATTACGGCGCAAAGGTGCTGACCGGTCAATATGCGGCAGGCTCCGGCAATACGGAGGTGGATCTCATCCTGCAGCTCACGGGTAAATATCCGGCGATCCGTTTCAGCGACCTGACGGGTTATACCAAGAACAGCACCGCTGAGCCGAGCAATGCCATCGCTGCCAGTCAGGCATGGTGGGAGCGCGGCGGTATCGTAGGGCTGATGTGGCACTGGGACGCGCCCATGGGTGTCAGCTCGGTTTATGCGGAGGAAACGGACTTTTCCCTGATGGATGCCATGACCGACAAGGAACTGGCACTGCTGACACAGGAGGAGATCGAGGAGCTGTATGATAATGACGAGATCACCGAGGAATGCTACACCATCCTGCGGGATATTGACAGCATTTCGGCAGAACTGAAGGTTCTGGCGGAGCAGGATATTCCCGTGCTGTGGAGACCTCTGCACGAGGCAAGCGGTGACTGGTTCTGGTGGGGCGCGGAGGGTGCGCACGCTTATCGCTGGCTCTGGAATCTGCTCTACACGCGCATGACGGAATATCACGAGCTGAATAATCTGATCTGGATCTGGAACGGACAGAGTGCGGATTATCTGGTCAATGAAAATATGTATGATATTGCGTCGCTGGATATTTATCTTTCCGCCGACAAGGCGTACAGCAGCCGCAGTGAGCAGTATGTCCTCCTGTCACGCATGACGGGCGGCGAAAAAATGCTGGCTCTGAGCGAAACCAGCAGTATTCCGAATATGAATGATATGTTCCGCGATCACTGCATCTGGAGCTTTTTCGGACTTTGGTATGGGGAATATCTCATTGATGAGGAGGGAAAATTCTCCGAAAAATACACCACCGAGGATGCCATGGTGGAACTCTATAATTCTGAAGCGGCATTGACGCTTGCCGATACGGCAGCGTACTTCCTCAATGGTGAGGAACCGGAAGCGGTTGAAAAGGCAACCGCAGCCCCTACACAGCCAACCGAGGAAACGGAAACAGCGGAAGCTTCAGAAAACTCTGAAGAATAACAAAAATGCCTGCGCGGATGCGCAGGCATTCTGTTTAATACTCCCCCCAAACTATAGACAAAAACGGGTTCAAAAGGCGATAGCCTTTGGCGGGGGGGGGGGGGGAGCCGCGCCCCCAACTCCCCCCCCCCCCTTTGGGGG
>JAZQCT010000048.1:0-2330 GCA_045546475.1 Oscillospiraceae bacterium
ATTCACAAGGTGAACCACGTTCTCGCCGGCGTCCTGCGCGGCCAGATTGCCGGAGTCATCGTCGCCCCAGCTCCAGAAAACGATTCCGTTGTCCCAGTGCATGCCGAGGTAAATCTCGTCGCCGTCCCGCAGAACATCAAATTCCGTTGTCATAGCGCTTTCATCTACCGTCCGGACAAGCTCCGCCGTCAGCAGCGAACCGTCCATTGACCAGGTTCCTTCGCCGCCCTCCGCGCCGATGTACCAGCTCAGCTGACCGTCAGTGCGAATTTCCATGCTCGCGCCAAACTCCGCATAGCATTCAAACAGGGTCGAAAAATGCGAAAGGTCATTGCGGTCGGGATCCAGATGCCAGGGGCCGGTGAGATCCGCGTCGTCTTTGTCGGGCATCGCTGTCCCGTCGTTTTCTGCTGCGTCAATGCGCCCTTCGGTTGAAATTTCAGTCGTTTCGTCTCCGCTGCTGACGCCGGGCTTTGTCCCGCCTGCGCATGCAGAAAGCAGAAACAGGAACGCTGCAAGTAAAATGCTGATTGTCTTTTTCTTTTCCCGCAGCAATTGTCTTTTTGTTTCCAAAATCATTCGTTGTCTTTCCTTTCTCACTTGCAGGCAATATCTCATGCCCGCCGGGGCGGTCATATCTACTTTTCTTAAAAAAACTCAGCAGCTGCCTCGTCTGCATCCATATCCAAGGCGTTCGATGCGGACAAAGGCTCTTTGGCACCAAGCAAACAGGGAAGTGAAAGCCTGCTCGAAATTGTAACCGTCCGGAAGATCGGCCAATTCCAGAATCAGCCGATCCTCCTCCGACGCCTCTGCCTTCAGGTCCTTTTCGCACAGGAGAAAACACCCATTTTCCAGAAAATGCAGATTCTGGATCATGAAAAACACGCTTTTGCAAGTGCCGCGAAACATGGCGGCATTCTTGTCCCTGTCTGCGTGAATATAGCGGTGGCAGAGTTCGTGATACAGATTCCCTAGGCTCAATTTTACATAGTTGATTTCGTCTTCCCGAGTCGCGGGCGGAAGATAATCCGTCAGTACGCCGACCAAGTCTTTCGTCGTCTGGCACAGTTGGCATACCTCCAGAGGATTCCAACGCTTCATCTCGTCTTTCCCGCAGATGAACCCGCAGGATTTCTCGTAGAAACCGATCCCTTTCAGGATCCCACGGTATGTATCCATATCCCGCACGGAGAACCCGTCCAGAATCACCATGATATCGATATCACTGTTTTCATGAGCTTCACCGCGCAGCCAGCTTCCCTGCAGCCCCATGTACAACAGCCTCTCTCCGAAAGCTGACCGACAGTTCAGGATCAGATCAGCCAGGTATTTGTCCAGATCAAACATTGTTACTTCACCCCATAGGTCGCAATAGACTTGAATTCTTATTGCGCGTCTCTTTCTCACGCACCTGTAACAACCTTGCGAATGCTCTCCCAATCGGCGCATCTTTGATAGTTTTCATTCGGAAAAGCACATTCTCTGTTCCATGGTCTGTCAAATACCAGAACCTTAAGCTCCGGCAGATGTTCGAAAAAACGGAACGCCTTTGGAGAATCCTCAACTGCGTAATCAAACTTCATCCTGTAATAGTCTTCCAGTTCAAGCGTGCTGTTACTGTTTTTGATAAAGTGATCCCTTCCATATTTATTGAGACAGTACAGTCTGGCGTTCTTAAGTCCATGCGCATCCAGCCAGATACGGGATGGCTCATAAACGCTTGATGGGCGGCCGGTAATGATCGATACCTCGTGCCCGCAGGAAATCCATTCGTTTATGGTCTCCGCAGCTCCTGGCGTCGCATCATACGACAACAGTATCTCCGGCTCGTGCGCCCGAAGCATAAACCGCTCATATTGTTCCGCATCCAGATCAAAAGACCTGTCCAGTTCAAAATAATGCATCTGGTCATAAGGAACATGCTTATGGAACATTTCCAGCGCAAGCTTTGAGAAGGCCCTTCCTGTCTCGCACAGGCAATCGTCAAAATCAACATAGATACGCATGATTTCATGATCTCACTTTCTCAAATACCATATCCGTCAGGATATTGATCATTCATTCACATATATGTGGCAAGGTTCTTGACTTCGCAGCCCTTGTCCGTGTAGTAGGCAAGCATTTCCGGCATCTTCATTAAGTCATAGCTGGTCACACAATCGGAGATGACATGAACGGCATATCCAGCCTTTGTCATGTTGAAGCAGGTGGATTTCACACAGGCAGTGGCATCAGCACCGGTAATGTAAAACTCTCTGATATCCTTTGAGCGGATGAATTCTGAGAACGCCTCGCTGGTCAAAGCGTTGGCCTTTGCCTTAACGAAA
>JAZQCT010000049.1:0-17909 GCA_045546475.1 Oscillospiraceae bacterium
GGTTTTTTCGCCATGCTTCGAGGTTTTTTATCATCTCGGTGCCTCTCGCCTGACGACTTTATTATTATATCATACTTTTCTCACTTTGTCAATCCTTTTTGATGTAGAAGGATATAGAAAATTTTAGGGTTGTTTTGTGCACGATGCCCATATAAATTACTGCATATATTTTATAGTTGGTTTCATTCACTTTATCGTATTACCACAGCATTTTAAGCTTTCTTGTTTATATAATGTATAAAGCGTGATTTTGTAAAATCGAGGAAAAATTTTTCATTTACCCCTTTTCAAACGCCTGATTTTGTGGTATAATATAAAGGACTGTTTGAGAAATTCTTTCTCTTACTGCACATCATGCTGTGTACCCATTCGCAGCAGGTCATTTTTTAGGAGGTAACATTATGTCTGTTATGAAATTGTATGACATCTGGTATGCAAATGCCGTGGATGATGCAGATCTGCAGGACGAACTGGGCAAAATTCAGGGCGATGAGCAGGCAATCCGTGAGCGTTTTTACCGTGATCTGGAGTTCGGCACCGGCGGTCTGCGCGGTGTGCTTGGTGCGGGTACCAACCGCATGAATATTTACACGGTTCGCCGTGCAACACAGGGTCTGGCAAATTATGTAAAGAAGTCCTTTGCTGCACCGAGTGTTGCGATCTCCTTTGACAGCCGTATCAAGTCCGATGTATTTGCAAAGGCTGCTGCAACTGTTCTGGCGGCAAACGGCATCAAGGTTCATATCTATTCCGAGCTGATGCCCACACCGGCACTTTCCTTTGCTGTCCGTGCACTGAAGTGCAGTGCCGGTATCATGGTAACAGCAAGCCACAACCCTGCAAAGTATAACGGCTACAAGGCGTATGGCGATGACGGCTGCCAGATCACACTGGAAGTTGCGGAAGCTGTGATCTCTGAGATCAATGCACTTGATATGTTCAAGGATGTCAAGTACTGTGATTTTGAGGAAGCAGTTGCTAACGGCATGATCTCTTATATTGAAGAAGCCGTGATCGAGGATTATTATCAGAACGTTCTGGCACAGGGCATCAATACAGAACTGTGTGCGGACAGCGGTCTGAAGATCGTATATACGCCCCTGAACGGCACGGGCAACAAGCCGGTGCGTGAGATCCTGAACCGCATCGGTATTAAGGATGTAACAATCGTCAAGGAACAGGAACTGCCGGATGGTAATTTCCCGACCTGCCCGTATCCGAACCCGGAGATCCGCGAGGCTCTGGAGCTTGGTCTGAAGTACTGTGACGAAGCAAAGCCCGATCTGCTGCTGGCAACTGACCCGGACGCTGACCGTGTGGGTATTGCAGTTCCGGACGGCGATGATTATGCGCTGTTCTCCGGTAATGAGGTTGGTGCGATGCTTCTGGAATACATCTGCAGTGAGCGCACCAAGAACGGCACAATGCCTGAGAATCCGATCACAGTCAAGACCATTGTAACAACCGACCTTGTAGAGGAGATCGCCAAGGAATACGGTCTGGAGATGATCGAAGTTCTGACTGGCTTCAAGTTCATCGGTGAGCAGATCGGCTTCCTGGAGGATAAGGGTGAGGAAAACCGTTATGTCTTCGGCTTTGAGGAGAGCTATGGTTATCTGGCAGGCACTTATGTGCGTGACAAGGACGCTGTTGTTGCTTCCATGCTCATCTGTGAGATGGCGGCTTACTACAGAACTAAGGGCATTTCCATGATCCAGGCACGTGACAATATGTACAAGAAGTACGGTGTATTCCGTCACAGCCTGCAGAGCTTCACATTTGAGGGTGAAAGCGGTATGCATCAGATGAAGGCTCTGATGCAGCAGCTGCGTGACGATCGTCCGGAGGAGATCGGCGGTCTGAAGGTACTGGCTGTATCCGACTATGCTGTAAGCCTGACGACTAATACGCTGACCGGCGAACAGACGGAGATCACACTGCCCAAGTCCGATGTGCTTGTATTTGCACTGGAGAATCATGCAAAGGTCGTGATCCGTCCCTCCGGTACGGAGCCGAAGATCAAGAGCTATTACACCACAGTTGGTGCGACCATGGAAGACGCTGCCGCACTGGAGCAGAAGCTGCAGGCAGATTTCTCTCAGCTTTTTGCATAAACTATCATATTATAAAAGCCCCCGGCGACATGTGCGCCGGGGGCTTTGTTAGTCATTGTCTGCTGAGCCAGTATTCGCTCCAGTTTTCCATACTGCAGAGAAAAAGTACCTGTGTAAATTCCGAGGGGTCGGCAAGGCGTTCTGCGGTGTTGGCAGAATCCTCCAGATCCACAATGCAGATCTCACTGTAGTGCTGCAGCAGGAACGGGATCATGCAGTCTGCAAAATTATCCTTGTACACCAGAAGCCTGCGGTCGTTCTCCAGATTTGTCCGTATATGCAGCATCGCACAGGGCTTGCCGAGATAAAATTCGTACATATCCTCCGACTGCAGGCGGGAAGCATCATATAGCTCCGTGCCGCGGTCCTCGGTGCTGCCGTCCGCATAATGGGCGGTGATCTGCGCGATCTGTGCGCCGCTCTCGTAGGTATAGCAGTCGAGAACATCGGGCTTGACATCCTCATAGAGGGTTTTGCGGTAGAGGTCGCCGCGAAATTCCGTGCTCATATGGGAAATGACATAGCGGCTGTAGGGAACAGCGGTCAGCCCCATCTTGCGGATCGCGGACTGATAGACACTGTACGCACCATAGCTCGTCAGTCGTGTATCCGTCCGGTAATAGATATATTCATCCTTCAGGGCGGAAAGTACATTAAAGACATCAATGCAGCGGATTCCCGTTTTTGTACCTGCATAGGTCTGCTGGATCAGGCTCTCCTGCTCGCCGCGGACAGCATTTGCCGGGAGACTGCTCTCGTAAATAGCGGACGCAGAGGGGATGAGTAGAAAATAGCACGGAACATGGTATTTCTCATAGAACGCATTCAGAACGGACGCGGATTCCGTGATCTCCTCCGGCTGAATGTCCGGGAGCTTTTCAAGCATCATATCATCCGTGATGTAGACGCTGCGGATGACCTTCTCACCGATAAGCAGGTCGGTCTGGGTTCTCAGCCGGAACAGGCTGTCATGGAAACCGAGCTGCTCGCCGAGGAAGGCTTCAGTTTGTACTGCCCATGTGCCGTCCATGACTGTCCGGAATGTGGGTTTCGGAAAGCCCTGGAACGCAGTATTGACGATCACAGCAATATAGACCAGCAGCACCATCAGGACTGTCCGGTAGTGGTATTGTTTATGCAAGCTTCTTCCTCCTTCCTACAGGCAGAGCCAGGGTACTGCGGATGCGTCAGTATAGAGCATATAGGCAAAACAGAAGATCAGCAGCAGACTGCTCAGCAGGGGGATATATGAGGCAATGCGCTGTCCTACTGCGGTGGCAGCAATGCGCTCCGTGATGTTGCGGAACAGGTCGGTGGCAATGTACAGGCAGATCAGCAGGAATACGATGTAGGAGGTCAGGAAATACACACCGTACTGGTCGATCAGACCGCCGCCAAAGCCGAGCATTGCCTTCCAGAACATCAGAACCTCCGGCAGACTGCCGCAGAAAAAGAGTACCCATGAAAACTGGAGTGCCAATCCTGTGTAGATCAGACCGAAGGCATAATGCTGTTCCGGGATCCGCTTGAAGAACAGCTGTTCCAGTGCCAGGATGCCGCCGATGAAGAAGCCCCAGAGCAGGAAGGTAAGGCTGCTGCGATACCAGATGCCGATGAGCATCCACATCAAGATCAGGCTGACATAGCGCACCCAGCGATACTTGTTGTTCGGAAACAGAAAATGCCGGAAATTCGTCTGGAACCAGAGGATATGCGTGATACTCCACTGCTCCATGAACTGCGTCAGGCTGGAAGAAAAGAAGGGCTGTCCGAATTGCTTCGGAAGACGGATGCCGAAGCAGCCTGCAAGTCCGCGTGCCATGTCTGCAAAGCCGAGCAGCTCAAAATACAGATAGAGCGAAAAGCTCACCACGGTCAGCCATGCAGTCAGCATACTGATGCCGGCGGGATCGGTCTGGCGCAGCTCGCGGAAAACATAGCCGAGGGTATCTGCCAGTATAACCTTTTCTGCAAGACCCCGCACGAACAGTCCGAGTCCCTTTCCGAGACTGCGGATATGGTACTGCGGCTTTTCGAGCTGCTCATGAAATTCGGAATAGGAAAGGAGTGGTCCTGCATACTGGATCGGGAAAAAGGTCAGATAGAGGGCAAGGTGCAGGAAACTTTTCTCCGCCGGATGTTTGTTCCGGAATATACCGATGAGGTAGCCAAGCCCAAGCAGCGTGATGACTGCCATGCCGACCGGGCGGATGGGATTGGTGCCATCCGCATAGAAATGCCGCAGGAGGAAAAGTCCGGCAGCCTGCAGAATGGCAGACACAGCAAGAAGTACAGCACACGACCGGCGATGTGCCTGCAGCTTCTGGAGGAGCAGTCCGGCACCATAGTCAAAGCAGACCAGCACGGACGGCACCAGAAGCCATGCCGGACTGCTCCACCCGATGACTGTAAGGCTGGAAAAGAGAAGAAATACATGCTTTCCCTTGCGCGGCACACAGTAAAACAGCAGAAGCAGCACCGGCAGGAGCAGGATGGTAAAGGTCAGGGAGGAAGGATACATGCTATGCCTCCTCCGTTTCCGGTGCGTCCGTCAGCTCCAGAAAACGGCTGCGGGTCATCATGGAATTGAGGACCTCCAGCAGGGCCGTCGCTGAAAGCATGGACGGCAGACCGAGCTTCTCCTGAAAATCGCGCCTGCGCTCCGCACTATTCGGGGTACCGCTGAGACCGGCAAGATAGAGGTCTGTCTTGGTGATCGGCTCACCGCGTTCAACGGTTTCTGAAAGAACGCCTGCCTTTGCAAAGGCTGCGCGCAGTACATCGGCATCCATGCCCTCCACACCGAGCTTGCCCTCGGCTGAGGGCTTTTCCTTGCGCTTCTCCTTGCCGAACACATCGGGGATATAGATATTCCGGATCGAGCCGTTTGGGATCGCGCCCTTGAGATAGCTCCGGATGCGGAAGCCCGCCCTGTCGGAGTCCGTCAGAATGAGGATGCCATCCGTCTCCGCGTAATGACGGATCAGTGACAGCATTTCCGCATCCTTGAAAATGCGGAAGCCGTGGGTCGGAATGATGACCGCCCTGACAATGGAGGACAGCTTGATCTTGTCATACTTGCCCTCCACGATGATCGCTTGTCTGATTTGCAGCATGGCTGCCTCCTCTCCGCTGTCAGCGCAGCATTTCTACAATCGTCTGTTCAAATAATACACGTTCATTGACTGCCTGGGAATGGAGTCTCTGCTCCGCATCACACAGGAGCTTCAGGCAATGGTTGATATGTGCCACGGATTCCCTGCCGCAGTCGCGGAAGGCATTTTCCACGACAAAGCCGAAGCGATAGGAAAAATCTGCTGTTACCTCCTGCACGGTGCGGCGGCTCTGCCGTGCGGCGGCTGCCCTCTGCAGGTCGATAAAACTGGAGGAAACGGCTGCCATCAGGTAGGGCATTTCCACGCGCATGGAAAGCAGCTCATCCACAGCACGCATGGCATCCGCGGGCTTGCGCTGGATGACTGCCTTGGTCAGAGCATACACCGTTGTTTCCAGCTGGGGGCGCACCATATCGCGTATCATCTGCACGGTGATCTCGCTGCCGTCGGCAAACGCGCAGAGCTTGCCGATCTCCTGCTGGAGCAGGAGCGTCTGACAGCCGCACTCCTCCGCGAGCATATGCGCTGCCTCACGTTCAATGGTACAGCCTCGCTTCCGGACGGAAAGTGCAATATCCCCTGCCATCGCCGCAGGCGTTTTCGGCTCCAGAACACAGACAGTCCCTGCTTTGGCGATATAGTCAATGATGGTTTTGTTCTTCGCGGTGGGCTTCTTGTTTTTGCCGGTCTTGCCGCCGTAAATATCAAAGCCCGTCACATAGAAAACAAGGATCGTATTTTCAGCCACCTGCTCCAGAATGCCGCGCAGTGTCTTGCGTGCGTCCTCGCGCATGGTCTCCATATTGCAGTCATGGATGAGAATACAGTTGTAGTCTGCAAACATCGGGCAAAGCTCCGCTTCATCTGCGAGCTGGCTCAGGTCAAGTACTGCGCCGTCAAGCTTTGTCACTGCATCCGCATCGCCGACAGCTGCCTGGATGAGCCGCTTTACACACTGCTCCACCTGAAGCACATCGCTGCCATAGAAATAATACAGGCTTGAAAATGTTCTGTTTTTCAGCTGCGCCTGCAGCCCCTTTGCATCAAGAATCGGCATACAAACTCCTCACACTGCATTGTCCGTCATCGGCAATGGTCAGTTCCAGATTATTTTTTCCTACATAGGTATTGGGATCATCGGTGTAGCAGCTCCTGCTGTCCAGCACCATCAGCAGACCGCTTTCCGGCAGGACATTCTTACTCGTACCGTAGATCGTCAGGGCACTGCATATCGGGATATCGGCGGTTTTTTCCTTTGCACAGACATAGGTGAAATCCGCAGTCTGCGCCCGGACATGCTCCTCCGTAATGGTGAGTACCGTACCATGGAACAGCAGCTCGCGCAGCTGGGCATGATCGGGAGTATACTGTACAGAGGAAAGTGTGTTCTCCTCCTCCGGCAGCTGCATGACCGTCACCTGCTCCGGCGGAACAAAACGGAGTGCTTCTTCATAACGGGTCAGATTTTTCTGGTTCGGCGCACACAGAAACAATGCCTCAATGCTCCGTATCCCGGCGGACTGGAGATAGGCACTGACATAAGCGGGTGCGCTGGAATCCCCGCTCATATCCACAATAACAGCATCCGATCCGCGGCTGAACACCAGAGCGCAATCGCGGGTTTCACCCAGCACGGCAATACGCAGGTTCTGGCTGCGGTACATGCGTTCCGTACCGGCGGCAATGCAGACGGATACGAGCGAAACGGCAATGGCAGCACACATCAGCCGTCGGCTCTTCCAAAGCAGACAGCAGAGCGCGATCAGCAGTGCGGATGCTGCAACCAAGGGAAGGACGACCGCGCTGTCCGTTCCCGCGTGCGTCCATGGCAGATCGGCAATATATGCCGAGATCCGCAGTATCAGTCCGGAAAGCTGGTCTGCCGTCCAAAGCAGGCAGTCCGCCAGCGCACCTTCCGCACCCGTCAGGAGCGCGAGAGCCTCCAGCAGAAGAACACCCATGCACAGCGGAACGAGCAAAAGGTTGGCAAGGGGCGAGATCAGGGAGACCTCCCGGAAATAGAGCATACTTGCCGGAAGCACGGCAAGGAATACGCAGCCCGCCTGTGCACAAGCCCGAAGCTCCCGCTGAAACAGCGTATCCGCCGGCATGGGCTTTGTCAGATAGGGGGCAAACACACCAATGCCGAAGGTACCGCTGAAGGACAGCCAGAATGCGGCACTATGAACAACAAGGGGATTTTCCAGCGAAAGCAGGAGCATGGCAATGCTGATGGTGTTGAGCATATCTGCGCGGCGGTAAAAGAGTCCTGCACTCTGGGAGATCAGGATCATGATGCAGGCGCGTTTGACGGAAACCGTCTCACCGACGCAGATCACAAAGAGCAGTGCGAGCACTGCCAGTATGCCGAAGGAGATACGCCTGTCCGTCTTGCACAGACGGAGCAGCCGAAGAACGCACAGTGCCAGAAAATCGAGATGCAGTCCGGAAACTGCCAGCACATGCCCGATGCCCGTCCGGTAGAGGGAGAGCTTGGTACTGTCGGACATGGCGGATTTGTCGCCGAACAGCATTCCGGTCATTAAGGCACCATGCTCCTCCGTTCTGTCCTTCTGGATGCGTTCCGTCATCTCCTGCCGCCAGGCATGGAGCATACTCCGGAGCGTGGTGCGCGTGCGCGGGGTATGCTGTACCTCGCTTTCCATCGGCATGGATAGAAAAATACCCTGTGAACGGTAATACTCCTCTCCGGAAAAGAGATAGGTACTCTCCACCGGCTCCGGGATGCCGGTCAATGTGAGCGTATCGCCGAATGCATAGCCGGGTTCATTGCAGAAATACTTGACCTTTGCGGGCGTTTCCCCATTGAGCGTTCCTGCAAGCAGATAGGACGCATAGCCGCTGTCGTGTATGGTGAGTGCGGTGATCTCACCGGAAAAGACGGTGTTCTCCTCTCCGGCATAGGCAAGCTGCTTCTGCACCGAGAGCGCGTCATGGCACCAATAGACACAGCACGCCGTCAGGAGGGACAGCGTGCTGGTAAGTACATATTTCCAGACAGATCTGCGGTATCCGATCAGTGCAGCGGCAGTCAGCAGAACTGCGCCGAGCACCCAGAACCACAGCTGGCAGTGTACAACGGACGCTATCAGCAGACCTGCTGTATAGGGGAATCCTATGTACAAGGCTGTTCGTTTCATACTGTATCAGTGAAAAAACAGCGGAAGCTCTTCTAAGAACAGGAGATCGTCACGCTTGGCAGCATCGCCCTCTGCGAGAACAGCAGCTCTGCCTGCGATCGTACCGCCTGCAGCGGCAGTGAGCTTTTCAAGGGCGGTCAGAGATTCGCCGGTGCTGATGACATCATCCACGAGCAGCACGCGCTTTTCGTGCAGGAGTGCCGCTTTTTCACCGTCAAGATGGAGCGTCTGCACATTGGCGGTGGTGATGGATTTCACATCCACAGAAACCACATCCTGCATGTAGAGCTTGACGGATTTGCGAGCCACCACATAGGGCTTGCCGCTCTGTCTTGCCATTTCATAGGCAAGCGGAATGCCCTTGCATTCGGCAGTCAGGATCACATCAAATTCCGGTGCTTTCTCCAGAAGTGCCTTTGCGCTTTCTACTGTTACCTCCACATCGGAGAACATGATGAATGCCGCAATATCAAGCTTTTCATTGATGGGGCAGAGCCGGAGCGAACGCTCCAGACCTGCGATCTTCATCTTGTAGTATTCAGCCATGATGTCTCTCCTTAACCGAGGGACTGTTCGCCCCAGCCCATCTTCACACCTGCTACCATGTGGAAATGCAGATGCATGACGGTCTGACCGGCATCCTCGCCGCAGTTGTTGATGATGCGGTAGCTCTCAATGCCTTCCTGTGCGGCGATCTTTGCAGCGGCTTCAAAAATCTTTGCAACAACTGCGGAATTGTCCGCAGTGATCTCTGTCGCCTTTGCAATATGCTGCTTCGGCACGATCAGCACATGGAACGGTGCGATCGGGCTGATGTCCTTGAATGCATAAACATAGTCATCTTCATATACCTTGCCGGACGGGATCTCGCCGGCGATAATTTTGCAGAACAGGCAATCCATACTGGTTCCTCCTTTAGTGTGCCATCACATCGCTGACGATGCTTTCCAGACCGAGCAGGGCTTCGTCCACCATATAGGTCTTGCCGACACCAGCCATTGCGTTGTCCGGTCTGCCGCCGCCCTTGCCGCCGGTGATGGCTGCAATACGCTGTACGATCTTGCCGGCATGTGCGCCCTTCTCCACTGCACTCTTTGTGCATACGCAGTAGAGGGTGCCCTTCTCGCCGTCGATGCCTGCGAATACAGCTACGACGTTCTTGTCCATGCTCTTGACCTGATCGCCGAGCTTGCGGAGCATATCTGCGCCTGCGCCGTTGAGCATGATGGAAACGACCTGTGTGCCGTTCACGTCCTTGGCATTGTCAAACAGGGTATCAACCACATTGCCTGCCATCTTCTGGCGGAGCTGTTCTACCTGCTTTTCGGCATCCTTCAGCTGTGCTGTCATTGTATAGCAGCGAGCCGGAAGCTCAGCAGGATTATTCAGCTTGAATGCCTTTGCGCTCTCCAGAACAGTATTCTTGTAGCTGTCGAGCAGTGCCAGCACGCCTGCGCCGGTCACAGCCTCGATACGGCGAACGCCGGAGGCTACGGAACTTTCAGAAACGATCTTGAACAGACCGATATTTGCTGTATTGGATACATGGGTACCGCCGCAGAATTCAATGGAATTGTCGCCAGCCTTGACAACTCTTACCACATCGCCGTACTTCTCGCCGAACAGAGCCATTGCGCCGAGCTTCTTTGCCTCCTCGATGGGCATTTCGTTCACATCGACTGCAATTGCTTCGAGGATCCAGCGGTTGACGATGTTCTCCACCTTTTCGATCTCCTCAGCGGTCATTGCGCTGAAGTGCGAGAAGTCGAAACGGCAAGCCTTGTCATTGACCAGCTGACCTGCCTGGTGTACATGATCGCCCAGAACCTCGCGGAGTGCTGCCTGGAGCAGGTGCGCTGCGGTGTGGTTTCTCATGGTTGCCTGACGTGTGCAGGTGCAGATCTCTGCCTTTGCGGTATCACCCGTGCGCATACTGCCGGATTCGACAGTACCAAAGTGCAGGTAGTGACCGTCCTCATCCTTGGTCACGGCTGTCACCTTGAATTCACCCTCATTGGTAGTGATGCTGCCGAGGTCGCTCACCTGACCGCCGCTTTCTGCATAGAAGGGTGTGCGGTCGAGTACGAGTGCAGCGGCATCATCAGCAACAATGCTCTCTGTCACTGTCTGATCCTTGACGATGGCAAGGATCTTTGCCTCAGCAGTGTATTCCTGATAGCCGACAAATGCAGTTGCGGCAGCTTCGATCTTGACGCTGTTGTCAGCCCAGGAGGAGCTTGCCTTTGCCAGATGGTCAGCCTTTGCGGTCTCGCGCTGCTTCTTGACGAGTGCGCGGTAGCCGTCCTCATCCACTGCAAAGCCGCGCTCCGCAGCGATCTCCACTGTCAGATCGAACGGGAAACCATAAGTATCGCTGAGCTTGAAGATGTCCTCGCCTGCAAGAGTCTTGCAGTTTTCTTCCTCTGCCTTGTCCATTACCTGGGAAAGCAGCTCCATGCCCTTGTCGATGGTCTTTGCAAAAGCCTCTTCCTCGACCTTGATGATCTTCTTGATATAAGCGCGCTTTTCTTCCAGCTCCGGATATGCGTTCTTGTTTTCGTTGATCACGGTATCGCATACTTCATGCAGGAAGGTACCCTCGATGCCGATCATTCTGCCGTGTCTTGCGGCACGTCTGAGCAGACGGCGGAGAACGTAGCCCCTGCCCTCATTGGACGGAAGAACGCCGTCGCCTACCATGAAGGTGGTGCTTCTGATATGGTCGGTAATGACACGGAGGGATACGTCCGTATTCTCGTTGCCCTCCTTATAGGTCACGCCGGAGAGCTTCTGGATGTGCTTCATGATGTTCTGCACGGTGTCAACCTCGAAGAGGTTCTCCACGCCCTGCATTACGCAGGCAAGACGTTCCAGACCCATACCGGTGTCGATGTTCTTGTGTTCCATCTCGGTATAATTGCCGTTGCCGTCGCTGTCGAACTGGCTGAATACGAGGTTCCATACCTCAACAAAGCGGTCGCACTCACAGCCGACCTTGCAGTCAGGGGAGCCGCAGCCGTGTTCCACGCCGCGGTCAAAATAGATCTCAGAGCAGGGACCGCACGGACCGGAGCCATGCTCCCAGAAATTATCCTCTCTGCCGAGTCTTACCATATGCTCATGGGCAACGCCGATCTCCTGTGTCCAGATGTCGTATGCCTCGTCATCATCGGTGAACACGGAAACATAGAGCAGCTCCTCGGGCATTTCCAGCACCTTGGTGAAAAATTCCCAAGCCCACTGGATGGCTTCTCTCTTGAAATAATCGCCGAAGGAGAAGTTGCCGAGCATTTCAAAATAGGTGCCATGTCTTGCGGTCTTGCCCACGTTCTCAATATCGGGGGTGCGGATGCACTTCTGACATGTGGTCACGCGCTTGTTCGGCGGTACAGCCTGCCCTAAGAAGAACTTCTTCAGCGGTGCCATACCGGAATTGATCAGCAGAAGGCTCTTGTCGCCCTGCGGTACGAGGGAGGCACTTGCCATTCTTGTGTGATTCTTGCTTTCAAAAAAGGACAGATACTGCTCACGCAGGTCATTGAGTCCACGCCATTCCATAAAAATTCACTCCAAAATTCAAAATTCTACAGGACATGAAAAAGCCCTGACACTGTCAGGGCATACTCCGGTCCTGTTGTGATACAAATACAGTATACCAGATTTTCGGCAAAAAGTCAATTGTTTTGCAAAATTTTTTCAGCAATCGCTCCTGCGCCGCACTCCCCCGTGATCCTGTCTGCGATCTCGCGGAAGATGGGGGCGGCGGCATCATTGCCGAAGCCGCCGTCCTCGACCAGAACGGTAACGGCATATTGCGGTTCTTCGATCGGAAAATAGCCTGTGATCCATGCGTGGCAGTATTCCACGCCGTCCTCGTCATAGCGTCCGGTCTGGGCGGTGGAGGTCTTGGCAGCGGCGAACAACAGCTCGGGCGCGGCATTCGATTCCTCGTTTTCATTGACCGCTGAGATCATCAGGCTCTGCAGATGGTAGGCGGCGTTCCGCGGGAGTGCCTTGGCGTACATGGGGGTCTTTTCATTCTCCACCGTTTCACCGTCCAGCGAATAGCCCGCGATCAGGCGTGCTATGGGCATTTCCCCGTCATTGGCAATGCCGCAGGTCATCTGGCAGATCTGCAAAGGCGTTGCTGTCAGAAGTCCCTGTCCGAAACAGAAATTTGCCTTTTCAGCCGGAAGCTCCAGATCCGCTTCCGATGGCAGATTACCGGCGGCGGAGACCATGCTGCTGGTCAAGTGGATCTGCGTGCCGAAGCCGAGGTTCTGGGCGGTCGTGCGCAGTATCTCCGGCTGGAGATACTGGCTCAGCTGGACAAAATAGGTGTTGCAGGAATGGATCATCGCCTGACGCATATCCACCATGCCGTGTCCGCGCCAGTCGTGACAGCGGAAGAGCTGACCTGAAATTTCAGTCTTGCCGGTGCATTCCTCCGCATAGCGCGTGAGTCCCTGCGTATAGGTCGAGGCGGCGGTCACGAGCTTGAAGATCGAGCCGACGCTGTAGGTGTACAGGCAGCGGTTGATGAAGGGACTGTTTGCATCCTCCAGTGCATCCTCGAGGCGGTCGGGGGAATAGGTCGGGAAGCTTGCCATTGCGAGAATGTCGCCGTTCTTCGTATCCATGACGAGGATCGCGCCTTTTTCGATTCCCGCCCCGGCTTCCTCACAGATCCGCTGAATACGGGCATCCAGAGTGGTCACCACACTGGCGTTGCGGTTCTGAATGGGGGATACTATTGGTGCAATGCCGCGCAGGACGTTTCCCACTGCATCCACGGTGTATGTGACCTCCGCGGCATCACGTTCGGCGCGGAGGATACTGTCATAGTCCGACTCCAGCCCTGTTACGCCCTCCCCTTCCAGAGTATAGCCGATGACATGCTGTGCAAGCTGGCTGCTGCCTCGGCGTAGGGGGGCATCCACTACGGTGATCTCCTCCGATGCAAATGCATTCGTATCCACGCGGCAGACAAAGGGCTTTTCGCTTTGCAGACCGGCGATGAGATCCTGTGCAGATGCCATATGGGGCAGAAGCTCCGCTACGGCTTCCGGCGTGGGCAGGACAACGGCGTAGTGTGCCGTTTCTGCATTGACCAGCGGTATAAAATTGCGGTCGTAGATCGTTCCCTCCGCGCTGGCGGCGGTAATGGTATAGCGGCTCTGGCGGAGGGATGCCTGTGCATAGCCGCCGTTTTTCATGTGGACGGCAATGACAGCAACAAGGAGCGTATATCCCATGATGAGGGCGGCAGCAACAAAGGTCATCCGGCGTTCCATAAAAATTCCTCCCGATACTCTTTTCAGGGAGTATGGGAGGTTGGTCGGGGGATTATTCATAGCAGAACAGATCCGTTTGGATAAATCCGCCTGTATGCACTGCAGTACGGAGATGCAATGCGCCGTCATGCAGGAGGAAATCTCTTTCGCCGTCCGCATAATATTCTGCACGTTCACAAAGCAGACCGGATGCGGCGAGCATATCCGACGGCTGGAGAATATGCTTCTGTACATAGGCAATGAGCAGTTCCAGACGATTTTCATCCATCGGATAGAGATTTTCCTTGTTCCAGTAGACAAGCTCCGGCTTCAGATGGGGATGATCTGCAATACTCCAGCACACCTCCCTGCCGAAGATCATCCGGTGGATGGCACACTGCATCCGTTCCGCTTCTGCATCCGGCTGCGAAAAGCGAATGGAAATGATGTCCCTGTTCCGGCAGTCAGGGAGTTCGAGGGATTTGTCCGTGATCTGCAGATAGGGCAGGATCTCGATGGCAACATAATGTCCGGCGGTGTTGCTGTGAGAGGATGCAAGATTGATTCTGAGGTCAAAGGCAGGGTATTTCTTTGTCAGGCGATGGGAGGAACGGGCATAGCGGAAACCCTCCGCCTTGAAAGCCTCGCCCAGCGCATCACAGACCGCCTGAAACAGCTCTCCGGTGGACGTATTCAGGGCGGCGAAACGGTCAGATACTTGCACAGCATTATCCCTCCAGAATGACCGTAAACGGTCCGTCATTGCACAGGCTCACCTGCATCATTGCTCCGAAGATGCCGTGTTCCACGTTCTTCACCTGCGGACGCAGGCAGTCCATGAAGTATTCATAGAGATGCTCCGCAAGATCGGGCTTTCCGGCATGGCAGAAGCTTGGACGGTTCTTTTTGCAGTCGGCATAGAGGGTAAACTGGGAGATCACCAGCACTTCGCCCTCCACATCGTTGATGGAGAGATTGGTTTTATCGTTTTCATCGGAAAAGATGCGGAGCTTCACAAGCTTATCCGCAAGCTGTTTTGCAGTCGCTTCGGTGTCATGTTCGCCCACGCCGAGCAGAACGAGATAGCCCTTGCCGATTTTGCCGACAGTTTGATTTTCGACAGTGACAGATGCTTCTGTCACACGCTGTACAACTAATTTCATGATATTCCTCCGGTTTGCGTTTTTCTTTTATTGTAGCACATTTTTTGGATTCTGGCAAGCAATTTCGGAAAGTTCTTGCATTTTACACCGGAATATGCTATGATAGATACAGCATATTTTTTTGAAAGGATGGTTCATATGGGACTGATTTTAGCATCGGCTTCTCCGAGACGGCAGGAGCTTCTGAAACGAATTACAGAGGATTTCACCGTGCATCCGGTGGATGCGGATGAAACACTGCCTGCCGGAATACCGGTGGAAATTGCGGCGGTGTACCTTGCAGATGTTAAGGCAAAGGCGGCGGCAGAGCAGTTTCCGGAGGATATTGTCATCGGCTGTGACACGATCGTCGTGCTGGAGGATGAGATCATGGGAAAGCCCCGTGATCGAGAAGAAGCTTTTCAGATGCTCCGGAAGCTCTCCGGTCAGACGCATAAAGTCATGACGGGAACGGCACTGTACTGCGGCAAGAAGAGTACAGTGTTTACTACGGAAACAAACGTGACTTTCTACGATCTGACGGATGCGGAAATCGAACAGTACCTCGATACCGGCGAGCCGTTTGACAAGGCAGGGGCTTATGGCATTCAGGGCTTCGGCTGTCTGCTGGTGCGCGGCATTGAGGGCGATTACAACAATGTGGTTGGTCTGCCGGTGGCGGCTCTTTCGCGCGCGCTCTCGCAGTTCCAGCGGGCTGTGGCACATCCGAAGATCCAGCTGAGGAAACAGTGATGAAGCAGGTACTGGTCAAATCCGTATTCGATGCGTTCGAGTATGTGATGGGGCATTATTACTGCCACGGCATGGAGGAGCTTGCAGAATTGCAGGACAGCTATGCAGTCATTTCGATACAGGATGCCAACCCGGGCGGCTTCGGGATGCAGTTTCAGGAAACGAAATTCTGCAGGGGTGTGCTGACGCTGTATTTTGATGATATTGTGCAGGAAACAGAGGGCGCAGTGCTGTTCAGCAAGGATCATGCGGCACAGATCCTCGATTTCATCGAAGCACACAAGAATGTTGACACGCTGCTGGTACACTGCTATGCGGGGCAGTCGCGTTCCATGGCGGTGGGGGCGTTTGCAGTGAAGTTCCTCGGCGGTGATAACCGGAGCTATTTTCTGAAAACCGCGCTGAACCAGCATATTTATAAGACGCTGGACAGGGTTTGGTTTTTAAGGAGGATGGGGAAATAAGATATGAATGAACAGCAAAGGCAGTTTTTTCAAATGCTCAAAAGTTTGCAGGAAGAAAGTGTTCTGAACACCTTGCAGGATTTCAGACAGAAACCAACAGAGGACATGCTATATCATGCCACCTTTGAGATGATGAATAGACTTCTTACCTATTTGGATGGGTACTGCACTGACAACAGTTTTCATCTTGTGCATCGTGAAACGGGGATACCGCTGAAATGCGCTCCATTTCTGGAGCTTCATGATACCATGAGTGAATATTTAAAATTTCAAAAGACTCCTGACACGTTGGACGGCGCAGATGTTCTGGAGTATTCCGCAATTGGTAATTACGGACAATGTGACGGAACAGGTATTTGTTATCTTGCTATCTGCCGCTATACTGGTGATGCGAAATATTACCTCTTTTACTGTAATGCAGATTGGACAGTCATGCAGGATGACTGCTGGGATTCTGCGGAGGAATGTCGGAATATTGCAGCACGGTTAGGTGTGAAAGAATGGTTTTGCAAGAATATAAGGAGGAACATATGATTGACAGAACAAAAGAATTTTGGACGAGTGACAGTCCGGATGATATTAACGAATATCTCCGGGAATATGCAGAGAACGACACGCTGGATATAAAGCCTGTGGTCTGCCATTCCTGCGGGAATACTGCGTTTTCCATGGAGGTGGATCAGGATGAATGCGGTATTGAGGTCTGCTGCACGAAATGTGGGACAAAAAAGCTCCTGCTTGATGGTGAGGAGATCTGGAAAGACTGTGAACCTGTTTCAGCGAAATGTCCGCTTTGCAGAGGAAAGGAATACAATGTCCGCATTGGATTTGACCGGCGTGAAAACCACAATGTCAGATGGGTTTATGTTGGTAACCGCTGCACAAAATGCGAGGTGCTTGGTTCTTATCTGGACTGGGGTATTGATTACGAGCCGACTACAGAAATGGAACAGAATATCTGAAAAAACCTGCTGATGCGGAACATTGCATCAGCAGGTTTTTGTTATCTCAGTACAAACATAAAGATCAGACCGACTGCGCAGATCAGGATCTGCAGCAGCGTGAAGCGGATGACAACCTGTGTATCGCTCCAGCCCTTGTTCTTTCTGGCGTGGTCATGGATGGGGGTGCGGAGATTCTTCATGAAGTTCTTCGCCTTGAAAACGCGGATGACTGTGAGCTTCACAAGTCCCAGACCGCCATCAATGATGAGCATGATGGTCATGGGGATCCAGAATACCGGCGTGCCTGCCACCATGAATGCCATTGCAAGCAGAAGTCCGAGGGAACGTGAGCCGGCATCGCCCATCAGCACACTGCTCGGAGAGCAGTTCAGCCAGAGGTAAACCAGCATCACGCCGAGCATGATCAGCACGATGTTCATCACGCCGTTCTGTTCGTCCGCCATATAGAGCAGCAGTACGGATGCGGACAGTGTGGTCATTGCCAGGGAGCAGCAGAGACCGTCCACGCCGTCGGTACAGTTGGTCACGTTGATGCTTGCCCAGATCAGGATCGTGCCGAGGATGACATAGAGCACCGCCGGAACTGTGAAGTATGTGTCGAACAGCGGCAGCCAGATCGTTCCGCCGTGGAAATAGTAGACGGTGATGGAAACGCCGACAGCGACCACCAGATCAATGATGCCCTTTTTCAGCTCGCCCCACGGCTTTTCGGATGCGTCATCCAGATAGCCGCTCATCATCTCAATGAAAATCGCAGCCAGATAAATCGCATATTCCACAGAAAGCGGCACGAACAGGACGCTTACCAGAATAAAAGCGATGATCAGGATAATGCCTGCACCACGGGGCTTGCCCTGGGAGAGCGCACCATTCACAGCAAATTCCCTGCCCTGATCCTTCGGCAGTGCCTTGCGGAAGCAT
>JAZQCT010000050.1:0-2038 GCA_045546475.1 Oscillospiraceae bacterium
CGCACCGATCACGGTAATGACACCTTTCACAGTCAGGATGCTGTTGCGTTCCGAAGGGCTGTCAGTCAGGGTGGTGATCATAGACTGCATGGGCACTTCTGTCAGTGTGCAGGAGAAATCATACATCAGATAAGTCACAAAGAACCATGCGATTTTCAGAGCGTCCGGTGCATCCTTGGGCATCAGGAAGAACAGGATCGTCGAAACCGGTAGCGTCCAGAAGAACAGCCGATACCAGGGCATGTACTTGCCGGAGCCTGCCAGCCACTTGAACAGTTTCCACTCAGAAATGCGGATCTTATCGACCACATATCCGAACAACACATCGTCGATGGCATCAATGAACTTTACGATCAGAATTGCCGTAGCAACAGAGGCTGTACTTACGCCCTGGAACATCAAAAACAGGGTCATATAGCTTCCGACCAGGGTCGTACAGAACAGTCGGGCTGTATCACCAAGGTAATACCAATTCTTTTCAGCCTTGCCCATTCGCCAATCCGGATGTTTGTTGATTTTTTGTTTTTTCACATCTACTCCTCCTCATTCTATTTTTATCAGATTCAAAGCACCCGGTCAATCTTAACCGGCGGTGCTGGGGTCCAGTTTTCTGCCCATCATCTTGGCCAGATAGTTATCCGTCTGCTCCAGGATCTTTGCAGGAGAACCTTCCATTTCCAGTTCGCCGTTGTGAATGACGATCACATGATCCGCATTGCGGATGGTAGCCAGAGAATGGGCGATGATGACAGTCGTTCTGCCTGCCATCAAAGCGTTCATGGCATCCATGACATCCTTTTCCCGCTTCACATCCAGATTGCTGGTCGCTTCATCCAGCAGCAAATAGTCTGCCTTACTCATCATGGCACGGGCAATGGCGATACACTGTTTTTGACCGCCGGAGAAATTACTGCCGCCAGCTGCCACTGCCGTATCAAAGCCATCGGGCAAATCTTTCACAAAGTCATACACATGAGAGAGCTTCGCCACTTTCAGCAGTTCTTCCTCGGAAACAGGATCCTGCCGGCCGTAGCAGATATTCTCCCGGATGGTGCCCGCCATCATGGGGCTTCCCTGGGCGATCAGGCATACCTTTCTTCTCCAGGAATGCAAGCTATATGTACCGCAATCCGTTTCACCGAAACGGATTACACCGCTGCCGGGTTCATATAGCCGGGTCATCAGCTTGAACAGCGTGGATTTGCCGGATCCATTGGTGCCGACGATGGCCGTGACTTTATTCTTGGGGATCTTGCAATTAAACTCCTTCACCACATTCTGCTCTGTATAGCCGAAGGTGACATTCTCAAACACAACGTCTTCCTGGGCATCCGCCGCAATTTCCAGGCCCTCGTCCAAGCTTTCTTCCTCGGCATTAAAGAACCGGGTGATCCGGGCTAGTGCGCCGTTGGCTTCCTTGAAATCGCCGGCGTAGGTGATTAGGCTGTTGAACACGCCCTTTACATTGCCAAACAAGCCATTGAAGGTAACGATCGCGCCGATGGTCAGAATGCCCGCATTCACGAAATATGCACCCACTAGGAACGGAACTGCAATGGCCAGCATCTGCATCAGAGAATCGATGACATTGTACACGGCGGTTACCATACCGAAACGGAGCTGGGCATCATACTGCTCTTTGAAATACTTGCGGCCTTCCGCAATTTCTTTTTTCTGGGCATTGTTGGTTTTGATCAGTGCTAAGTCCTTGGTTCGCTCTGCCAAGTAGGCAGTAGAAGCTGCAAGCTTGGACTGTACCTTATATGCTACCAGGAATCGCAGAACTGTATAACCGGCACCCAGAAGGATGCTAACCGGAATAAACAACAGCACATAATTTGCCATCTGCACATTAATCTGATATAGCGCCACCAAATACATGGCAGTACTGATAACCAGGCTGACAATGTTGACCACGGTGGAATAGAACTTGCTGGCATAATCACAGTCGGTGGTCACACGGCTGACCAGGCTTTCGCCGCCATCCATATCGTAATGGGACTGCTTTGTAACCAGGATCTTATGCCAGAGCTTTTGC
>JAZQCT010000051.1:0-26115 GCA_045546475.1 Oscillospiraceae bacterium
CGGATGTTGTGGGCCTGCCGGAAGCGAAAGCCCGCTTCAGTTCTTTTTGTATCAGAAGCCGTGATCCAATATTAGAGCCTGTATGCCTGCAATTTTTTGCCTTGCCTTCGTAAAATTTATGCTCGAAAATCTGAATATGCATTTTATGTGAACAAGCTCCGATTCTGACAAAGCTCGGGGGAAACCTCAAATGCGAGTGTCATAGGTTCTTCTGGGCTGATCCTGTATTCCTGATGCACCGGCGCACCCCAGCTGTCATCGCCGCCCACGCCCATCTGCTTTGCGGCAATGCGTACCCATGTGTAAATAGATTCGGGTAATTCCTCACAGTGCAGAGCATTGTCGAGTTCATAGGCACTGTAGGGCAAAACACTCATTTCAATAGGCTCCTCCCCTGCCCTGAATTGCAGACCCGTGCCGTTTTCATCGTATACATGCACATATCTCACACCGGTTCTGTTGCCGCATTCCTGTGGGTTCAGATACTTTGTGAAATTCTCCTGTGCATTCGATGTGTATACGCCGAGTCTTGCGCCATTGTTTCTGTCGATGTAATTTTCATCCGGTCCGAGTCCATAGAATGAAAAATGATCGTACTGTTTTTTTAGTTTAAAATCCATTGCAAATACCGGAACATCGGGCATTCCCTTCACACCGGGATAAACAGCCTTTACCTGAAGTCTGCCGTCAAAATATGCCGTATAAGTAACCGTATATTCAAATGACGGAACAGTCGGTGCAAGCCAAACAAAAGTGATGGCAAAACTTGTTTCCGTGACATTTGTGGAAATTCTGTCGCCAAGATGCTTTGCACATTTCCCGGCAATCCGCCACTGTGCCATTGCAAAGGGATAGCCCGCACCTCTGTCATTATCGGTCATGGCTCTCCAGAAGCTGATCTGCGGTACTCTGGTGATGTACTCCATACCGTCATACTTCAAAGAGCTGATACCGCCCTCCCTGTAGTCGAACAGCATGGAGAAATTTTCGCCGTGTACGCCGACAGAAAAGCTTCCCCATACGATTTCTGCTTTTGCAGAAGCCATTTCCGCTTTGATTTCAGGGGTTTTCACAATTTCCTGTGCAAAGGAGATCTCGTGTCCCCTCTCCGCCCAGATCGTATCCTCCGCAAGCACTGCGGAAGCGGTCAGCACATATTCACCGCCATTTTCGGGAATGGGCAGACCGATTTTCACACTCCCCTGCTCCCCTGCAGGAATATGCAGGACATGTTCTTCTGCCGCGAGAACCCTGCTCTCTTTTGCGAGTGTCACCTTGAAAATACAGCTGCTGGTGTCGATGAACAGATTTCTGTTCTCCACGGTCAGAACGCTGTTTTCAATCCGCATCCGGATATTGGCATAGAGCTGTTTTGCCTCCTGCACTTTCGGAGAATAAGTACGGTCTGCATAGACGATACCATCCGTGCAGAAACCATAATCCGTCTGTCTGTCATCGAAATCACCGCCGTAAACCAGAACACCGTCCTTATACAGTGCCTGATCAATATAGTCCCAGATAAAGCCGCCCTGATAGGCTTCATACCTGTCCTCAAGATCGGTGTACAGTTTCATACCGCCGAGGGAATTGCCCATAGCGTGCATGTATTCGCAGCTGATATACGGTTTCTTCGGCGCATTTTCAAGATATGCAATCACATCACAGGGCTTTGCATACATCCGGCTTTCCATATCCGTGATATGGTCGTAGTTCCGGTTCCAGAATATTCCCTCGTAATGCACGAGCCTGGTGGGGTCGGTTTGGTGGAAATATGCCGCCATCGACGCAATATCATCACCGCAGTGGGATTCATTGCCGCAGGACCAGATCAGCACGCTTGCATGGTTCTTGTCACGCTCATACATGGACTTTGCCCTGTCAAGCACAGCCCCCAACCACTGCGGATCGGATGCAGGAACAAGTTCGTTCGCTCCATGTGTTTCCAGATTGGTCTCGTCGATCAGATAAATGCCGTACTTGTCGCAGAGCTGGTACCAGCGGGAATGGTTCGGATAATGGCTGGTACGGACGGCGTTAATATTATTTTGCTTCAGGAAACGAATATCCCAGAGCATATCTTTCTCCGTGATGCTGCGCCCACGGGAGGCATTCCATTCGTGACGGTTGATGCCCTTGAAGATGATGCGCTTGCCGTTCAGGCACATAATGCCGTCTTTCAGCGCAAAGGTACGGAAGCCGATCTTCGTTTCTGCGGTTTCGATCACTTCACTATTTACGATGATGTCAGCGGTCAGTGTGTAGAGATTGGGTTCTTCTGCACTCCACGGCAATATGTCTGCAATAACCGCTGTCACATTTGCATTGTCACTTTCATAGACTTTGTTTCCGTCCGGATCGGTCAGGGTAAGCTTTACTGTATAATGATTTTCCCCTACAATCTCAAGTTCTGTCCTTAGGATACCACCGTCATTTTCATCATCATAGTCTGCGATCACTTTCATGTCACGGACATGGACTGCAGGTACGGCATACAGATACACCCCACGGAAAATACCGGAAAACCGCCAGAAATCCTGATCCTCCAGCCAGCTTGCGGTGCTGTAACGGTACACCTCGACCGCAAGTCTGTTGCCTTTTTCTTTCAGATAGGGGGTGATGTTAAATTCGGAGGGGGTGAAGCTGTCCTCTGCATAGCCGACAAACTCACCATTGAGCCATACATAAATTGCCGTTTCTGCCCCCTGGAAGCTGATGAAGGTTTCCTTGCCAAGAAGCGATTCGTCAACATCAAAGAACTTCACATAGCTGCCAACAGGGTTTCGCTTCTGCGGGATCTGCGGCGGTGTGAGCTGTTCCTTTCCGTCCCAGGGATACTGCACATTCACATACTGCGGCTTGCCGAAGCCCTGCAGCTGAATATGTCCTGGAACGGCAATGTCATCAAAATCGTTCACGTCGTAATCCATCCGATAGAAGTCCGCTGGACGATCATCGGGATGTTCGCAGTAATGGAATTTCCATGTGCCGTTCAGGCTCTGGCGAAGGTCGCCGTCCTTGGTTGTATATCTGTGATCGGAGTGTGCAGGTTCACGGTTCACCGCGAAAACTTCGGGGTTTGCGAGCCAATCGAGTGTGGGCTTCATCATAGTGTCCTCCTTCAAAAATGATCCGGCAGTATACGGATCACATAATTGTTTCTGATTCTATTTTACCATGCTGTCCACAATAATTCAATAGACACAATCGCACAAAACATGCACAAAATGATACTTGCTATTGAAACACAGATCGGGATATGCTATAATGGAGATACAGGAGCAAAACGAACGGAGGTATGTATTTAGCCATAATTCAAACATCATGTGACTCTGTGTCAAACTGTTCCTGAAAGTCCAGAATACTCATATTTCCCTTGGGTAATCTCATAGACATAACGCTTCTGCTCCTTTTTTGTTTCGTTATGTCTATTATACCACTTCAGTTGTTCAGTTTTTCGCTTTCTGGGAGCTTTAGGTGTAGTGAAGGAAATGGGAAATCATATTTCTTTTTCGGAATTATGAGAACAAAAAGAGCAATTCTTCACCGCTCCAATCCTGTTCAAAGGGCTGTTTTTTATGTTCCTCGTTCTCTTACTGACAAAACAACAGCCACGCTGCAGAGCGTGGCTCAGTTTGTTGAAAAAACTCAATAAGATCAAAGGGCTTTGCCCTTTGGCGGGTGGAGGGTGCGCAGCACCCTCCAAATATAGCCCCTCCCCTCGGGGAGGGGTTGGGGTGGGGGCAGTTACAGGATGCCTATTCTTAAGAAAAAAGGACTTTTTCTACAAGCTGAGCCACGCTGCAGAGCGTGGCTGTTTCAATAAAGAGGATATATTATGAAGTGACTCTTCCGGAAATATCCAGATTCAGCCCCTTGATGGCATTTGCCACAAGACCTGCAACCGCATTCGCTCCGGTTTCGGTGAAGTGCGTCATATCCGTAGAGCCGGTCACACACATGTGGTAAGTGTACGCCGTATCATAGCCGATCTGGTTGTAATGATCCACCATCAGGCCGTTCAGATCAATATAGGGGACTTTGTAGTACGCCGAGGGCTTCTTCACAGAATCGGTGTAGTTCGTGTAGCTTGTCACGAAGGAACTGCCGGAACGGTTTTTCAGGCTCAGGGGCGGCGTGATCAGGATCGGGGTTGCACCCTTTGCCAGTGCGCCTTCGATGTACTTCGCTATGTAGAATTCAAAGCTGCCGTCCGTGCCAGGAACAGTACCGCAGTTCGGAGCGTGGCGTTCCGCCTTGTTGAAGGCACCGTCATTGATGCCGAACTGCACGAGGAGATAGTCCCCAGCTTGGATCTGGTTCAGGATGGTATCCGGTCTGCCGTTGTCATAGAACGACTTCGAACTTCTGCCGGCGATCGCATGATTGGAATAATTCGTATCGTTGATGCAGTATTTGCCCATCGCTTCATTATAGATAATATCCGGTGCCCACATATTTCCGGCAAGGTTATAGCCGTTTGTGGTGTTCGACCATTTTTCCGGAATCGCAAGATCGGTATAGATATTCTTGAAGAATGTCGTATTCGTTGAACCAAGATTGGAATTCGCCGCTGCTGTCCAGTTGCCGAGATCATTGGAACGAGCTGCACCCAGATGCGAACCGATGATGTAATAGCTGCCGTCCTGCAGCTTCACGATGGAAGGATCATGAACGGATGCTCTCGAATAATTGGCTGCCAATGTTATACACCGATTTCGTGTCAACTTTTCGTGTCAACTGACTCGGAAAAATGTGTCAGCTGACGGAAAAATCTTTCCATATACCGAAAATTTATATAAACAAAAAAGGCTGTATTTCGCAAAATAGCGTCATACAGCCTTTTTCGTTTGGCGCAGAAAGAGGGATTTGAACCCTCGCGCCGGTTACCCGACCTACTCCCTTAGCAGGGGAGCCCCTTCACCACTTGGGTATTTCTGCAAAATATGGCGGAGAGAGTGGGATTCGAACCCACGGTGCGTTGCCGCATCACCAGTTTTCAAGACTGGCTCCTTAAACCGCTCGGACATCTCTCCAAGTCCGTGAACCAGCTTTTATATTATAGCATGGATGCGGTGATTTGTCAAGCTGGTTTCCGGAAAAACCGCACAATGCACAATAATGTTGAAATACAATTATACAATTCGCCGACGCGCATTGTCTTTCCGATACCGAACGAAAAAATTTCTTGCAATCCTGCGAAAAAGGTGCTATAATGTATATAAATATAACATGATCCTGCAACGGGAGGGAAAATATGAAAAAATGGATGATAAATAAGCTGGATCCGGAAATCATCAAAATGCTCAGAAGCAAGACAGATCTATCCCGGCTCTGCTGTATGGTGCTGGCTTCACAGGGGTGTATTGATATTGAACAAGCAAGTGCGCTGATCGGATGTCAGGAGCTGAGCGACCCGTTTCTGATCCGCGATATGCGGGAGGCGGCTGACTGCATCAATGCTGCCGTAGACGAGGGAAAGCGCATCTGCGTATATGGCGACTATGACTGTGACGGTGTCACTGCCACGGCGATCCTGTATTCCTTCCTTTCGGAGACCGGTGCCGATGTCACATGGCGCATTCCGGAACGCGGCGAGGGCTATGGACTGAATGAAGCCGCCGTGCGCGAGCTGCATGAGGACGGCGTGGAGCTGATCATTACCGTGGACAATGGCATTTCTGCAATACCGGAGGCGGAGCTGATCGCGGAGCTTGGTATGGAGCTGGTCATCACGGATCACCACCAGCCCGGCAGTACGCTCCCCCGCGCTGCAGCTGTCGTAGATCCGCATTGTGAGGACAATTATTCCCCATTCCGACTCTACTGCGGTGCGGGGATCGCGCTCCTGCTTGTTGCCGCGCTCAATGTCGGTGATGTGGATATGGCTTTGGAGCAGTTCGGTGATCTTGCGGCAGTTGCGACCATCGCAGACGTGGTTTCTCTGACGGGTGAAAACCGTCTGCTTGTGCAGATGGGTCTGCAGTATCTGGAAAATACGGAGCGTCCCGGTCTGCGTGCGCTTCGTGAGATCAGCGGACTTGCCGGCAAGGAGCTGACCGCCTCCAATATCGCTTTCGGCATCGCGCCCCGCATCAATGCGGCTGGGCGGCTTCGTTCGCCGCGGCTTGCCGTGGAGCTGCTGCTGGAGGAGGATCCCCGCAAAGCCCAGGCACTGGCGGAGGAGCTGAATCATGTCAATGCAGAGCGAAGAGAACTGGAAGCACAGATCATTGAAGCTGTGCTTTCGCAGATTGCCGCACAGCCGGAGATCCTGCATGAGCGTGTACTGGTGTTCAGCGGACACGATTGGCACACCGGCGTGATCGGCATCGTAGCATCGCGCCTGGTGGAGCGGTTCGGAAAGCCCTGCATCATGATCAGCGTTGAGGACGGCGTGGGGCATGGCTCGGCGCGGAGCTTCGGAGACTTTTCCGTCTTCGGATGCCTGACTGCCTGCAGCCGGCATTTGTCGAAATTCGGCGGGCATCCTGCCGCCGGCGGACTGACCATACCGGAGGCGGAGATCCCCGGCTTTATCCGGAGCGTGGCTGCTTATGCGGCGGAGATGCATCCGGAAATGCCCGTGCTGGAGCTGAAGGCTGCCTGTGCGCTGCGTCCGGAAATGCTCACAGTGGAGGAGGTCCGCAGTCTTTCCCAGCTGGAACCATTCGGCGCGGGTAATCCGGAGCCGGTCTTTGCCATTGAAAATGCGCGTATTCTTGAGATCCGTCCGCTTTCGGAGGGCGTACATACCAAGCTCCGTGTGGAGGCGGAGGGTGCGGTCTATGATGCGCTGCTGTTCCGGACACCGCCGGAGCGTGTGGCAGCCTCCGTCGGGAGCGTCTGTCATCTGATGGTACGGCTTGGCGTGAACACCTACAACAACCAATCCAAAGTGCAGATGATCGTACAGGATCACCGTATTTCCGGTCTGAAGCAGACAAAGATCCTCTCCGCGCTGAGTACCTATGATAAATACCGCCGCGGCGAACCTCTGTCAGCGGCGATCCTGCAGGCTGTCACACCGACCCGTGAGGAATGCATCAAGGTCTACAAGGCAGTGCCTGCAAAGGGTGTGCTGCTGTCCGAGCTGATGCTGACGATGTATCTGCAGGAGATCAACGCCTGCAAGATGCGCATCTGCCTGGATATTTTCACTGAGCTGGGACTGATGGTGCAGGATGCCTGCGAGGGCAGCGTGAAGCTCTCACCGGTCAGGGCGCATGTGGATCTGAATGCATCTTCTATCCTGCGGGAGCTGCAAAATAAGATAAGGGAGGCAATGTGATATGGATGACAGAGTAGTAACGATCGAAGAGCTGACACAGCTGATGCTCACAAGTGAAAAGCAGTATGACCTGAGCAAGGTGCTTTCTGCCTACGAATTTGCTGCCAAGGCGCATGAAGGGCAGTTCCGTTCTTCCGGACAGCCGTATATCATCCATCCCCTTGCCGTTGCCAAGAGCCTGCTGGAGCTGGGCATGGATACGGATTCCGTCTGTGCGGCACTGCTGCATGATGTGGTGGAGGATACGGATACCACGCTGGAAGAGCTGACGGCGCGTTTCGGCTATCCTGTCGCCATGCTTGTGGAGGGTGTGACGAAACTCAAGAAAATTCCGATGTTCAACAAGGAACAGCAGCAGGCAGAGAATATCCGCAAGATGATGCTTGCCATGTCCAAGGACATCCGCGTTATCATCATCAAGCTCTGCGACCGTCTGCACAACATGCATACACTCGGCTTCCGTCCGCCGGATAAGCAGGCAAGCACTGCAGAGGAGACCATGCACATCTATGTACCGCTTGCGAACCGTCTTGGCATCCGTGCGGTCAAGGATGAGCTGGAGGATCTGTCGTTCCGCTATCTGGATCAGTTTGCCTATTCCGAAATAGAGCAGATACTGCAGATGAACCGCGAGAAGCGTGAGGAGTTCATTGATCTGATCAAAACACAGATCTCGGAGCGTCTGAAGGAGATGCCGCTCGTGGTCACACCGGAGATCACGGGCAGAGTCAAGAGCCATTACAGCATCTATCGGAAAATTTACATGCAGCAGAAGGAATATGACCAGATCTTTGACAAATATGCTGTGCGCATCATCGTTTCGACGGTGAATGAATGCTACGGCGTTCTGGGCGTGATCCATGATATGTACCGCCCCATCCCCAACCGCTTCAAGGATTATATTTCCATGCCGAAATCCAATATGTACCAGTCCCTGCATACCACTGTACTCGGTCGCGAGGGCATCCCCTTTGAGGTGCAGATCCGCACATGGGACATGCACCAGACGGCGGAATACGGCATTGCAGCGCACTGGAAGTATAAGGAAGGGGTAAAGCGCGAGGACAAAATGGACCAGCGGCTTTCCTGGATCAGACAGGCTCTGGAGCTGCAGCAGTCCTCCGATGATGTGGAGGAGATCGTCAACATCATCAAGAACGACATTGCACCGGAGGATATATTCGTGGTAACGCCTAAGGGTGATACCATTGCCCTTCCGGTCGGTTCTACGGCGATTGACTTTGCCTACCGTATTCATAAGGAGGTCGGTCACAAGACGATCGGTGTCAAGGCGGACAACAGGATCGTACCGCTGGACTATGAGCTGCAGACCGGACAGATCGTGGAGGTCATGACCAGCAAGGATCCGGAAAAGGGTCCGAACCGTGCATGGCTGGATATTGCCAAGACCAACGAGGCAAAGTCCAAGATCCGCTCGTGGTTCAAGAAGGAACGGCGTGAGGAAAACATCGTCACCGGACGCAGTATGCTGGAGAAGGAGTTCCGGAGAAGCCGCATCCGGATCAAGGAGGAACAGCTGGCAGAATTTTTAGCAGACGATCTGAAGCGTCATAACTGCTCCTCACTGGATGATTTCTTTGCTTCCATCGGCTACGGCGGTATCGTGATCTCCAAGCTGCTGCCGCGCTGGAAGGATCTGTACCATAATAACTACAGCACGGAGACGGATGAACCGGAGGAACCCATCATCAAGCCCATCCGCCCGTTGAAGAACAATCCCATTATTCTGGATGACATCAGCGACTGTGCTGTGAAGTTCGCGCAGTGCTGTAATCCCCTCCCCGGCGATGAGATCGTGGGCTTTATCACAAGAGGGCATGGCATTTCCGTACATACGAACCGCTGCACCAATTACCATTCCATGCTCGCCCGGAATATTCCGGAGGAGAAGGAACGCTGGGTGGAGATCCAGTGGACGGATACCTCGGATACCACGATGCAGACGAGCATTGAAGTCATCGCCAGCGACCGTGTAGGTCTGGTGTATGACATCACTGCCATTCTGACGGAGGCGCGCATCCCGATCATGCATTCCTCCTCACATATTCTCAAAAACGGCAACGCGGTCTTCAACGCCGCGATCCGTATCGTCAACAAATCCCAGCTGACCGCCGTCTTTGACCGCATCCGCAAGGTAAAGGGTGTGATCTCGGTGGAAAGAGCGAAAAGCTAAGAACCTTTCTTCACAAAATGCAAGGGGCTGCTGTACTATGTGTGCAGCAGTCCTTTTAAAAACACTGCGAATTGTACAAAAATCAAGACATCAACCTATGCACTTTGTACAATCGCAAAACAGAAACTATCTTGCATTTCCGCGAAAAATATGCTATAATGAGTACACTGGAGGGATTGATATGATACTAACTAATTTCATCGGACATTTCCGCACCATTACCAGACACCGGCATATGGTGATCCGCCATTGCGCGAAGGCGGGTATTTTCTGGCAGGGGCTGGGACATGATCTGTCAAAATACTCCCCCGTGGAATTTTTCGCGGGTGTGAAATACTATCAGGGAACGCGCAGTCCCAATGAACAGGAACGACAGGAACGCGGCTATTCTGTTGCGTGGATGCACCACAAGGGGCGCAACCGCCACCATTTTGAATACTGGACGGATTATTCCATCCAGACAGGCAGGATGGATCCGGTCAAGATGCCGCTGCGCTATGTGGCAGAGATGTTCTGCGACCGTGTGGCAGCCGGCAAGATCTACAACGGCGCAAGCTATACCGACAGCGATCCGCTGGCATATTTTGAACATGCCAGGCAGCGGCGTTTCATCCATCCGGAAACCTCCGATCTGCTGGAATCCCTGCTGACGATGCTGGCACAGGAGGGAGAGGAAAAGACCTTTTCCCATCTGCGCAGGCTGGTCAAAGAAAATAAACCGTACTAAGCGAGGTCATTGTATGAAGAAACACTATACCATTGCCGTTGCAGGCACGGGCTATGTCGGTCTGAGCATTGCGGTGCTGCTTTCCCAGCATCATACCGTACACGCGGTGGATATTATTCCGGAAAAGGTGGAAATGATCAACCGCCGGACATCCCCCATTCAGGACGCGGAGATCGAAGCATATCTGGCAGAGAAAACACTTGACCTGACAGCAACGCTGGACGCGGAGGCTGCCTACAGGGATGCGGATTTTGTGGTCATTGCCGCGCCGACCAATTATGACAGCAGGAAGAATTTCTTTGACACCTCCGCTGTGGAGAATGTCATCGAAACGGTCATGCGCGTCAATCCCGATGCTGTCATGGTCATCAAGTCCACCATACCAGTGGGCTATACCAATTCCATCCGTGAGAAGACCGGAAGCAGGAACATCCTGTTCAGTCCGGAATTTCTGCGTGAAAGCAAGGCTCTCTATGATAACCTATATCCATCCCGCATCATTGTCGGAACGGATCCGGAGGACGAGCGTCTGACAGAGGCGGCGCATACCTTTGCGGCACTTCTGCAGGAGGGGGCGATCAAGGAGCACATAGATACTCTGTTCATGGGCTTCACGGAGGCGGAGGCGGTCAAGCTGTTTGCCAACACCTACCTTGCGCTGCGCGTGTCCTATTTCAATGAGCTGGATACCTATGCAGAAATGAAGGGGCTGGACACGCAGAAGATCATTGAGGGTGTCTGTCTGGATCCGCGCATCGGTACGCATTACAACAATCCCAGCTTCGGTTACGGCGGCTACTGTCTGCCGAAAGATACCAAGCAGCTGCTGGCAAACTATGCGGACGTGCCGGAAAACCTGATCGAAGCCATTGTGGAGTCCAACCGCACGCGAAAGGATTTCATTGCTGACCGTGTACTGCGTATGGCGGGGTATTACGATTTTGACGATGACGACAACTACGACAGAGGCAAGGAGAAACCCGTCACCATTGGCGTGTACCGCCTGACGATGAAATCCAATTCCGATAACTTCCGTCAGAGCAGCATCCAGGGCGTGATGAAGCGCATTAAGGCAATGGGTGCGTCCGTCATCATCTATGAGCCGACCCTTGCGGACGGCGAGACCTTCTTCGGCAGCCATGTTGTCAATGATCTTGCTGCATTCAAGACGCAGAGTCATGCGATCATTGCCAACCGCTATGATGCCTGCCTGGATGATGTGCGGGACAAAGTGTATACCCGCGATATTTTCCGGCGTGACTGACAGATATTTCCCGTCTCCTGAACGGAGGCGGGATTTTTATTGAAAAAAATTCAGAAATCCTTGATATTAGGTGGTTTCTGGATGAAATTTTACGAGGATTTTACATTTCCATGCTGTTAGATTTGATATACGGATGGTAAACTAAAAAGCGTCATAATACGACACACGGGACAAGTGTGTTGAAAAGAAAGGAAAGTGACTATGGATATTTTTGACGTATTAAGCCTCATCGGCGGTCTGTGCCTGTTCCTCTTCGGCATGAACCTCATGGGCGACGCACTCGAACGCAGTGCGGGTAACAAGCTTCGCACACTCCTTGAAAAGCTGACGACCAACAAGATGGCAGGTCTGCTGACCGGTCTTGCTGTGACCGGTGTCATCCAGAGTTCTTCTGCAACCACCGTTATGGTTGTCGGATTTGTCAACTCCGGTCTGATGACCCTGAAACAGGCGATCAATGTCATCATGGGTGCCAATATCGGTACGACTGTGACTGCATGGCTCCTCAGCCTTGGCGGTATCGAGAGCGACAATCTCTTCATTCAGCTCCTCAAACCCACCTCCTTCACTCCCGTCCTCGCTCTGATCGGTATTGGTCTGCACATGTTCTCCAAGAGCGACAAGAAGAAGGAGATCGGCACGATCTTCCTCGGCTTTGCAACACTGATGTTCGGCATGGATGCCATGTCCGATGCGGTCTCCGGTCTGCGTGATGTACCGCAGTTCCAGGAGCTGTTCATCATGTTCAAAAACCCCATCCTCGGTGTCATTGCCGGTGCGGTCCTGACGGGCATCATCCAGTCCAGCTCCGCTTCCGTCGGTATTCTGCAGGCACTGGCAAGCACAGGACAGGTTTCCTTCGGTGCTGCCGTTCCGATCATCATGGGTCAGAATATTGGTACATGCGTGACTGCAATCATTTCCTCTGTCGGCACAAACAAAAATGCAAGACGTGCAGCATTTGTGCATCTCTTCTTCAATATCATCGGTACAGTGATCCTGCTTACCGTTTTCTCCATCGTATCCGCTGTACTCCAGCCCGTGATTCTTGATGAATCTGCAACCTATATGGGTATTGCAGTCTGCCACTCCATCTTTAATGTGACATGTACTGCCATCCTCCTTCCGATGTCCGGTCTGCTGGAAAAGCTGGTTTACAAGCTTGTTCCGGAGGACAAGAAGGAAGAAGAAACTCCCCTGCTCGACGAGCGTCTGCTGGTGACTCCGCCCATCGCGCTCGAACAGTGTGCACACCGCGCCGCTGATCTGGCAAACTTTGCTGCAAGCGCACTCGGCGACAGCCTGAAGGTACTCTCCGGCTATACACCTGAGCTTGCCGCTTCCATCCGTGAGAATGAAGAAAAGAGCGACCAGTACGAGGATCTGCTCAATACCTATCTTGTTAAGCTCAGCTCCCATCAGATCTCTGTTGCGGACAGCGAGGAGGCTGCAAAGCTCCTGAAGATCATCGGCGACTTTGAACGTATCTCCGACCACAGCGTCAACATTCTGGAATCTGCAGAGGAAATGCGTGATAAGAATATCCAGCTCACACCGGCAGCTGTCAAGGAGCTGAATGTAATGTGCAGCGCGGTACAGGAGATCACTGACCTGGCACTTGCAGCATTCCTCAAGAACGATCTGGAAGCTGCTGCAAAGGTGGAACCTCTGGAGGAGGTCATCGACAAGCTGCGCGAGAAGCTCCGTTCCAGACATATCCAGCGTCTGCAGCAGGGTGACTGCACCATCATCGCCGGCTTTATCTGGTCCGACCTTCTGACCAATCTGGAACGCACCTCCGATCACTGCTCCAATATTGCAGGCTGCGTCATTGATATGGCTTCTGAGAATCTGAATCTTCATGAGTCCCTGCGTGAAATGCGCGACGGCAATGAGGATTTCAAGAAGAACTACAAGCTCTATCGCGAAAAGTACAGCATTGCTTAATGTCTGATCCTCTCTCTTTATACAGCCGCCCGGCTTTTATTCGGGCGGCTGTTTTTGTACACTCTGTATATACTGATAAAAAATTCAAAAAAACATTGACACTTCGAACAATTTGTGCTATGATTATAGTAGAAATGCGGCAGGAACTGCGCTGTTCTGCCGTAAATTGAAAGTAAGAGGGGAAATATGTATGAAGAAAAAATGGATGACAAAATTGCTTTTGTCTGCTTCAATCATCGGTACGCTGCTTGCCAATACGGCTGCCGGTATGGTTTCTGCAGCGGATGCGCCGGATGAGTACCACGACGACTGGCTGCATGTCAATGAAAATGCCGAGATCGTGGATATGAACGGCAATCCCGTATGGCTGACCGGCTGCAACTGGTTCGGCTACAATGTCGGCAGTCAGGTATTCGATGGCGTATGGTCGAGAAACATGCACGAAATGCTGACGGAAATTGCGGATCATGGTTTCAACTTCCTGCGTGTTCCTATGTCCACACAGCTGCTTCTCCAGTGGAAGAACGGCGATCCCGATCCGGCAACTCCCAAGGTCAATGAATATTCCAATCCGGAACTGACGCTGGAGGGCGTTGAGGGCGGCACTGTTATGTACAGCTTTGACATCTGGAACCAGGCAGTGGAATGGTGCAGAGAGCTTGGCATCAAGATCATGATGGATGTTCACTGTGCAGAAACAGCGTCTGCCGGTCATCAGGTAAGTCTCTGGTATACGGATTCTTACAGCACGGAGGACTGGATCGAGGGACTTTCATGGTTTGCAGAGTATTATAAGGATGATGATACCATCCTTGCGATCGACCTCAAGAACGAGCCGCATGGTACAGCGGATACGCCGAATCTCATGGCAAAGTGGGATGATTCCACCGATCCTACCAACTGGAAATATGCCGCTGAATGTGCTGCTGCCGCAGTTCTGGAACAGAATCCGGAGCTTCTGATCATGGTGGAGGGTACGGAGGTTTACCCGAAGTTCGAAGAAGGTGCGGACTGGACTTCCCAGAATATCGACTATTCCAGATACCCCTACAGCTACTATCATCATACATGGTGGGGCGGTAATTTCCGTGGTGCAAAGGATTATCCGATCGACCTCGGCGAGCATCAGGATCAGCTGGTCTATTCTCCCCATGACTACGGTCCTCTGGTATGGGAGCAGACATGGTTCTATGACGGCTTCACACAGGAGACCCTGCTGGCGGACTGCTGGTATGACAACTGGTTCTTCATTCAGGATACGGGCATGGCTCCCCTCTTCATGGGTGAATGGGGCGGCTTCCTTGATGAAGAACATGACGCGGACGGCAAGAACCGCGCATGGATGGGCTACCTGCGTGATTTCATGATCGAACACCGCATTCACCACACATTCTGGTGCTTCAATGAAAACTCCGGTGATACCGGCGGTCTGGTTTATGATAACTTCGGCACATGGGATGAAGAAAAGTACAATTTCGTACTTCCCTCCCTCTGGAAAACCGAAGAAGGCAAGTTCATCGGTCTTGACCATAAGATCCCGCTCGGTGCGAACGGTATTACGGTTTCTGAATACTACGGCAGTACGCCCGTAACTCCCACGGAAACGGATGCACCCACTGAATCGGAGACTGCCACTGAATCAAGCAATACAACAGCTTCGGATTCTGCTGATACCGCTGACTATGGTGATGTCAACTGTGACGGTGCGGTGGACATTCTGGATGTTCTGACGCTGAATAAAAATCTGCTGTCCGGCGATCCGCTTTCGGATGCGGCAGCTGCCAATGCCGATGTCAATCTGGATAAAGTGCCGACTGCGGCTGACGCGCTCCTGATCCTGAAATTTACGATCGGTATCGTGACAGAACTGCCAATTGCATAATCGTTTCTGTTCCGCCTTCCGCTGCCGGAGGGCGGATTTTTCTGTTGACTTTCCCTGCAAAATATGATATACTTATAGATGTAAGCTGACCCGAAAGCAATGCTGACGGGGAAGCGTTCGAAATCCACAAGCGTCTGACACCAAATCTGTACATGCGGTGAAAGTCACTCGGCAAACCAATTTCCCATAGAATGGGTTCTGTTTTGCTGCCCATGTGTAAGATGCCGTGTCCGACAGCGTTCGGACATTTTTTTATCAGGAGGAATTTACTATGTACGATCCGAAATCCAGCAAAGCAGAAGAATTCATCTGCCACGAAGAAATTGAAGACACCCTCGCCTATGCAGAGGCACACAAGAATGACCGGGAACTGATCAAGTCCATCATTGAAAAGGCAAAGGAACTCAAGGGTCTGAACCATCGTGATGCAAGCGTGCTGCTTGCCTGCGAAGAGGAGGACCTCAACGCCGAAGTCTGTGCACTTGCAGAGCAGATCAAGAAGGATTTCTACGGCAACCGCATCGTCATGTTTGCACCGCTGTATCTTTCCAACTACTGCGTGAACGGCTGTACCTACTGCCCGTATCACTACAAGAATAAGCACATCTGCCGCAAGAAGCTGACACAGGAGGAGATCAGGAAAGAGGTCATCGCCCTGCAGGATATGGGACACAAGCGTCTTGCGATCGAGGCTGGCGAAGATCCTGTGAACAACCCGATCGAATACATTCTGGAATCCATTCAGACCATCTACAGCATCCAGCACAAGAACGGTGCAATCCGCCGTGTCAATGTCAATATTGCCGCAACAACGGTTGAGAATTACAAGAAGCTTGCCGATGCCGGCATCGGCACCTACATCCTGTTCCAGGAAACCTACCACAAGGAGAGCTATGAACAGCTCCATCCGACAGGCCCGAAGCACAATTACGCATACCACACCGAAGCCCATGACAGAGCAATGGAGGGCGGCATTGATGACGTTGGTCTCGGCGTGCTGTTCGGTCTGGAGCATTACCGCTATGAATTTGCAGGTATCCTGATGCACGCAGAGCATCTGGAAGCACGTTTCGGCGTTGGACCGCATACCATCAGCGTACCTCGTCTGCGCCGTGCGGATGACATTGATCCCGATGATTTCGACAATGGCATCAGCGATGATATTTTTGCAAAGATCTGCGCCTGCATCCGTGTTGCCGTTCCCTATACAGGTATGATCGTATCCACAAGAGAGAGCAAGAAGTGCCGTGAACGTGTGCTGCATCTCGGCGTATCCCAGATCAGCGGCGGCTCCAAGACCAGTGTCGGCGGCTACAGCGAACCCGAGCCGGAGGAAGAAAATTCCGCACAGTTTGACGTATCCGACAACCGCACACTGGATGAAGTTGTCAAGTGGCTGATGGAACTGGGCTATATTCCGTCCTTTTGCACTGCCTGCTATCGTGAGGGAAGAACGGGCGACCGTTTCATGCAGCTGTGCAAGACCAAGCAGATCCAGAACTGCTGCCATCCGAATGCACTGATGACACTGAAGGAATATCTGGAGGACTATGCATCCCCCGAAACCAAGGCGATCGGCGAAGCACTGATCCAGAAGGAGCTGCCAAATGTCAAGAGCGACAAGGTGCGTGATATTGTGGTGGAAAGACTGGATAAGATTGCGGAGGGAAGCAGGGATTTCCGGTTCTAAACTGTACTGTGTGATTGAGGAGGGATTCCATGAAATTACGAAGCTATCAGCAAAGCGATTCCGCCGCAATTTGCGGCTGGATCGGCGATGAAACAAGCCTGTACCAATGGTCTGCGGACAGGATCGGGAAATTTCCCCTCGCGCCCCAAGACCTTCATGAACACTATGCGCCCATGCTGGGAGATCCGCACTTTCTGCCGCTGACAATGGCGGATGCGCAGGAAACGCCTGTCGGACATCTGCTGATCCGCTATCCGGATGCTTCGGACACCGCCACGGTTCGTTTCGGCTTCATTATCCTCGATCCTGCTCTGCGCAGAAAGGGCAACGGTATCCGGATGCTCCGCCTTGCGATCGAATATGCAAAGCAGCTCGGAGCATCCAGAATCACGCTTGGCGTGTTCGCAAACAATCCCAGAGCCAGAAAATGCTATGAATCCGCAGGCTTTCGCGCTGTCGGCGACACGGAGCAGTATGAAATGCCGGTCGGTGTGTGGGATTGTCTGGAAATGGAACTATCTTTGAAGTAAGGAGTGATCCCCATGAGCCTCAACAACACCCCTTCCTCCGAACGCCTTCACATTGCCTTTTTCGGCAGGCGTAACGCCGGAAAATCCAGTGTTGTGAATGCCGTCACCGGACAGAATCTTGCCGTCGTATCCGATGTCAAGGGTACGACTACCGATCCCGTTTATAAGGCGATGGAGCTTCTGCCGCTTGGTCCCGTCATGATCGTGGATACCGCCGGTATTGACGATGAGGGTGACCTCGGCGCAATGCGTGTGGAGAAGACGCTCGCAGTCCTTGCCCAAACCGATATTGCTGTTCTGGTCGTTGACGGCGCAGTCGGAAAAACACCGGAGGATGAACGGCTGACTGAAGAATTTCAGAAACGTAAGATTCCCTATATTACGGCATATAACAAATCCGATCTGTTCGATGCACCGAAGGCTGCATCCGTCCATGACATCTATATCAGCGCGAAAACAGGCGCGGGCATCGGTGAACTGAAAGAGTTGATCGCAAAACAGGTGCGTTCCGATGCGCCGAAAAAACCGCTGATCTCTGATCTCATCACGGCGGGTGATGTACTCATGCTCGTCATCCCCATTGACGAATCCGCTCCCAAGGGCAGACTGATCCTCCCCCAGCAGCAGGTCATCCGTGAAGCTCTCGAATGCGGAGCCATGCCGATCTGCTGCCGTGATACGGAAGTGACGCAGACCCTTGCAAAGCTCTCCGCACAGCCCAGAATGGTCATCACCGACAGCCAGGCATTCGGCAGGGTGTCAAAGCTTGTGCCGGACAGCATTCCGCTGACCTCGTTCTCCATCCTTTTCGCCAGATATAAAGGCGATCTGGAAACGGTCGTGCGCGGTGCGGCGGCACTGGATTCCCTGAAAGATGGGGATAAAGTCCTGATCTCCGAGGGCTGTACCCACCACCGGCAGTGCAATGACATCGGCACAGTGAAGCTCCCGAACTGGGTAAAAAAGCACGCAGGCTGTGGTCTGGAATTTGTCTGGACCTCCGGCACAGAATTTCCGCGTGATCTGTCGGAATATGCGCTCGTGATCCACTGCGGTGCCTGTATGCTGCCGCCCAAGGAAGTGCAGTTCCGTCAGGGAATTGCCGGAGAGCAGGGCGTTCCCATGACGAATTACGGCACGGCAATCGCCCATTGTCACGGCATCCTGAAACGCAGTCTGGAGCTGTTTCCGGAGACGGCTGGGCTGCTGCGCTAACACAAAACAACAACCCGCCCCGATTCCGGTGCATACCGGATTTCAGAGGCGGGTTCTTGCTGTCAATGCAGGATATACCAAAGCACAACGCCAAGCAGTACGGTGCCAGCGGCGGAGAGCGGGAGTCCGAGGGCGGCGATCAGGATGCTGTAGCGGTCAAAAAGAATGTGCCGTTTTCCGCGCTCCCAGGTGCGGACGCGGACGGCTTTCCGGCGATAGATCCACTTGGAAAGGATGAGTTCTGCCGGATAGAGATTCTTCTGCTCCGTGCCGCTGAGGCTGTAGACGGCGTGTCCGAACTTGCCTTCCTTTTCCACGCGCTGAAATTCTGCATCCTGCCATTTTCCAAGCAGGAGAAACACGATGCTCACGATGAAAAACAGCGTCATGGCTGCCAGGATCAGCTCCATCAGCCAGAGGATGCCCTGTACGATGAGAAACACATCCACGCCGAGGATCAGCAGAAGCACGAGGATCACAAGCAGACCGATCAGAAATTCCATGTGCTGTCCTCCGCAAGGTAGTGGTTCGCCAGATACAGCGATCCGCAGATGACCACTGCGCCGTGCGAGCCTTTTGCCCACTTCAGGGCATAGGGCAGGGCATCCTTCAGCTCCATGGGGACTGCCATGGCGTGCTGGCGGACAAAGGCAGCCTGCAGCTCCTCCTTCGGGAGCGCGCCCTCTGTGAAGCCGTCCACGCAAAGCACCTTATTCAGCACAAGGGCAAGCTGGAATGCTGCCGCGTCCTTGTCCTTCGTATCCGTCATGCCGCAGATGCCGATCCAGCTCTCCACGCCGCTTTCATCCAGCGCGCGGACAAGCGCACCCACGCCGTCCGCATTGTGTCCGCCGTCCAGAATCACAAGGGGATCCGTCCGCAGCACCTGTACTCTTGCGGGCACAGCGGTTTCTGCAAGTCCCTGCTGCACAGCAGCTTCCGGCAGAGTATAGCCCTTTCTGCGCAGGATCTCCACTGTTTCCAGAACTGTCATGGCATTATGGATCTGGTGTCTGCCGCCCATGCGCAGGGTGTAGGGAACGCCGCGGTAGGTGAAGCGGCTGCCGGTGATGCCGCATTCCTCCACTTTGCACTGTGCCTGGTCGGGGATTACATAGGGGCATTGTCTCTCCCCTGCTGTCCGCGTCAGGACCTCCATCGCCTCCGGGCGGGAATCGCAGGCAAATACGGCTTCGCTGCCGGTTTTCAGAATGCCGGCTTTCTGTGCCGCAATCTCTGCAAGCGTTCCGCCAAGTACCTGCATATGATCCATCGAAACGGAGGTAATGATGCTCACGAGGGGCGGAGCGATGATATTGGTGGAGTCAAGCAGTCCGCCGATGCCGGTTTCCAGTACTACGATTTCCGCGCCCTCCTGCTGGAAATACAGAAGCGCGATCGCCATGGTGATCTCAAACTGGGAACAGCGGATATCTCCGATCCGTTCGGATACCCATGTGCAGATCTCGGTGAACCTGTCCTTCGGAATATCCGCACCATTCAGGCGGATGCGGTCGCGGTAATGACGGATATAGGGGGATGTGAGCGTGCCGGTGCGGAAACCGGACGCTATGAGAATGTTGGTAAGATATTCGGCAGTCGAACCCTTGCCGTTCGTGCCGGCGATGTGGAGAAAGCGCAGGGAATCCTGCGGATTTCCGACTGCGTCCATCAATGTCCTTGCACGGCTCAGATCCGTGATGGGCTTGCCGCTCCTGCTGAAGCTGTCCACATATTCCCTTGCCTGTCTGTAATCCATATTATGACCTCTCATTGAGCATTTTCCGCAGAAACGCATTTTTTTCCATCATCAGCGACAGCACTGCACCGCAGGTGCAGCCAGTGAAGCCCTGGATGAGATTTGCCGGGATCGCCGCTGCGGCAGCTCCGAAACTGAGAACTGCGGATTCAAATACAAAATAGCCGATCAGCAGAATGACTGCCGCCGCAAATGCACCAAGGTATTGTCCGCGGTGATCGTGAAGCTTATGAAAAATCAGATATGCCGCCGCTGCCATCAATGCCTTGATGACGAAGGTCGCAGGTGCATAGAAGGCATAGCCGCTGAAAATATCCGCCAGCATGGAACCGATGCCAGCCGCCGCCGCACCGTATACGCCGCCGATGTACCATGCACACAGCAGGACGATGCTGTCACCCAGATTGATGTAGCCGCCGGTTGCCGGAACGGGGATCTGGATCACCATGGTGCAGATACAGGTCAGTGCTGCCAGCAGGGCAGAAAAGACGAGCTTTCGGATGTTGTTTTGTTTGCTGCTCATAAATACCACTCCTTTTAATGCTCCCGAATCCCTGATATAGTTTCATTATAGTGAATTTCAGCACATTTGTCAAGCATACGGCATAAAAACGAAATCCATGGGCGGCAAATCGGAAATATTTCCAGATTCTCTTGCTATTTTATGAAAAAAATGCTATAATATAAATACATATGTAATTAAGGGGGAATTTTCTATGAAAAAAACGATTTGCAAGCTTTCCGCATTTCTGCTGTCCGCAGCCATGTTCAGTTCTGCTGTGCTGCCCTGCATGGCATCGGCGTATGTTGAACCGTGTCCTGTGATCAGCAGAAATTGTCCTGTGTATGCAGGCAGCGGACAGGCGACAGCCGCCAATGATGAACATTATTTCTCGTTCTGGTTCAGCAATGCACCGGATTATCTTGCCTATGATCTTTCCGGCATTTCGCAGGACAAACGGACACAGGTCGTCCTTGCCTGGTATAATGCGACCGGACAGTACGATCCGAGCATCCTAAGCGGCGGTTCATCCAACGGTGTACCGAGTGCCTATACCATTGAGATCAACGATGCGCCGGGCGGTACCTATCCGGAGGACGGCTGGGAGGTCGTGGAGACCGTGACCGGCAATACCCTGCATTCCCGCCAGCATCTGGTGGATCTGGAGGACGGTGCCAACTGGGTACGCATAAAAATTACAGAAGCGGACGGCAAGGAGGGAGGTTCCATCAGCCTGCAGATGGATTTGCATGACGCACCGCAGGGAGTCACCGACAGTTGGATCTTCTTCGGTGATTCCATTACAGCGGGCGGTATGATGAACTGCTATGGTTCACCCTTTGCAGAGCTTGTAAATTCCATTGACAGCAGCTATTATCCCATACAGGAAAATGGCGGCATCGGCGGCATTTTCTCCACGGACGGAAGGAACAATATTGACCGCTGGCTGGAAACCTTCCCCGGTGAATTTGTGAGCATTGCCTATGGCACCAATGACGCATGGGGCAACCAGACCGGTGCGCAGCAGTACTATGAGAACACAGTATATATGGTCGAGGCAGTACTGGCACTGGGCAAAACACCCATCCTGCCGACCATCCCCTATGCAACAGAAAGCGGCGTGAATACCTATCTGGATGACTACAATGCAATGGTGCATAAAATCTATGAAGAGTATCCCGGCGTTGTAAAGGGTCCGGATTTCTACACCTACCTCAAGGAGAATCCGGAATATCTGAGCAGTGATGGTGTGCATCCGAGCAGTGAGGGCTATGCGGCTATGCGCCAGCTCTGGGCAGAGACGATGTATGAGAATGTGTACAGTGTTGATCCGCCTGCCTCCTACCCTGATTCGGATTATGAGGATCCGACCAGCAACTGCATTCCGGAGCCTGAGATCATTCCGCTTGCGGATCTGGACGGAGATCATGACTGCACAGTGACGGATGTGATCGTCTTCCAGAAGTACCTGCTGGGACTGGAGACCTTCACGGAGGATCAGTATCTTCTGGCAGACATCAATTATGATGATGATGTGAATGCCTTTGACCTTGCGCTTCTGAAAATGGGAGTGCTCTGGTACATCGGTTAGTAAAATTGGAGAGAGGTTTTCAAATGACAGATTTCAACAACAGTCCTATCGACTATGCAGCAATGACTCCGACAGAACTCAAAAAGCTTGCCGAAAAGGGAAATTCCGACGCGCAGGTTGCCTATGCGGATCATTTGCAGAAGTCGTGGGGAGACCGCAAGGAACAGCTCAAATGGCTGAGCAAGGCATATACACAGGGGAATGTTGTTGCCGCTTGGAAAATGGGCTGCCTGTATGAGGATGGCTTTCAGGATGGTGAAACAGCACTGGTCTGGTACCAGCGGGCGGCAGAGCAGGGCTTTTCCATTGCCATGCTCTCGATCATTCAGCATTACCTTGCCAAAAAAGTCTATGCCTCCCATACAGAGCTCCTTGCCGGCTTTGAAACTGCATATACATGGATCATCAAAGCCACACAGCTCGGCAATGCCCATGCCTACCGGATCTTCGCCGATTTCTGCTTTTTCGGCGTACATGTGGAGCAGGACTATGCACAGGCGATCCGGTACTATGAACGTGCCGGAGAGCTTGGCGATGATATGGCGTGCGTCATGCTCGGTTACTGCTACCGCTGGGGCAAGGGCGTGAAGCGCGACAAGAACAAGCGGAAATACTGGCTCGGAAAGTGCAGAAAGATCAATCTGCGCATCCCGCTGAAGCATCACCTCTCCAGCTGGAAAAAGGTGGTCAAGCGGTTCCGGGGTGCGTATCAGATCGACTGTAGCAGCTGTGTGCTGTGATGATTCCGGACGCAGAGCCGTTCATGCAAAAGCATGGGCGGCTTTTTCTGTTCCCTGAAAAAAACAGCATTCCCACTTGATTTTTTTTCCGAAATGTGCTATGATAGATAGTACGCGGAAATGAAGAATTCCTCATGTTTGATGAAGTTATACCATTCCAATTTGAAAATCATAATTCATCTTGCAAAATAGTCTTTTTTCTTAGGAATAGGTATCCTGTAACTCCCCCACCCCAACCCCTCCCCGAGGGGAGGGGCTATATTTGGCGGGTACTGCGTACCCGCCACCCGCCTAAGGGCAAAACCATTTGACCCTATAGGTTTTTTATAAACTGCATCAAACAGGTTTAATGGTTTAATAGTGAATTAGAATTACAGAAAGAGGTACTCATGGCAAAGAAACAAGAATACGGCAATGACAGCATTACGATGCTGAAAGGTCCTGATAAGGTAAGAAAGCGTCCCGGTGTCATTTTCGGCTCGGATGGGCTGGATGGGTGCGCACATTCGATTTTTGAGATTATTTCCAACTCCATTGATGAGGCGCGTTCCGGATATGGTACAAAGGTTATCATCACGCGGTACAATGACGGCACGATCGAGGTCGAGGACTTCGGGCGCGGCTGTCCTGTGGATTATAACAACAACGAACAGCGGTTCAACTGGGAGCTGGTCTACTGTGAGCTGTACGCAGGCGGCAAATACGATGACGGCGCGGAAGCCTACAATTATTCCCTTGGTCTGAATGGTCTGGGTCTGTGTGCGACGCAGTTTGCCTCTGAGTTCATGGATGTCACCATCCATCGTGACGGCTTTGAATACAGCCTGCATTTTGAAAAGGGCGAGAATGTCGGCGGTCTGAAAAAGGAACCCTATAAAAAGAAGCAGACCGGCACCAAAACACGCTGGAAGCCCGATCTGGAGGTATTTACGGATATTCTGGTTCCGGATGAATTTTTCCACGATACCCTCCGCAGACAGGCGGTGGTCAATCCGAACCTGCTGTTCCTCTACCGTTCCCAGCAGGCGGACGGCACCTTCGTGGAGAAGGAGTACCTCTATGAAAATGGTATTTCCGACTATGTTTCCGAAATGACGGGCGATAAAGCAATGACCTCGGTGCAGTACTGGAGCGGTGAGCGCGTGGGACGTGACCGCGCGGACAAGCCGGATTACAAGGTAAAGCTCTCAGTGGCAATGACCTTCTCCAATCAGGTGAACTGCATTGAATACTACCACAATTCCAGCTTTCTGGAGCATGGCGGCTCACCTGCCAGCGCGGTGAAGAATGCGTTCATCTCCAAGATCGACGGCTACCTGAAGGCGAATAACAAATACAATAAGAACGAAGGCAAGATCACCTTTGAGGACATCCGCGACTGTCTGGTACTGGTCTCCTCCTCGTTCTCCACGCAGACTTCCTATGAGAACCAGACGAAGAAATCCATTACCAATAAGTTTGTGCAGGAGGCAATGACGGATTTTCTGAAGCATCAGCTGGAGGTGTACTTCATTGAAAAGCCGGATGAGGCGAGCAGGATCGCAGAGCAGGTGCTCATCAACAAGCGCAGCCGTGAGAGTGCGGAGCGCACAAGACTGAGCATCAAGAAGAACCTGACGAGCAATATTGATCTTGCGAATATGGTGGAGAAATTCGTGGACTGCCGCACGAAGGATGTGACGCGCCGCGAGGTGTACATCGTGGAGGGTGACTCCGCGCTGGGTGCAGTCAAGCTTGCCCGTGACGCGGAATTTCAGGCGGTCATTCCGGTGCGCGGCAAGATCCTGAACTGTCTGAAGGCGGACTATCCGCGTATCTTCAAGAGTGATATTATCACCGATCTTTTGAAGGTGCTGGGCTGCGGCGTGGAGGTCAAGCTGAAGAATACGAATAATATTGCGCAGTTCAGTCTGGACAATCTGCGCTGGAACAAAATCATCATCTGCACCGATGCGGACGTGGACGGCTTCCAGATCCGGACGCTGATCCTGACGATGCTGTACCGCCTGACACCGACGCTGATCCGCGAGGGATATGTGTACATTGCGGAATCGCCGCTGTATGAGATCAACGCCAAAAACAAGACCTATTTTGCGTATACGGAAAAGGAAAAGTCCGATATTCTGACCAAGATCGGCGATCAGAAGTATACCATCCAGCGTTCCAAGGGTCTTGGTGAGAACGAACCGGAGATGATGTCGCTGACGACAATGAACCCCGACACGCGCCGTCTGATCAAGGTGATGCCGGCAGATGCGGAGAAGATGGTGTATATGTTCAATCTGCTGCTGGGTGATGACCTGCAGGGCAGAAAGGACTATATTGCACAGTATGGCGGGGATTATATTGATTTGGTAGATGTGTCATAATATGCTGACAAAGGAACCACAGGAATTGCTCCTGTGGTTCCTTTTTTGCTGTGGTTTTGTGCTGATACTCCTGGTACTTTTTATGGGGTAACACGACAAGATTGCCCTCCCCCCTCCTCAATGGCAATGTCATTAACTTAAAGAAGATAATTATAAATTCTTCTGATAATTTGGTTTCAATTGCGGCTTTCCCGCAGTATGCAAAGGGGACACCATAGGGGCAGGGGGAAAAGGAAAGCACTGTGAATCTTCTTTAAACGCTTGTTCGCTTTGCAAAATCGACATTTCCCCCTGCCCCTCTGCACTCGTTACACGAGCGGTCCCCTCTGTCTCACTTCGTTTGACATCTCCCCGCCCCGCGGGGAGTCACCCCTTCCGTCACCCACCCGCTTTGTCGATTTTGATGGGAGTGCAGAG
>JAZQCT010000052.1:0-9207 GCA_045546475.1 Oscillospiraceae bacterium
TACGGTGATGGAGTCAATGGTAAATGTACCGCAGTCGATCCACCAGATACCGAACTTCAGCTCACCGCCGTACTGGGTCTGGATGATGCTGGAATCAGCAGAGCTGATGTTCCATGTGATCACACCGGAATTGCCGCTGATGGTCTGCTGCATATCCTCGGTCTGTGTCCAGTAGTCAGGAGATACGCTTGTGGAGGAACCGAATGCACCCTGCCACTTGCCGATATTGCCGGATGCGGAGATCTTGATCTCTACCTTTGTGGGCTTTGCACCTGCCGGCAGACCGAACTCGGACCATTCCCAGCCGATCATCTTGTCATCTGCAGGGAGCTGGCTGTATACGATCTTCTCATTGGGAGTGATGGTGTAGCCGCCGCTGGAAGAGTTGTTGTTATTGCTGGTTGTCGTTGTTCTTGTTGTCGTGGTCGTTCTTGTCGTGGTGGTTGCTCTTGTGGTCGTAGTTGCTCTTGTTGTATTTGCGCTGCTGCCGGAACCATTGGTATAAACCTTGATGGAATCAATGGTGAAGGTACCGCAGTCGATCCACCACACGCCGAACTTCAGCTCGCCGCCGTACTGGGTCTGAATGATGCTGGAATCAGCGGAGCTGATGTCCCATGTGATAGTACCGGAATTGCCGCTGATGGTCTGCTGCATATCCTCGGTCTGTGTCCAGTAGTCAGGGGATACGCTTGTGGAGGAACCGAATGCGCCCTGCCACTTGCCGATATTGCCGGATGCGGAGATCTTGATCTCTACCTTTGTGGGCTTCTCACCTGCCGGAATGCCAAATTCAGACCATTCCCAGCCGAGCATCTTATCATCCGCCGGAAGCTGGCTGTATACGATCTTCTGGTTCGGTGTGATCTCATAGCCGCCGCTGGAGGAATTGTTGTTGTTGCTTGTGGTGGTTGCTGTTGTCTGCTTGGGGGTCGTTGTGGTCTGTGTCGGTGCCTGTGTGGTCTGTGGCGGTGTAGAAGAAGAACCATTGTAGATCTTGGTCACGCCTGTGATGCTGGACTCTGTGGAGCCAGTACCATAAATAGAGTACAGACCTGCTGCTGCGCCGACCAGACCTGCGTTATAGTCCACTGCAACCTCGTTGCATACATAGTCGGAAATGACATCACGATACGTACCGCCTGCATCGGACGGACCGCCTACGAGCGCACCTACCAGTACCTTGCCGTTGGAGCTGTACTGCTCATTATTGCCCAGCTCATCATAGCTGTTATAGCCGGATGCTGCTCTGTGGTGTGCGTTCTTTGCAGAATTGCTTGCATAGCCTACAACGAAGCAGGTGTTTGCAGGGTTGTTGCCGAGGAGGTAATCCATCTGACCCTTGCACCATGCGGAATAATCAGCAGAAGAATTCTTGGTTGCTACCAGTGCGCACATCTGCATTGCTGCATTCAGTCTTGCACTACCCCACTTATCCATGAAGAAATAGCTGTTGGGATTGGTGCACTGACCGCCGAGATAGCTGTTTACCTTGCTCCAGTCGCCTGTGATGTGTGCATAAACACATGCTGCACCCAGACCAACGTTGTCCCAGCCATGAACCCAGCCGAGGTACTGCTGCTGCTTGGATGCGCAGTCACTCTTATAGGAGGATTCATTGGTTGCGAGATACAGCCAGCCTGCTGCCCATGCCTGCTCATCGGTGCAGCCGGAGGACTTGTAGAAGTTGTTCGGGCCATCAGTTGCACACTGATTATACTGTGTGGAGAACTTGTAGAGAGCCTTTGCATACTTCAGATCCTCAGCATTGCCGAAGTTGATGTAGTTCAGAGCAAGTGCTGCTGCATATTCTGCTGCAATGTCGCTCGCACCGCTGGATGTCCAGAACTGCTTACGGCTGTTGCTCTGCTTCTCCGGCGGGCCCCAATAACCGTGATCCTCATCGCCGTCGCCCTTCTGATAGCAGAAGCTCTGTACATTGCCGCTGCCGTCAAGCTTGGTAGATCTCTTGAAAAATTCACAGAAATGATCAGTGATCACCTTCAGATGTGCTGTCTGACCGGTCTTATCATAAGCATCTGCAAACTCGTAGTAGCCCCAGCCCAGTGTGGAAGCTGTGAAGCCCTGCGGCAGACCGAACATTGCATGGTCGCCCGCGTCATGGAAACCGCCGTCAGCATCATCGCCTGTGTGGCAGTCATCTCTCCAGCTCAGTGCAGACTTCTCACCTACTTCTGTACCACACATATTGGCATCATAGAAGTACAGAGAATACTGCAGGAGCTTTGCGTAATTGTCGTTTGCTGCAGAAGCGGTGATCGCTGTCTCATCCGCGCTTGGCAGTGCGAAGCCAGCCGGAAGCGGTGCCGCTACTGCTGATACTGCAAATACCATACTTGCAAGCGCAGCCTTGATCTTGTTTGCTTTCAGTTTCAACATTGGTAAATCGCCTTCCTTTTTGTAAAATAATGCAGTCACAATCCCCCTCAGACCGTAACCAATGAAAAGAGATTTGTGAAAATTCATTTTTTGTACAAAGAATTTTCATCATCTATATCAATTATACATGATTTTTACAAAAAGTGATTGCGATTTTATTAACTTTTTATTGACATAATGTGAATACATCGTTTTCGTGAATGTTGTTCAAGTTGAGGTCAATATAGTGCTACTATTCACCGCGCTATGCACAAGTTTTGTATAAAACAGAAGAAATCCATCAGATTTTTGCATCAATCCGATGGATTTTCTTCGTTCATTTTATGAACAATATGTGAATATGATATTCAGAGCACCGTTTTTTACATAGAAATTTCCAGTAATTGTTTATTGTAAAATATGCAGAAATGCATTACAAAACCCGCACACCGCTGTGCAGTGCGGTAACGCGGCTGCCCATGATCTCTTTCAGATACGGAAATGCTTCTCCCGTGCAGTGACCGGTATAGAACTGCGTATCATAGGCGAGCAGCTCCTGTGCAGTCGCGCGGATCTCCCGGAGATCGTCCTCGTCATAGGGCGTTTTCTTGCGCATGTGGAAACCGCTGACGGCACGCACAGGATCACAGCCGAACAGCTCACGGAATCTGTCCAGAATATTCAGCATACCGTTATGCGCACAGCCGGACAGAATGGTATGCGCTCCCTGCTCCGTCACCACGAGGCACTGCTCATGGCAGAAGTCCTCCGGCACGACCTGACCGTTCACACGGCGGGTGAGGTTCAGGTTGTCCTTAGGGAAATGCCGTCTGCCGGTAATATTCGTAAAAAGGAACAGTTCGTCATCCAGGCGGAGATCGCCGTCCAGAAGCTGCACCTGCGGGAGTTTCAGGATGTTCTTATCAATGCCGATGTAGCGGTCACCGTGGTACTGCTCCCCGCCTGCTTCACGCTGCATCCAGATCTTTGCATAAGGATTGATCCCCGCAAAGCCCATGATGCCGCCCGCATGGTCGTAGTGTCCGTGGCTGAGGATCAGGGTATCCACCTGTGTGAGATCAATTCCCAGCATTTCGGCATTCTGCAGGAAGGCATCCGACTGCCCGGTATCGACAATGAGCTTATGGTTTGCGGTCTCCACATAGAAGGAAAGCCCGTGTTCGCAGAGAAAGCCCTCTGCGGCGGTGTTTTCGATGAGGGTGATGATTTTCATAGAAGCCTCCTTTGCAAAATTCCCCCTTGCAGTGCAAGGGGGAGCATAAAAATGAATAATAGAGATGATTCCGCTTACTTACCGATTGTTGTTACATCAGAACCGAACCATTCGGTAGAGATTTCAGCCAGCTTGCCGTCCGCAGCCATTTCCTTGAGAGTCTTGGTCACTTCATCGCACAGAGCCTGATCGCCCAGACGGAAACCGATCGCATACTGCTCGGAGGACAGACCCTCGTCCAGCAGCTTATAATCCTTGCCGGTGGAAACGATCTCGTAATTTGCCACAACGGAATCCATGAATACAGCGTCAACCATGTTCAGTTCCAGCTGCTGCAGTGCTTCCACGTTGGTTGCCAGCTCTACCGGAGTACCGCCGTTTGCAACAACTTCAGAAGCATTCAGAATATCGAGTGCAGTAGAACCATTCTGTACACCGATCTTTGCATCGGACAGATCAGCCAGAGTGGTGATGTCGCTGTTTCCGTTCACAACAAATACCATCTCATTGTCCATGTACGGCTCACTCATGAGCATTACCTGCTTGCGCTCGTCAGATACGGACAGACCGTTCCAGATCAGGTCGATTGTGCCGGCGTTCAGATCCTGTTCCTTGGTATCCCAGTTCACCGGATACAGTTCCAGCTCCACGCCCATTCTTGCGCAGACTTCCTCTGCTACATCAATGTCAAAGCCCACAATCTGGTCATTTTCATCAGTGAAGCCCATCGGCTTGAAAGTCGCATCCAGACCGAGGATGATCTTGCCGGCGTCCTTGACATTCTTCAGGGAATTGTCCTCGCCTGTTGCAGAACCGCCCTCGCCTGCACAGCCAACGCCCAGCAGCATTGCAGCAGAAAGTGCTGCACACAGCAGCTTCTTCATCATAGAAAGTTTCATAAGTCATTCTCCTTTTCATTTGGATAAAATACTACCACATTATCATAGCATATTTGCGGAAATAAGTAAAGAACACCGGAAGAAATTCGGATTTATTATCAGGTTTTCATAAATTTCCGCATGGGGTTTTGTGGGAAATTACAAGGCATTATGCGCATCGGCGCCATGCCGATCAGAGTTTTAGCATCCGGTTAATTCGGATACTTTGTTTTCAGATATTCCACCAGCATTTCGGGAATATACTGATAGTGATGTGATTCATATAATTTATGTGTAAAGTTTACATCGTGTGCTTCGAAACGTTCTTTCAGCTTTGCAACACCTTCGAGCGTTGTATCATCCCCCTCACGGTAATAATGTTCATAATCAGGATCTTCCAGTGAACCTGCACAGAGGAATATGGTCTTATCCAGCGTTTCATTTCTGTCAAAATAGCCGTAATCGTTCAGCACATCATCATTGGTCATATTATTATCCAGATTATAATGATACAGTCCCCACAGTGCAGGACTGCCGATGATATAATGACCGAACGGCTGATTCTCATATCTGTCCGAATTGAAAACCGCATTATGCGTAAACACACCGCCGTCCGAATGACCATACAGCGTGGAATTATCACAGTCGATGTTGTAATTTTCACAAAGGTATGGCATAAGGTTGTCGGTGATGAAGTCGAGCAGCTTGTCACGGTCGATCACAAGATCAACATAGCGCATCCATTGGTCAGGGTCGGTGACATCGTAGCTGTAATAAAGGCTGACAAGGATCACAGGTGCGGCTTCGCCATTTTCCATGCATTTTCTCAGTTCCGGACAGTTGCCGAAACGCCAGATGCCGTCTGTCAGGAAGAACACAGGATAGGTCTTGTCCTTGTCGTAATTGGGTGGGAGCGTCACATGAACGACAAACTCCTTACCAAGTTCTTCATCATAAATATTGATCTCGTCAACGGAATCTTTGATCGCTTCAACTGCATCACGGTCAAATTCCCATTCACTTCTGTAATTGTGAAAGGCATACCAGAAACACAACGATTGATCGTTCGCATCGACTGAACCTTCGGGAAGCGTTTCGTAGTCTCCGCTTTTCAGTGCATCATACGCAAGCTGAACATGCAGGAGCTCAATTTCGATTTCTTCCTCGGTATAACCAAACTTGGAATCTTGTTCTCTGATATAGTCGAGATATTCCTCAAATGAATCAAAAGAGAGTTTTTCTTCTTTCCACTCACCGTTTTCTCCCATTGTGCCAGCAACAAAGTTGAATGGTTTGCCATCATTAAAATCATCTGCATCAGGGACAAGTCGCTGAACGATATACCCATCAACAAGAATGTAGGGATTAAGCGGAAAGGAGTCTTCCCCTTTTTCCTCAGCGATTCTGATATCCTCCATAGCCGCCTCATACTCTTCATCGGTTATCCAGTTTTGCTCATGATTGGTCTCGACATTTTTGCGCAATTCATCAAGGTCGATCGTCTGAAACTCGATGCTGACTTTGTGCTCAGCATTCGGGTCGGCATTTGGCTTTTCGATTTCGTCGAGAAGCGTGAGAGCGTGCCTGTTTACAAGATCAAGCTCCATCTCCGTCATTTTGTTGGTAAGCTTTGTGGGAGATACTGTCTGCGGCTGTTCCGATTCGGCAGTGGTGCTTTCAGTGTGAATGCTGCTTTCCTGCTGAACAGAGCTTTCCGGTTGCGAAGTGTTTTCCTGCTTGTTATCGCAGGCGGTGATGGGTAATGTCATTGCAAGAAGTAAAAGAAATGTGACTAATTTTTTCATGATAATGAGTCCTTTCTGTATTGAATCCGGATTGATTATTGGGTTTCGTAGATTTCCGCATGGGGTTTTGTGGGAAATAACAATATCTCACTTTATATTCTCATCAAAAAACGCTGTAAATTCCGCAAACAGCTCCGTATCCAGCATACTGCTCCACTGCTCCCGATCCAGATTCTGCCGGATATAGGCAGCCTTGTCCTCTATGAAGCGTGCTTTGTTTTCTTCTGCATTGTAGTCATAATCCAGCGTTTCCAGCCATTTGTCAAATTCCGCATTGAATGCGTTGATGTAGGTCATATCCTGGTAGACGTAGCTATGCCCACGGTCTTCCAGAGGGATAAACGTGAATCGGGGATCATCCTTGTACTTTGCATAGTACAGATCATAGCCGTATTCCGGCGGAACCACGGTATCATCCGCACTGTGCAGGACGAGAACCGCCGCATCGGATGCCGCAAAGCCGTCGAGTGCTGTGTTTCTTGCATATTCGCCGTACTGGATGACTTCATGGAGTTTAACAAAGGGCATCATAATATCAATGAAATCCCCTGCCTGCTTTCTGCCCTCCGCTTCAAACATGCCATGGGAGGCGTTGAAGCCGGAGCATTCCACCACTGCTTTCACATCCGGATGATAGGAAAGCACACTGCACGCACTGTAACCGCCCCAGCTGTGTCCGAACAGGACGATGGGCAGATCGGGGAAATCCGGCATGAGTTTGCCGCTTTCCTTGACAAACCGGAGCGCATAGTCAAGGTCAATCACGCCCTGCGGAAGTCCGCCGACACCCTCGCCCTCGCTCTTGTCATTGCCGGTCACATCGTATGCAAACACATAATAGCCGTTCTTTGCAAAATAATCCGCACAGTCCATGTAAGAATTATGACCGCCGCCGCCGAAGCCATGCGCCATGACCACAATGCCCCGCTGGTCAGTTCCGGCACTGTACAGATACCCTGCAAGCTGTTGTCCCTGATCGGAATAAAATGTGTATTCGGTGCATTCCAGCCCCTCGAAATCCTCCACATACAGCATCTGCGGTTCGTAGCTTTCAAAACGCTGGTTGAAATTCTGGTTGTAGATCATCACAGAAAGTCCCCAAAGCCCTGCAATCAGCAGAACTGCCAGAATGCAGAGGACGATCAGCGTAATCCGAATTGCTTTTTTTATCATAAAGATTCCTCCAAAGCAATCAGTTCTCATTATACCTCTGCAAAAACTGCTTCGTTCTCTCGTTCTGCGTATTGCCGAAGACCTCCTCCGGTGCGCCTTCCTCGACGATATAGCCCTGATCCATGAAAATGACATGGTTCGCCACATCTCTTGCAAATGCCATCTCGTGGGTGACGATCACCATCGTCATTTTTTCCTGTGCCAGCTCCTTGATGACCTTGAGGATCTCGCCCGTCAGCTCCGGATCAAGTGCGGAGGTCGGTTCATCGAAAAACAGAATCTGCGGATTGAGGGCGAGTGCCCTTGCAATCGAAACTCGCTGCTGCTGTCCGCCGGAAAGCTCGCAGGGATAGGATTTCGCTTTCGTCTCCAGTCCCATCTTCTTCAGCAGGGATTCCGCCGTCTTGATGGCTTCTTCCTTTGACTTCTTTAGCACATGCACCGGTGCTTCGATCACATTCTGCATTACTGAAAAATGCGGAAACAGATTGAAATTCTGGAATACCAGACCGATTTTCAGGCGGATGTCACGCAGCGTCTTCTTGTCCGCATATTGTGCTTTGCCGTTCTCCGTATGCAGCATGGTCAGCCCATCCACCATGATCTCGCCGCTGTCCGCACGTTCGAGCTGGTTCACACAGCGCAGAAGTGTGGATTTTCCGCTGCCCGACGGCCCGATGATCGCCACGACCTGTCCGACCTCAACGTTGAATGAAATATCCTTGAGGACTTCCAGATCCCCGAATTTTTTAGAAATATTGCGCACTTCAAGAATTGCCATGGGAAGACCTCCTTACTTGTAATAATCGAATTTCTTTTCAATATAGGAAAACAGCACCGTCACCAGCGCATTCATCACAAAATAGAAAATACCTGCAATGAACAGCGGCAGGATGGACGAATAGAAATTCATCTGCTGCTTTGCCTTCATCGTGATCTCCGCAAAGGCAATGACATTGGCAAGGGATGTATCCTTGACCAGTACAATGACTTCATTCGCCGTTGCCGGAATGACACGCTTTGTCACCTGCGGCAGAACGATCCGGAAGAATGTCTGCATCTTTGTCATTCCCAGCATTTCAGCGGCTTCATACTGTCCTTTCGGGATGGCTTCGATGCCGCCGCGGAAGATCTCTGCAAAATACGCCGCATAATTGAGCGAGAATGCCACCACCAGCATGATGATCATGTAGTGGTCGTTGTTCATGATGCTCTGCAGAAACGGGATGATGCCGCCGGTATTGCCGCTGTTGAGTGCCGATGCCACGATCATGGGAATTGCATAATAGAATGCAATGATCTGCAGCATCAGGGGCGTGCCGCGCATGATGAGGATATAGAAATCCGTCAGCCAGTTCACAGGTCTGCACTTACATTTTTTGAGCCATGTCACGATCATGCCGACCGGAATGGAGAATACCAGCGTCCAGAAAAACAGACTCAGGGTATTGGGGAGGTATTCGAGCAGGATAAGGGTCACTTTTTTGATTGCTTCAAAATCCATAGTTACACCGCACTTTCGTCAAATTTCAACAGAATACATTATACCATACTTTAGTGTGATTGTCAATTAACAGAATGTGACCTACAGCAAATCAATTTTCAAAAAATTGGTTTCAAAAGGCGATAGCCTTTGGCGGCGGCGACTCCCCGTGGGGAGTCACCCCCAAAACCGCCTCAGGCGGAAGCGGGGTGCGGGGGCTGCGCCCCCGCTCTAATCCCCCTCCCTCTGGGAGGG
>JAZQCT010000053.1:0-35703 GCA_045546475.1 Oscillospiraceae bacterium
CGTCAATGGAATTTTCCACCAGTTCCTTGATCACGGAGGAGGGGCGTTCGATCACCTCTCCGGCTGCGATCAGCTCGGAAACAGCTTTGTCAAGTACCGTAATGACTGCCATTGCGGATCTCCTTTCTTCGATGTTTTATCTGTCCAGCATGGATGCCAGTTCTTCGAGCAGTTCACGGCATTCCGCATCCGTCAGTTCTGCCACATTTGTACGGCGCAGGCGGTCGGGGATTTCGGATTCACGCATACTGCCGAAGCTGATCTGTTCATCATCCTCCTGCAGGATTTTGCCGGATGCCGCCTGTTCTTCCAGTTCTGCGAGGAGCTGTCCGGCACGCTGGAGCACCTTATTCGGCAGTCCTGCCAGCTTGGCAACATCAATGCCGTAGCTGTCATCCGTGCCGCCTGCGACGATCTTTCGGAGGAAGCGGATGCCGTCCCTGCCCTTCTTTACAGCCACACTGTAATTCTTCACGCCCTCCATCAGACCTTCGAGGGCAATCAGCTCATGATAATGCGTGGCAAACAGCGTTTTGCAGCCAAGGCGGCGCGAAGAGCAGATATGTTCTGCAACAGCTCTGGCAATGCTGATGCCGTCAAAGGTGGAGGTACCTCTGCCGACTTCGTCAAGGATCACAAGGCTGTCCTTTGTGGCATGGCGGAGAATCTCAGCGACCTCGCGCATTTCGACCATGAAGGTACTCTGTCCTGCTGCAAGGTCATCGGATGCGCCGACCCTGGTAAAGATCCTGTCCGCAACAGAGATCTTGGCATAGGATGCCGGCACGAAGCTGCCGATCTGTGCCATCAGCACAATGAGGGCAGTCTGGCGCATATAGGTCGATTTACCGGACATATTCGGTCCTGTGATAATGGACAGGCGGTTGGCTTCCGTATCGAGATACGTATCATTCGGGACGAAGACCTCTTCCTCCAGCATCTGCTCAACTACGGGATGTCTGCCGTCGCGGATGAAGAGCGTGCCGTCAATGGCGATCTCCGGCTTGCAGTAATTATTCTTTGCGGCTGTTTCTGCAAAGGCTGCCAGCACATCCGCTGCGGCAACTGCGGCGGCGGTTTCCTGCACGCTCACAAGTGCCTGTGCCAGATAATCGCGCACCTGCGCATAGAGATCCTGCTCCAGCTGGAGTGCCTTATCCTTTGCGCCGAGGACGGTATTTTCTGCATCCTTCAGCTCCTGTGTGATAAAACGTTCACAGTTGGCAAGTGTCTGCTTGCGGATGTAATGCTCCGGTACCAGCTCATAATAGGAACGTGTGACTTCCAGATAATAGCCGAATACGCGGTTGAAGCCGACTTTCAGGTTGCGGATGCCGGTGCGCTCGCGCTCCTGCTCGCAGATCTCCTCGATCAGGCTGCTGCCGCCGTTCTGAATGCGGCGCAGCTCGTCCAGATCCCTGTCAAAGCCGTCCCGGATGACACCGCCGTCCTTGATGACTGCAGGCGGCTCCTCAACGATCGCACGTTCCACAAGATCCGCAATACTGTGCAGATCGGAGATCTGTGCATTGAGCTTCTGGAGAAGTGCGGATGCCTGTAATGCACTTAGCAGTTCCTTCAGACGCGGCAGCTCCTGTGCGGTTGCCGCCAGTGCGCGAAGATCGCGGGGCATTGCCTTTTTGTAGACGATCCTCGTCATCAGGCGTTCAAGGTCATAGACACGTTCCAGACAGTCCTGCAGCTCCATCAGCTCCATGCTGTGCTGCATGAGCTGTTCCACGGCATCGAGTCTTGCCATGATCTTTGCAGGACTTCTCAGCGGACGTTCCAGCCATGCCTTCAGCATACGCTTTCCCATGGAGGTGCGGGTGCATTCCAGCACCCAGAGGAGGGAGCCTTTCTTTTCGCCCGTGCGCATCGTGCGGACAAGCTCCAGGTTGCGCATGGCTGTATGGTCGAGTGCTATGTAGGCGGAGGTATCGCTCAGCTCAAGGCTGACGAATCTGCCGACCGGCACCTTCTGTGTGGTCTGTATGTAGTCGAACATGCCGCACACTGCCGCAGTCTCGCAGCCGGCTTCTTTGAGTCCGAGCTGTGCAAGGCTTTCCGCTGAAAATTGTGCGCAGACAATGGCAGCGGACTGTTCCGGTGAAAAGCATTTCTCATCTCTGAGAGCAGCGGCGCATTTCAGGCGGATCTTGAGAAAATCCCCCACCTCGCGCAGGGAAAGGAAAGCCGCGTTGAAAATGATCTCCGCCGGGGTATAGCGGGACAGGAGGGTGATGATCTCATCCTCCGCGTGTTTGGGCGGGATGGGATAAAGAGACGCTTCACCCGTGGAGAGATCGGCAAAGCAGAGCGCGGTGCCGTCCAGTCCGCAGTAGGCGCAGCAGAGATAGTTATTGGAGGAGTCATCGAGCATGTTGTTTTCGATGACTGTGCCGGGCGTGACGATGCGGATGACCTCACGCTCGACAAGCCCCTTGCTCTGGGCGGGATCCGTCATCTGCTCACAGATGGCGACGCGGTAGCCGAGGTCGATCAGCCGTTTGATGTACAGCTCGCTGCTGTGGTACGGCACACCGCACATGGGGGCACGCTCGTCCAGACCGCATTCCCTGCCGGTCAGCGTCAGCTCCAGATCACGGGAAACACGGATGGCATCGTCAAAGAACATCTCGTAGAAATCTCCCAGTCTGTAGAACAGCACGCAGTCCGGATACTGTGCCTTCGTATCTGCATACTGCTGCATCATGGGGGATAATTTTGCTCTGTCGATTTCTTTGAGTTCCATGCTTACGCCTGCCTTCCGTGTTTTTTGATACTGTTTTCTTAAGGGGCAATGTCAACAATTCAAGCATTCTAACGATCGCTCTGCAAAACTGCCCCCCGCCCCTCCCAAAGGGAGGGGGATTTAGTGCTGGTGCCTTTTGAAACCAGATTTCGTTAGTGGCATCCGCTGCAGCTGCTGCAGTTGCCGCCGCAGGAGATCTCGCCGGTACCGCAGGTCTCCGGGTCTTCGCCGTTGGCTGCCATGGTGATGATGTGGTTCACCTGATTCAGCAGGCTGTCCATGCCTTCCTTGGCAGCGGTAAATACCATCATCTTCGGATTTTCCATGATCTGCTTGTAGAGGGACTTGATCAAAGTGTCAAGCTCTGCCACCTTATCCTGATCCTTGTCGGGCTTGCCCATTTCCATATTCAGCTCCATGCGCTTGAGATTGAATGCGCCGATGAGGTTCTGGAGCTGTTCGTCCTCGTCGTTTGCCTGCTTTGCGAGGTTGTAGGCGATGTAGCGGTCATCTGCCTGAATGGCTTTGCCAAGTTCTCTTGTCATCTGAATAATATCCATGGTGGGTTCTCCTTTTCTTTTGGGTAATTTCTGAAGCGGGAGGCTCTGCGTCTCCCGAAAATCAACGGATGCGGAGGCGGCTTATACAAGCTCCCCCGTCACCAGACCGTTGTGGGTCTCGGTAATTTTCACATTCACAAATGTGCCGATCAGCTCCGGATCGCCGGAAAACTCTACCAGCATGTTTTCCGAGCTTCTGCCCGTGAGCAGCTCCGGACGCTTGCGGCTCTGTCCGTCCGCAAGCACGCGGATGGTTCTGCCGAGGAAGCGGCGGTTGTTCTCTACGGAAATCTCACGCTGGAGCGCAAGCAGACGCTGCATTCTCTCGCTTTTTTCGGCATCGGGGGTGCTGTCCGGCATGACTGCCGCCTTTGTTCCGGTGCGCTTGGAATAGATGAAGGAATACACATTATCATAGCGTACCCGGCGCATCACAGCAAGCGTTCCCTCGAAATCCTCTGCGGTCTCATCGGGGAAACCTACAATGAGGTCAGTGGTCAGGGAAAATTCCGGATCACGGTTGCGGATATAGTCAACCTTTTCCAGATACTGCGCCACCGTATAGCGGCGGTTCATGCGCTGCAGAACATCGTCACTGCCCGACTGCACCGGCAGATGCAGGTGCTTGGCAAGGTGGCGGCATTCCAGAATGGCATCCATCATTTCCGGGGTCGCGTCCTTCGGATGGGAGGACATGAAGCGGATCCAGAATTCACCCTCGATCTGATCGAGTTCGCGCAGAAGCGCGGGGAAATCCATGCCGTTCTCCAGATCCTTTCCGTAGGAATTGACATTCTGTCCAAGGAGCATGATCTCCTTGTAGCCCTGCTCCACAAGCTCCCGCACTTCTGCAAGGATATGCTCCGGTCTTCTGCTTCGCTCCCGTCCGCGGACATAGGGGACGATGCAGTAGGTGCAGAAATTGTTACAGCCGAACATGATCGGCACGGATGCCTTGAAGCGGCTCTCGCGGATGGATTCCAGACCCTCGGGAATATCCGTATAGATCTCAATATCCTGTGCATATTTCATTCCATGCATATGTGCATAGAGCATCTGCGCCAGGCGGCTGACAGCGGATGTGCCGAGGACAATATCCACATGGCGGTAGGATTCGCGTATCTTATCCGCGATCTGCGGCTGTGCGGTCATACAGCCCGTCACGCAGATCACGAGCGCGGGGTTGTCACGCTTCAGCTTCTTGATGCTGCCGAGAGTGCCGAATACGCGGTCCTCCGCGTTTTCACGCACGGCGCAGGTGTGGTATAGGATCAGGGAAGCCTTCGCAATATCCTGCGTCAGACCATAGCCCATCTGCTTCAGGATGCCGCTGAGCTTCTCGCCGTCCGCCACATTGAGCTGACAGCCGAAGCTATGCACATAGGCAAGCGGTGTTTCCGGCATGGCTTCCGTCCAGGCACGGACTGCCTGCACACATTGTTCGGGTGGCGGCAGATGGTTCATATCGAGTGTTTCAGGCAAAGTGTTCCCTCCTTCGTTCATAGTTTTACAGTTTATTATAACACACAAGCAGAAAAAATGCAAGTTTTTTCGTAAAAAAACTGCAATCCCCGAATCATGCGGGGATTGCAGCTTCTGCTATTTGTCCATGATAAAACGCCACGGCATGTTTTTCCAGTAATCGCCTGCATAGTCGATCCCAACGCGTACATCCGTATGATGGGTGCAGGGTCTGCCGTCGTCCTCGATCCACAATTCCTGTGAAGTCAGGAAGCTGCCGCCGTTGAAGCTGCGGTCGATCTGCAGGAATTTTGTCAGCTTTGCGGGACCGTCGTGCTGTTCGCCGGCGCGGAACAATACGCCCTGGGGCTGTTCCTTTTCGCCTGTGATGACATTCATCAGATTGTGCATCCCATAGCAGAGATAGACATAGATCAGACCGCTTTCCCGGTAGAGGATCTCTGTGCGGGGCGTTCTTCCTTTTGACGCATGGCAGGCAAGATCCTCCGTGCCGCGGTATGCCTCTGTTTCCGCGATGCGCTCACGCAGCTCTGTGCCGTCCGGCAGACGGCGGACGAGGATCTTCCCGACGAGATCAGGAGCAACCTCCAGACAGTCGCGGTGAAAAAAGGCTTCGTCCAGTCGTTTCATGCACTTCGCCTCCGTTATACCTTCTGTGCAAGCTTCCCGCAGAGCTGTGCATCGGGCTTGACGTACAGGGTCTGCTGGTTTGTGAAGATGACCATGCCGGGCTTTGCACCGTTGGGCTTCTTAACAAATTTCACGCGCGTGAAATCCACAGGTACCTGTGCGGAATCCCGCGCCTTGCTGTGATATGCAGCAAGCACTGCTGCCTGGCGGATCGCTGTCTCACTCGGTTCTGCGCCGTCCGTCACAAGGATCACATGGGAACCAGGGATGTTCTGCGTATGCAGCCAGATGTCCTGCTTTGCCGCCTGTTTGGTCGTCAGGAGGTCATTCTGCCGGTTGTTGCGTCCGACAAGGATCATGAAGCCGTCCTCACTGCGGTAGACCATCGGGGGCTGCTGCTTTGTGGGCTTCTGTCTGCCGCTGCGCTTTTTGAGATACCCCTGTTCACAAAGCTCCTCGCGCAGAAGCAGAAGGTCAGCTTCGGATTCTGCACGGCTCAGGACATCGAATACGCTCTCCAGATAGACCAGCTCCTGCTCGCCCTGTGCGATCTGCTCGGTGAGCTTTTCCTTTGCGGTTGCTGCCTTGCGGTAGAATGTATAGTACCGCTGGGCATTCTGCGCAGGGGTCAGATTCACCTGCAGCGGAATGCTGATCTGCGGGCAGTCCTCCTCATAGAAATTTTCCAGAACTGCCGCAGTATCACCCTTTTGCAGACGGTAGAGATTGGCGGAGAGAAGATCGCCGTACAGCTTGTTACGCTCCATCTTATCAGTTACTGCAAGCTCTGCGCGCTGGTTTTCGAGCTTGCGGCTCACGCGTTCGAGGCGCGTCATGACAAGGCGGAACAGATCGTTTGCCCGCTGTTTCATTCTTGCATGGAGATCCCGTTCGGTGTAGAAGGCATCCAGTGCCGCGCTTGCACTCGGCATCGGGCGGACGACAAGCAATGCGCCGTACTGTTCCGGGCGCAGAAAGCAGTAATCCTTGAGCTGCCCCTCCGGTGTCTGCAGGAGGCTGAACTGGCAGCTGCCTGTGCGGAGCATTTCCGCTGTGCGGCGAAGCGTAAACAGCAGGCGGTCGCGGTGATCCTGCGTCATATCGTGGGTGCGAAGCGTGCTGCTCTTGCTGACATAATATGCCCATTCCCTGGCAAGCAGGGGGGATACGCCCTCGAACAGCTGCACAAGAGCCTTGTCCAGCGGTGCATCGGGTGCGAGCAGGAGCGCGGAGATCACAGTTTCATCATCCGTATCCATAAAATTCAGCCTGCGGCTCCGCTGGGGCATCTCATAGGGGAAGCCCGGCAGGATCACACGGTCGCGTGTGACATCCGCATTGCGCTTGAGGCTGTCGATGATCTTTCCGTCCTGGTCATAGAGGATGCAGTTGGAATATCTGCCCATGACCTCACATGCCAGCGTCAGCTGTACACGGTCACCCAGCTCGTTAATGCATTCAAAATCCAGAAAAAGAACACGTTCCAGACCATCCTGCCGTGCAGCAAGAAGCTTGCCGCCGCCGAGATGCTTGCGGAGCAGCATACAGAACATGGGCGGAACTGCCGGATTTTCGATCGCTGCCTCCGTCAGATGCAGTCTTGCGCTGTCGCCGGCGGTGCTGATGAGAAGCTTCTGCATTCCCTCACGTCCGCGCAGATGAATGATGATTTCATCACGGGAGGGCTGGTGGATCTTGTCCGCCCTCGCACCGGTCATTGCTTCGATCTCCTGTTTTACTGCATATAAATATGCGCCGTCAAATGCCATGGTATTCCTCCTGCAGGTGTGCTATTGTTTGCGATAGATCAGAATTTCAAACGCGGTCTGCGTTGTCAGGCTTTGCAGTGCCGCAAGGCGTTCGCGCTCCGCTGCCCCCGTCCGGTAGGCATAGGGGGTCATGCTGAACAGGTCAGCGATCTCCTGCGGGTCGCTGAGCGTGATCGACCTTTCTGCCGTGCGCTTCTCTATGAAGCGGAAGCCTTCCAGCGCGTAATCCTTCACCGCATTCTCGTAGGGATGCGCATATACGGCTGCTTTCAGCTCCCAGAGGTGCTTTGCCGCCGGAATGACCATCACCAGACAGCCGTCCGGTCGGAGGACGCGCTGAAATTCCTCTCCGCAGTAGGGCGCAAAGATGCTCATGACAAGATCACAGCTCCCCGTCCGCACCGGCAGATGGAACACACTTGCCACTGCATAATCCGTCCCCTTATCCGCGCGGGCGGCAAGGTCGGCGGCAGTCTTGGAGATGTCGGCACCATATACGGCGGCGGTATGTCCGGACTGTGCCAGGGCTTCACGCACTGCCTTGGTATAATACCCCTCTCCGCAGCCGGCATCCAGCAGAACGCCCTGCGCCGGCAGATGCTCTGTCACCGCTGTGCAGAGTGTTTCCATCAGATGGGCATAATATCCCCTGCCAAGGAAATTCCGGCGTGCGCGGACCATCTCCGGATTATCGCCGGGGAGCTTTGCGTTCTGGCGGCTCGACGGCAGGAGATGCACATAGCCGCTTCTGCCGCGGTCAAAGCTGTGGCGTTTCTCACATTTCAGACTTTTGCCGTCCTGCTGCAGCGGCAGACCACAAACAGGACAGCACCAGATCGTATCAGACATATTTGATCAGCTCTCCGCCGTCCCATTCTGTAATTTCCAGAGCAGGCAGCTTTTCTTTCAGTTGTTTTGCAAGATAGGGTACTGCCATCGCCTCCGTCTGGAAATGTCCGCAGTCGATCAGGGAAATGAAATTATCCCGCGCTGTCCCCCAGCGGTCGTGCTTGACATCGCCCGTCAGCAGTGCACCCGCGCCCAGTGCATCCGCCTTCTCAAGAAGCGATGCACCGGAGCCGCCGCAGATGGCAAGCTTCGATACCTTTTCATCATTCACGCCCGCATCCAGATAGCGGACAGTATTGCACTTGAGGACTTCCTTGGCGATTTTTGCAATGTCCTCAACACTCTTTGCTTCCGCAAGGGTCACGACCCTGCCGAGACCGGATTCCTCCAGCGGGAAGACCTCATCGGTCAGACCCAGCTTTTCTCGGAGCATGTCCACAAGCAGATCATTGATGCCGCCGTCCACAATATCCAGCGGCGTATGGCAGCAGATGGCTGTCATGTTGTTGGATGCAAGCTGGTAAACGGGATGCTCCGCCGATACGGACTTCAGGGGCGAGAAGATCACGGGATGATGTGAAACGATCATCTCGCAGCCGAGGGATGCTGCCTTGTCGATCACCGGCATGGTGATGTCAAGGGCAACCATCACATGCTTGACTTCCTGCCAGCCGGAGCCGACCAGCAATCCGGAATTATCCCATCCCTCCTGTGTTTCAAAGGGTGCAATGGCATTGACTGCCGCAAGAATTTCCTGTACCTTCATTTGGTTTCCTCCAATCTGCATCGTATCTCCTCCGCTGCCGCATCGAAGGGTGCGGGGGAATGACCTGCTGAAATGCGGCCGTCACGGGAAAGGCAGAGCATTTCATACTGCCGCTGTGCATACGCGCGGCAGTCCGGATCCGCCAGATCCATTTTGCCGATACGCGTCAGGGCATAGCCGGGCGTTTCTCTGATACCGGTGTATTCTGCACGGATGACGGCATACAGAAACTGCGCATCCCGGATACAGGTCTCCTGCACAATGGCAAAACCATTGGTATAGAGCCAGTGCCGGAGTACATCCGCCTTGGTCATGGGCTGCAGTACCAGTCCGATCTGTTCCAGTGAAAAGGGACAGGTTTCCAGAATATGTACCATCGTTTCTCCGCCCATGCCGGCAATGACGACCTCGGTCAGCCCGTCCGGCGGCACCTGTGCCAGACCGTCGGAGAGGATCGTGCGGATCTCGCCGGAAAGCCCGTGCTTTTCAATGGTTCTTCTTGCCGCTGCAAGCGGACCTTCTCCAATGTCCGAAGCGATCACACGCTTTGCGGCTCCGGTTTCGATCAGGTGTACGGCAAGCTGTGCATGGTCGGTCCCCACATCGCAGACAACGCCGCCGCTGCGTATCATTGCCGCACATGCCTGTAATCTTGGATTCAGCATAATTTCTCCTAAAAGCGATCAGGGGCTGCGGCGGCTGCCGCAGTCCCATCTTTACAATATTTGTTTACTTATCAGCAAAATGCGCCTGCAGCTTTGCTACCAGCTCGTCCGCATCCACGCCGTGCACAGCACATGCCTGTGCAACGGATTCACCTCTTGCAGAGGGGCAGCCGAGGCAGTGCATACCCATTTCCAGGAAATAGGGCGCAACATTGAAATCTGCGTCCAGAATATCGCCGATCACTGTATCCTTTGTTACTTCAAAAGCCATAATAAACCTCCATGTTTATAGATTCATGCAGAAAGCACAGCGCGGTGCTGTGCTTTTCTGTCATAGATTTCTGGCAGGAATCTTAGAGCGTGTTTAGTATCTGTAGATAGCTGGATTTTTGAGCAGATTTGTGCCGTGTCACAGCGCGAAAGCCGCAGCAATACTGTATGTATTGCAAGGATTTCGGGCAAAGACACGGTGCAAAGATGCCAAAAAGACGGCTATTGGAAGATACTAAACAGGCTCTTATTCCTCTCTCATCTTTGCGAAGCACTCGCTGCAATATACAGCACGGCCCTCGCTGGGCTGGAACGGCACTCTTGCCTCGCCGCCGCAGCCTGCACATGTTGCGGTGAACATCTCTCTTGCAGCCTTCGGCGCGCCCTTTCTTGCGCTGCGGCAGCTTCTGCATCTCTGGGGCTCATGCTCAAAGCCCTTTTCTGCATAAAATTCCTGTTCGCCGGCAGAGAATACAAACTCCGCGCCGCATTCCTTGCAAGTCAATGTCTTGTCTTCATACATGATCGTTTACCTCACTTAATAAATTGTTTCGGACTACGGACGGGGTGAAACCGACACCTTTGATGAATCAACGCTCTCGTTAAGCTACAAGCCCTTATATCGCACCTGCCGGAGGCAGGGGTCGAACATTATTGAAAGTACTCCGTACTTTTGACGGCGCGCATCTTTCGGCGCACACGCTGCATGGCATTGTCAACGGATTTCTGGCTGATCCCCAGATGCTCCGCTGCCTGTGCATAGGATAAGCCTGCCATGATGCACTGCAGGATCTCCCATTCCCTGTCGGAAAGCAGTGCCATGACCTGCATCCGGCATTGGGCGTAATTTTCCTTCTCCACCAGAATACTCTCCGGTGTTTCCGTGTCCGCAATGACCGACTGTGCCTCCATCAGCTCTGTGATGTCAGCAACCGGTTCTTCACAGCCGGCGCGCCGTACAAGCGAACGCATCCGGTTGACGATGCAGACCTGTGCATAGGTAGAAAACTTCGTACCCGCATCGGGACGGAACCGGGAGATCACATACAAAAGGGTAATCAGCCCCTCCTGCGCAAGATCATCCGTATCTGCTTCCGTCGCTGCATACTGTGCGGCATGATAGCGTACAAGCTTCAGATACCGTTTCAGGAGCAATGCCTCCGCTTCGACCGAGTCCTTTGCAAGCACTGCAAGCTCCTCATCGGTCGCTTGTTCCAGCTTCTCCTCAGACATAGCCGACATCCGCTTATTCTGCTGCAAACGCCGCTCTGCCCTCAGAGAACAGATCGCCGCCCTTTGCATCGTTGCAGACAACCAAAGGAAAATCCTCGATATAGAGCCGTTTTACAGACTCACAGCCAAGATCCTCGAATGCGATCACCTGCATTTCCTTGATGCATCTTGCCGCCAGCGCACCCGCGCCGCCAACGGCGCAGAGGTATACTGCTTCATTTCTGGCAACCGCATCGCGGACAGCTTCGGAACGCTCGCCCTTGCCGATCATTGCGGCAAGCCCGAGATCCAGAAGGCGGGGGGCATAGGGATCCATTCTGCCGGAGGTCGTCGGACCGCAGGAGCCGATCGGCTTGCCGGGCGGTGCGGGTGTGGGACCTGCATAATAAATGACTGCACCCTCCAGCGGAAACGGCAGCTCACCGCCCGCGTCAAGCAGGGCAGCAATGCGCTTATGCGCCGCATCACGCGCGGTATAGACATAGCCTGACAGCAGGATCTTATCGCCAACACGGAGTTCCTTTGCACATTCCTTTAGCTCCTGTGCACTAATTCGCCGAATTTCCGGCATTTTCAAACCACCTCGGATGTATTACTCACTTACGGATGCTTCTGCATCCTTGATCAGTTCACTCATATCGAAAGAAAAATTCTTCTTCTTATTCTCAGCCTTCGGTGCGGGCTTTTCTTCAGCCGCCGGCTGTGTCTTTGCTTCGAACATCGCAGATACATCATCATCGGAGGGCTTTGTCATTTCCTCGAACATGGCTGCAGCGTCCTGTGCAGGAGTCTCAGCATTCATGATCTTCTCCTCAGCATCTGCCGCAGACTTCGTGGTCTCCTCGACGCTCTCGCGTGCATCGGAGATCAGGGTGTTTGCTTCTGCGATCTTTTCGTCAACCACCTTCGCTGCATTGGACATCATCTCGCTTGCCTCGCGGAAGCTCTTCTCAATGCCGTCGATCTCGATCGTCAGCATGGATCTGATGGTTGCAGTCAGCTGCTTTACGCGCTCCTGCTGTTCAATTGCATCCTTCTTGATCTGTGCAGCTTCAGCCTCAGCCTTTTCTGTTGCTGTGCCCAGAATGCGGTCTGCCTCGGCATTTGCAGTGGATGCTCTCTCATTTGCGTCATTCACAATGCGCTCTGCTTCTGCATTAGCATCGGAAACAGTCTTTTCAGCCTGTGCATTTGCATCGGAGATCGTTGTCTCTGCCTGTGTATCTGCCTCGGAAATGCGCTTTTCTGCATATGCATCCGCATCAGCAATGGTCTTGTCAGCCTGCTCGTTGGCAGCGGCGATCTTCTTGTCTGCCTCTTCCTTCGCAGCAGCTTCCAGCTGGAGTGCGCTCTGCTGTGCCTGTGCGAAGATCGCACTCATATCAAAGCTCGGTGCGAAGCCTGTGGACTGGGAAGCCTTCTTCTCCAGTTCAGCGATCTTCTCATTGAGCTTGGTGATCTCATCATCCTTAGCGGAGAGCTGTGCCTTCACCTCATCCAGTTCCTTTGCAGAAGCCTCTGCATCTGCCTTTGCAGATTCCAGCTTGGCGTTCATCTGATCCATTTCAGCAGTCAGTTCGCTGGAAACATCCGCACTGGACTTGAGAGAGCTGTTCTCGGACTTCAGGCTGGTCACTTCACTGCTCAGCTGACTGATCTCGCCCTTGAGTGCGACGATCTCCTGCTGATACTCGCGTACCTTACCCTCATCCACGCTGTTCTTTGCCTGTTCAAGCAGCTTCTTCATCTTCTGCTCATCCGCTGCCCTTGCCTGCTTTTCAGCATTCAGTGCATTTGCAAGCTGGCTTGCCTTTTCCTTATAGGAAGCACCTTCACCCGCCTGCTTTTCATATGCAGCCGCCTTCTTTTCAGCTTCAGCAGCTTTCTTCTCTGCTTCAGCAGCCTTCTTGTTGGCAGCATCTGCATCACGCTTATAGGACTGCACCAGCTCGGATGATGCCGGATCGATCTCCTCGTCGCGCTTCTTCAGCTCTGTTTCCAGATCATAGATTCTGGAGTGAACCTCGTCAAGATAAGCCATAACGGACTCTTTTTCGAGACCGCCGGGGCGCATAGTCGTTTTCAGTACACCAGATGGGATTTCCATTGTTCAAGCTCTCCTTTGCACACAGGAATGGGGAAACCGTCGGCTTACACCGCTCCTGTTTTCAGTATTGATTTAATTATACCATATTTTTTTCCATCTTGCAATAGATTTTATGTACAATTCATCCTATGATTTTCGTGCATTCTGACTAAAGTTTTTCACGAAGTCAAAAATTCCGGCTGACGCACTCGGACTTTATCACATACATCCGAACGCATCAGCCGGAATATTCATTCCATGTTTTTACAATTACTTGCCGCCGAGGATCTCAAAAATATCGTCCAGATCATCCATGTTCATTGTGGACTTGGGTGCGGAACGATTGAAGGGAACGTCATCCAGCATGGGATTATCGATCGGGATCACATGCTCCTCCTCCGGAGCAGCCGCTTCTTCCTTCTTCACATCATCCTCAAAATCTGCTGCGATGACAGTGATCGTCATCTCATCCTGCATCTCTTCCTTGAAGGCAGCACCGAAAATGAACTGTACATCGGGAGCTGCTGCTTCTGTGATCATCTTGGATGCAGTATCTACATCGGAAGCCAGGGTATCCTCGGACATTGCGATATTGATGAGGAGTCTTCTTGCGCCGGCAATGGAGGTTTCCAGCAGCGGGCTGCTGATAACAGCCTTGGCAGCCTCGGTTGCCTTGTCCTTGCCTGCGCCGTGACCGATTGCCATGTGCGCATAGCCTGCGCCCTTCATGGTGGTGGATACGTCTGCAAAGTCGAGGTTGATGTAGCCTTCCTCAACGATCAGATCTGCAATGCTCTTGACACCGGTCTTGAGGATGTCATCGGAGAGTGCGAAGGATTCCTTCATGGTCAGGGGCTTTTCCAGACCAACAAGCAGTCTTTCGTTCGGGATCACGATCAGGGAGTCCACATATTTCTTCAGCTCAGAAATGCCGTTCTCAGCCTGTGCCATCTTCTGCTCACGCTCGAAAGCAAAGGGCTTTGTGACAACAGCAACGGTCAGGATGCCCATTTCCTGTGCAGCCTTTGCTACAACGGGAGCTGCACCTGTGCCTGTGCCGCCGCCCATACCAGCGGTGATGAATACCATGTCAGCACCCTTGAGAGCTGTGCTGATCTCCTCGATATTCTCCTCTGCGCTGTGCTTGCCGACCTCGGGCTTGTTGCCTGCGCCTCTGCCCTTTGTCAGCTTCGCGCCGATCTGGATACGGGTCGCAGCCTTGGAATTGTTCAGAGCCTTTGCATCAGTATTGATTGTTACATACTCAATATCACTTACACCGGAGTCTACCATGCAGTTGAGCGCGTTGCCGCCGCCGCCGCCGACACCAATTACCTTAATATTAACCTCCGGGTCAAATGCTTCCTCATAGATGAAGTCCGTCATTATAGTTCCTCCTACCAGCTTTTATTTCCATGTAAAAACATAAATATCTCATTCAGATACCAATATACAATATTATTTTATCACATTCGCGCGGAATTTGCAATAGATTTTTGACAAAATTTCTTTTTTTCCTAATCACACAACTCACAGCGACGAATTTAATGCAATTTTAACAAAAATGCACATAAACATTTATTCGATTTGTGAGGAGCTGGCTTCCGTCAGGGCTTCGGTGGCTTCCTCTGCCTGTTTTCTGCCTTCCTCCACATCCGCTTTATTGCGGAAGGAGCACTGGTTCGTGCCGATCATCGTCAGGTAGCCTTCTTTATCCGCCGGCTGCTTGCTGATGATGTGCTGGGCAAAGTTGATCTTGTATTCGATCTCATCCCAGTTTCCCATGTCAAATTCGATGCGGTTATCGAAATTCACAAGAATATTATGCGCCTCGGTCATATCCACAGAAACGATGGGGGCATCCAGTGCGGTGGTGTTGATGATCTCCATGAAGGCGTTGAGGATCCTGTCATCCCTTTCCTTCTCCGCGGTGATCCATTTGCCCGCTATCGGCTCCAGCGGTGTGTAGCCCTTGATGGTCACAAGTCCATCCTGCGGATCCATGCCGTCCTCGAGTATCTTGCCGTACTTGCTGACAATCAGCGTGCCGAAGCCGTATTCAATATTATAGGTCGGCTCGCACTTCTGCACATGGATCACCAGCGTATCGGGGAACTGCCGGGTAATGGAAATATCCTCGACATAGATCAGGCTTGCAAGAGCGCGTTCTTCCGCTGCTTCCAGATCCAGCCGCACCATATTGTCACCGGTGGCTATGCCGGTCGCGGCGGCGATCTCTTCCGCCGAATACATCTTGGCATCGCCCACGACCTGGATCTGCTGGATATTGAACATCACAGTCATCGAAAGCGTGATGGTCACACCCACTGCCAGTATCACGACCACAAGGGCATACATGGCAAAGCCGCGCCGCCTTCGCCGGATACGGCGGTAATTTGTTTCATGTGACATTGACGTTTTTTCTACATCTCTCATACATGCTCCCCTTTTCTACACTCTTATGATCTCCGCGCCGACGCTTCGCAGCACCTGTTCGGGACTGTCATAGCCCCTGTCAATGTGGTGCAGCTCCGTGATCACGGTCTCGCCCGCCGCACAGAGTCCTGCAACAAGCATTGCCGCACCGCCGCGCAGGTCGGTCGCCTCCACCGCGGCTCCATGCAGACTGCGCACGCCGTTGATGACTGCGGTACGTCCGGAAATACGGATGTCTGCCCCCATCTTCATGAGTGCGTCCACATGGCGGAATCGGTTTTCAAAAATGGTCTCCTCCATGACAGTCGTTCCTGCTGCACAGCAGAGTGCTGCCATCAGGATCGCCTGGGCATCGGTCGGAAAGCCGGGATACGGCATTGTCCTGAGCATCCGCACAGCCCGCAGCGGTGCGCCGGCATGAAAGCAGATGCTGTCCCCTGCCGCGCTCATCCGGCAGTTCATCTCCTCGAAAACATCCAGGATGCTCTCCATATCTGCCGCGCTGACATGGCGCAGACACAACTCGCCTCCCGCTGCCGCCGCCGCCGCAAGCCAGGTAGCGGCTACGATACGGTCGGGCATGATCCGGTATGTACAGCCATGGAGCTGCTTCACACCTTCGACAGCAATGGTGCTTGTGCCTTCACCTGTGATCCTTGCACCGCACGCACGGAGGAATCTTGCCAGATCCACGATCTCCGGCTCACGCGCGGCGTTGGTGATCGTTGTTTCTCCTCTGGCGGTCACTGCGGCAAGGAGGATATTTTCTGTTGCGCCCACGGACGGAAACTGCAGGTGGATCCTTGCACCGTGCAGACCGTTGGGTGTGGTGCAGTACAGCGTTCCGTTGTCCTCGTGGATCTTTACGCCCATGCGCCGCAGTGCCTGCAGATGCAGGTTGATGGGACGCGGTCCCAGCTCGCAGCCTCCCGGATAGCCAAGGGTGCAGGTTCCCATCCTGCCGAGTACGGCACCAAGGAAAATGATGGACGAGCGCATTTCGCGCATGAACTGCTCCGGTATTTCGGAATCATGCATTCCGTGTGCATCCACTGTCACGGTATGCTCCTGCATACTGCACCGGCAGCCGAGGTGAGTCAGGATCCGGCAGGCGGCATAGACATCCGACAGCCGGGGACAGTTCTCCAGCCAGATCTCACCGTCACAGAGCAGCGCAGCCGCCGCAATGGGCAATGCGCTGTTTTTCGCACCCTGCACGGCGATCTCACCCTCCAGATGCCTGCCGCCCTGTATCACTAATTTCTGCATATACGCCACTCCTTTCTATCATTATTCTATGACAGAAACAGGAATGGGTGAGAAAAAGAGTATTAGTTCTTTTTCAGAAGGGCTTCTACTACACCCCAGATGCGCTCCTCCGTATCTTCAACAGCAAGGGAGGCGGCATTCTGCGCCATGCTCTGAAGCTTTGCCCTGTCATTGTACAGCTTCTCAATGCGGGATATTACATCCTCAGCGGTGACATCCTTCTGCTCGATGACAATGGCAGCACCTGCCTTGCCGAGAACATTGGCATTGTGGAACTGGTGGTTGCCGGTCACGATCGGAGAAGGAATGAGGATGGAGGGCTTGCCGAGTGCCTCCAGCTCTGCCAGAACCGACGCGCCGGAACGGCATACAACAAGATCCGCCGCTGCCATGCAGGTATCCATATCATTGATGTACTCGCTCACGCGGATGCGGCTGTTCTTCATGGGAACACCGTACTCCTGCATCTTCTGCGGGAAGGTGTCCTTGCCCATGCCGCCGTAGCCGTGGATGTGGTTGATGGAAAGCCCCTTGGAGGTATGCCATTTCAGCACCTCCGCCATGGTGTCATTGATGCAGCCTGCACCGAGGCTTCCGCCGAAGGAAAGGAGGCAGAAGCTGTCATCAAAACCAAGCTCCGCTCTTGCCTGTGCACGGGATTTCTGCTTCAGCTCCGCACGCACCGGCAGTCCGGTCACGGTGTATTTCAGATCCTTGTCAAAATACTGGAGTGCCTCCTTCACCGTCAGCATCACATGATCAACCTCCTTGGCAAGGAGCTTGTTGGTCACGCCGGGGAAGGCGTTCTGTTCATGGATGGCGGTGGGAATGCCCATTTTGGCTGCCATGCGGATGATGGGACCTGCCACATAGCCGCCTGTACCGATGGCAATATCGGGCTGAAACTCATTGATGATCTGTCTGGCGCGTCTGCCGGAATTGGCAAGATACCAGACAGCCTTGGCATTGCGCCCGATGTTCTCCAATGAGAGTCTGCGCTGGAAGCCTGCAACCTTGATGTGTGCAAGCTTATAGCCAGCCTGCGGCACGAGCTTTGCCTCCATGCCGTTGGGAGTCCCTGCGAAAAGAAATTCCGCATCGGGACAGTGCGCCTTGATGATACCGGCAATGGCAAGTGCGGGATTGATATGCCCGCCCGTGCCGCCGCCTGCAAGAAGTACTTTCATATAATCACCTTTCTTTAGAAACGCCTTATGCATTCTGCCGGTATTCCGGCTGGGGAGGCGGTGTTGTCGTCTGGCGGACAGCCGGCTTCTTCTGATCCTCCAGCACATAACGCTGTCGGGAAACATTGAGAACAATACCCATCTGCATGAGCTGCATGATGAGAGCCGTACCGCCGTAGCTGAAGAACGGCAGGCTGATACCGGTGTTCGGCACCAGACCGCTGACAACTGCCATATTGATGAATGCCTGCAGACCGATCTGCAGTGTAAAGCCGATCGTGATGAGCATTCCGAATTTATCGCGCGCCTTGGCAGCAATATGGAAGCCCTGCACAACAAGCAGTACGAACAGAAGAAGAACTGTGATCGCGCCGATCAGACCCAGCTCCTCACAGACAACAGCAAATACAAAGTCGTTCTCTGCTTCGGGGAGGTAGAGGTATTTCTGACGGGATTCACCCAGACCCAGACCCAGCGGTCCGCCGGAACCGATGGCAATCAGGGACTGTCTTGACTGCCATGTACCGGCAAGGTCTTCGCTTTCAAAGGGATGCAGCCATGTGCTGATTCGTGTGCCGAAGTAATCGTATTTTTCAACGACAGTCTTATACACGATCACACCGACAAGTGCAGCAGCAGCAAACATTGCAGCAATGAGCAGATGCCAGAATCTTGCGCCGCCGACGAAGATCAGGACGATGCCGATCATGCAGATCAGAAGGGTACAGGACAGATGGGGCTGTAGCATGAGCAGTCCTGCGATGATCGCAAGAAGTACCATGAACGGAATGACACCGACTGTTGCTTTCTTCATGCGGTCATAGTTCTTGTCGATCAGGTAGGCAAAGAGGATCACGACCGCGAATTTTGCCAGCTCCGAGGGCTGGAAGGTCGTAAACCCGAGGTTGATCCAACGCTGACAGCCCGTGCCGAGGTCAGTACCGATGAACATGACCAGTATCAGCATGATCACGCTGCCGACATAGGCAATGAGCGCGATGCTGCTGCGCTGGAAGATACGATAGTCCACAAAGGACATAATAAACATTGCCACAAGCCCCACGCCTGCAAAGATGATCTGACGGAAGGCGTAGAAATAGCCGTCCTTGCCCTCATCAATGGCGATCGCGTAGCTTGCGGAAAACATCATCAGGATACCAAGTCCGAGCAGGATCAGCACAACGATGATGAAGGTCACATCCGCACTTCCGAGCCTTGTTCGTTTTTTCTCCGGCTTCGGATTCACTGCACGGGTCCTGTTTGCATTTCTAACATTTGTCTGCGCCATGCTGCGCCTCCTTTTCTCATTATTATAATGCAGCTGCTATGCCGCAGAATGCTGCAAATCCGGCAAGCAGTGCGATGCTCTGCCAGGGCTTCATGCCTGCCTCCTCCATATGTTCCTGCAGTGTGCGTCCGCCCCTGCGGAATGCAGGAAGGCGATCCAGCGGCAATACTGCTGTCAGAAGGAGCATTGCGGTGTGCTGGTGCGTCAGAAGACTGAGTGCGGTGACGACCGCAAAGCACCAGAAGGCACCGGTATTTCCGAGCCGGCACTTTCCCGGATGCAGATTCCAGACAAGACAGCCCATACATGCGCCTGCGGCAGAAAATGCCAGCAGTGCGGTCAGCTCCATTGCGGACTGCATCATCAGGAGTGCAGTTCCCAGCAGGATCATGCCGCTGACGGAAATCTGTATACCGTCCGTGCGTTCCTCCAGCCTTGCAAGCCAGAGAAACCCCGCCCATGCCGCATTCAGCGGCACATAAAGGATACCGGCATCATACCGCCAGAAGCCAAATTCCAGAACGGTCTCCTCCGTGCCGGAGAGCTGCAGAAAGACTCCGGTCAGGAGAAATACTGCGAGAAACTGCACGGTTTTCGGAATGCGCCGCAGAGGTCTGCGTCTGACGATCCGCCAGTCAGCAGCAAAGCCCATTGCTGCAAGAAGCAGTGTATAACAGAGTGCCGCGCTGATCTCACGCAGCTCCTGCTGCACAGAAACGGAGGTACTGTCAAGGATGCAGAACGTCCGGTACAGCGCAAAGGCAAGCCCTGCACCGGTGACACAGCCGAACACGAGCAGCAGTCCGCCCATGGTGGGACGAAGCCGGTTTTCGGCAGTTTCCTGCGTCTGACCGAAGGGCTGCTCCGGCTCGCAGAAGCGCATTTTCTGTAAAAACGGGACAAGTGCCGCGCCCATGATGCCGCTTGCCAGAGCTGCGGACAAGGACGCTGTCATTTGCAGCCAGATGGGCATTATACTGTACCGTAGAGCCGTTCAATGATCGTTTCGAGATGCATTCCGTGGCTTGCCTTGAACAGTACACAGTCACCCTCCTGCAGAACCTTCTGCAATTCTGCAGTCAGTTCATCCGGATCCCCGGTGCAGAAGATCTCAGCTGTGTCTCCTGCATTGGCAGCAATGCCCTTTGCGGCGGTGCCGTAGCAGAACAGCATGTCGATGCCTGCGTTCTTTGCCATTTCACCGACCTTGGCATGAAGCATTGCGGAATGCTCGCCAAGCTCCAGCATATCGCCGAGGACGGCGATCTTTCTGCCGGTGCACTGGTAATTGCCCAATACGCCGAGTGCCGCGCGCATGGAATCGGGGCTGGCGTTATAACAGTCGGCAATGACAGTCTGTCCATTCTTTTCCTGGATATTCTGGCGGTTGCCGGTCGGCTGGTATTTTGCAAGTCCGCAGACGATCTCCTGCGGTGTCATGCCGGCAATGATGCCGACCAAATATGCCGCCAGTGCGTTCTTGACATTGTGTTCACCCACGGTCGGGAGTACTGCAAGGATGGTATTTTCCGCATGGTGGATGGTGAACGTTGTCACACCGTCATCCTCCTTGATGTCATCAGCATACACATCCACGCCGTCTTTCGGAGAAACGGAATAGGTCAGCACGGGACGTTCCAGCTTCTGTCCGAGATCACAGAGCATGGGATCATCGGCGGAAACGATCAGGGGCGCATCCGCTTTCATGCCTTCGAGCATTTCGAGCTTTGCTTTCAGGATACCCTCCTGTGAACCGAGGTGTTCGATGTGGGAATAGCCGATATTGGTGATGACTGCCATGGTCGGCTTTGCGCTGTTTGACATGCGGGAGATCTCTCCGAAATGGTTCATGCCCATTTCGATGACCACCGCGCCGTGTTCCTTTGTCAGCCCGAACAGGGTCTTGGGCATACCGATCTCATTGTTGAGATTCTGCGCTGTCTTCAGTGTGCTGAACTTTTCCGAAAGCACACAGGCGATCATCTCTTTTGTGGTGGTCTTGCCGACACTGCCGGTCACGCCGACCAGCGGAATATCGAACTGTTCCCGATAAACACTTGCCATATCAAGCAGTGCCTGACCGGTATTCTTCACCACGATGCAGGGCAGATCACCGATCTGTGTTTCCGTCACTGCGGCAGCAGCACCGGCTTCGATCGCCTGCTGTACAAAATCATGTCCGTCAAATCTTGCGCCGCGCAGTGCAAGGAACAGGCATCCCTCCGGGAGCTGTCGGGTATCCGTGCTGATACAGGTGATCTCTGCGTCGATCGGCGATTCACTGCCGGCTGCAGCGGCAAGTGTTCTGAGTGAAATGGTTTCCATGTTCTTCCTCCTATGCCAATGTTTTCAGCGCATCGGCAGCAATTTCACGTTCATCAAAATGAACTGTCCTGTTATTTTCAAAGATCTGATAATCCTCATGTCCCTTTCCGGCGAGCACGATCACATCACCGGGTTTTGCTGTGCGGACGGCATGGAAAATGGCATCCTTCCGGTCGATCACAACCTCATAGGGAACGCTGCCGTCAAGCCCTGCCAGAATATCCGCAATGATGGCTTCGGGGTCTTCGTCGCGGGGGTTGTCGGAGGTGATGACCAGCAGATCAGCAAACTTTGCCGCCGCCTGTGCCATCAGGGGACGCTTGGTTTTATCCCGGTTGCCGCCGCATCCGAACAGGCAGATCAGTCTCCCATCGGTGTAGAGCTTCACATTTTCCAGAATGTTTTCTATTGCATCCGGTGTGTGGGCATAGTCGCAGATCATGGAAAAATCGCGTCCTGTCGGGATGACCTCGCATCTGCCCTTGACACCGGGGCATTCCTGCAAGGGGGTGAGGATCTCATCGTGTGAAAGCCCCAGACTCCGGCAGGCTGCATAGGCGGCTGTGGCATTGGCGATATTGAAATAGCCCGTCATCTGCATACGGATGGAATGTGTATCCTCAGGTGTGCGCAGAGAAAATGCTGCGCCGCCGGCTGTCACGGAATCTGCGTGATAACTATAATCCGCACGCCCTGTGCTGCAGCTGTATTTTTTGCAGTCAAGTACTGCATACAGGCGTTTTCCGTAGTCATCCTCCGTATTGATAATGGCAGTATCGCAGATGTCAAAGAGCATCCGCTTGGCATCGTAGTATGCCTCCATCGTCTTATGGTAGTCCAGGTGATCCTGAGTCAGATTCGTGAATACTGCTGTATCAAAATGTGTCGGACCAATGCGCTTCTGCACCAGCGCGAAGGAGGAGACCTCCATCACGACCACATCACACCCTGCCTTATACATTCTGTCGTACAGCTCCATCAGTTCAAAGGGGAAGGGCGTGGTATTGTTCGCATGAATGACCTCATCGCCGATCTCATTCTGGATGGTGCCGATCAGTCCGACCTTGTGCCCGTTCGCCGTCAGGATATGCTTGATGACAGTGGTGATGGTGGTCTTGCCGTTTGTACCGGTCACGCCTATGAACTTCATTTTGCGTTCCGGATGACCGAACCATGCAGCGCACAGCTCGCCGTAGCAGGCGCGGCTGTCCTCCACGATGATCTGACGGTCGCCAAGACCCAGATCACGCTCTGCAACAACTGCCGCTGCCCCCTGCTCCAGTGCCTGGGCTGCGACGGAATGCCCGTCAAAGCGTTCACCTTTTACGCAGACGAAGATGCAGTTCTGTGTGATTTTGCGGTTATCATCTGTAACCGCACTGATCTCAGCAGCGTCAATGACAGGATTGATACTGCGTGCAAATAATTCCGAAAGCTTCATAAATTCCTCCTGTTCAGGCATCAGCCGCTCTGGTCGTTGACCACATAGGTCAGCTCGATGACTGTACCGACCTCCACCTTTTCGCCGGGTGTTACGGACTGGCTCTGTACCAGAACGTCGCTTCTGCTTGCAGCAGCACCGACGGATACATAGTTGAGTCCGCGGTTTGTCAGCGCGGTATTCGCATCGTTCGCAGTGTAGCGGCGTACATCCGGTACCTCTACATATTCTGTGGTATAATCCGCATCCGTATACAGGATCACGGTACCGTTGGAAGAAATTGCCGAACCGGTCAGCGGACACTGCTTGACAATGGTATTGCCCTCACCCTTGACCTCACACTTCAGTCCAAGTGCCTCCAGTGTGGATCTTGCGGTGGTCACATCGGTATCGATCAGCAGCGGAACGGTAATGTCGAGCTGTGCGTATTCCTTCTCTGTGTACTCCGGATAATAGCCGAGGTACGGGAGGGCTTCCTCCAGGACAGCTCTTGCACAGGGAGCGCAGACTACGCCGCCGTAGTAGTTGATATTGGTGTTCGGCTCATCTGCCATGATCAGCATGATGATCTCCGGATCATCCGCCGGTGCAAAGCAGGCATAGGAGGCAACATACTGCATGTTTTCCTTGCTGTATTCGTCCAGCTTCTGGGAGGTACCGGACTTACCGCCGATGGCATAGCCCTTGATGTAGGCATTGCTGCCGTCGTTGTTTTCTACAACCGCCTGCAGAAGCTCGCGCATGGTCGCGGAGGTTTCCTCAGAAATGACCTGACGCTTGACAGTTGTTTCTCTTGTCTCCAGTACATTGCCGTCGCTGGATACGATCTTGCTGACTACATAGGGTTCAACAAGGTAGCCGCCGTTGATCGCTGCAGCATAGCCGGTGATCATTTCAATAGGTGTGAGCTTATTGGACTGACCGAAGGCACTCGCTGCCAGGTCAACAACGCTCATATTATCGCCGCTTCTGTAGAAGCTTCCGACCTCGCCTGGGAGGTCGATACCGGTTTTTTCCGTCAGACCGAAGGCGCGGAAATAATCGGAGAATTTGTCTATGCCAAGGCGCAGACCAGTTTCAATGAATGCAGGGTTGCAGGAATTGGTCAGTGCCACCGAGAAGGTCTGGTAGCCGTGACCGGCAAGCAGATGGCAGTTGATCTTCTCGCCTGCGACTTCCTTGAAGCCATTGCAGGTGAAGCCGTCCGTTGCAGGATCCACAACGCCTTCCTCCACTGCTGCTGCCGCGGTGAACACTTTGAAGACGGAACCCGGAACATACAGTTCTGTGATCGCCTTGTTCTTCCACTGGGTCTCACGGGCTTCGATATAGGCTTCCTTATACTCTGCCTCCGGCAGCATGAGGAGCTGCTCGGACACGATCGGGTCATAGATCGTGGAGGGGTCGTTCAGGTCAAAGCTCGGGTAAGTCGCCATCGCGTAGATCGCACCGGTCTTGGCATTCATGATGATGCCGCAGGCACGGTTGCGCACCTCGTAGGTCTGGCACATTTCCTGGAGATTCTTCTCTAAATAATACTGCAGCGTCGTATCCAGCGTCAGGTACAGCGAACTGCCGTCCTGCGCAGGATAGGTCGTTGCGAAGCGGTACGGCATGGCGTTGCCCATGGCATCGGTCGCAGAGATCACTCTGCCGTCCGTACCGGAAAGATCATCGTTATAATAGTATTCCAGTCCATACTGACCCTTGCCGTCACTGTTGGTGAAGCCGATCACCTGTGCCGCAAGCTCATTCTGGGGATAATACCGCTTGGTATCCTCCTGGGTGGTAATGGAATTGATGCCGTACTGGTCAAAGTAGGCAGAAAGCTCATCTGCAACATTCTTTTCGACCTGGGTCTTCAGGACATAATACTGCGTTTCCATTTCCATTGCCCGTGAGACGGTGTCCTGTGAAATGCCGAGCTTTTCAGAGAGCGTCAGAACGATCTCCTGCTGCAGCTCTGCAATGGGAATGATCTTCTTGCCTTCATCAAGCGTTCCGCCCTCTGCTACGATGCGCTGGCGTTCCTGCATGATGCTGTCGATCTTCTCCATCTCTTCGCGATACAGGGAGGGATCAATAAACACCTTATATACAGTCGCGCTCCATGCAAGGGGCGTACCGTTCGCATCATAGATCGTGCCTCTGTTCGCAGAGATCGTGATATTGCTAAAATGCGTACTGTTCGCCATTTCCGCGTAGTACTCGTGATCCACCACGCTGAGCCAGAACAGGCGCACAATGACGGCGATCGCGGCAATCATCATTGCGATCAGCACGACCAGATTGGAACGTACACGCATTCTCTGGGTCGGTTCATGATTGGCTGCTGCCATGCTCCATACCTCCTTATTCTTAGAACATGTTTAGCATTTGTAGATAGCTGGATTTTTGAGCAGATTTGTGCCGTGTCACAGCACGAAAGCCGTAGCAATACAGGCTTATATCTAACGCCTGCATACCATTCATGCCCATACAATATCCTGACTCACATTCAGGCATACTGTATGTATTGCTAGGATTTCGGGCAAAGACACGGTGCAAAGATGCCAAAAAGACGGCTATTGGAAGATACTAAACAGGCTCTCATATATCAAATACAAACAGGCAGGTTCGTCCCCTGCCTGTTGTTGTCTCTCTCGCTACTCAAACAGCAAAGTGGACTTTATCCGCTGTCCCGACCGCAGTCCGCCCGGCGTTTTGCCTTTTTCTGTTTCGGGCGGACAACGGTCAAGCTCGCACACACTCGCTGTTATGCCCTTTCCTTTATTGCTGCCGCTGTTTCGCGGAACTACTCAGCAGAGTTCGTTTCTCTAAAATCTATGCACCCTATCCTCTGAGATATTCCACTAAATTATTAAACCATGTTTTCATTTTTACAAATACATTCTGCTCCGCATCCGGGATCTCAACAACGTCATTGGTCTGGATCTCAACGTATTCGATCTGGGAAGCGTCAATGGTGCGCATACCCAGTACGTTCTCGGCATATTCCTGAATGTTCTTGTTCGAGGTCTTGCCTGCCAGTTCTGACTGCATCCGGACGTTCTCACTCTGGAGATTCATGTATTCCTGTTTTTTATCTGTGATCTGATTGCTGATCTGGAGCTGCTGCACATTGCTGAGTATCACGGCACCGAGCAAGCTAAAGCCCAGAAACACAAGACCGATCACCTTAAAAATGGAGATTCTCTTTCCCGTGTTGCGTTCCATTTCCCACTGTGCGCTGCCATCCGGCGGATATGAGACTTCGGGAGGTGCTTCTGCGGGTACGGCACTGTAATTGTACTGTACCTGGATCGGATCTCCAGGGCTCTCATAATATGCCATGACAACTTAGCTCCTTTCTATCAGTCTCAGCTTCGCGCTGCGGCTTCTGTGGTTCTGTTCCAGTTCTTCCTCGCAAGCCGTCAGAGGCTTGCGCACCACAAGTGTTCCCTTGGGCTTTTTGCCGCAGACGCACTGCGGAAAATCCGGTGGGCAGGTGCAGCCGCTGCACCACTTTGCAAATTGCTGCTTGACAATACGGTCCTCCAGTGAATGGAAGGTGATCACCGCAAGTCTTCCGCCGGGCTTCAGGCAGTCAAATGCCGCGTTCAGCCCGTCTCTGAGATGTCCGAACTCATCATTCACAGCGATTCGGATCGCCTGGAATGTTTTTTTGCAGGGATTCTTTTCCCTGCGGAACTTCTGCGGTACGGACTCCCGCACAATGTCGGCGAGCTGTCCGGTTCGTGTAATGGGGCTGATCGCTCTTGCCCTCACGATATTTGCAGCGATCCTGCCGGCGAATTTTTCCTCGCCGTAATCCCGCAGAATCCTTGCCAGCTCCTGTTCGGACCAAGTGCTGACAATGTCCTGTGCACTGACACCTGTCTGGCTCATCCGCATATCCAGCGGCGCATCCGCATGATACGAAAAGCCGCGTTCTGCTTCATCGAGCTGGTGGGAGGAAACACCCAGATCCATCAGGATCCCGTCCACAGCTGCAATTCCCAGCTCATCGAGAGCCTCGCGCATCTGTGAATAATTGCAGTGTACCACCGTTGCCGGAAGTCCCTGCAGGCGTTCCGTGGCAGCCCTGACTGCATCCGGATCTCTGTCGAGACCAATGAGTCTGCCGCCCTGTGTCAGTCTTGAGGCAATTTCATAGGAGTGCCCCGCTCCGCCGACCGTACCGTCCACATAAATGCCGTCCGGTCTGATCGCCAGTCCCTCAATCGTTTCCTGTAAAAGTACAGGAATATGTACAAAATCCATAAGGTGCCTCCTTACAGGCAAAGCGTTTCAAGCTGAGGAACTGATTTTGGATCGAATGATTCGTTCACTCTTTCCCATCTGTCGCGTTCCCAGATCTCGGCTTTTCTGCCCGCACCGATAATGATCACATCTTTTTCCAATGCCGCATAATCGCGCAGGGGCTGCGGAATGAGGATTCTGCCCTGCTTGTCCGCTGTGATCTCGGATGCACCCGAAAACAGCCAGCGTCGCAGACTCTCGCCGCTCGGTCCCGGCAGTGCCGAAACCTGTGCGCAGATCTCCTTCCAATGCGCCGTCGTGTAAACTGACAGATACTTGTCTCCCGTACCGCGTACCACCCAGAAGGTGTCGCCGAGTACTTCGCGCAGTTTGGCAGGAAAATTCATGCGTCCCTTGGCATCCACGTTATGATAGTAGGAACCGGTCATGCCGTCGATGTCCATGCACATATCCATTTCCTGTTCACCGCCCGTCCTTTTTGTTCTTCGTTGTTCTCTTTTGTTCTTGGTTTTCTCTCTGTGTTTCTCTTTTTCTGTATATGGCGTTCCGGCGGCTGTCCGGCTCATATGGTACCCCTGCACCTCCCGTATGGGATTTTCAGGCACTGGCAACCATTTTTGCACCGCTTTTAACCACCATTCACCACATTTCTATTATAGCACAAGAAAACGCATCTTTTCAACCGTGATTCTGCACAAAGTTTGTTCGAATTTATTGTTGATTTTTAACGGTGCTGTTGTGCAGACTACAGAACAGCGGAAAACCACATTCGGGACGGCGGAAAAATATTGAAATTCCGGACGATTTCCGATTGCAATTCCGGGAAGGATATGTTATAATTATGTTAGCACACTTCCGGTACAAAGTCAATCTTTTTGCGATATATTGAGAAGAAACACATAAAAGAGTATACGAAGCGGGGGAAATTTTGTAGAAGGTGCGGTGGGATAAGGGGCAATGCAGCAGCTTTAGGAAAGCTGGGCAAAGCCCCTTGGAACCCCTTTTGGGTGCTGTCTCCCCCTTGCCCCCGCCTAAGTTGATGACATTGCCCGGCGGTGAGTCACCCCTTCCGTCACCCCACCCCCTTTGTCAATTTTGACCGGGGTTATTGAACAGGAATATTACATTTCTATTTTTCTTAGAGGGAGCTATCAAACTATTTAAAGGAGCTGAAACTTGAATTGAAAGAGATACGACAATGGGGTGCGTCCGTGGGGTCGTTTGCTGGAAAGCATCCCTATGTATTGACGATCGCTGTCTGCTTGTCCTGTGTTCTGCTCTATCCGCGCACACAGGATGCGGAAACGCTGCCCTGGCTGCTGTCGGCGCATGGCTGGCTGCTATTGTTCCTGCCGCTGCTGGCGGTGACGGGGATATTCCTTATATATAAAAGGAAGCTGGACGACCGGTGGACGGCATTCCTCCTGTGCGGAATGGGCTTTTGCATGAGGCTTGCCTATGTGCTTGCCACGCCTTATCATATCCGGCAACACGATGTTGGCAGGTTTGACGGAGATTCCGGTCACGCTGCCTATATTACCTATTTATATGAGAATCTGCACCTGCCGGATTTTGATGTGCGGGAGGTCTGGCAGTTCTACCACCCGCCCCTCCATCACAGCAGTGCCGCACTCTGGATGCGGCTGCTGACGGCTTGCGGGATCCCCTTTGACCATGCCGGTGAGAGCGTACAGCTTCTGACGATGGCATATTCCTGCCTGAGCCTGGTGCTGTTCTGGAAGCTCCTGCGGCATTTTGATCTCAGGGGGCTGGCAATGGCAGTACCGCTGGGCATTATGGCATTCCATCCAACCTTCATCATCCTGGCTGGCAGCATCAACAATGACATGATGAGCATCACGCTCCTGCTTGCGAGCATTTTGCTGACGCTCCGCTGGTTCAGAGAGCCGAAGCTGTCCACGATCCTGAAGCTTGCGCTGACCATCGGGCTTGGCATGATGACCAAGCTTTCCGTCTGGATGGCAGCACCGGCGGCGGCGGTTGCCTTCCTCGTGATCCTGTACCGGAATCGGAAAGAACCCCTCCCCTGCCTGAGACAATTTGTGCTGTTCGGCATTCTCTGTCTTCCGCTGGGGCTTGGCTGGGGCGTGAGGAATCTGCTCCGGTGGGGTGTTCCCATTGCATATGTGCCGATGCTGTCCGATAACAGCACGCAGTATATTGGAAGCATTCCGGTCTGGCGGCGGCTGTTCGATTTCTCCGGTGAACAGTGGAGCTATGTCTATGACTGCTTCGAGATGTACGGGCAGGATTATAATGAATACAATCCCCTGATGGGACTGCTGAAAACAGCTATGTTTGATGAGCTGATCAATCCGGAGTATTACCCCACGATCACGGGCTTCGGGGAGCTGCTGTTTTTCAGCCAGATCCTGCTCTGTGTGCTTGCGGCGGCGGCGATGGTGATGGTATGCCGGAAACACACTGAACGCATCACCGGATGGGAAAAGTGCTTGCTCGGCATCACCTTTGGCATCACCTTTATCAGCTACTACAGCTTCTGCATTGCGTTTGCGCATGTCTGCACGCAGAACATCCGCTATGCAACGCCGCTGATCTTCATCAGCTGTCTGTTCCTGGGGCTGTGGATGCAGGAGATGCCGGAACGATCCCCTCTGCGGAAGATCCTCTGCGGTGCGGCTCTGGTGTTTTCTTTTGCTTCTTATATTGTGTATTATGTGGTTTGCGGATAAAAGCCTGATTTTCCCCAGCTTGTCAAAAAGTCTTTTTTCTGGGGTTGGCACCCCAAGACTGCCCACACCTCACCGGTGCCGTCTCCCCACCCCGTGGGAAGCAGCCCAAATCCCTCCCTCAACGGGGAGGGGCTATATTTCGGGGACTTCGTCCCCGAATCCCTTTTGTGGAGCTATCGCTCCGCGTTTGATTTTAGTTTTTTTGACAGACTGGATTTCCCCTTCGGTTTTGCGGAGGGGAAAAATTTTTTTGATAAATTTTCAAAAACCCCTTGACAAAGTAGCAAAAGTATACTATAATAGAATCATGGTTAGTATTTAAAAATTACTAACTGATACTGATTCTCTAAACTTTAATAGATAAAATTGGTTTCAAAAGGCGATAGCCATTTGCGGCGGCGGTGCGCAGCACCCCCCCTTAATCCCCCTCCCTTCGTGAGGGGGGCAGGGGGTAGGGCAAATTAAAGTTATCTATTGGTATTAAGGAGAATAGTATTAGCAGACAATTTCCAATGATGAACATTTCCGACAAAATTCTCCAAACCCCTTGACGATTCCCCGAAAAAGTAGTACAATGAACATAATACAGTGCATCCGCACTGCAAATATGTACTGCTTTCTGTCAAGGAAAGCTGAATTTTGGAGGAAATAGCATGTCTAAGAAGTTCATCATCGAAACATCCGCACGTCATCTGCATGTAACACAGGAGCATCTGGAGATCCTGTTCGGCAAGGGCGCAACCCTGACACACAAGAAGGATCTGTCCCAGCCCGGTCAGTACGCTTGTGAGGAGCGCGTAACTGTCGTAGGTCCGAAGAAGGAGCTGGCAGGCGTTTCCATTCTCGGTCCGGTTCGTCCTGAGACACAGGTAGAGCTGTCCGCTACTGACGCTCGTTCCATCGGTATCGCAGCTCCCATCCGTGAGTCCGGCGATGTGGCTGGTTCCGGTGCCTGTAAGCTGGTTGGTCCCTGCGGCGAGGTAGAGCTGACTGAGGGCGTGATCGTGGCAAAGCGTCACATCCATCTGACTCCTGAGGATGCTGAGGAGCTGGGCGTTGTGGATAAGGAAGTTGTCTGGGTTAAGTGTGACACAGACGGCAGAAAGGCAATTCTGGGCGATGTAGTTTGCCGCGTTTCCAAGAGCTACGCAAGAGCAATGCACATTGACACGGACGAATCCAATGCCATCGGCGCAGGCCGTGAGCTGGAGGGCGAGATCATCAAGCTGTAAGCAGATCTCATTGTTTCATGAATGCAGTTTTCGGGCAGTCACATTGTGGATTGCCCGAATTTTGTAGCACTGCAGTGTTATACTATTTCTGCCGTCTGCCCAAAATGTCATCAGCTTTAGGAAAGTAAGGCAAGGATTGCCCCACTCCCTGCCCCCTCCCCGAGGTGAGGGGGATTAAGAGCCGGTGCTCCGCACCGGCACCGGCAAGGGCTTCGCCCTTTGAACCCATTTTTCAAGCTCTTGACACTGTCCAAAGGAAAATTTGAGACTGAGAATGCATCCTGCTGCAAATGTTTCCCAAATATGATAATGAGGTGATCGTATGAATCAAGCACTGCACAACTGGAAGAATACACTGGAAACACTCCCTGCCCTGTCTGCATCCGCACTCAGGGACGGCAAAACAGCCCTTGTGATCGTGGATATGATCAACGGCTTTCTGACCGAAGGGGTGCTTGCAAGCCCCCGTTCCGCATCCGTTCTGCCGGCGGTGGAGGAGTTGCTCCGCTTTGCTAAGGAACATGAGATCCCGGCAGCGGCGTTCGCAGACTGCCACGAGGCGGATTCCATTGAATTTCAGGCATTTCCGCCCCACTGTCTTGCAGGTACGAGTGAATCGGAGATCGCGCCTTCCCTTTGCGGGATCGGCGGTTTCACACGCATTGAGAAAAATTCCACCAATGGCTTTCTGACAGAGGGCTTTCAGGAATTTCTCGCGGCGCATCCGGAATGTGAGCGTTTTGTGGTATGCGGTGTCTGCACGGACATCTGTGTGATGCAGTTCGCGCTCTCCCTCAAATGCTTCGGCAACCAGACGAATCGTGCATTCGAGGTCATCGTTCCGGTGAATGCCGTGGAGACCTATGACGCACCGTATCACAACGCTGACCTCATGCAGACGATGGCTCTGCAGTTTCTGGCACAGGCGGGTATCACACTCGTAAAGGAGGTACAGTACAATGACTGAGCGTAATCTGACCATGCTCGTGGATTTCTACGAGCTGACGATGGGAAACGGCTTTCTGGAAAACGGCAGAGGTGAAGAGATCGCCTATTTTGATATGTTCTACCGTAAAGCCCCGGACAATGCGGCTTATGCAATCGCCGCAGGTCTTCAGCAGGTCATTGACTATATCAAGGCTCTGCGTTTTACGGAGGATGACATTGCCTACCTGAGAAACCGGAATCTGTTCAGTGAGAATTTTCTCGATTACCTGCGGAATTTCAAGTTCACCTGCGACGTATGGGCTGTTCCGGAGGGAACACCGGTATTCCCGCATGAGCCGATCCTGACGGTGCGCGGTCCTGCGATTCAGGCACAGCTGATCGAAACGATGGTGCTGCTGAGCATCAACCACCAGAGTCTGATCGCAACCAAAGCCAACCGCATTGTGACGGCGGCACAGGGCAGACCTGTCATGGAATTCGGCTCGAGGCGTGCGCAGGGCTATGACGGCGCGGTCTATGGTGCAAGGGCGGCATACATCGGCGGATGTGCAGGAACGGCGTGTGCGATTGCGGATACGGCGTTTTCCATTCCGGCACTCGGCACAATGGCGCACAGCTGGGTGCAGCTCTATGATACGGAGCTGGAGGCGTTCGAAGCCTATGCAAAGGTGTATCCGGATGACTGCACACTGCTGGTGGATACCTACAATGTCCTGAAATCCGGCATCCCGAATGCGATCAAGGTATTCAAGCAGCTCGAAGAACAGGGACACAGGGGGCGCGGCATTCGCATTGACAGCGGCGACATTGCCTATCTGTCCAAGCGCGCAAGGGAGATGTTCGATGACGCAGGTCTCCCCTATATCCAGATCGTGGCATCCAATTCTCTGGATGAATATATCATTCGTGAGCTGATCGCACAGGATGCAAAGATCGACAGCTTCGGCGTGGGTGAACGTCTGGTGACCTCCCGTTCCGAGCCGGTATTCGGCGGCGTGTATAAGCTGGCAGCGGTCGAGGAAAACGGCGAGATCATCCCGAAAATCAAGCTTTCCGAAAATGCAGTCAAGGTCACAAACCCCTCTTTCAAGACGGTATGGCGACTGTTTGACCGTGACACCGGAAAGATGCTGGCGGATGTGCTGACGCTGCATGATGAGATCATTGACGACACGCAGCCGTATGAGATTTTCGACCCGGAGTATACCTACAAGCGCAAGACACTGACGAATTTCCGCGCGGAGCTGCTGCAGGTACCGGTATTTGAGAAGGGCGAATGCGTATACGAAAGCCCGACACTTCCCGAAATCCAGAAGTACTGCCGGACACAGCTGGGCAATCTGTGGGAGGAAGTCAAGCGTTTCGAGAATCCGCAGAATTACTATGTGGATCTGTCCCAGAAGCTCTGGGATCTGAAGCATAAAATGTTAAGCAAGAAATATGAAGCATAAACACAAGCTGCCACAGGGCATGATTGCCCTGTGGCTATCGCTGTTGAAATATTAAAAAGGAGAATTACTATGAAGAAAATCGGAATTATCGGCGCAATGCCGTCGGAACTCAAGGACATTCAGGGCGTACAGGTGAATCCTGTGACATCGGAAATCGCAGGCTTTTCCTTTTACGAGAGCAAGCACGGCGAGAACGAAATTGTGACTGCCTGCTGCGGTATCGGCAAGGTGAATGCGGCACTGTGCACACAGATCATGATCGACCGTTTCGGTGTGGACTGCATTATTAACACGGGTATTGCCGGCGGTATGCACAGCGATGTGAAGCTGTGTGATATTGTTGTTTCGACAAGCGTCCTCCCCCACGATCTGGATGCGCATTTTCTGGCAGATTATCCGCCGTACTGTGCGGAATATGATGCGGACGAAGCACTGCAGGCTCTTGCAAAGACGGTATGCACCGAGATGGGCATCAACGTACACAGCGGCAGGATCGTATCCGGCGATGCGTTCATCACGGACAGCACAGTAAAGGCTGGCATCAAGGCAAAATTCGATCCGTATGCGGTGGATATGGAAACGGCTGCAATCGGACAGGCGGCATGGAGAAACAAGGTGCCGTTCGTAAGTGTACGCTGCATTTCGGATCTGGCGGATGATGACGGTGCAATGTCCTTCGACCAGTTCGAGATCATTGCGGCAAAGCGTGTTGCGGATATTGTGATGGAGATGTGCACAAGGGAAGTTTAAGAGCTATAAGGGGAAAATCGAATGAAGTATTATTATGTGGATTATGAAAATGTGCATGATGCTGGATTGAACGGCATTGCTAATCTTGGCTCTGATTGTCAAGTGACCATCTATTAGAGTCAAAAGGCAGACAAACTGTCTTTCAATTCACTCACGGCAATTATGAAATCAAACGCCAGAATTTCTTATGTTCAGGTGATGAGTACTCAAGAAAATGCAATGGACAAAAAGATTCTTCAGGATCTTCGCGCACAGACAAACAGCGATAAAAAATCGGAATATTTTATTATTTCTAATGATAATGATTATGCAGAAGAAACGGATAAAATGGTTCGTGGTGGTCTGAAAATATGCCGATCATCCGATATTGCTGCCGGAAGTTCTGTTATGTCCCAGATACTGAATGTCAGAAATAACCAAAAATCATCAAATTCTTCCCAGAAAAACAATGTCGGAAACAACCAGAAATCATCAAATTCTGCCAAGAAAAACAATGCCGGAAATAACCAGAAATCGTCAAATTCCGCCAAGAAAAACACAGCTTCTGACAAAGAAAGAAAACGCCAGCGGATCCGATCTTTTCTCGGAAATGAACTCCAAGAATACCGTGACAACTGGGATGATATATGTGATATCATTATGCATTCTAAAACCAAAACACAGGTGCATTGTGAATTGCAGAAGAAATTTAAAGATATAAGTTATCTGTATGGCAATATAGATGCCACATTTATTTACAGGACAATTCAGCCGATTATTCAGAATATGCCCGGAAAATAACCAATCGGGATGCAGGAATTCTCTCCTGCATCCCGATTTTTGTCTAAAATGGTGTCACATCATACATTTTCTTCAGCTTTTTGAGTGCTGCCTTTTCGAGCCTTGACACATAGGAACGGGAAATGTCCAGCTTCTGGGCGACCTCCTTCTGCGTCAGGGGCGCATGACCGTAGAGTCCGTAGCGGTGGACGATGATCTCCAGCTCGCGTTCGTCCAGACACTGCCCCAGAAAGCGATAGAGCTGCTTCTGGTGGATGGACAGCTCCACGTCCTTTTCGATGTCCGTGCCGTCCTCAATGATGTCCATGAGCGTCAGGGCGTTGCCGTCCTTATCCACGTCGATCGGCTCGTTCATACGCAGATCGCCCGCGCTCTTTTTCTGGGCGCGGAAGTGCATGAGGATCTCATTTTCTACACACCGTGACGCATAAGTCGAAAACTTCGCGCCTTTCTTGTAATCGAATGTATCCACCGCTTTCATCAGTCCGAATGTGCCGATGGAGATCAGCTCCTCCTGTTCCTCAGAGGAATTGTAGTATTTCCGCGCAATATGC
>JAZQCT010000054.1:0-71433 GCA_045546475.1 Oscillospiraceae bacterium
TTCTGTGAGCCAAGGAGTTGTAGCTAAGTGTTGTCTTCCTAAGACCGCTTGGCCTCCGACTTACCACATCCACAACCAAGGCAACTACTACAACGACTGAATCCACCACCACATCCACAACAAAGGCAACCACTACAACAACCGAATCCACCACCACATCCACAACAAAGGCAACAACCACAACAACTGAATCCACCACAACATCCACAACAAAGGCAACAACCACAACAACTGAATCCACCACAACATCCACGACCATGGCAACCACTACAACGACCGAATCCACCACCACATCCACAACCAAGGCAACCACTACAACAACCGAATCCACCACTACATCCACAACAAAGGCAACAACCACAACATCCGAATCCACCACTACATCCACAACAAAGGCAACAACCACAACTTCTGAATCCACCACTACATCTACAACAAAGGCAACAACCACAACATCCGAATCCACCACCACATCTACGACAGAGGCAACTACTACAACATCTGAATCTACGACCACAACCGAAACCACTACCTCTGCCTATGTTGTAAGCTACAACTACACTGTAGAGACCAAGGCACCGCAGTTCTACTTCTCTCATGATTCCGAGGAGTTCCAGCCGGAAGATCTGATCGAGAGCATCACCCGCTATGAGGTATACTCCGATGGTACAGTATCCGAAAACGGCGAAATTGTAGAGAATTTCGAGGATGTAGGTTTTGATGATCTGACTCCTGAGATCATCTACACACAGCAGGGCAACGAGTACTTTGTAAGCCTGAAAATCACTGATGCATTTGGTACGCAGATGATCACCGAACAGGTCAAGACGTACATCGGTGTAAAGGGTGACGCAAATCTTGACGGCGTTGCGGATGCCAAGGACGCTGCAAAGCTCCTTGAATACGCAGCAGCGATCGGTGCGGGACAGGATGCTTCCCTGTATTCCGGATCCGATGAAACAATGGAAGCTCTGGCATTCTTCCTCGCAGAAGTGAACACCACTGGTGAAGCAGATGCCAAGGATGCAGCCGCAATTCTGGAATACGCAGCAGCGATCGGTTCCGGTGAGCCGAAAACCTGGGAGGAGATCCTGGGCGCAGCATGATCCGTGAATGCATGATCAACTTAAAATGAAACAAGCCGCCGCAGATACGATTCTGCGGCGGCTTGTTTATGGGATTTCCCTGTTTTTTCCTCTACGGGAAGTTAATTTTACAATTACTATACAATTCACAAAAACCATTGACAAGGTTTACGAAAAATGATATAATATATACAACAATTGCGAAGATTGTCGATCAAATTCAAAAAAGGAGGCATTGTACTACATGAAGAAGCAAGGTATTCTGAACAGTGACATCTCTCGTGTGCTGTCGTATCTCGGACATACCGACACGATCGCCATTGGTGACTGCGGACTGCCGATTCCCGATGAAACGGAACGCATTGACCTGGCACTGGCATTCGGTATCCCGACGTTTATGCAGACGCTCGAAATCGTTGCACAGGACATGAAAATCGAAAAAATCATTCTCGCAGAGGAGATCAGAACCAACAATCCCGATGTTCTGGCGCAGATCGAAGCACTGTTCAACGGACAGCAGATCGAGGTGGAATTCATCAGCCATGCTGCGCTGAAGGAGTGTACCAAACAGTGCAAGGCGGTCATCCGCACGGGTGAGACCACGCCATATGCAAATATCATTCTGCAGGCTGGCTGTATTTTTGCATAGTAAGGAGAGGTGAACATATGAACATTGAAATGAAAGGGATCAACAAATCCTTTGGCTCGAACCAGGTGCTCAAGGATGCGGGTTTCCTTCTGAAGGACGGCGAGGTCCACGCGCTGATGGGTGAAAACGGCGCGGGCAAATCCACGCTGATGAAGATCCTCACAGGCGTGTATACCCGTGATGCCGGTACGGTGCTTGTGGACGGCAAAGAGGTCGTTTACAAATCGCCGCAGGAAGCAGAAAAGGCGGGCATCGTCTTTATCTATCAGGAACTGAACGTGCTCTTTGACCTGACCGTAGAAGAAAACCTCTTTATGGGCAAGGAGATCACCAAGGGCTTCGGCATCTGTGACAAGAAGGCAATGCGCAAGAAGGCACAGGAGGTCATGGACAAGATGGGTGTCAACATCCCGATCAATGCTGTCATGTCCGATCTGTCCGTTGGTCAGCAGCAGATGGTCGAGATCTGCAAGGCTCTGATGGTCGATGCCAAGGTACTGATCATGGACGAGCCGACTGCCGCACTGACCCAGAGTGAAACGGAGGGTCTGTTCAAGCTCATCAAGAGTCTGCGCGAAAAGGGCGTATCCATCGTTTACATTTCCCACAGAATGGAGGAAATTTTTGAACTCTGCGACCGCATCACCATCCTGCGTGACGGTACCTATGTCGGCACGGAGAATATCAAGGACATCACCATGGACGATATTGTCCGCATGATGATCGGTCGTGAGATCGGTGAGCGTTACCCGAAGCGCGACGGTGTAAAGATCGGTGACGAGGTACTCTGCATCGAGGGGCTGACAAAGGGCAAGGTCTTCCAGAATGTGAATTTCCGCGTTCATGCAGGCGAGGTACTCGGTGTATCCGGTCTGATGGGTGCAGGACGTACCGAGATCATGCACGCAATCTTCGGCAATCTTCCCTATGACAGCGGCAGAGTGCTGATCAACGGCGAGGCTGTTGACATTAAGTGTGCAAGGGATGCCATCAATGCCGGCATCGGCTTCATTACTGAGGACAGAAAGACTGAGGGTCTGCTGCTGGAAAAGAGCATCGCGGAGAATATCGAGCTTGCCAACCTCGGCAAGGTCTCCAATAAGTCCGTGCTTTCCAAGGCAAAGGGCAAGGAGCTTGTCAAGAAGGGCATCGAGGAATTTCATATCAAATGCTTCGGTCCGGAGCATGAGTGCAGCAATCTTTCCGGCGGTAACCAGCAGAAGGTAGTCATTGCCAAGTGGGTATATACCGATCCGAAGATCCTGATTCTGGACGAACCGACCAGAGGCGTGGACATCGGTGCAAAGAAGGAAATCTACAGTGTGATCAATGATCTGGCAGCCAAGGGCGTTGCCATCATTATGGTTTCCTCCGAACTGCCGGAGGTACTGGGCATGAGCGACAGGATCATGGTCGTGCATGAAGGTCATGTGACCGGTATTATTGATGCCGCTGAAGCGGATCAGGAAAAAGTTATGACACTTGCTACAGGAGGTACTTTATAATGGGAAAAACAGCAACAGCAGCTCCGAATAAAAAGAGCTTGACATCATACATCAGTGAATATGGTGCGTTTATTGCACTGCTCTTCCTCGTTGTACTGATCAGTATCATCAGCCCCGACTTCAGAACAGCGGGCAACTTTCTGAACCTGCTTCGTCAGGCGACCTTCAACGGATTGATCGCATTCGGTATGACATGCGTCATCCTTTCCGACGGCATCGACCTGTCCGTAGGCTCCACACTTGCTTTAAGTGCGGTTATCTGTGCAAAGCTTATGACAAGCGGCATTCCTGCTATGGTGGCAATGCCCATCGCTCTCGTTGTTGGCACGCTCCTCGGTGCAGTCAGCGGTCTGCTGGTCACCAAGGGCAGACTCCAGCCGTTCATCGCAACTCTCGTTACCATGACAGCCTACCGCGGTCTTGCTATGATCCTGACGGACGGCAAGCCGATCTCCCGTCTGGCTGAGATCGCTGGCAGCGATGCAAACCAGTTTGCATTCAAGTTTGTCGGCAGAGGCAACTTTGTGAGTGTGCCGATCCCGGCGATCCTCCTCGTTCTGGCTCTGGTTATTTTCTATTTCGTTCTGAACAAGACGACCTTCGGACGTAAGGTTTACGCAACCGGCAGCAACGCCAAGTGTGCAAAGCTGGTCGGTGTCAACATCACAAAGACAAAGATCATCGTTTATGCGATTTCCGGCTTCATGTCCGCACTGACCGGTCTGCTGCTGATCTCCCGTCTGGACTCCGCACAGCCCACCCTCGGTGACGGCTATGAGCTGGATGCGATCGCTGCTGTTGCACTGGGCGGTACATCCATGAGCGGCGGCCGTGGTAAGATCACAGGCACCATCGCCGGCGTACTGATCATTGCAGTACTCAACAACGGTATGAACCTGCTTGAGGTTTCCTCCTACTATCAGGATGTCATCAAGGCAGTCGTTATCCTCGTTGCTGTACTGTCCGACCGCAAGAGATAAGCTATACTACATAGGAGGTATTTCCATGAAAAAAATTTTTGCATTGCTCCTGAGTACGATCATGATCTTCTGCCTTTCAGGATGTGCTCTGATCACCATCGACGGTGAAAGCAACGGAAATGCGGCAAATTATCAGGGCACTGGTGCCATCGGACTTTCCGTTTCCACACAGAACAACCCCTTCTTCGTAACCCTCGTTGAAGGTGCCGAAGCTGCCGCAGCAGAGGCTGGCGTACAGCTCATCGTTGTAGATGCAGGCGACGACGCTTCCAAGCAGGTCAGCGACATCGAGGACCTGGTTTCCAAGAATATCAGCGTTCTGATCGTCAATCCTGTAGATTCCGATACCGTTTCCAGCGTTGTACAGACCGCTGTAAACAAGGGTGTCAAGGTCATCTCCGCTGACCGTGTGGTAAACGGCGTTGAGATCGACTGCCAGATCGCTTCCGACAACGTACTCGGTGCTGAGCTTGCAACACAGTTCATCGTTGACAAGCTGGGCGAAGGTGCGAAGGTTGCTGAGCTGCAGGGTACCAATGGTGCTTCTGCTGCCATCGACAGAGGCAAGGGCTTCCATAACATCGCAGATGAGAAGCTCGAGGTCGTTGCAAGCCAGACCGCAAACTTTGACCGTACAGAGGGCATGAACGTTATGGAGAACATGCTCCAGGCAAACGGCGATATTCAGGGCGTTTTTGCAGCAAATGACGAGATGGCACTGGGTGCTGTCAAGGCAATTGCCGGCGCAAAGAAGGACATCGTTGTTGTAGGCTTTGATGCAACGGATGACGCGATCGCTTCCATTAAGGCTGGCGAAATGGATGCTACCATTGCACAGCAGCCCGATCTGATCGGTGCAACAGCTGTGGATACCGCACTGAGACTGATCAACGGTGAAACTGTGGACAAGTCCATTCCCGTTGAGGTTACACTGATCACTGCGGACAATGCAGGCAACAGCATCGGCGGATGCCAGTGTGCTGACGAGTGTGCATGTCCGGAAGGCAGCTGCTGCAAGAAGTAATACCGGCACAGCGTAAATAAGGATAAGCAATGATCACTGAATGCCCTGTCCTCTGCGGGCGGGGCATTTCCTATGGAGGAACTATCATGAAGGTATTAACAATCGGCTCAATGAACATCGACCATGTATACAGTGTTGACCATATCGTCCAGCCCGGCGAGACCCTGACAACGGGGGATATGAATATCTACCTCGGCGGCAAGGGCATCAACCAGTCCATGGCGGTTGCAAAGGCTGGCGCAGAGGTCTACCACAGCGGCATGATCGGCAGGGACGGCGTACTGTTCCTGGAAGCGTGCAAGGAATACGGTGTCAATTCGGACTATATCCGGAAAATCAACGAAAAGACAGGACACACTATCATTCAGGTGGACAAGAACGCCCAGAACTGCATTCTTCTCTACGGCGGCGCGAACCAGTGCCTGACGGAGGAATTTGTGGATGAGGTGCTGTCTCATTTTGAAAAGGATGACATCCTCCTGCTCCAGAATGAGGTGAACCTCCTGCCCTATATCATCGACAGGGCATATGAAAAGGGGATGCAGATTGCTCTGAATCCGTCCCCGTTCGATGATAAGCTGAATGCCTGCGACCTTACAAAGATCAGCATTTTCCTGCTCAATGAGATCGAGGGCGGACAGATCACCGGCGAAACTGAGCCTTCAGCGATTCTGGACAAGCTTCAGGAGCTGTATCCGGAAGCAAGGATCGTCCTGACGCTTGGCAAGGACGGCGCGGTATATGCGCATAAGGACGAGCGTTATACGCAGCCGATCTTCAAGGTACAGGCAGTGGATACGACCGCGGCAGGGGACACCTTTACAGGCTATTTCCTCGCTGGTCTGATCGACGGCATGGCAGTACCGGACATCCTGCGCATGAGCGCAAAGGCATCCTCCATCGCAGTCACCCGACCCGGTGCCGTGCAGTCCATTCCTTATCGTAAGGAAGTGGAGGAAGCACTGAAGGAATAATACTAATCTCCCAAACAATAATAGGCAAAATCGGTTTCAAAAGGCGATAGCCTCTAAATCCTCCTCCCTCCGGGAGGGGGCGGGTAAATTAAAGTTGTCTATTGGTGTTGAAGGGGGATTAGTATAAGGAAAATATGCTTTAAAGGCTGCTGTACATTGCATACAGCAGCCTTTGTCATGCAAAGATCATTTCTTCAAACCAAGCCCCGGCAGAGTCTCAACCAGCTCCAGCCCGCATTGAGCCGCAAGCGTCCTGCACTGTCCGATCAGCTCACGGTTATCCATGCGGTCGGGGGAGTGGGCATCAATGCCGATGATGGCGGTGTTTCCGACGGACTTTGCGATCCGCAGGAAACGCTCCGAGGTGTAGTGCCGCTTTTCCGCAACGCCGAGCAGATTGATCTCTACGGGGATGTCATGCGCCTTGAGATATTCACACAGGCGGCGGTATTCCTGCTCATAGACCGCATCCTCTCCGACAAAATGGAACAGGTCGGGATGGGCAAGGTACTTGTAGCGTCCGGACTCCATGCCTGCAATGCACAGGTCGATGTACTTCCGGAAAGCGGCTTCGTCATTGGACGGGAAGCCCGTATACGGTCCGAACGGCTCGCGCTCGGTGAAATGCTCGCCGAGGATCATGTAATCCACCGGATAATCCGCAAGGAGCCTGTCCTGTGCTTCCATCAGCTCCGGGATGTACTCGGACTCAAAGCCGATATAAATGGTGATGTCCCCGGCGTATTCCTTTTTCAGGTCGGTCAGGGAGGTAAAATAGTCATCCAGCTCGGATGGGAGCATCCGCGTATGGGATACATGACCGTCCTCGAATATCCACGGGCAGTGATCGGCAAAGCCGAGTACCTTCATGCCGCCGCGGATGGCGTTTTCTACATATTGTCTGTCCTCGCCAGCCGCATGATGACAGCGCGCTGTGTGGGTATGGTAATTGGCAAAAAGCATGTGTATCAGTCCTTTATTATAGTATTACTGTTTAGCAGTCATCAGCTCTCCAATGACCAGCAGCGGAGAGCAGAGGAGCATCCAGCTGTAGGCACATGTCAGGATTGTGTAGATGACCTTGCCTTTTTTGGATTCTGTTCGCCTGCGGTTATAGAAGCTTACAGCAAACAAAGTACCGACCGCCGCGATCCAGCAGAGTACATGGAGAATGCCGGAGGTCACAGTCCAGGGTATCACAAACGCCGCACCGAGCAGATAGCCCCAGTTGTATTTAAAAAACTTCATGAATGAACACTCCTTTCCAACTCCTATTATACTGCATTTCCGCCCCTTTGTCAAACTCCGTAAAAATATTTTGTCACCATCTGAAACTTTTTCTTTACAACCGGGGAAAAGTGTGCTATAATTAAAGTGTCAGGTCAATTGCGACAACTGTCCGCCGCGGGCGGTCAGTTTGGATGGCTTGAGTACAATTCTAAGGCATGGAGGAATTATGATGGAAAAAATCAGAATCGGCATTGCAGGCTACGGCAACCTCGGCAAGGGCGTGGAGCTTGCGATCAGACAGAATGATGATATGGAGCTTGTGGGCGTATTCACCAGACGCGATCCCGCATCTGTGAAGCTGATGACAGCGGGCGTTCCGGCATACCGTATGGACGATGCAGAAAAAATGCAGGATGCCATTGATGTGATGATCATCTGCGGCGGCAGTGCGACCGATCTGCCGGAGCAGACCCCGGCACTGGCGAAGCTTTTCAATGTCATTGACAGCTTTGATACCCATGCAAGAATCCCGGAGCATTTCGCAAACGTGGACGCTGCCGCAAAGGAAAGCGGTCATCTTGCTATGATCTCCCTCGGCTGGGATCCGGGTCTGTTCTCCCTGAACCGCCTGTATGCGGAATCCATCCTGCCGTCCGGCAAGACCTATACCTTCTGGGGCAAGGGCGTAAGCCAGGGACATTCCGACGCGATCCGCAGAGTGGCAGGCGTAAAGCGCGGCATTCAGTACACCGTTCCCGTTGATGCCGCAATGGACGCAGTCCGCAGCGGCGCACAGCCGGAGCTTTCCACACGCGACAAGCACGAGAGAGTGTGCTATGTTGTAGCTGAGGAGGGTGCTGATCTGGCAGCGATCGAAAACGAGATCAAGACCATGAAGAACTACTTCGACCAGTACAACACGACTGTGAATTTTATCACAGAGGAAGAATTTGATGCACAGCACAATACCATGCCGCACGGCGGATTCGTAATGCGCAGTGCAAAGACGGGCGACGGCGAGTGCAGTCACCAGATGATCGAATACTCCCTGAAGCTCGACTCCAATCCGGAGTTTACCGCAAGCGTGCTGGTAGCTTATGCAAGAGCATTGTACCGCATGAAGGCAGAGGGCATGACCGGCTGCAAGACGGCATTTGACGTTGCCCCCGGCTACCTGTCCAGACTGAGCGCAGAGGAACTGCGGGCGCAGATGCTGTAATTCGCAGCTTGTACAAAAAGTCTTTTTCTGGGGACAGTACACCATAACTGCCCCCACCCCAACCCCTCCCCGAGGGGAGGGGCTATATTTCGGGGACTTCGTCCCCGCACCCCTTTAGTGGGGCTGTTGCCCCACACCCCATTTTAGGTTTTTCGACAGACTGATCCCCCTTTGAACTTCGCTTCAAAGGGGGATTTGATAATTTAGTGAGAACACTCTCTAATACTGTGCCAGCACCGCTCTGAGCTGCTCCGCCATTGCCGCGCGGATGTCCGGCGGTGAAATGATTTCTGCATTTTCACCGTACTGCATGAGCCATTTGTAAAAGGTCTGGGAGATGCCCACCTTTGCGCGGATGATCACGCAGTCGCTGCGGGTTTCATCATCCTGCGCACTGCCGAAGGTACCGAATTGATCCAGCATTTCATCCAGCAGGAATCGTTTGACGCGGATCCTGACGACCTCAAAGCGTTCCGGCTCAAAAATATCCACAACGGCTCCCTCCGGCTTTGGCAGCTCCGGGAGCTTCTGCACGCGCTCGCCGCTTTCGATCTGCTTCATGCGGTCCACGCGGTAGGTGCGCACCTTGCCGGTCAGCTCGTCCACACATTTGAGGTAGAAGCGGTCATTGAAGTACACCACTCTGCACGGGATCACTTCACGCGGCTTGCTGTAGTACACCAGATTGCCGTTCAGATCGGATTTGCCGTAGTCAAATACGATCTTTCGTTTTTCCGCGATCACCGCATGAACCAGCTCCAGATTTTCCAGCAGGTCATAGGACGGCGTTTCTCTGCCGTCAAGGGAAACACGGCTGATGAGCTGCCGCACCTGCGCCTGTGAGCAGAGCGCGCCGAATTTCCGGATGAGCTGGTGTTTCTGGCGCGTGGAAAGGTACTTGTTAATATTGACGGAATCGGCAAGAAACCGGATCTCATTGAACGTGAAGCCCTTCTGCGGAATATAGTAATACCGCGCATTGTGCGGACCTGTGTAGGTTCTGATCTGCGCGTTCGTCCGTTCAAGACGCTCCAGATCGCGCCGGATGGTGACCACAGCAGCCGTTTCAAGATTGGTCTCTGTTTCCAGATACCGCTTGATGTCCTGAATGGTCACGCCGTGTTTTTCATCCGTGCAGCGCGTCAGGTAGTCCTGTATGTAAATGATTCTTTCGTGTTCCATTGTTACTTTGCAAGGCTCAGCACCTGCTTGAACAGGTCAATGTCATCCTGTTCCACGCGGATATTGGTGACGATCTTCTTTCCCTCAGGATCGGTGATGCTGATCTCCAGCACACTCCCCTCGGAAATGCTGTTTCCGGCATAGCCGAAGAACTGGACAAATTTCGGATGGCGGTCACGGAAGCGTTCAAGCATGGGCTTGATCTGCAGTAATGCAAGCGGGTTCATAATTTGTTTCCTCTTTTCTGTTCGGATTGCGGGCGTATGCCCTGTATCTATTATAGCAGATATGCGGGAAGAAATCAACTATTACTCCGGCAATTAATTATAGATACTTTTTGGGGGCAGCATTCTGAGGCTGCACCTCCCAAGGGGAGCAATGTCACCAACTTTCTTTGAACCCGCCTAAGTTGATGATATTGCCCGCCCTGTGGGGAGTTGCTGCCAAAGGCTATCGCCTTTTGAATCCATGATCGCCCTTTAATTGCCGGAGTTATAATGGAGGGCAAAGTGCCCTCCATTCTGCCGATTCCTGCTATTCCTCCGTCACTGCATCCAGCGATACGGCGGATTTTTCGAGCTGTACGACAGTGCCGCTGGATTCATCCGTATAGTTATAGACCATGATCTCCACACTCTTTGCGCCGTCGGGGATCGTGAATGTCAGGGAAAGCTGACCGTTCTCATTGAACGGATGCTTGCCGAGTCGGGTCGTTTCGTTATGTACCCAGACACCGGCACTTCCGGTTTCTGCATTGATGGCATTCGGATCCCAGTAGCCGTAGGCAAGGTTCAGATAATTGCCGGCTTCTGCGCAGAACTGCATGGTAACAGTTCTGCCGCCGTTTCCGTTGCGGATGCGCCATTGTCCCTCCTTAGTCGCCCAGAAGCCTACGCGGTTATCCGCTGCCGGTGCAGCAGTCCAGCCATTCAGGAGCTGCTTCAGTGCTGCCAGATCAAAGGCATTCACGCTGCCGTCCGCTGTCAGTTCTGCATTCTCTGCGGAGATCATAGTATCGGGCTTTGCCAGCAGCCAGTCATTCAGTACACGCACATCCGCCGCGTCCACAGTACCGTCAGCATTCACATCGCCGCGCATGGTGTATTCGTCGGCCGTCAGCTCGATCTGTACCACCGTCATGGCAGGGATCTCCAGTGTGAGCTGGTTGTCCGTAATGCTGTCCACTGTCTGCAGGAGCTGGATCTTACTCGAATCCCCCGTAATGCCGTATACCTTTGCAGAACTGTACTCCGCGGAGGAATCCAGCGTGATATGGGCATTCTGCATTTCGGTCAGGCTCTTGTTGGTCAGTACCATCGTCATACGGGATTCATCCGTGCCGTCAATGGCAGCATAGACCGTACCTTTTTCAATATCCGAGGAAGAAGCTGTGAGCAGAGTATCCCCGAAAGCAGAGCCGTTTCCGTCATAGTTGGTGTAAAGATTGATCGCGGAAAGCTGATAGCTGAAATCCTCATTGAGTGCCCAGAGGTTGGACACATACACACCGTTGGACGCAAACACGCCCAGTGCGTCCGCCTGTGCAACGGCACCGGAGATCTGGTTGCCGCCGCCGAAATTATATTCCGTGAGTGCGATTTTCGTATCCGGATAATAGGTATCAATGGATTCCTGCACACGCGGGAAGATCGGCATATATTCCGGATAGTTATCCGCGAGCCAGCTGGTTTCCAGATATGTCCGGTCCCAGAGGGAACGTGCCGCCTGTACTCTTGCTTCGATGCAGGCGGTGTGCGTGGGATCCTCGCACTCCGTCACGCGGCAGTCACCCTTTGCCTCGGAGTAATAGTGTACATCAATGACATCCACAAGCCGCTTGCCGTGCGTTTCTTCAGCCTTAGCCATTTCATCCAGATAATAGGACAAAAACCAGTCATACTCCTCGGAATGGCTTTCCCAGTCAGGCGCGTTATTGAAATTCAGGTATGCCGGAAAGCCATAAAGTGCAAGCCCGAAAATCTCCGCTTTCGGATCGACCGCCTTGATCGCTGCGGCATAGTCCACAGATTTTGTCACGATCTCCTCGCAGGTTACCTTCTCCGGATGCATTCTTGCATGGGTCGCGCTCCACAAACTCGGCTCGTTGTCAAGATTGTATGCCTGATAGCCTGTTTCGCTGGACGCGTCGCCGAGGTTCTGCACCAGGTAGTTGACATATTCGTCCATATAGACCACGCCGTCCGTGGTATCAGGAGTCAGGGAAAATGCGCTTCCCTTCGTGGATTTGACCTCCACCCAGCGCGATGACGGCGCGATCTCCGTTTCTGTCACCTCGCCGCCGTCGTCCGCAGCGACATAGCCCGCCATCTGGATGGTTGTGATCTTGTAGGGAACATTCTTCTCTGCTGCCTCCCTTGCAAAGCCGAGTGCAGGTGCGCCGGGAATGGCAAGCTGTTCCTTATCAAAGTCTACCAGATACTGGTCGGAATAGTGCAGATAATCTCGACCGGCATTGGAAAAATTCGTTTCCCAGTTGTAGCCCGAAAAACGGTTGCCGCCCTGCCGCGCAGAGACCGCATCCGCAGGATAGAGATATTCCTCCTTGCGGAACTGGCTGTTGACACCGTAGAGATAGGGACTGATGGCTTTGCGGCTGCCGTCCGCTTCCACCAGTACTTCAAGATCATAGGCATCTGCCGCATTCAGCTTTTGTGGTGCGGCGGCAGTCACTGCTGTTGTGCAGACAAGCAGAGCCAGTACTGCTGATGTGATTCTCTTGTGCATAAGAACACCCTCTTTTCTGTTGTTCATACTCCTCCCCCAAACTTTAATGGTATAAAATAAGTTTCAAAAGGCGATAGCCTCTGGCGGCGGTGCAAATTAAAGTTATCTATTGGGATTAAGGGGATTGGTATTATTACCTCTATTATAGCATGTTTTTGTGAATTTTTTCTAAAATTATATTACGAATCGGTGAATTACAAGGACAATATATTGAAGCTGCCAAAAAGCTACTTGACAATGCATAGTAGATGTGCTATAATAAAACCAAGCTACTCGGCAACACAAAGTAGCTTGTGAAAAGGAGGACGTATTTTGAAGGATTCACAATTGCTGCGCGGCATTCTGGAAGGGTGTGTGCTGGCAGTCATTGCCAAAGGGGAGACTTATGGCTATGAGATCCTGTCGGAGCTGGAAAAAAACGGGTTCGAAAATCTGCTGGAGGGAACGCTCTATCCCGTACTGACGCGCCTGGAGAAGAAAGCACTTATCGCCTGCAGGAAAGAAAAATCCCCGTTCGGACCGATCCGCAAATATTATTCGATCACAGAGCAGGGGCTTGCTGATCTGGCAGAATTTCAGCAGGTATATCAGAAGATCACCGCGGCAGCGGACGCGATACTGGGAAAAGGAGAGGAACAATGAGCTATTTAATGTATGTTGACAAGCTGAATGACAGCTATCGTGAGGTGTTCAGCAAAATTGAAGTATATCTGAACAACACCTATGTGGATGACGGCACGCGGGAGGAACAGCTCAGCGAGCTGCTCGACTGCCTGCTCAGTGCGCAGGAGGCAGGCAAGCCCGTGGAATCTGTAGTCGGGGATAATGTGCAGAAATTCTGCGAGAGCTTCTGTTCCGGCTACGACTGGAAAAACCGCCTGCTGCATTTTCTCGAAATATTGCAGACGCTTGCATGGATCACACTGTTGCTCAATGCGCTCCATCTGCTTTCCCTGCTTGCGGATCTGCCCATTGCACAGGCACTTGCAGAGGAAGGGAGCTTTCACATGTCCGCGCTCATCATCGGCGCATTGTCCGGCGTACTCAGCGGATTTGTCACCAAAAAGCTGATGTTCCGGATGAAAAAGCTCTCGCTCCATGTGCTCAATCTCATCACAGTGCTCGGTGCTGCCGTTGCCTTTGTCCTTCTGTCCGAGGCTCTGCCGGTTGATCTGCTCCCGATCCCTGTGTGGGCATATCTGCTGTTCAGCCTTTTGTACATCATCATATTCCGCATCGCCAGCCGCAAACGCCGCGCGGAACGCGAGCAGTACCGCATTTCCTTCAGTGAGATGGTCAGTGCTGAAATGGAACGAACCATTGACGAGGACATGCGGAAGGAATTTGCCAAGTACAACGAGAAAAAAGCCAAAAAAGGCAAGCCCCTCCTGACATGGGAGGAATACCTTGTACAGGTGGAAAAGCAATGCGGCAAAATGGAGAAGATGAAGGGATACTTCATGAGCCTGCCGCTGCTTACAATTGCCGGATTTCTGGTCGGCGGCTGGGCGGTCAGCGGTCTGGAGGGGATGTTTGAAGGCTTCGGAGATCTTGTGTTCTTTATTTGCATCATTCTTGCTGTAACCTATCCCATCATGTTCGGCTTGTGGAAGATCACCCGAAAGAATGCGTCTTTGCGCCGCGCATGGCTCAGCACATCCCCGCAAGCAGACCCTTCAGACGGGACACCGACATAGCCGGCAGATCATAGGCGGCATCAAGCATGGCGTTGAGGTTTTCCTCGCTGTACTCGATCTCCTTGGAGTAGTTTTTTGCAATTTCTGCACAATCTTCTGTGGAAAGTGCGCCGCTGTGCCATTTCACCGCCCAGAGCAGGGCAATGACACAGACACTCGTCACGGCAAGCACAGTGCGGGAGAGATATTCCTCATCGAATGCCCCCTTGAGCAAATACCGCCAGATAAAATATACCGCGATATTCCGCAGATACTTCGGTATCTGCGGATTTTCTGCAAGAAAACGCTGCCTGTCCGCTGTGAGCTCCGGCAGTATTTTGATGGCATCGGCAAGCGCGGGATGCCATGCCGGACTGATGGGTTCGAGCGTCCGGAGAAACTGCAGGATCTCCGCAATGCTGCCGTGTTCTGCCGGAATTTCCGGAAGTTCTTCCGGCAGGATGAACATGCCGTTGTCCGTGCAGCTTTGCGCAGTAAGCACGAGATCAAGAGCGCGGCTCAGCCGTGCGGAAAGCGGCAGACTCTCGTCATGCAGCAGTGCAAACAGCTCCCCGCGCAGACAATGCAGGAACTCATACAGCTCCGTGTGATAGGGCGCACAGTCCTCGTCCGGCACCTCTGTTTCCGTGACGGAGAACGGTGCCTCCTGCATCAGAATGATGCGTGCCGCCTCCTCGCAGCTCATGCCGATGCCGCCCTCCTTGACTGTGCCGAACCATTCGTAAAAACGTGGATGATCGGTGCAGATCTGACAGAGAGCGTCTTCGCCGAGCTGGGTGTAAATATCGCAGAGATTCCGTTCATTGAGGAACGGACAGCGATCCTGCGCACCAAGAATGAAGCAGGACGGTTCTCCGAAGCAGATCTGCGCCCGCAGCCGTTCTCCGAAATCTCCCGTAACAGCGCGGTATTTCACCGCAGTCGAGTTATCAATATCAATTTCCCAGCCGATGCAGCAGTTATCCTGACAGCGATCGGCAATGCACTGAAAGCCGTAATAATAGGATGGTACTCTAAAAATCATAATTACCTCACAAAAGCAGGATGCTCTGCTTGCAAGCATCCTGCGGTATGCAGATCTGCTTCGCGAAACAGGGACGTTTGACTATGGTGGATTTCCAAACGCGAAATGCCAGCGCAGGCTCTGCGCCCAGTCTGTCGAAAAATCTCAATAGATTCAAAGAGCTTTGCCTTTTGGCGGGTGGAGGGTACGCAGTACCCTCCATATATAGCCCCTCCCCTCGGGGAGGGGCTGGGGTGGGGGAGTTACAGGATGACTATTCCTAAGAAAACAGACTTTTTCAACAAGCTGAGCGCAGGCACTGCGCTTCATGTGCTCCATTATACCACGCCGCCTCGAAAAAAGCAACTCTATTTGACAAATTGTGCCTTTTGGATTATAATAAAGTACAGTATAATGTAAAAGTATAATAAGGAGAGAATTGTTATGAACAGAACATCATCGGATTTATGCCATGGACCGATCTTCAGGAATCTGATCCTGTACACCATCCCCATCATCCTGACAGGAATACTGCAGCTCCTGTTCAATGCTGCCGACCTTGTGGTCGTGGGCAGATACTGCGGCAGCATTTCTGTAGGTGCGGTAGGCGCGACCAGTTCCATCATCAACCTGCTTGTCAACCTCTTTATCGGCTTATCTGTCGGTGCGGGCGTGACCGTTGCACACGGCATCGGTGCCGGACGCACTGAAGAGGTCCGCCGCATTGTCCATACTGCCATCCCCACTGCTTTCCTCAGCGGCATCGTGCTGACTTTTATCGGCATTTTTGGCGCAGAATTTTTCCTGCAGCTTATGGGAACACCGGATGATGTTCTCCGGCTTTCCACGATCTACATGCAGACCTATTTCATCGGCATTTCTGCAAGTATGGTCTATAATTTCGGTGCTGCCATCCTCCGTGCCGCAGGCGACACCCGCAGTCCGCTGCTGTTTCTCACGGCGGCAGGCGTGCTGAATGTCATTCTCAACCTCATCTTCGTGATCTGCTTCCATATGGATGTGGCAGGCGTGGGACTTGCCACATCCATTTCGCAGATGCTTTCCGCCGTCCTCGTGGTGATCGCCCTCATGCAGCGAGGGGATGCGTGCCGGCTCGTCCTCCGGAATATGCATATCTATGCCGGTGAGCTGCTGCGCATCGTGCGCATCGGACTGCCCGCCGGCATCCAGGGATCGCTCTTTTCCATCTCCAATGTACTAATCCAGTCCTCCATCAATTCCTTCGGTTCACTGGTCGTTTCCGGAAACGCCGCCGCCGGCAATATTGAGGGCTTTGTGTTCACGACCATGAATGCTTTCCACCAGACAGCAGTCAACTTCACCGGTCAGAACTACGGCGCGGGCAGATTCGACCGCATCCGCAGTGTGCGCACCATTTCTCTGGTCAGTGTTTTGGTGGTGGGACTGGTGTTCGGGGCGGCGGTGTATCTCTTTGGCAGACCCCTCCTGCGCATCTATATCCCCGATTCACCGGAAGCCATTGAATTTGGTATGCTCCGTCTTGCCTGGATCTGTCTGCCCTATTTCCTCTGCGGCATGATGGACGTGATGACCGGCATGATCCGCGGACTGGATTCTTCCTTTGTGCCGATGATCATCAGCATTCTCGGTGTATGCGCCTTCCGTGTTTTCTGGATTGTCTTTATTTTCAGCATTCCGCAGTACCATACCCTTTCCTGCCTGTACCTCTCCTACACCATCTCATGGAGCCTGACCTTTGCCGCCCAGCTGATCGCCTTCCATATTGTGTGCAGAAAACGTGAATTGCAGATGGCGGGCGTGTAGGCGGGTACACCATCCCGGCAGAAATGTTTACAATTTCAGGAACGTTTTGTTATTGCATTCATTGACGCTATGTAGTATAATAAAAGTATATTGCATTTTGGATACACGAATGGAGGAACCAATATGAAAAAAAGAAAGCTGTCCGCACTTCTGCTTGCAGGAATGCTGATGCTGTCCGGATGCGGCGCGAATGCTTCTGCCCCCGCAGAACCGCTGGGCGATCTGAGCGCGGAGGAGATCACGGAAAAAATGAATCTCGGCTGGAATCTCGGCAACACCTTCGATGCATACAGCAACGGCAGAGCGGAGGAGAATGCATGGGGCAACCCGAATGTGACCAAGGAGCTGATCCAGGCGGTCAAGGCAAACGGTTTTGACACCATCCGCATTCCTGTCAGCTACCTCGGTAGAACGGGCGAGGCTCCGGATTACACCGTGGAAGCCGCCTGGCTCGACCGCATCCAGGAGGTTGTGGATTATGCAATGGAGGCTGGTCTGTATACCATTATCAACATACACCACGACGGCAACAACGACACTGCCAACGGCGCATGGATCGACTGCACCGCAGAGGATCAGCAGCCCATTCAGGAAAAGTTCAGCAAGATCTGGGAGCAGATCGCCGCACGTTTTGCGGAGTATGACGAGCGTCTGATCTTCGAGAGCATGAACGAGATCCACGACGGCACCTACCAGAAGCCCTCCGGTGAAAGCGGACAGCGGTTCTATGACAATATCAACGCCCTCAACCAGGTGTTTGTGGATACCGTCCGCGCATCCGGCGGAAAGAATGCAAGCCGCTGGCTGCTGGTGCCCGGCTACAATACGAATATTGACTATACCATCGAGGGCTTCGTGCTTCCGGAGGATCCTGCGGAAAACCGCCTGATGGTGTCCGCACATTTCTATGATCCCTACCAGTATGCACTGGAGGAAAATTTCAATACCACTGTCTGGGGCAAGGATGCAGAGGGAAACTGCGGCTGGGGCAATGAAGACTATGTGGACGCGCAGTTTGCCAAGCTGGAAAGTACCTATGTGGACAACGGCATTCCGGTCATTATCGGCGAATACGGTGCCATTGATAAGCACAATGACGAGTACCGGAATTATTATATGGAGTATGTGACAAAGTCCGCGCTTGACCATGACCTGGTTCCCGTGTACTGGGACAACGGCTATGACGGCGATTTCGGCTTTGCGATCTTTGACAGAGCGAACGGCGGCGTTCTTCACAAAGAACTGCTCGATGCCATGAACAGAGCATCCTCCGGCAAGGATTATACGGTGAAGGCTCCGTGACACCGCAGGAAATTTTACAGCAGTATTTTGGTTATGCGCAGTTCCGCAGGGGACAGGAGGAGCTGATCTGCAATATCCTCTCCGGCAGGGATACGGTCGGCATCATGCCCACCGGTGCCGGAAAATCCATCTGCTACCAGGTACCCGCCCTCATGCTGGAGGGGCTGACCATCGTGATCTCGCCCCTCATTTCCCTCATGCAGGATCAGGTCGATACCCTGCGCATGAACGGCATCCCGGCAGCATTTCTCAACAGTGCCCTCTCTGCGGAGGAGTACCGCAGCACGCTCTCGCTGGTCTACAGCGGCGGTGTGAAGATCCTTTACGCCGCTCCGGAACGCCTTGAAACCGAGAGCTTTCTGCATATTGCCCAGCAGATCCCCATTTCCATGGTGACTGTGGACGAAGCGCACTGCGTTTCTCAATGGGGACAGGACTTCCGTCCGAGCTATCTGAAGATCATCGAGTTTCTGCGCCTTCTCCCATACCGCCCGCGCATCAGCGCGTTCACCGCAACGGCAACACAGACGGTCTGTGAGGACATCGTGCGCATCCTCGGACTGCAGGATCCCTTCACGATGACCACGGGCTTTGACCGTGAGAATCTCTATTTCGGTGTGCAGCAGCCCCGCGACAAATTCCGCGCGCTTCTGGAGATCATCAGCTCCCATCCGAACCAGTCCGGCATCGTCTACTGCCTGACCCGGAAGCTGGTCGAGCAGGTCTGTGAGGATCTGTGCGAGAACGGCATTTCTGCCGCACGCTACCACGCAGGACTCCCCGACGAGGAACGCCGTGCCAATCAGGAGGCATTCCTCTATGACCGCATTCCCGTCATGGTTGCCACGAATGCATTCGGCATGGGCATTGACAAGTCAAATGTGAGCTTTGTCGTGCATTACAATATGCCCAAAAACCTGGAGAGCTATTACCAGGAGGCGGGGCGTGCCGGACGTGACGGCAGCCCGGCGGACTGCATTCTCCTCTACAGCGGTCAGGATGTCCGGACAAACCAGTTCATGATCAGCCACGGCAATGACAATACGGAGCTGAGCGAAGCTGCCCGCGCGGTGATCCGTCAGCAGGATGAGGAACGCCTGAAAAAAATGACCTTTTATGCCACCCGCCAGAGCTGTCTGCGGCAGTACATGCTGGAATATTTCGGAGAGCAGTCCAGGGGCTTCTGCGGGAACTGCAGCTGCTGCAAAGGCAATTATGAGCAGCGTGACATGACAGTCGAGGCACAGAAGATCATCTCCTGCATCTATCGGCTCCAGCAAAGGGATCTGCAGTTCGGCGCCGCCGCCCTGACGGATATTCTTCGGGGAAGCAAGGCGGAGAAATATGCAAAATTCCGCTTTGCGGACACGCTGTCCACCTTCGGCATCATGGAGGAGGTCTCCGCAAAGCTCTGCCGAGATATGATACAGCATCTGCTGGCGGAGGAGTGGATCTCCCAGGCAGGGGAATACCATGTCCTCACACTCAACCGCAATTCCGCAAGGCTTCTGCGTGAAAAATGCACTGTTTCCCTGAATGTGCTGAAGGAGGCACCACCGCCGGAGAAGAAAGCCTCGCGGAATGCTGTCGAAGCCTCCGATCCCGCCCTTTTTGAGAAGCTCAAGGAGTGCCGCGCAGGTCTTGCCGCGAAGGAACGTGTTCCGGCGTATATCATCTTTACTGATGCCTCCCTGCGTGACATGTGCGAAAAGCGTCCCCTGAATGAAATGGCGTTCCTCGCCGTGTCCGGCGTGGGACGCAGAAAGCTGGAAAAATACGGTGAAGCCTTCATGGATGTGATCCGTACCTACATAAAAGAAAACCCCGAACGATAAGGAGCAGATTTATGGACATTATTCAGATCCTGACCGAAGAATTTTCCGTCCGCCGTGAGCAGGCGGAAAATGTGACCGCCCTGCTGGATGACGGCAAGACCGTGCCGTTCATCGCACGTTACCGCAAGGAACAGACCGGCGCACTTGATGACCAGACCATCCGCCGCATGGCTCTGCGCCTGCAGGCACTGCGCAATCTCGAAGCGCGCAAGGAAGAGATCCGCGTTGCCATCGAGGGAAAGGGCGCATTGACACCCCAGCTCGAAAAAGCCCTTGCAGCGGCGAAAACCATGACCGAAGCGGAGGACATCTACCGTCCGTTCAAGGAAAAACGCAGCACCAGAGGCTCAAAGGCGCGTGAACGCGGACTTGCGCCGCTTGCAGAGATCCTGCTGGCACAGGCACATTCCACTGTTCCGGAGGATGCCGCACAGGCGTTCGTGGATGCGGAAAAGGAGGTTCCTGACGTGCAGGCGGCATTGCAGGGCGCAATGGACATCATCGCGGAGGACATTTCCGATGACGCGCAGGTACGTCAGAAAATGCGTGACCTCTACCAGAGATTCGGCAATTTTGTCTGCACTGCCGCCGATCCGGAACAGGACAGCGTGTACCGCGATTATTACGAGTTTGAAAAATTCGTCCCGAAAATGGCAGGTCACCAGATCCTCGCCGTTCATCGAGGCGAAAAGGAGGGTCTCCTCAAGGTGAACATCACCACAGCCGAGGGACAGAGCGAACAGATCTGCACAAGAGCCTATGTGAAGAACCAGTCCGCCTGCGGTGAGCTGGTGCGCCTTGCAGCATGTGACAGTGCCAAGCGTCTCATCGTTCCCTCCATTATCCGTGAGGTGAGAAATGCTCTCTTCGAGAACGCCTGCCAGAATGCGATCAAGGTATTTGCCTCCAATCTCGGACAGCTTCTCATGCAGCCGCCGCTGAAAAATACTGTCACCCTGGGACTTGATCCTGCCTATAGAACCGGCTGCAAAATTGCCGTGGTCGATGCCACCGGCAAGGTGCTGGACACCACCGTCATCTACCCCACACCGCCGCAGAATAAGACAAGGGAATCTGCCCGGACGCTCACTGCACTTGTGAAAAAGCACGGTGTTACGGCGATTTCCATCGGCAATGGCACCGCCTCCCGCGAATCCGAGAGCTTTGTGGCAGACCTCCTTCCGGAGCTGCCGCATAAGGTATCCTACATGGTCGTTTCCGAAGCGGGTGCGTCCGTGTATTCCGCATCGGAGCTTGCCGCAGAGGAATTTCCGGAATATGACGTATCCCTCAGAAGTGCCGTTTCCATCGCCCGCCGCCTGCAGGATCCCCTTGCGGAGCTGGTGAAGATCGACCCCAAGGCGATCGGCGTAGGGCAGTACCAGCATGACATGCCGAAGAACGACCTCCAGACTGCCCTGGACGGCGTGGTAGAGGAATGCGTGAACGCAGTCGGCGTGGATGTGAACACGGCATCTGCACCGCTTTTGTCCCATATTGCAGGCATCAGCGGCACTGTGGCAAAGAATATCGTGAAGTACCGCGAGGAGAACGGCGCGTTCCAGAACCGCCGCCAGCTCCTGAAGGTGCCGAAGCTCGGACCCAAGGCATTTGAGCAGTGCGCGGGCTTTCTGCGTATTCCCGGCGGCACCCAGCCGCTGGACAACACCGCCGTGCATCCGGAGGCATATGATGCCGCAAAGTCGCTCCTGCAGAGATTCGGCTATTCTCTGGAGGATGCCGCCGGCGGAAAGCTGGGAGGACTTGCCGATCAGGTGAAGAAAGCCGGTACCGCCACGCTTGCCAAGGAGCTGAACATCGGCAGCTATACGCTCAATGACATGGTTGCGGAGCTGCAGAAGCCCGGACGCGATCCGCGTGACCTTCTGCCGCTTCCCTTGATGCGAAGCGGCAGCGTCATGGAGATCACCGACCTCAAGCCCGGAATGCAGATGATGGGTACAGTGCGCAATATTGTGGATTTCGGCTGTTTTGTGGACATCGGCGTGCATGAGGACGGTCTGGTGCATATCTCCCAGATCTGTGACCGCTTCATCAAGCACCCCCTCGAAGCCGTCAAGGTCGGCGATGTCGTGCAGGTGACAGTGCTGGAGGTCGATGCCAAGAGAAAGAGAATTGGACTGACCATGAAAAAGAGCAAACAATAAGGGGGTATGGGGGAAAGCTGCGCCCTTGCCTTGGAGCGACTGAGCCTGCGAGGGAGCGCATAGGCAAGCACCCCGCGCAGCGTCCCCCATTTGAAAAAGGGTATGGGGGAAAGCTTCGCCCTTGCCTTGGAGCGACTGAGCCTGCGAAGGAGCGCATAGGCAAGCCACCCCGCGCAGCGTCCCCCATTTTAAATTAAGAAAGGAAGGATTTATGATGAAAACAAGAGAAAAAAAGACACTGCAGGTCGTCCTGCTCAGCATTCTGTGCTTTGTCCTCATCGCACTGCTCGGTGCAGGTGTGCTCACCTCGCTGAGTCTCCGCCGCGCGGCACAGGAGCGCGTGTTGACGGCGGCAGTCGAAAAATTCCCGATGGAGGAGATCACGGTCAACGGTTCATCTGCCGCGCAGTTCATTCTGGACACGTTCATTGCCGATGAACGCGTCAGCATCGAAAATGTCGAGCGCGTGATGCAGAACGGGACATTCTCCGCATTCGCCGCAGAGATCATGGACAGATACAACACCTACCTGACCGATGGCGGCGAGCTGCCGAAGATCAATCCGGATGATTTTGTCCGCCTGATCGAAGAAAACGAAGCCCTCATTCTGGAGGAGACCGGGCTGGAGTTCCTGGAACCTGATAAGCAGAAGCTCCGCGAAAATCTGGAACAGCCGCTGAAAGCCTGGAATATCGCAATGGAGCAGAGCCTGCACAAGGGCATAAACGGCTTTACCGCCAAAGCCACTGTCTCCGTCTGGCTCCCTGTTACTCTTGGTGTATTCCTGCTTGCCATTCTTGTCTGGATGGTGATCTTCTACGTCCGGGGCGGCTTCCGCGCGGGGACTGCCTTCAAGGTCTACAGCATCGCGCTGTTCGTTCCCTGTGCTGTGATGCTGGGCGGTCTGTGTCTGACCGATCTGATCGCCAGTGCGGAGATCCCGTTCATCCAGGATTCCATGGTGCTGCTCTATGATACCCTCCTCCCCGTAGCCGGCATCGGTTCGGCAGTGTGCGTCCTGCTTTTTGTGACCGGTGTTATGTGCAGTCTGCTTTCCGCAAAGCTCCGTCCCGCTGCGGATGCCGATGCGTACAACGGCAGCTATGACAGCGAATATGACAATACCTATGACCGCTTTGACCGCAGCACACCGCAGGATGCAATGCAGGAAGAAGCCGGCGCACAGCCGGAAGAACCCGAGGTAAAACGCCAGTATTGCCGCAACTGCGGCAGACCGCTGGTCAATCCCGACGCAAAGTTCTGCTACCAGTGCGGAAACGTGCAGGAACATGTTTCTTCTGAGGATCCATCCGTATAAAAAGACAGAAAGGCGCGACCCCCACTCTTAACCACACTGCACAAACAAACCCATTCCGCTTTGTGCAAGTATCACACTTGTTTTTTGTCAAAAAATGTGTTATAATGTGTATAGGTATTTCCAACATGAGCCATGCCCCGTGCATGGCTCAAAAAAATATTTTGAAAGGAGGCGTATGGATTCAAACGGATTCATACAAACATCTTATGGAAAGTAACCTTATCATTATGCTCATTACAATTGTCGGCTATATGCTGATGATGGTGGGCATCGGCATTGTCTGTTCAAAGAAGAACGAGAATGTCGGCGACTTCTACCTCGGCGGCAGAAAGCTCGGCCCGATTGTCACTGCAATGAGTGCGGAGGCATCCGACATGAGCAGTTGGCTGCTGATGGGTCTGCCCGGTGTTGCCTATCTCACCGGTTGTGCGGAGGCTGGCTGGACTGCCATCGGTCTGGCGATCGGTACCTATGTCAACTGGCTGATCGTGGCAAAGCGTCTGCGTGTCTATACGCAGAAATGCAATAACTCCATCACCATTCCGGACTTCTTCGCAAACCGTTATCGTGACAACAAGAATATCCTCATGGGTATTGCAGCCCTCATCATTCTGATTTTCTTTGTGCCCTATACCGCATCTGGCTTTGCAGCCTGCGGCAAACTGTTCTCCACGCTGTTCGGCATTGATTATCATGCAGCAATGATCGCAAGTGCAATCATCATCATTGCCTACACCAGTGTCGGCGGATTTCTTGCGGCATCCACGACCGACCTCATCCAGAGTATCGTTATGACGGCGGCTCTGGTGATTCTGGTATTCTTCGGTGTATCCGCAGCGGGCGGCATGGGTGCTGTGATGGACAATGCGGAAGGTTTGAAAGATTATCTCTCTTTCACCGCACTGCACAATCCGGACGGTGGTGAATCCACTCCCTACGGCGCACTGCCCATCGCCTCCACACTGGCATGGGGTCTTGGCTATTTTGGTATGCCCCACATCCTCCTGCGCTTCATGGCAATTGAGGACAAGAATAAGGTGGCAACCTCCAGAAGAATCGCCTCCGTATGGGTTGTAATCTCTATGGGCGTTGCAATTTTCATCGGTATGATTGGCAACACACTGTCTGCACAGGGCGTAATTCCGGTTCTTTCCGGCAGTTCTCAGGCGGAAACCATCATCATGAAAATGGCAACATTCATGAGCGAACACGGCGCACTGCTGGCAATTCTGGGCGGTCTGATCTTCTCCGGTATTCTGGCATCCACCATGTCTACTTCCGACTCCCAGCTTTTGGCGGCATCCTCCAGTATGTCCGAGAACCTGCTCAAGGGCATGTTCAAGGTGAAGATGGATGATAAGCAGTCCATGCTCTCCGCAAGAGTCGTTCTGGTGGTTATCGCAGTACTTTCCGTATTCATCGCATGGAATCCGGACAGTTCCGTATTCCGCATTGTATCCTTTGCATGGGCAGGCTTCGGTGCAACCTTTGCTCCGGTAATGCTCCTTGCTCTGTTCTGGAAGCGTTCCAACAAGTGGGGCGCACTGGCTGGCATGGTATCGGGCGGCGTTATGGTATTCGTCTGGAAGTTCGTACTCGCACCGATGGGCGGACTCTGGTCGATCTATGAGCTGCTCCCTGCATTTGTAGTAGCTCTCGTTGTCAATGTTGTTGTATCCCTCACTGTCAAGCAGGATGAGAAGGATATGGCAGATATGGCAAAGGAATTTGATGCGGTGAATGCTGAGATGAAGCAGTGAGTCACTGTGTACTATACAAGAAATCCCCCTCCATTTTTCAGGAGGGGGATTTGTTTATCAGGATGTAACCGGCAGTTCCGTCACCATACCAATCGTATATTTCAGAATGTTCAGTGCGTCGGTGGAGGTGGGCTTGCTGTCGAGGTCAACGTCCGCATTGATCGCGCCCTGCTCGCTCAGTGCCTCACCGGTCAGCAGGTTCTTGTTCAGCGTCAGGACATCCAGAATGTCCACGGTGCCATCCGTGTTTACATCGCCGTACTGTGCCTCACCTGGTACAGAACTGCTGTCCTCGGTGGGAGCTGTGGTTTCTGTCGGCTCTTCACCCTCTGTGATCGGATAGGTCTTGAGGTCGGGCAGCTCGTCGAGCGTGATACAGTATTCGCTCTGGTAGATTTCCACCAGATTTTCCACGGGATTATTCTGCTCGCTTGTCAGATAATTCATGTACCACGGGCAGAAATACAGCCATGCCGCCTTGTCATTCACCAGATTCTCCAGCGACGGAATGGAGTCATTCTCCGTCATGGCAACCATCTTTTCGCCGTCCGTGCTCTGCACAAGGCTGTAGAATGTCGAGGAAATGGAGCTCAGATTCGGCAGACCGTCCACGGCATTGTATTTGTCATAGCCGACCATATCGACCACATCATCACCCGGATACCAGTCCGCAGAGGTTTCGTAGGTATAGCCCGTCCACTGCCAGATCAGATTATCCAGACCATAGACATTCGTCAGCTGATCATACAGCAGGCGGTAGAGCTTCTTGCAGGATTCCGGACCTTCTGCACCCCACCAGAACCATGCGCCCTCGGCTTCATGCAGGGGTCTCCAGAGGATCGGCACATCGGCATCCTCCAGCTTCTGGAGTTCGCCGGCGATCAGTTCAATATCCTTGAGAATCAGCTCATGCTCCCATGTACCCTCTGTGACAGCGTTCGTCACGCTGAAGGTGGTGAAGGGCGTATTGCCGGTGGATTCCACATAGAATGCAGTCTCCGTGCTGCCCTCTTCCGTGGGGACATTCCAGTGCCAGCTCACGGTGGCAATGCCGCCGTATTCATTCACCCATTCGATACAGCGTTCCGGTGCCTGATCGCGCCAGTCGGTGGTAGTGTTGTATGCCAGGAAGTCAATGCCGCGGATCGCCGGCTGTTCACCTGTGTGTTCGAGGATGTACTCAAATTCAGCTTCATTGTCCTTGATATAAGTATCCGGATCGTTCCACGAATTATAGTTATGCGAACCGCAGTATTCCTGCTGACCGGAGAGGATATGCTCACCATAGACATCGCAGAGATAATTGTACAGACGCTTGGTGGAATCCGACGCATTCGGATTGGACAGCTGACGGGTCGGGGTGAGGTTCGTCAGGCTTTCATCCGCCGGCTTGAGTGTCAGATAGTCAAAGAATGTATAACCCCAGTACGCTTTCAGCTCGATGGTATTCTTGCCCTCCTTGAGATTCACGACACCGCCGGAGGTTTCGGAAAATGTGAGGTTGTGCTTGAAGCTGACCTCGCCCTGATTCACACCGTTGATGTTGAGGTACTGTACCTTTTTATTCGGGTCGTAGGGTTCGGCATAGCAGATGTTCATTTCATAGAGTCCTGCTTCGGGGACATCCACCGTCACAGATACAGTCGTGCCCTTCTGATCGACATAGGAAAAGCCCGTGCCGGAAAAATTGGTGAGGTCGAAATCCTCGCCGGTGCCGTCCTCGGCGGTATTGCCCGTCCAGCCCTCCGTGTAGATCGTGCCGCCTTCTGTTGCACCGTCCTCAAATTCATATTTGAGGATCTCGGCAGCCGCCGCCTGTGGTACATTCTGCATCTGCGGCACCGCCGGCACTGCGAGCGCAGCTGCCAGCAGCAGAGAAGCCGCCGCCGTCCATTTCTGATGTTTCATAAAAATGCTCCTTTCAGTTAAGTAAAAACGAATTAAATACATCTTAATTATACCACAACTTTCCCTTAAATGCAATAGGAAAACGGAAATATGTTATGAAAATTTCCCTTGACATTCCCACCAATCCATGCTATAATAAAACCACCGGCACAGCCGGAACATATCAATAAAAGGAGCGAATTGTTTGACACATTTCATTAAAAAGGAGATTGTGCGCTAATCGGGAGGTTAGTGACAGAATCCCACACCTCCCATAGGATTTGCAGAAAAAACAAAATTCTCTGGAGGTAATTATCATGAACGAAACCAATATCATCATCCGACTGGAAACACCCGCTGACTACCGTGCAGTGGAAGAACTCACCCGTGAAGCATTCTGGAATCAGTATGTCGAGGGCTGCAATGAGCATTATTTTGTGCATGTGATGCGTGAGCATCCCGATTTCATGCCGGAGCTGGCATTCGTGCTGGAACTGAACGGCGAGATCATCGGCAATGTCATGTACACAAAGTCCCGGCTCGTGGACAAATCCGGCGAGGAAAAGACCATTCTTTCTTTTGGCCCGATCTGCGTGCATCCGGCGTATCAGCGCAGGGGATACAGCAGACTTCTGCTGGAGCATTCTTTTGCAAAGGCACGGGAAATGGGCTTCGATGCGATTGTCATTTTCGGCAGTCCTGCCAATTATGTGGGGCGTGGATTTGTGAGCTGCCAGAAGCACAATATCTGCCTGGAGGGCGAGTATGTCCCGATGGCAATGCTCTGCAAGGAACTGAAACCCGGCGCATTTGACGGCAGAAGATGGTATTTCCATGAGAGCACCGCAAGTGCCCCCTGCGAGGATGAAGCCGCTGTCGCTGCATTCGACGCACAGTTTCCGCCTAAGGAAAAGGGCTGGAAGCCGAGTCAGGAGGAGTTTTACATCCATTGCAGATCGGGGATGAAGCTGGAGGACTGACGAGCTTTGTCCGGCTGATTCGTTTGTAGGATAACACAAAACCGCCATGCAGTTTTTACGCTGTATGGCGGCTTTTGTTCTTGTTTTAAGTCGGCATAAAAGATCAACAGCCCCCATCCTCTGCTTGCAAGGATGGGGGCTATTGTTTTAGGCTTCAGTTGTTTCCTGCATATTCTTCAGATACTTCCGATATGTTGCAATGAACAGAATCGCCGCAACCGTTGTTGCGAGATAATCCGTGATGGGCTGTGCCATCGAAAGAATTCTGGCATCGTGGAAGGTATTCAGAATCAGAATCGTCGGGATGAACAGGATGCCCTGTCGACTGAGCGAGAGAATCAGTGAGGGAATCGCTGCACCGGTGGACTGGATCGCATTCATCAGCACGAACAGCACGCCCAGAATCGGGCCGGAATAAATGTAAATTCTCGCAAACTGCATACCGAATGTGTACGCATCCGCATGGTCAAGAAATGCCGTTACCAGAGGACCTGCAAAGGCGTAGCAGACCACCGTCATCACCGCACTCAGACCGAGTGCAAGACAGAGCGAAAATTTCAGCACTGCCATGTAACGCTTCCGCTTGCCTGCACCGAAGCAGTATCCCAGAAGCGGCTGGATGCCCGTGCCGAGTCCAATCAGAAGCATGACCACGATCATATTCACCTTCATCGCAACGCCCAGACCTGCCACCGCCATATCTCCGTGCGGCTGCATGAGATTGTTGATGATGATATTGGAAAAGCTCATCAGAATGCTGTTGAGGGATGCCGGAATGCCGATCGCACACACGCCCGCTGCAATGCCCTTGCGTACACGGTAATGCTTCGGATGGATCGAGAGGATGGATTTCTTCGACAGCAGATGGCACAGATAAATTACCACGGAAACCAGATTGCCCAGCACTGTTGCGATCGCCGCACCGGCAACATCCCATCCAAGTACAAGGATCATGATCGGGTCAAAGACGATGTTCATGAGGTTTCCGGCGATCATGCCGGCCATCGCTACCACGGGCTTGCCCTCCGCACGGATGATATTGCTGAATGCGTTGCTCAGGATCAGTGCCGGAATACCCGTTGCCACGATCGAAAGATACTGCGACGCATAACCCACCGTATCCGCACTTGCACCGATCAGCATACAGACCGGACGGCTGAAGAAGATCATCAGGATCATCGACACAAGCCCGATGCCAAGCCCCGTCCAGAAGCAGAACGAGGAAATGCGCCTTGCCCTGCGTTCATCCCCCTCGCCGAGGGTGCGGGAGATCAGGGAGGTACCGCCGATGCCGAAGAGCATACCCACCGCCATAAACAGCAGAAATGCCGGTGTTGCGACTGAAACCGCCGCTACCATGAGAGGGTCTTTCGTCTGCCCGATGAAAAACGTATCCGCCAGATTGTACAGCAGTACCATGATCATGCTGACAATCGAAGGGATGATATTTGTGATGACTGCCTTCGGAACAGGAGCGTTCCGGAACAGTTCTATGGTCTTGTCCTGCATATGTTTTTCTCCTTAACGTATATTTTCCATATAATATTGTATATCTATTGCCGGAAAATGTCAAGCCTTGTCGAATGAAAATGCACAATTTCCACGCTGCAAGCAATATGTTACAAAATTTTGTTTTCAAATTTGTGCATTTAATACAGAGAATGAAACAAATTATGCATTGACATTCTGCGGAATTTGTGCTATCATATACATAAAGTTGAAAAATGAATGTGAAAGGTGGAATACATTATGCAATCTATTAAAAAGACAGCGGCATTCCTCACAGCACTCCTCCTCTGCATGGGGACGGCACCGGCAATGCCGCAGGCGGCGGAACCTGAATCCGCACTGCTTGATATGACAAAATTCACGGTCATGGACGAAAATCTGGCGCATCTGGGGGCGGATTATCTCAAGGATGCGTCCGTTCTCTTTGATGATCAGGACAAAGTCCCCGCCTCGCCGGAGGATACGAGCGTGGACAGCGAACTCTGGGAAGCGACAGACCACACGAACTGGAAGCCCAATATGCAGGCATTCGGGGATGATTCGTTCTATATCGACTTCGGGGCGAATTATGTGATCACGGGCATCTGCTTTATGGATTCCAACGGCATCAACGAATGGACTGTGGAAAGCGGCGAGCCGTTCGCATGGGAGGAGATCGGGGCATTCACGACCGACTGGTACAATGCGTGGCGTGGTCTGACCTTTGACGATCCCCAAGCCACACGCTATCTGCGGTTCTCTACGCCGGCAGGGGACAGCGGCGTGGCGGAGCTTGCGATCTATGGCTATTTTGCGTCCGATCTGACCGAAGAACAGCTTGCGAAAACTGCCCCGAAGCCGAACGATTCTGCACAGATCAACCTCACCGCCGGCGGCATCATCGGCTTCAATGCGTTCATTGACGACCCGATGACGGCGATCATGGCAGGGGGCAATGTCCGTGAATACCATAATTTCAGCTGGCTTCTCGATGCGAGCGGAAAAACGAAATTCACACAGGGTACATGGGGCGACATGGACAGCTTCTATGCCTCGATGAAAGCACAGAATATCGACATTATCCCGTGCTTTCAGGCGGGCAGTGCCGTGATTTCCGGCGATGCGGATTCCGTACCGGAAATTCCTGCTGCGGCAGGGGCGGATACCCTCGATCCCGAAAGCTACGCCCTCCATGCGCAGACGCTCTATCAGGTAGCGGCACGCTACGGACACAATCCCGATGTCGATCCCTCCACGATCAATATCACCGATGCGCAGGAAGTGAAAATCGGCATGGGGCTTCTGAGCGCACTGGAAAATTCCAACGAGCCGAACAAGGGCTGGGCTGGCAAGGAGAATTATTTCACCCCCTATGAGCTGGCGGCGATGTGTTCAGCGGATTATGACGGACACGAGGGAACGATTCCGAATGCCGGCGTGAAAGCCGCCGATCCTGATTTCAAGCTTGCCATGGGCGGACTTGTCGGCACGGCGACCATGATCGACTACCTTGATGAAATGAAGCTGTGGTTCGATTATAACCGCACGGACGGGAAATTCGCCGTGGACATCATCAATGTCCATATCGGTCCGGATACTCCGAATCCAGAGGACAGCGGCTTTGTGGACAGGATCCATGCCCTGCAGAACTGGATCGACGAGAATGCACCGGGCACGGAACTGTGGATCTCGGAATTTGAGGTCGTCATGTCCGACTGTGAGGCCGAGGGTGTGGATAACCATGACAATGAGAATTTCCAGCGGAAATATGCCCAGAGAGTGGCGAGAACCTACCTTGCCGCCATCGCAGAGGGCGTGGACAGAGTGTCCAAATTCCAGCTGCGTGACGAGGGCGAGGGCGTGTACTACGATTCCGGTCTGGTCACCCAGAAGGGCAGCTGGGAGAAGAAAACGGCGTGGTACTACGTTTCCTGCATGACGGATGTGCTCGAAAACGCCGATTTTACGGAAGATCTCTCCGCTGACGGTGTATCCTGCTATGCGTTCACCGACCGGAACACGGGGGAGAAGATCTACTGCCTCTGGTCGCCGACAAATGAGGATAGGGTGATTGCGGATCATACCCTTTCCATCGGGGATGCGGCATATGCGTATCTCACCGTGCCGTCGGAATATGCGGAGGGAACGGTTTCAGAAATGGCTGTATCCGGAGGAAAGGTGACACTTGATGTCACGGAGACACCGGTATTCGTCAGAGCCGCCGCAAATCGTGAGCAGATCATCAACGGCAGGGGAATGTATCTTGCGCCGGATGCCATCTGCCTGAATGCGGATTTCACAGGGGAAACCAATGACCTGAACGCCGCACCGGAGGATACAACGCTGAACCAGTTCTACCGGATGTTTGACGAACCGCAGACCATGCCGGAGATGATCTACGGCAGTACTGCCGGACTGGAAACCCCCTCGACGAATGTGACCGCCGGCAATATCACCTGCTATGCGAAATTTGACCAGCCCTGCGTGTTCACGGGCTTCGGGGTGTATGATACCTACGGGACGGGCGGCATTTCGGTGTACGATGCCCATACGGATGCCCTTCTGTGGTCGAGTGATCTGGGCGGCTATATGTACCGTGCCATGACGCTGACGGAGGATTCCGCACCGACGGATCTGCTGAAGATCGTCAAGAACGGCGGCGATCTCAACGAGCTTGCATTCTATGGCTATGCCGCACCGCAGGCATTCGATTTGGATGTGAACGGTGACGGTCATGTGAACGGATTTGATCTTGCAGAAGCGAAGATGCGCTTCCATCGGGGAGCATTTTCCGGTACGGTGGCGGATATTGTGCGGATTCAGCGATTTCTGCTGGGGAGATAGTTGCATTTTGTGCTGTGATATGCTATAATAAAAAGACGGAGTACACTGCTCTGCCTTTTATCATAGATATGGGAAATACATTCCTGCACCTGATGCAGAAAAGGAGTATATTATGTTCAAAAAATCCGCAGCAATCTTCCTCTGCCTGATGCTGACCGCCGGCTTTGCCGGATGCAATGGCAGCGGCGCAGATTCGTCCATGCCGGAAACCGCTGCCCCGACCGAAGCACCTGTTTCCAGAAATCTCTGCTACATCACCGGAAACGGCACGACCGATCCCGATGAGATCTCTGCGTTCACCGCAGACCTCGAAGCCGGTGGCTTTGTCTGGAACGAATCCACATTCTCCGATATTCCGGCGGATACCGATGCCGTCATTCTCAATTCACCCACGGAGGATCTCACAAGGGACGATATGGAGGCGCTCAATGCCTATATGGATGAGGGCGGTCATCTCCTCCTTCTCCTGCCGGCATATGAGGGCGAAGTGCGCTTCAAGTATCTTTCGCAGTTCCTTGAACCGTACTGCATTTCGTTTGACTATAACCGCATCAGCGAAACTGATATGTCCCGTACTATCGGTGAGGATGCGTATTTCATCCAGACCGGATACATCGCACGCCCCGATAACATGCCCCTCTATTCCTCTGTACAGGAAAGCGGCATTGTCTATCTCGAAAATGCCAGAGGCTTCCACTTCCTCTATCAGGATCATTTCAGCCGTGTCAAGCAGGATGTGATCCTCAAAACTGCTGATTCTGTTGTCGGTGAACCCTATGGCGGTGCCGAGGACGATCCCCTGACCTACGAGAATACTGCCCTCGATGTGATGGGCTATGCAAGGCATGAGGAAAATGCCAATGCCTCCATCGTCTATGCCGGTGCATCCAGCTTCCTCGAAAATGCCAATTATTCCGCAGAAACCTCCGCTGCCCCGACCGCATGGGTGCGCAGTGCACTTGATTGGTTTATGCTATATTAACAGGAAAAATTGTTGGAATTTTAAAAAAATGGAACTTTTTACAAAAACCTCTTGAAATTCGATAAAAAATGTGCTATACTGTAAATAGATCAGCTAAAACGTTTAAGGAGCCTAAAAATATACTTTCTTTCGTTTGCGCTGAACAAGCCGAATCACAATTAAACCATGGGAATCTCTGAACTTGTTTCAGTCTCCGTCCCCATTGGGGACAGATTCCGGACGGCTTTCAGAGGTTGCCGCATATCCATTGTGGGGGTGGAAACATGAGGACCTGTAACCATATCTATTCTACAGTGCCGTATTTCAAATTGTATCTGGAAGAAAACGGCATCGACTTCAGCGCATCAATGCTCGTTCGTATTCATACGGCGGTACACGATGCGGAAGCGATGCAGAAGCTTCTTGAGGAGCTGAAGCTGCTTTTGCCGAATGCCGTTTTTGTCGGCTGCAGCAGTCCGGCTGTCATTTTCAATGGCAGACGGCTGACGGAGGTCTGCATGATTTCCGTTACCTGCTTCGATGAATCCGAGCCGTGCAGCATGGCAAGCGTGAGCGTCCCCTGTTTTGATGAGGACGGTCAGCCCGTCGCAGGCGATGTGCTTGCAAGACGCGCAGCGCAGGCTTTGCAGCTGCAGAATACCAGCGGACAGCTTCTGGTGTTCCTGCCGCAGAAGTACTATCAGGCATCCCTGTTTGCGGAGACGATCGACGCGCTCTGCCCGGATCTCCGCATGATCGGCGGTGTTGCCAATGACCAGCAGGTACAGTTCAGCAAAGAAGGCAGGATCGGCGGCATTGATTTTACTCTGTCCGACGAACACTGCGGTTCCGGCTGTCTGTCGGCAGCAGTCGTGACTTCCCCCCAGCTTCGCTGTTTTGAGGGCTATGCACTCGGTGCGGAAAAGATCAGCGGTTTCGGAACGATCACTGAAAGCCGCGGCAATATCATCCTTTCTGCGGACAACCGCACACCGTATGAGTGGCTTCGTGAGCTGGGCGGCGACAATATCGACACCGAAAATCTCGGGGTGATCCGTATTTTCCCGCTGATCCGCAAAAAGAATGAGAAATGCGCATGGCCGATGGCATTCTGCGGCGGTTCTGACAAGCAGGATGCTGCCATGATCATGGACGATATTGCAGTGGGCGAGGAAGTCGCGCTGGGCTATATCAGTCCCGGCGGCGTAGTGGATGATGTCAACCGTCTCTACCGCAGCCTGAAGCAGCAGCCGAGTGAAACTGTATTTGCTTACAGCTGTACGCTCCGTGCTGAGATCCTCCAGAACTGCTCCGACTGGGAGCTCAAGCCCCTGAAGCACACCACAGCATCCGGTGCCTTCCTCGGCGGTGAGTTCTTCTATGACGGCAGCCATAACCGCTTCGGCAACTGCACCTTTGTGGTATCCAGCCTTGCAATGACCGATACCCCGATCCAGCTTGACCTGCAGAAGCTCAGCATTACCCACAACCTCTATCATGACAATGAGCATCTGATCGACTTCCTCACGATGTCGGCGGCAAAGGGAGACAACGAGGAGAATTTCTTTTATCAGGAAATGAAATCCCGTCTGTTTACCGACCGCAAGCTCCGCCTCGGCAGACTGACGAAGCTGTTCTATGATATTCAGGTGCATAAGATCAATAAGCTCTGCATGATCTCCGCACGCAACTGCTCAGAAATGATGGCATATGCTGGTTACCGCGCCTATGACCGTCTGACCTGGGATGTGCTGGAACGGATGCAGGAATTTCTGAAGGACTATCATTTCTGGTACTACCTTTCCGACCAGGGCGAGCTGATGGTCTCTGCCAACGATGATGTGACCGGTGAGGAGTTCGAACAGCTCATGCGCCGTCTTTACAAGCATCTTACCTCCGCGGAATACTATCGTATTCAGCCGGTCTATGATTTCTGTCTGGTGCTGAACAAGCGCAATCTCCTGCGCAGCGTCAAGAGTGTACAGACCGCACTGCGCGAGAGAAGTGACCTGCATTTTCTCGTATACTCCAAGGATATGGGCATGGAGGAAAAGAGTGTGCATGACATCCATATGGTGCATGTCATCAATGATGCGATCGCCAATGGCGGCGTGCGCCCCTATTACCAGGGCATCCACGACAATACCAAGAAGCGTATCGTCATGTTTGAATCCCTGATGCGTCTGTGCGATGCGGACGGAAACCTGTATTTCCCGAACGACTTCTTCCCCGTAGCCAAGAAGTACGGTCTGTACGGACAGCTTTCCCGCCAGATGGTTGCCAAGGTCATGGAATATTTTGAGAACCGCCAGGAGCTTGTGACCATGAACCTTTCCATGCAGGACATTCTCGATCCGCTGATGACGGAGCTGATCTACAGCAATATGCGCACTTCGCGTCATCCGGAGAACTTCGTATTCGAGGTCGTGGAATCCGAGGAGATCAGCGATTATAAGGCAATGTCAGTATTTGCAGAGCAGATCCACAGCTACGGCGGCAGGATCGCGCTGGATGATTTTGGCAGCGGTTTCTCCAACCTGATGCATGTGATCGGTCTGGATCTGGACTTCCTCAAGGTGGACGGCGGCATCGTCAAGAAGATCTGTGATGATTCCAACTGCCGCCAGCTGCTGGAGATGATGTCCATGTGGTGCAGAATGACCAACAAGAAGGTGATCGCCGAATTTGTGGAGAATGACGCGATCCAGAAGCTCCTCTGCGCATACCATATCGACTATTCACAGGGCTATCTGTTCTCTAAACCGAATGAGCGTCCGATGGATGGACAGGGATAAACGATAAGAGGAGCCGCTGCGCACACGCAGCGGCTCCTTTGTTTTATCGCATGTTATGAAAACTGAAATTCTCCGGGAAAGCCGCCCAGCGGCGGTTCCATGCCCTCCGGCATCGTCATATTCTGCGGCGGTTCCATGCCCTCCGGCATTGTCATATCCTGCGGAAGCTCCATACCCTCCGGCATGGTGATGTTTCCGTTTTCATCCGTGGGCATCTGCATATCATGACGGCTGCCGCGTCCGCCGCCCATGTCACCGCGTCCGCCGCCAGGGAAGCCGCCGCCCATCATATTCTGGGCTTCACCGATGTAGGAAAGGACATTTTCTGCTGTAAAGCTTCCGACTTCCGTGCCGTTCGTGTAAACAGTGTAGGTTTCACCGGATACAAGATCCGGAGAGCTTACAATGAAAGAATTGAACTGCTTTGCCGGTGTGTGGGAAATAATCGTTTTGCCGTCAGCATCGCAGATCGTGACCTCTGTGCCGCCCGGCTGGGAAGCGTCAAGCGTGATGACTGCGGTATTCTGTGTACCGCTGGGGTATTCTGCCATACCGGAGCTTCCTGCGGCAATGAGCAGACCGCCCGTACACTGCATCGTACCGTTGCCGTCGAGCGCGCCGTTGCCGCTGTTGGTCGGACCGTCCACAATGGCTGTGCCGCCGCTGATGAGCATGTTGCCGTTGGAATCCAGCCCGTCCCCGTCAGTGTTCACATATACGGAGCCGCCGGCAATTTCCAGCGCAGCACCATCGGAATACACACCCATCGCGCCCTGTGCCGTACCGTCGCTTGCATTGAAGCCGTCATCGGAGGCAGTGACTGTAATTTCACCATCCAGAACAAGGATGCCTGCCGCTTCAACGCCCTCACCGGACTGCAGCACATGCACCGTACCGCCTGCAAAATCCGCCTGCGCATCCGCATGGATGCCGTCGCCGCCGGCACGGATCTCTGCCGTGCCGCCGGCAATGATGAGATTGCCGTTGGAATGCAGTCCGTCATCCGCGGAATCCAGCGTGTATTCGCCGCCTGCAATGTACAGAAGCGTTCCTGCCTTCATCGTTTTGGTGCTGACGGAGGTATCCTCTTCGGAATCTGTTTCGTCATAATCGCCCCAGTTCCCGAAACCGCCCCAGCCTTCAAAGCCGCCTCGTCCGCCGCCGAAATCATTGTTCATCTGCGGTGCGGCATTGGCAGAGCCGCCGCCGGCAGTCAGAGTGAAACGACCGCCCTCTGCGATCAATTCTGTTTCTGCCTGGATCGCGTCCTCCTGCGCCGTCACAGTCAGTGTGCCGTCCTGCACATAGATGAAGCCGCGTCCTGCTTCCTCGGCATTGTTGGACTTGATGCCGTCCGCACCAGCGGTAACAGTTATCTCACCGCCGGCAACTGCCACATAATCCTTGCCCTTGATGCCGTTGCCGACCGCCTCCACATGGATCGTTCCGCCGGTGATCACAATATCATCCTTGGAGGTGATGCCCTCGTTGTAGTTTCCCTTTACATATAATGTGCCGCTGCCGTTGAGCGTCAGGCTGTCCGCGCTGAAAATGGCAGCGTCCGGTTCGTTGTCCCCCTCCTGTGCATAGACATAGGCACTGCCGTCGGAAACGGTGTTTTCTGTACCGTCTGCAAGCGTCAGGAAGCATTTGTCAGCCTGCTGCACATAGATCGGCGCAGAATCCGAACAGGAAAGGGAAGCACCATCCAGTACAAGCTGCACCTTGCCGTCCGTATGGATGAGGAACTGCCCGTCCTGGAGTGTACCGGTAATGCGGTATATGCCCTCCTGTGTGATCGTGATGTCGCTGCCGTTTGCCGCTGCACCTTCGCCTTCAATGGAAACGCTGTCGCCCAGGCAGGTGATCACCGTATCCGGCGTATCATAGGTACCGCTGAGATCGCGGTCGGAGAACAGATCGGACAGCGAAGCCGAAAAGGAAGCCGTCTGTGCGGAGAGCAGGGAAGCGGGTGCTTCCTGCTGTTCCTTCTGGGGCTGGGTAACGATGCTTGTTTCCGTGGCTTCTGTCTGCGTGGATACAGCAGTCGTGCTTTCCGCGGGCTGTGTGTCACTCTCTGTGCTGCATCCGGTGGCAAGCAGTGCAAATGCCGCCGCCGCGCCGAATAATTTCTGAAGTCTGAGTTCCATAATAAACACCTTTCTCAATAGATGTCCCAATTCCGGTGTATTCTTTTTCTATTCTAATCATACAAGCATTTTATGGAAAGCATGTGAAAGATTGTTAAAGCTTATCGGAAATCGTATGCTCCGCATTCTGTGCGGGAACGCAGTGCCTTGGTACGGCAAGTGTCTTTTCACGTCCCGCCTGCGGCTCCTCCCATGCCTTCTGCAGTCTGTCAGCAAGCTCCAGGCATTTGAATTTCACCTCGTATTTCGGCGCATCTTCTAAGATCTCCGCCGTTTCTTCGTCAAAGTACAGTTCCGCTGTTTCCGCATCCGCCGTGACCTCCGCTGCTGCCGGAATGCACAGCGGCGGGTACATCACACACCACCAGTTCTTCCCCTCCGCTTCTCCGATGAGAATGCGCAGTGCGTCATAGGTACCGGCTGGCATGGTGATCTCCTCGTACTGCCGCGCGTCAAATTCCATCTGCACGAGCTGCACTGTCACCTCATCCTCACAGCCGTTTTCCTCCACAACGGACTGTGCAAGCAGACGGATGGTCTCCTGCTGTTCCACGGCGCGGGCGCGGATCTCTTCCGGTGTATCACATCCGGCAAACAGCTCCTCCGAATGTGCGAGCAGTGCGTCACGCACCATCAGCTTCAGCTCCTGATCCTCGGCAGAATCGGAATCGGCAAGGATATGCAGCCGAAGCACATCCTTCTGCAGCGTATCCACTCGCTTTGCAAAATCCGCAAAGCTGGAACAGAAGATCGCCCCGATAATTCCCATTACAATTGCAAGCTCCAGTTTTCTCATACAAATCACCTCAGCAGAAGTGTGGGCAGGCGGAGGAAAAATTATACAGGGGAGGGACGTTTTTTTAAAAACACTTGCATTCATACGAAAAATATTGTATGATATACTTATAGGCAAACTACAAAGAACCATAGAAAGGCGGCAGAGTTATGCAAATGTATGATCTGATCCAGAAGACCCGGCGGCGTGAGCCGCTGACCGCTGCACAGATCCGCTGGATCGTTGACAGCTTTACAGCCGGTGAAATTCCGGATTCCATGATGTCCGCATGGCTGATGGCAGTCTGCTGTCAGGGACTGACTGCGGCGGAGACCTCCGAGCTCACGCTTGCAATGCGCGATTCCGGCGAGCAGATGCAGCTTGGCTCCGTGGGCGGTGTGACGGTGGATAAGCACAGCACCGGCGGCATCGGCGATAAGACCACGCTCCTGCTCGCGCCCGTCACCGCTGCCTGCGGCGGCTTTGTGCCGAAGATGTCCGGCAGGGGACTGGGCTTCACCGGCGGCACGATCGACAAGCTTGAAAGCATTCCGGGCTTCCGCACAGACCTGCCGACGGAGGAATTTCTGCGCATCACCAAGGAGATCGGCTGCTGCGTCATTGCACAGAGCGGAGGACTTGTGCCGGCGGATAAGAAAATGTATGCCCTGCGCAACCTCACCGCGACCGTGGACAGCATCCCCCTGATCTGTTCAAGCATCATGAGCAAGAAGCTCGCACTCGGTGCGGACTGCATCCTGCTGGATGTGAAATACGGCAGCGGCGCATTCATGAAAACGCCGGAGGAAGCGGAGCGGCTTGCCGCCGCCATGGTCGAGGTCGGCAAACGTGCCGGAAAGCAGTGCCGCGCAGTCCTGACAGATATGAACGCCCCTCTCGGTGCCAATGTCGGCAATGCGCTGGAGGTACTCGAAGTCATCCGCATCCTGCGCGGCGAGGTGCATAATTCCCTCTCCCGCCTCTCCCTTACACTTGCCGCCCATATGCTCTCCTTGTCCGGCAGGGGAACGGTCGAGGGGTGCCATGCCATGGCGCAGGAGGCACTGGAATCCGGCAGCGCGCTGGAGAAATTCCGTCAGATGATCGCCGCCCAGGGCGGTGACGCAGGCATCACGGAGGATCCGTCCCTGCTTCCGCAGGCGGCAGAACAGTACACCGTATGTGCGGAACAAGCGGGCTTCATTGCCTCCATCCAGAGCGAGGAGGTCGGGCTTGCCTGTCTGGAACTCGGCGCAGGGCGCACCGCCAAGGATGCCCAGCTGGATTACGGCGCGGGCGTGGAGCTGCACGCCTTTGCCGGCGATGCCGTGCAGGTCGGTCAGCCCCTGTTTACAGTCCATGGCAGAACGCAGGCACTCTGCCAAAAAGCAGCAGAACGCATTCTCCGCTGCACCGCCATCGCGCCGGAACAGCCCGCCGCCGCGCCGCTGCTGTATAAAGTCATTACCTGATCGTTCAAGGAGGAACCCAACATGAAAACCAGATTCACTTCTATTCTCACTTCGGCGGCACTTGCCGCCGGGCTTGCAGCTTCCGTATTCCCTGTTTCCGCATCCTATCAGAGCGCGGACGAGATCGCCTTTGCACTGCGCGGCATCGAAACGGAGGGCTGCGGCTATCTCGTACAGGATAACCTTGTATATGTCGCACCAAGCGCAGCCGCCGCTGGCACCAGTGTGCATATCGGCATGTTCATTGAAGCGGAATACGCTGATCTTGCCATCCTGAATGCGGAAATCGTTTCCGATTCCCCCATGGTCACATTCGATCCGACTACCTACCACAATCCCACAGCCCTGTACTCCACGGAGAAGATGACCTATGTCACAGAAGCCGGTGTGGAATTTTCGACCCGGCTCCGTCCCTACTGCTTCGGCAAGATCAACAGTGCCGGCGTGTACCAGTCGAACAGCTTCGGTGTGAATGAAAACTTCAACGAGGAGAACACTTCCTTCAATGTCATGTGGATGCACAGCTATACGGACAATCTCCTCTCGGCGGAATTTTTCGGCAGCCGTTCGGATGAATACAGCTTCATTGAGCTGGATGTAAACATTGCCGCCGGAACCCAGCCGGGCGAATACAATCTCCTCTTTGCCTCCGACATTACGGAGGAGGAGCCGTTCGGGCAGAGCTTCGTGACCTCCGATGACAGCACGGAGGAAAAGGACATCTACACCGAAATGATTCCCACGCTGAAGGACCTGAAGATCATCGTTCCGCCGTCCGATTACCTTGCCACGGAATATCCGTCCGCCTACCGCTGGCTGGATGATGCAACCGCCCTGTCCGGCGCGGACTTCTTCACAGAGGATGCCGTGATGTATGTCGGCTCTGCAAACGGCTTCACCGCGCAGAAGCTTGACCCCTCTCTGCTGGATTCGGCTGTATTCGGTCTGAACATCCAGTACCTGACCGATCCGGAGAATTTCGTCTGCGGCAACATGTTCGAGATGCAGTACAACGGCAGCCGTTTCTGCACCCTGGATTACTGGACGGATGACTATCTGTTTGCGGATGTATTCAGCGGTGTGCGCGGAGACATCAACGAAGACAGCACCGTCAATGCCGCCGATGCCGCCGAGATCCTCGTCTATGCCGCAGAGCGCGGTGCCGGCAAGGAGAACACGCTCAGCCGCCGCACCTATTTCCTCGCGGATGTCAACGAAGGCTCGACCACCTGCGGTGAGAATGACGGCACCGCCCTCGATGCCAAGGACGCAGGCGCGATCCTGCAGTATGCCGCCGTATCCGGTACGGGCGTGACCCCCGACTGGACGGAGATCGTTGGTTGATACCCCATGAGAAAAAGTAGTCCCCCGAACCGCTTGGTTCGGGGGACTGTTTATCCTATCAGCTCTGCTCACTCACCAGGATCTCCGTTCTGCTCTGGATACGGTCTGCCGCTTCCTCGGCGGAGAGGTCGCCGGCAAAGTACATTTCCGCTTCCTCCAGCACAATGTTCAGCATGTCCTCATTCATGCTCAGCACCGTGTCACAGGAACGGATGTATTCCTCCAGATCGTCGCGTTCCTTCTGCGTCAGAGGGTAGACCGTGCCGTCATCCTCAAGAAATTCCTGATCCGAGCGTTCACCGAACCTCATGACATACATCTCATCATCAAGCTTTGTCTCAAACAGCTCCTCGACCACCGGATAACCATAGACGTTGATGTCACCATCCCCGGTCAGCATGGCTTTCACAAATTCCCATGCCGTTTCCTTGTCATCGCACGCGGAAGAGATGGCGATCTCACCTTTGAATGTCAGCTTGCCGCCCTTGCCGTTGTCGGACGGATAGCCCACAAGCGTCATATCTTCGCCGAGGTCGTTGTATCGGGTATAGGAGTACTGCCCGACTGCCAGTCCTCTCTCTCCATGAAGCGTAAAGGCACAGAGATAATCCTCGTCACGCTGGTATCTTCTGTACTTTTCACCGTAATACGCATCCACTCTGTCCCATGAAGCAGGATCGTCCGTTTTGGGAGGCGGACCGGCAGTTTCCGGATAACGGCTGCAAAATTCCAGGATCTTGATAAAATCCGGCGAATCAAAGCTGCATGTACCGTTCGCAAAATCAATGAAATCCGTGCCATACAGGAGCATTTCAAGGGCTTCTGTCTGGGACATCCACTGGAACTGCTTGTCCGTTGCATCGGCATAAAGACCGATCATATCATCCACCGTCCAGTTTTCCGTGCCGAAATAGCGGGATTTGACGGCGATCGTTGCCACATTGAACGCCTGAGGCAGGGAGTAGAGCGCGCCGTTTTCCGACTCCATTGCACTGCGGATGTTCGGGAGTACGGTGTCCTTGTTCACCTCCGCGTCTCCCTCCATCAGCGAATAGAGGTCAGCGAATGCCCCGCGCTTGCCCAGCTGCATGATGGATTCGTGGCTGTCATACATGATGATAATATCCGGCGCGGCACCGCTGATAATGTCAAGCTTGAAGTTCTGGAGGGCATCGTTCTTGCCGTTCTCGTCCCCGATATAGCTGCCGTCCGTATTGCGGTAGCGGACGATCTTCACACGGTATTCGTCCTGTGAGCCATTGAACTCACGCACGAAATCCGCAATGCCCTCGCCCTCACCGAGCACGCCGAGGGTGATCTCCTTCTTCTCCTGCTGCGTCTCTGAAACTGTCTTGCGGGTCAGGTGGTACCAGTTGTTGTCGCCATTGTGGAGCGCATAGCCGCGGAAGGTGCCGTCCAGCATGGGGATGATCTCCAGCCTTGAAAGGTCGGAGTCCTCCCAGTTGACGACCTCCTCCTGGGTGCCGTCATCACGGATGCCGAGCAATGACTTCTGTGTGCTGACAAACAGCCGGTAATCGCCATAGCCGCCGGAATAGACGCTCGGATCAAAACCGGTATAATACTCCTCCACGATCACGCTGAACGGTTCGGAAACACTGCCCGTTCTGGGGTCAAATTCGCAGAGAGCAAGTCTGCTGGTCGAACTTCTGTCAGAGGGATCGACACCGCATATAGTCTGGGCATACACCGTCTTACCGTCACGATCATAAATGAATCTGCCGTACTGAACGTGGTCCTCCCCCTCCATCTCAGGGACATAAGCTTCCTCCGTTGTACCATCCGGCGTGAGTTTCAGGATCCTGCCGTCTATCAGCGTGAGCCAGAACACGCCGTCGCCGGCAAGAAGCTGTGTGAACTGGTCATAGTCCTGCGACTGGCGGTAATCCTCCAGTCCCTCAATGCTGATTTTCTCCGTCAGGGTGCCGTCCTGCGCATAGGTGCAAAGGAGGTATTCGCTCTCCCATTCTGCACGGTAGGCTTTCCAGTCATAGTTCTCCATACCTTCCCTGTACGGCTCCATGTCGCTGTGATTCTCCATAACTGTCAGGCTGTGGAATCCGGTCTCCCCGATGGTATACAGACCGCCGCAGTAATAATAGCCGTCATGGGCGGCAGGCGGAACGAGCATCCGGTCAGCGGTGAGCGTGAAATCCGTATCAAATTCATAAAGGTGCGTTACATTGTCATTATCTGCGGCGAACAGCCGGAATCCGTTTTCAATGGGTTGGGGATAGTCATAGATCCCGACCTCCTCCGGCATGGTGATCTTCTGCCGCTTTGCTGTCGTTGTGAGAGTGTCATTCACAACAGGTGTGATCTCAGCGGTTTCCTGTGTGGCAATGGTTTCCTGTGTACTGCCGGGATCGTCCGTTTGTTCCGGCTTTTGGCAGCCGCAGCACAGCAGGCTGAATGCTGTGACAGCGGCAATTATGCGTTTGTATTTCATATTCATTTCTCCTTGTTCCATTGTGCATAGGGGTATGATACATCATAGCTCGTCACGAGCCTGCATTCCTCCGGTGCCTCCTCCAGCGCATAGCACAGCTCCAGTTCCAGTGTATCGCCGGAATGGATGGTGAAGGCGTAGGCAGCAGCCGTATCGCTGAAGCCCGCTGCACAGGGCTGTACTGTTTTCCAGTTACCGCCGCTTTGCGCAAAGGCAAGCATGAGATTATCCGCAAGAAACATTTCCGGCTGTTCCGGTACATGGGAAACCGCGCCGTCGCTTTCAAGCCGCACCCGGATATAATATTCCCCGTCACTGCGCATCCCGGCAGTCATGACCGTCAGCCAGAGTGTGCCGTCCTTCGTCAGATTCTCTGCCGCAAAACGTTCGCCGACCGCATGGGCAAGCTGGTTTTCCTCAGCGGACTGCCCGGTGGCATCGGTCTGCTCCGTCGGGGCGGGCATGTGCTGCTTCATGGCAAGGATCCCCGCGAACGTTCCGCACATCACAAGCAGGCAGGCGGCCGCCGACAGCGGGCGCGTCCATCTGCGGCGCGGAGCCGGCTGGATGGTGAATGTCTCAGCTTCGGATGCTTCGCCATACTGCTGCAGTTCTGCCTCGATCCGCCGGAAGATCCTGTCATTCTCCGCTTCGGAAAAGGGCGGGTACTGTTCGCCGATGCGCACAGCCGTGTCCTCGTCCGGATTCCGGAGCAGTTCCCTTAGTTTCCGATCCTGCATCTGCCCTACCTCCAATCTGCAAGCTCTCTGCGCAGCCGCTTCAATGCGCGGCTGCAGCGTACCTGCGCTGCATTTGCCGTCAGTCCGACCATTTTGGCAATGTCGGACATTTTTCTGTTGTAGTAATATTTCTGTATCAGAATGGTTGCATCCGGTTCGCCAAGCTCCTGCACACAGCGCAGGAGCTGTTTTTGCAGTTCCCTGTGTTCCAGCTCCTCCTGCACATGCTGCACCGCCGGTTCCGGTACGCTTTCCGCCGGAACGGTATTCTGCCGGTGCTTTTGCAGGCTGTGATAATAATTCAATGCCCTGTTCCGCGCTGACTGCCCGATATAGGCTTTGAGCTGTTCGCCGCGTATGCTGTCGATGTGGGCGATAATGTCCGCAAAGGTCTCCACGAGGCAGTCCTCCGCGTCCTCATGCGTGCCGCATTCCCGCAGAATACGGAAAATAATGGCATATACATAATTTGCATAGGTATCATACAGTGCTCTGTGTCCCTGCGCAGGGGAGGTCTCTATGAGTGCCCGCAGCTCACTGTCCGTCATAAACTGCCTCCTTTCTGATTTTCTGAAGCTTCTATATAATACAGACAAGAGAAATGAAAAAACCTTACATGTTTTCAAAAAATAGTGATCAAAAAAATCCAGCCCCCGATGCAGCAGGACATCGGGGGCTGTGGTTTGGTCAAATTTCATCATCCGGCGCAGGCAGGACAAGAATTTTCAGCAGCAGGGGATTCGTGATATATCCGACCTTCCAGCCGTCCGCTTCCTTTACAAGCCGGAAGGACTGGGTACCGATCTGTCCGTTATTGCGGATATGACAGGTATAGGTGATCTGCGTATCCGTGACCGTATCCAGCGTCAGATAATAGCCCTCATATTCCGGATTGGAAATACCAGTTCCCCCTGCGAAGTACAGCCCGTCCGCCTTATCGCGGTAAAAATCCGCAAGGTGGCTGCTGTCCTTGTCCGACGCATAAACATCGTAAAAGTCCTCCTGTACATCCGCCGCAGAGGTGACAGCTCCGTCCGTCACAGGGAACCAGAGCTTGCCGTCCTCCTCAAAGCTTCTGCCTTCAGTGTTCATATAGTCGGTCCTGTAGGGGCATGTCACAACATAAGCATCCAGGTCGATGGCTGCCTGGAAATAATGATAGCCAATGACCAGCAGTGCTTCGGCATCCGTCGTTTCCAGTCCCTGCATCGGGAAATCCGCCCTGTCATAACGCAGATCCGGCAGGGTCGTATTCGCCGTGGTGGTCGTTTCCGGTACCGCAGTCGTGAGTGCGGTTGTGGTGGTTCCGGGCTGTGTTTCCGGCGGCATGGTCGGTTCAGACATCGCAGACTCTTCTGCTTCCGTCTGCGATCCGGTCGTTTCCGTAACGCTTTCCGCCTCTGTCATGGACGTATCAGAAATCGTCTGCGTCACGATGAATGCTTCCGTAATGCTCTGTGTTTCACTGCTGTCCGCAGTTTCAGTGCTTTGCTTTGTCTCCGTCTGCGTTTCACTTCCGCCAGCGGACTGTTCAGTCCGGACGGTTTCCCGGTCAGTGGCGACCGGATATTCGATCGGTACCTGTTCTCGCTGCTGCAGGACGGCTGCGCCGCCCACTATCAGGAGCAGACATGCCGCAAGTCCTGCCCAGCGTACCCAATGTCTGCGCGGCTGAGCAACGCTCACGCCGCTGGCAGTCTCCGCAAAGCCGGATGCCGGCGGTACTGCCAGAAGCTCCTCCATATGTGCAGTGAAGCTTTCACTGCAGCGGATGGAATCAAACAGATTTTGAAACTCCTTTTCTGTCATACCTCTCCCTCCAGTTCCAGCCTGAGCTTCTCCCTGCCCCTGCGGAGCTGGGAGCCGATGGTATTCTCACGTTTTCCAAGTATTGCGGCGATCTCTTTGATAGTATAGCCCTCATAATAATGCAGGTAGAGTACAGCGGCATACTGCTCCGGGAGTGCCAGTACCTTCGCCTTCAGTCCGCCGTCCTGATATGCCGGCTCCTCATGGGACGGCTCCGGAATATCGTCAAGCTCCACTCTGCCCTTCTGCTTCCAGCTTTTGTGGTAGTTTCTGCCACGGTTGACTGCCGCGCGGAGCAGATATGCCTTCATATGTTCCTCATCGCGGAACACCGGCTGGTTCTCATGCAGTGCAAGGAACACATCCTGCGTAATATCCTCCGCTTCACTGTAATTCCCCGTACAGCAGTAGGCTGTACGCAGTACCATATCTCCGTATTTCCGGAATGCGGTCAATGCAATATTTTCCTGTTTCATGTCGCCACTTCCTTTATGACAATTCCAGTGCTGTTCTCAGTTCTTCCAATGTCAGCGTACCGCCGATCGGCTGGTATTCACCCTTTGCATAGGCGGCGGCTTCTTCCGCGGTGATCTCCACACCGTCCACATAATAGGCAGTGAAGTTCAGCTCATTGTCATACTCGCCCTCGTCGGGGAAGCCGTTGCCGTTGAGATCATTGAAATTCCATGTCTCGATCACATCCGTGACCTCCAGTGTTTTCTGCGGCGTGATGCTCATATAGGAGGTATAGCCCAGCAGTCCTGCATAATCATGGTTGTAGTTCTGCAGGCTGTTCTGATACGGCACATACAGATAGCCCGTATTTCCCATCGCACCAAAGGACCATCCGTCGATCAGCTCAACAGCATTGCCCGCGTGATAGGTATACAGAAACAGTTGATAGCTTTCCTGGGCACTGACTGCCAGCTCCGGCACAGCGTCCTCGTCAAAGTAGATCAGGGAGAATCTTGCTTCCCCTGTGAACTCATTTTCCTCAGCAAAGCCATCTGCAAGCTCCCAGTATGCCGCCTGCCATCCCGTGAGTGCGGGAGCTGCTGTCGTGGTCGTCTCCTCCGTTTCCGTCGCCGGAATGGAGGTCGTGGTAACGGCAGTCGTTGTCTGTGTGGTCGTTGTGGTTGATGCGGCCGTCTGTGCTGTGGTCGTGGTTCCCGTTTCAATTTCTGTTGCCGGAACCGTTTCAACCGCGGTTTCGAATACTGTCACGACAACGGATTCCGTCTGCAGACTCGCAGTCGTGGTGCCGGTCGTTTCCTCCGTGTATGCCGTGGTGGTGGACTGTGTTGGTGCGTCCGTTGTAACGGGCGGCTGGTCGGGCATACCGCCGCGTCCCATCAGGTAAAGCGCACCGCCGCCGATCACAAACAGGAAACATGCCGCAAGTCCGGCATAGCGTACCCAGCGGCTTCGTACCGGTGCAGGCGCAACACCGCTGGCAATTTCTGCAAATCCTTCTGTGGGCGGTTCGGAAAGCTTCTCCTCCATCCGCGCCTTGAAGGCTTCACTGCATCTGACGGAATCAAACAGATCCCGGAATTCCTTTTCAGTCATGCATTTCCCTCCAATCGAAGCAGGTCCCTGCCCTGTGTGAGCAGGCACTCAATGTTCTGTGTGTCTCTGCCGAAGATCGCGGCGGCTTCCGCAATGGTGCAGCCTGCGTGATCGTGCAGGTAAAGTACTGCGGCGCAGTCTGCCGGCAGAGCTGCCAGCTTACCGACCCGGCGGTTCTGGTTGTTTCCCATTCTGACAGTTTCCCGCAGCAGCAGCTCACGGAGCTGTCCGCTTTGCGGCTCTGTCTGCGTTTCCTGCAGCGTGAGAAAGACCTGCTGTGTGATCTTCTCCGCTTCCGGTACACTGCCCGTATAGCAATACGCCAGCCGCAGCACCTGATTACCATACTGCCGGAATGCCCGCAATGCCATATTCTCCTCATTCATGATTACCACTTCCTTTATCTGTGGGGGTGTTTGTTCCCCTTCACTTATTACACAATCCAGAAATGGATATTTGTGCAGCTCTGAAAAAAATTTCCGGCGGTATGCCGGAAATGGTAAAATGGCGAAAATTAGGGCGTGCGCTCATTCCCTACGATATTGGTGATCCACACGCCTCTGCGGATGAGTACATAACCGACCACTACCTTGATGAGATCTGCGGACTGCACAATAGCATAGACTGCAAGGATCGGCATATCCGTATAACTGCATAGCAGCAGAGCCATGGGAACGGGCAGCACCCATGAATATACACTGTCAAACAGAAAGGTGATGAGTGTTTTGCCGCCGGAACGCAGCGTGAAGTAGAGCGCGTTGAGAAATCCCTGCACGGGGAAGAACAGTGCTGTGATGAGAATGAACATTGTTCCGTAACGCCGGATCTCCTCCGTTGTATCATAACAAAGGGGGAATACGCCGGACAGGGATCCAAGGATGACTGTCAGCACCAGTGTTACACCGCCCGTGAACCACATCAGGCTGAATGCCTCACGCTTTGCCTCGTCATATTCCGCCGCACCGAGCCGCTGTCCGACCAGGATGCCCACCGCAGAGCCGAGTGCAACGAACACAACATTCAGGAGGTTGCAGATGGCGTTAGAGATGTTCAGTCCTGCCACGATCTCCAGTCCTCTTGTGGAATAGCACTGTGTCAGAGCTGCCAGACCGCCTGCCCAGAGAAATTCATTCAGAAAGATGGGCAGACCCTTCAGCAGGATCTTCCGGCAAAGCTCCGCCGGAACTGTGAAGCTCCGGTAAAGCCCCTGCAGGAAAATATGCTTGTCCTGCCGTGCATGTGCCCAGATGACGACCACGCCGCATTCTGCAATGCGGGCGAGGACGGTTGCAATTGCTGCACCGCTGACACCCAGCTCCGGCATTCCGCATTTGCCGTAAATAAGCGTATAATTGAATACGATGTCCACCACAACGGATGCCACACCTGCGAGCATGGGCTTGATGCTGTCGCCGGTTTCTCTCAGGCTGGATGCATAGATCTGTGTTACTGCGAAGAACGGCAGACCCAGGAGCATGATCATCAGGTAATCCTTAGCATAGTGCATCGTCAGCTCCGCATCCACGGTATCGCTCTCACCATGCAGGTAAAGACCAATGAGCTGTTCCGGAAAGCATAGAAATACAGCAATCCCGCCCAGCAGACAGACAAGACAGATCCACGCCTTCATGCGGAAGGTATGGCGGAAGCCGTCCAGACTGCCCTGACCGAAAAACTGTGCCGCATAGATGCCGGGACCGGACAATCCGCCGAATATCGCAAGATTGAATACAAAAATCAGCTGTCCTACGATCGAAACGCCCGTCATCGCCTCCGTGCCAAGGCTGCCCACCATGACATTGTCTACCAGTGCAACGGCATTAGTAATGCCGTTCTGGATCATCATAGGAATGGCAAGCATGAGGGCGCGTTTGTATACATTTTTCTGCATATTTGCCTCACTTTCTTATAGTAAATCGTTAGTATATCCCATAAAATTCACATGTCCTGCTTTGGTGACAAAGCAGGACATGATATATTATTCTGTTAAGCTCGCCTTCAGCTCCTGCAGAAGCACAGAGGCGATCTGGGAGGTGCTGACCTCGCCGGAATAGCGGTTTTCGATCACGATGCAGAATGCAACAGGGAAATCCGGATCATCCGTAAAGCCGGTCAGAAGGGAGTTTTCCGTCTTGGCATTGCCGATCTGCGCCGTGCCGCTTTTTACGCCGACCGTTGTGCCGGGGAGCAGACTGCCGTAATTCTCCGCGCCGTTCTCCAGCATGATGGTACGCATCGCCGCAGCGGATCCCTCGGAAAACATCCTGTCTCCGGTCTCCGTTTCCGCCTGAACGGTCAGGTCGCCGTTGACTTTGGCGGCATTGGCAATGAGGTAGGGGAGTGTCATTTCACCGCTTGCATTGGCAATGGCACTCTGCCATACCATCAGCTGCAGGGGACTGACAAGCGTTTCGCCCTGCCCCATACAGCTCCACTGTGTATGAAATTCCTCCGGGCTGTTGAGCGTGGTGGAGGCAGTAAAGGCAGAAATGCCGTTCACGGACAGCGATGCCCCGCCGGAATCGTTCACATCATAGCCAAGCTTCTTGTAGACCGACTCGATCGTGGAAAGCGGCAGGTCGGGATCCTCCACAAGCTGTGCAAAAAAGGGATTGCAGCTGTTGGCGAATGCTTCGGAGATGTTCTGGGTGCCGTGACCGCTGTCCTCGTGGCACTTGATGGTCTTGCCTTCCTTGTTCACATAGCTGCCCGTGCAGGTGTACTGTTTGGCGGACAGCTGCTCCATGCCCATTTCTTCCAGTCCGGCGATCGTGGTGAAGATCTTCTGGGTCGAGCCGGGTACGGTGGGATGGAACACCTTACAGAGCATACTGCCCTCCGCAAGACTGTCGAGGTCGGTGTAATTGTTCAGGATATTGATGCTGGGCTTGCTCAGGCAGACATAGATCTCGCCGGTGATGTAATTGTATGCGACCGCACAGCCGTCCTTACCGCCGAAGGCATCATAGACCTTCTGGTTTACCGCATGGTCAAGCGTGGTATTGATGGCAGCTCTGCCATCCTCACGCACACCGAGCGTGAAGCTGTAATTGGTCAGCAGATCCTTGTTCTTCATTACAAGAGTATTGGTCATCTGCCGGGAGTCGTCGCCGATGAAGTTTCCGACATCCAGGAAGTGGCTGGAACCGTAGGTGTCCTTATCCGCATCCGGATCGAACAGGACATCACCGCTGCGGTCATACACACAGCCCAGCGGGACGCTGTTCTGATGGGAGATGTAAAAGGCGGATTCGGACAGGATCGTATAGACCAGGATCCCCACGCCGACGAGAAATGCCAGCAGCATCAGGATGATCAGACGCTGCGCTCTGCGGATACTTTTCATGCGTCCACCTCCTTTACTGCGGGTACTGCGGCTTTTTTGGACTTCTTCTTTTTCTTCTTTGCGGACTTCTCCGCTTCCACCTGATGGCGGAACAGCGGAGACTGGGTCGCCTTGAGCATTCCGACCAGAAATCCGCAGGTCATCATGGAGCTGCCGCCCATGGAGACAAAGGGCAGCGTCACGCCTGTGAACGGGATCAGGTTGCAGGAACCGAAAATATTCAGTGCCATCTGCACCACAAAGACTGCCACAACACCGTCAGCAACCATGGCATGATAATAATTCTTGGGGGGATTCATCAGCGGGGTCATGAGCATCATGAGAATGATGATGATCATAAGGAAGGCATAGAGCAGCCCCCATTCCTCACAGATGGTAGCAAATACAATGTCCGATTCATAGGCGAACACATTGTGGAGATTGCCCTGTCCCGGTCCGAGACCGAGAAAGCCGCCCCTGGCAATGCCGATCAGAGCCTGGCACTGCTGGTAGCCGTTGCCGTACTGGTCAGCCCAGATATCCACATGCAGTCGATCCTGCACATAGGCGGGGGCAAGATTCCACGCGACCACCAGCACAAGGGCAGCCACGCCGCCCATGATGCCCAGAGCAGTCCGGGAGATCTTTGCTCTCGGATAACAGAACCGGCAGACCAGCGCACAGCCAAAGACCGCTGCAAAGGTCGGCAGGCTTCCGAGATCCCGGCACCACCACTGCAGAGCAAAGATGACCAGTGCCGCACCGCACAGGCAGAGAGTGTCCTTGGAAACATAGAAAAAGACGATCTTCAGCTTTTTATGCAGCTCCACGATGGAGGCGGCACAGATGAGGATGAAGCAGGGCTTGATGAACTCCGAGGGCTGGAGGGAGAACGAGCCGATATTGATCCACATGCTGCGGTCGCCCGTCAGCAGGAGAATACTGAGGATCAGAACACCGATCACACCGTAGATGTATTTCTTCTTTGTGCGGATCCATTCATGGTTGCGCGTCAGCAGGAAACCGCCCTGACATGCCGCAAGCGCAGCGATGCAGGTGATCATATGCTTGAAGGACAGATGCACGCCGCCGAAGCAGGACTGGAAGATCAGGCTCATGTTCAGCACGCAGAGCAGGAGTATGTCGATCGTATAGGTCATCTGCTTGTAGATCGCTGTGACGATCACATAGACGAGATCAAGCGTCAGCACACCGGCTGTCAGGAGCATGAGGTCAGCAGGGGATTCATAATTACCGCTCACAAGCACCACGCCGAGCATGGACAGATGGGTCAGGAACAGCAGACCAATGCAGCTGTAATAGGTCAGACCGTTTTTAAACATGGCGCACCTCCCTTTTCTTTTTGTCGTCTGCGGACGGCTGGGGCTTCTGTCGGCGGAAGCGGACAACGGTATTGCCGAGCCGCACTTCGTCCCCCGGCATCAGACGCACCTGATGGATGCGGCGGTCATTGACAAAGGTGCCGCCCCGTGCATTGAGGTCGGTAATGCTCCATACGCCGTTTGAGACCGTCATCACAGCATGATAGCGCGATACGGACGGGTCGGAGAAGCGGATGTCGGCGGAGATATGCCGCCCCAGCAGGATTTCATCCGCCTCCAGCGGATAGTGCAGATCGTTGTACTGCAGCTCCATATTGGCACTGAGCTTCTGCCAGCGTTTCTGGCAGAGCTTCGCTTCACGTCTGACTGCAAAGATCACACTGAGCGCAAACAGATCCAGAATGACCACGGCAATGACCAGGATCACAAAGCCGCCGGCATTCAGTGATGATAGCATTTCCTGAAATTCGGTCATGTAATTTCCTCCTGTCTTTTCTTTTCCGGATCCGTGCGCCGCCGGGGTTCCAAGGGACTTTGTCCCTAAATCCCCCTCCCTTTGGCAATGTCATCAACTTAAGCGGGTTCAAAGGGCAAAGTCCTTGCCGGTGCCGGTGCGGAGCACCGGCTCAATCTCCCCCTCCCTTGGGGAGGCGCCAGGGGGTGGGCCAGTTTTGCGGAACCATCGTTAGAATGCTAAAGTTGACAACATTGTTCCCTCTGGGAGGAGGCGGAGGGAGGACAAGCCTCCGCAGTCCCCTTGCAAAAACTTTTTTACAATTATTTCTTCCAAAACCCTTGCTTTTTTTCGAAAAAAGTATATAATAGTAATAGTAGTGCCTTTTTCAGGCAGACAATCAATCATTTTTTACCGAAAGGAAGAATAATTATGCTGATTCTCGTTGTAAACGCAGGCAGTTCCTCTCTGAAGTACCAGCTTCTGAACATGGACGATGAGAGCGTACTGGCAAAGGGCAACTGCGACCGTATCGGAATTGACGGTCACATTTCTCACAAGACCGCAGACGGCAGAGCGTATGACGCTGACTGCACATTCCCGACACATACCGAGGCATTCATGGAGCTGGTCAAGGTTCTGACCACCGGTGACGCTGCTGTCATCAAGAGCATGGATGAGATCTCCGCTGTGGGTCATCGTATCGTGCAGGGTGCAGAGGTGTTCTCTGAGACCACTCTGGTCAACGATGAGATTATTGAGAAGATCGACGAGCTGCGTGAGCTGGCTCCGGTACATAACCATGCACATGCACTGGCTCTGCGTGCCTGCAAGCAGGTTCTGCCGGCAAGCGTTCCGCAGGCTGCTGTATTCGATACTGCATTCCACCAGACCATGCCCGAAAAGGCTTATATGTACGGCTTCCCGTATGCTGACTATGAGGAATACCATGTCCGCAAGTACGGCTTCCACGGTACATCCCACCGTTTTGTATCCGCAGCTCTGGCTAAGGCAATGGGCAAGGATGCAAAGGATCTGAAGATTGTATCCTGCCACCTCGGCAATGGTTCTTCCATTACTGCTGTAGACGGCGGCAAGTCCGTGGATACCACCATGGGCTTCACACCCCTGGACGGCGTTCTGATGGGTACAAGAACCGGTGCGGTTGACCCGTCCGCTGTTACCTTCCTGATGGAGAAGCACGGCTTCACACCGGCACAGATGTCCGATTACATGAACAAGAAGTCCGGTTTCCTCGGCGTATCCGGCGTTGGTTCTGACAACCGTGACGTAACTGCTGCTGCAGAGCAGGGCGACAAGCGTGCGCAGCTGGCAAAGGACATTCTGGTATATGAGATCAAGAAGACCATCGGCGCATATGCAGCAGCCATGAATGGTCTGGATGCGGTTCTGTTCACAGGCGGTATCGGTGAGAATGCACCGGACGTTCGTGAAGCAGTATGCTCCGACATGGATATTCTGGGCATCAAGATCGACACCGTTGCAAATGCCGGCATCAAGGGTAAGCTTGCAAAGGTTTCCCAGTCCGATTCCAAGGTTGAGGTTTGGGTCGTTCCGACAAACGAAGAGCTGCTGATCGCCCGCGATACACTCGCACTGATCTCCAAGTAAGCGAAAAACCTGATAGAAACAAGAGCCGCTGTGTTGATGCACAGCGGCTCTTATTCATATTACAGCATCATCTCCGCATGTCTCGTCACATGACAGCCGACATTGACCGCCACAGGAAGACCCGCGATGTGGGTGGGGGCTTCCTCAATGTTCACGCACAGTGCTGTGACCGTCCCGCCGAAGCCCTGCGGTCCGATACCGAGCTTGTTGATGGAAGCAAGCATCTTCTGCTCCAGCTCCGCATAGAGGGGCTTGGGATTGCGGACAGCCGCATCACGGCAGAGTGCTTTCTTCGCAAGATACGCACAATGCTCAAAATTGCCGCCGATTCCCACGCCGACCACGATGGGCGGACAGGGGTTGCTGCCGGCTTTTGCAATGCAGTCCGTCACGAACTGCACAATGTCATCATGGCTTGCCGCTGGTGTCATCATCTTCATGGCGGACATGTTCTCGCTGCCGAAGCCCTTGGGGCATACGGTGATCTTCACCCCATCGCCCTCGACCAGCTCCAGATGCAGGACGGCGGGGGTATTGTCGCCCGTATTCACGCGCTCCAGCGGATCGCCCACAACGGAGCAGCGCAGATAGCCCTCGGTGTAGCCCTTGGATACGCCGGCATTGACTGCCTCGCGGAGTGTGCCGCCCTCAATATGGACATCCTGTCCCAGCTCGACGAATACGACCGCCATGCCGGTATCCTGACAGATCGGGATGTCCTCCTCCCTTGCTGCCTGTAAATTGGCAATGAGGTCATCAAAGACCGCCTTTCCGACAGGGGACTGCTCCTGTGCGGCACATGCGGTGATCTTCTCCTCCAGATGACGGGGGAGAATTTTATTTGCGCGGATGCAGAGTTCTGCAACGGCGTTGGTGATTTCCTGTGCGGTGATGGTTCTCATACTGTTTCAGCTCCTTTTGAAAATTCGCTCACTGCGTGAGCGTTAAGGGGGTGTAAAGACTCCCCAACCCCTCCCCGAGGGGAGGAGCTTTTATTAGGAGGCGGCTGTGCCGCCTCCACCGCCCAAGAGGCAAGCCCCTTGGAACCCCATTCGTTCTTAACTCTCCAGAATTTTCCCGTCGATCATGACCCATACGGGGTCGTTCATGACATTCAGCGGATCCTCCGCGAAGAGTACCAAATCGGCATCCAATCCGACCTCGATCCTGCCGATGCGGTCGGATACGCCCAGAATGTCCGCTGCCTCCGAGGTGATCGCGCGGAGAGCCGCTTCCCTCGGCATTCCGCCCTTGACAGCAAGTCCGGCGGACAGGGCAAGGTACTGGATCGGTACCTCCGGATGGTCGGTACAGATGGCGATCTTCACGCCCCTGTCATGCAGGATCGCCGCATTCGACAGCGCAAGCTCCCGCATTTCCGGCTTGCAGCGGTCGCAGATGATCGGACCTGCGATCACGGAAATGCCCATTTCCCCGAACAGATCCGCCGCAATATGCGCCCCTGTTCCGTGTACGATCACGCATTCCAGACCAAATTCCTTGCAGATGCGCAGTGCCGTGCAGACATCATCCGCGCGGTGACAGTGGAAATGTGCCTTCTGATCGCCCTCTAAAAGCGGCAGGAGAGCCTCGCATTTTGCATCATATTCCGGCATTTCCTCCTCATCCGGATGCTCCTCAAAGCGGTGCAGACGCTCCGCATAGAGCTTCGCCTTCTGCAAGCCCTCACGAATGAGCGCGGCAGTTGCCATGCGGGTGACGGGCATTTCGTCACGGTCGCTGTAGACGGTTTTCGGATTCTCGCCGAGTGCGAATTTCATGCCGCAGGCACGGATCATCATTTCATCCGTATAACGTCCGGCAGTTTTCATCAGCAGCATCTCGCCGCCGCAGGCATTCGCCGAACCGGGGGATACCATCACGGAGGTCACGCCGTGCATTCTTGCATCCGCAAAGCAGCGGTCGAACGGATTGATACCGTCCAGCGCACGAAGCTGGGGCGTGAACGGGTCGGATACCTCGTTGCAGTCGTCCCCCTCAAAATTCATGCCGTCCTCGATGATGCCAAGGTGTGTGTGCGCGTCAATGAAGCCCGGCAGCAGCCTGCCGCCGTGGCAGTCAATGTCATCCTTGGTGACAGTATCGGGTCTGCCCTGCTCCACAGCGGTGATCTTTCCGTTTTCTACGATGACATAGCCGTAAAAATGTACATCCTCCGTCATGGAGTAGATTTCTGCATTATAAATAATCATTCGCATTCTCCTGTATCATTCTGTGCAAGCCCCAGTACTGCCAGCACTGCCGCCGCCGCTGCCGCAGGTGTGCGGGATGCGTCCGCAGTGTGGGTGCTGTGCTTCTGGTAGATCGTCCGGCGGGCATTGTACAGCTCCTCCAGTTCATCGCGGGTGCTGCGGCGCACGATCGGACGGTCGGAATCTGCAATACGGCGGTAGCAGGTGTGGAACGGTACCTCCAGGTATACCACCGTGCCGTGTTCTGCAGCGATCCTTGCGTTTTCCTCTCGGAGCATCGCGCCGCCGCCGCAGGCAATGATGCCGTCACGCACCGCAAGCTCACGGATCGCCTGTGTTTCCAGGTCGCGGAAATGCGGTTCGCCGTACTGCGCGAAGATCTCCGGAATGGTCATTCCTGCCTGTTCCTCAATATAGGCATCCATATCCACAAAAGGGCAGTCAAGCTGTCTGGCAAGCCGTTCGCCGACCGTGCTTTTGCCGCAGCCCATGAAGCCGCATAAAAAAATTGTCATATTCAGCCCTCCTGTACCGGGAAATCACGGTTTACAGTTTCTTCCAGCTCGCGGATGATGCCCTGCACCTCTTCCAGCGTGTAGGTATCGCCGTCCCAGATCTCATGGGCGCGGACTGCCTGCCATACCAGCATTGCCGCACCGCCCACAGCGGGCTTGCCCATTGCCTTTGCCTGACGGATGAGCTGTGTTTCCGTCGGATTATAGATCACATCGAATACATTGTCACACAGCGCGAGCTGTTCCGCACTGATGGGGCAGGCCTTCGTTTTCGGGTACATGCCCACAGGACACGCATTCATCAGCAGGTCGAAATGTCCGAGTGCGCCGTCCTTGTCGCTGCCGGTCAGTACGATGCTGACGCAGGTATCGGGCGCAATGGCAGCAAGCTCTCCGCGCAGAGCCTCGGCAAGCGGCATGTCCGATGCCAGCACCATCAGCACAAGCTCCTGTGCGCCGTGCAGTGCAGTTTCGATCGCCATCATCCTGCCAACGCCCCCGCAGCCGATGAGCAGTACTCTGCCGTCAAGCGGCATTCCCTCCACACTGCGGAGAAAACCCACACAGTCGGTATTATAACCGATGGCTTTGCCCTCCTGGTTTGCCACGCAGTTGACGGAATTGTAACGCTTCGCGGTCTCATCCAACTCATCCAGGAAGGGGATGATATTCACCTTATGAGGAATGGTGATGTTATAGCCGCCCAGCTCCCGCAGAGCCGGTGACTTTTCTGCCAGCTCCTCCGTGGGAATGGCAGTCAGGCTGTAGTCCGCCTCACGGCTTCTGAGCGCGAACAGCCTGTCATGAATCATGGGGGACATGGAATGTCCGAGTGGATTGCCGATCAATGTATAATGACGCATAATGATACCTCCGTAATTGTAGGAATGATTCCTCTTAATCATAGCATATTTCCGCAGAAAATACAATGGTTTTTCCGTAATTTTTCCGCGAAACGCCTGTGGATCCGTCATAGAATATTCATATTCTCTCTGCAAATGCCCGATTTTTTCTTCTTTTTGTTTAAGGTGCATAAATCTAAAGTTGAAAACGAATCAAAAATCGTAGCAATGGCTATTGACGGATACCCCTGTTTTCCGATATACTATTTTTAGAAAAATCTGTCATCACAATCCTGGCAGAATGAACCGACTGGAGGTATGATTATGGAGTTTGAAACAGTTGCAGGCATCATTGCAGAGCATTTCGGCATGGATGCGGAGGACATCACAGAGGATACGGATATTTTAGAGGATCTGAATGCGACATCCATGGATGCTGTGGAGCTGATCGTAGCCATTGAAAGTGCAACCGATGTCAGCATTCCGGATGAGGCTGTGGATGAGATCCGCACCGTGAATGACATTGTAAATTACCTGAAGGCAAATATGCCGGAAGAAGAATAAGGTGATCCTATGAAAAAACATGTGCGCATTGCGGCGGCATTGCTGACCGCCGGCTGTCTGCTCTGCGGTCCCGGGCTGACTGCATCCGCGTACACCATTGAGGATGTTGTCGAAAAATCCCGCGAGGTCGGCATTCCCGAAGCGTCGATCCAGGTCGGCATCAACAACTGGGAAAGCGGCAGATGGACGCAGGAGGAGCTTGACGCGGTTTATATCGCACTTGTTACCTTTGGCGCGGATACGGACGAAATGCTTGAGGAGTTTTTCAAAGAGGAATACGGCGGCACCATGCCCCCGGAAGCCCCCACGGAAACACCCTCCGAGCCTGCGGAAACCGCTGTTACGGACGTACAGGGCGGTACTGCCGGGGATGTACCGGAGGAGACCGCACCCCCTGAAACCGAACCTGCCAAGGACTTTATCCACATGACGGCGGAGGAAAAGCGTGCCTATGTCAATGCCATGGCACCGGAGGAGCGCGAAGCCTTTCTGGCAAACCTGACCCCGGCAGAGCGCAACAGCATCCTGAAGCAGATGTCCGTGGAGGACCAGATGGCACTGCTGCAGAATTATATCAACATTGCAGAGGACATGGGCATCAACGTTGCCGTGGATTCTCTTTCGGAGGAAGGCATTGCTGTGACCATGCGTGATGAAGCCGGCATCGTCATCGACAAGACCCAGACCGGCATCACTGTTGACCCTACCGGCATTTCCTATGACGGTCTGCTGCTCGCGGCGGCACTGTCCGTCCTGCTGGCATCCGGCGGCTTTGCAGGCGTGTACCGCTGGCTCTGCCGCAATGAACAACCCAACTGATCCAATGCCCTGCTGTACGGCGGGGCATTTGTCGCAATAGGCATACACGCAAATCAATTTTCAAAAAAATCGGTTTCAAAAGGCGGTAGCCTTTGGCGGAGGCGGTGCGCAGCACCGCCCCAAAATCCCCCTCCCTCCGGGAGGGGGTAGGGGGTGGGGCAATTTAGGTAAGCCCCGATAAAGAAAAATAGATTTGCGTGATAGGCATAATCTGGCACTTGCAATTTCCTATCGTTTCTGGTATAATGAAAATGGATGAGGATTTTTTCAAAAAACGACAGAATCTGACAAAAAGGGGGCTCGCACCCATGACCATCGACACCACCAAAATGGTGCAGGAATGCATGAATGCCATCAATGAGCGCATCCGCAATCTGAAGCACCTGAATATCATCGTTGCCGGCAAAACCGGAGTCGGCAAGAGTACGCTTATCAACAGCATTTTCCGCGAACAGCTTGCGGATACCGGCATCGGTATGCCGGTGACAACACATATGAAGCAGTACAGCAAGAAGAACTTCCCCCTGACGATCTACGATACCAGGGGCTTTGAGCTGGGTAAGGAGGCGCAGAAGGAGGTCAAGCAGGAGATCCTTGACACCATCCGCCGCGGACATGCTGCAAAGGATGTCAACCAGGCGGTGCACTGTATCTGGTACTGCATCAATACCGCGTCCGACCGGATCGAGCCGGAGGAGATTGACTGGCTGCGCGATTTTGCAGAGGAAAACAAAACCACGCAGGTTCCCGTCATCCTCGTGCTGACCAAATCCTTCTCCAAGAAGAATGCCAAGCAGATGCGGGACTATATCCTCAATGAAAATCTCAGCGTATGTCAGGTCGTTCCGGTGCTTGCGTCCGATTATGAGATCGACGAGGACTATGTGGTAAAGGCATACGGTCTTGACACCCTCATTGAGATCATGGCGGAGCTTCTGCCGGATGAATTGCAGGACACGCTCCAGAATGTCCAGATCGCATCATTAGAGCAAAAAAAAAGACGTGCGCACGCCGCCGTTGCGGCAGCGACTACAGCAGCCTTTGGTGAGGGCTTTGTCCCCGTCCCCTTTGCGGATGCGGCGATGCTCGTGCCGACGCAGGTCACCATGATCGCCTCGATTACGGCAATTTTCGGGCTGAATATCAGCCGGAGCATCATCACGGGCTTTGTGTCCTCCACGCTCGGTGCGGGCGGTGCAACCATCCTCGGCAGGACGATCGTTGCCAACCTCGTCAAGCTCCTCCCCGGTGCCGGCACTGCGGCAGGGGGCATGATCTCCGGCGCAACGGCAGGACTCCTGACCACCGCACTCGGCGAGGCGTACATCCAGCTGATGACAGCCGTATACAAAGGCGAGCTGAAGGCATCTGAGATTGATTCCGATGCCGGAAGAAAGAAAATGAAGGCGTTCTTCCAGGAACGTCTGAAAGCCAACCGCTGAGCGGAAGCTCACACACAGAAAAAAGGAAGGTATACAATGAAAAAGAACAGATTATGCGCAAATGCCCTTGCTGCCATGCTTTCGGCAGGCGTTCTCTGCTGCGGTGCAGGACTTCAGGTGTCCGCGATCACTGTAGATGACGTTGCCCAGAAGGCGCGCGAGGTCGGCTTCCCGGAGGAGCAGGTACAGCTGGGCTACAATTACTGGGCGACCGGCGAGTACACCGAAGCCGATCTGGAAATGGCATATGCCAAGCTCTGCGAATATGATACGCAGGCAGACGACAAGATCGACAGCATTTTTGACACCGGCAGCACCTCCCAGCCCACCGTGTCCGAACCTGACCGCACAGGCAGTGAAACCGCCGCACCTACCCAGCCGGCAGGAACTGCCTCCGGCGGGAACAGCTCCGCAGGAAATACTTCCTCGGAAGCGGCTGACAGTGCAGCCTCCGGCGGCACTTTCTCCGATGCAGGTACCTCCGGCGGGAACACATCTGCCGTTCAGACAGAACCCGCTGCACCCGCAGAGACACAGCCCGCAGCCACGACGGTCAATTCCTATGATTTCATCATGATGACACTGGATGAAAAGATCGCCTATGTCAATTCCATGAGTCCGGAGGATAAGGAGAATTTCCTCAACAACCTGACACCCGGCGAGCGCAACAGCATCATCAAGCAGATGAATGTCAACGACCAGGCAGAGCTGCTGCAGGGCTATATCGACGCGGCAAAGGGCATGAACATGAACATTGCTGTGGACTCTATCTCCGCAGAGGGCATTGCTATCACCGTGCGTGATGATGAGGGAACCATCGTGGACAAGACCGCTACCGGCATCACCATTGATGAAACCGGCATTTCCTATGACGGACTGTTTGCAGCTTCTGCGGCAGCAGTGCTTCTGGCAGCAGCCGGCTTTGTGCTGATCTACCGTCATCTCTGCCGTGCTGACGGCGGTGTACAATAAGGCAATACCGCACGATCGAGAAAGGAGCGTAAATTGGCGACAAAAGCAGCGACAAAAAAGGGCGTGCATCCGCTGGTCTATATCCTGACAGCGGTGTTCCTGATGATCCTCTGCACTGCAGTGAGCGCAGTGGCTCTCATCAAGCCCTATGAAAAAGTACAGACCTATCTGAACATCATCTTTATGGACGATATGAAGATCAAGCCCGCCACCGGTCTGGACGGGCTGGTCATCAAGGAAAATGACATCAGCACCGAAAAGCCCGCGGAGGAGGAGAAGGAACAGTTCTCCGACACCGGCGAGGTCATCCGCCCCGCATTCGGCGAGCAGTATGCCGTGCTGGAATGCGAAGCGGTGGGCATGTCCGTGCCGGTCTACTGGGGTTCTACACCGGAGCTTCTGGAGCGCGGCGCGTGCCAGTCCTCCGCCTCCAAGGTACTCGGCGAGACCGGCAACGCGGTCATTGACGCGCATGTGAATACCTTCTTTGCGGATATGCATAAGATCGAGCCGGGCGACGAGGTCGTGCTGTATACCCAGTACGGCATCTTCACCTACAAGGCATTTGAACAGGTGAGATTCGAGAACACGGACAAGACCTACATCCTCCCCATGGATACCGACCGCCTGACGCTCTATACCTGTGAAGCGCAGGTACTCGGTACCTCCACCACAAGAGTGGGCGTACTCTGTGAGCTGGTGAGCAAGCAGTTCTATGCGGATCCCGGCGCGGAGGATGCACTGACAACACAGGAGGCGGCAGAATGAGAAAGATCAGATGTTATATTCCCAATGTCCTGCTGACCTTCCTGCTGGTCTTTCTGCTGCTTGCCAGCGGTGTGACCGCCTTTGTCAGCACACAGGTACTGAACGCCGATACCTTCCGTGTGGTCACAGCCCAGGAGGGGCTTGCGGATAAGGCATACAGCTCCCTTGCGAGCTATTTCAAGACCCGTGCCAACAGTACGGGCATTCCGGCAGAGGTCTTCACGGAAGTCATGGATCGTGATGAACTGGAGGATGCCATCAATGCCAGCGTTGCACAGGCGTTTGATTATCTGAACGGCAAAACGGAAGCCTATGCATTTACAATGGACTTCACTGCCCTGGAAGCCTCTGTCAACGGCTTTTTCAGCGATTATGCAGAGAAAAACAATGTAGTCAAGGACAAGGTGTACGAGGAAAAGGTCGCCTCCGTCATTGCAGAAGCAGAGGCGGAGATCCTGTTCGTTGCCGATACCTTCAAGCTGTCCATGATGTATGAAAAGGGCTGGCTGGGTACAGCACGGCATTACCTGACTTATCTGGGCATGGCACAGAACGCCTGCCTGATCGCACTTGCCGTGGTGCTGGTGCTGCTTCTGCTGTGCAATCTCCGGCAGATCTCCCACATGCTCTACTGGTGCGGCATTGCCGGCATGACTTCTGCTCTGCTCCTGCTCGCGCCCTGCATCTATGTGACGGAAACGGACTATTTTGCCGGCTTCGCCATCAAGGATCCGCAGATCTTCGCGGCAGTGGTGGGCTTTCTGGAGCTGCTGGTAAGCCGTGCGCAGACCATGGCAGTCATCACACTGGGCATTTCCATCGGCTGTCTGGTGATCTTCGGCATTATCCGCGCCGTGTGCGGAAGGAAGCAGGCGGAGCTTCCCGCGGAAAGCGTACAGGAAACAGAATAATACAAAATGGGTACGGCAGTGCGCCGTACCCGCATTTTTTGACACACGTACTGCAAATATTGACATTTCCTCCAGAATCTGCTATACTATGTACAGACCCGCCGGGCAGAAGCGGCGGAAATTGTGATACTAATCCCCCAACTATAATAGACAAAATCGGTTTCAAAAGGCGATAGCCTTTGGCGGAGACGGTGCGCAGCACCGCCCCTAAATCCCCCTCCCTCCGGGAGGGGGCAGGGGGTGGGGCAAATTAAAGTTGTCTATTGGGGTTAAGGGGATTAGTATGAAATTATGAAAGGAACAGAAAATACTATGAATGAACAGATTCAGAAAATCCTCGACCTGAAAAAGAAGAACGACATCTATGTGATTGCCCATCACTATGCCCCTGCCGAGACTCACGAGATCGCCGATGTTCTGGGTGACAGCCGCGACTTTTTCCTGAACGTCCTCAAGGGCTGTGAGCAGAAAAATGTCCTCGTTCTCGCGCCGACCTTCTTTGCAGAGCTGACCGCAGCCTACATGAAGGATAAGAACGTCTATGTTCCCGGCAGAGGCTCCACCTGCCCGGTGGCAATGGACAGTATGCTGCAGTTCGATCATGTCAAGCACTGGCGCGACCAGTATCCGGAGCTGCCGCTGGTGGTTTACGGCACATCCCCGCTGAGCATCAAGCTGCTTGCCGACTATATCGCATTCCCCGGCGATGTACCGGAGGTCATCAATAGCGTGGATGCGGACCGTCTGCTCTATGTGGGCGAGTACAACTGCACCAATGAAGCCATGCGCAAGGTGCATAAAGAGGTTCTCGTCTATCCGTACCAGCCGACCTGCAATGTCTATAACAGCGCGTCTGTGAATGATCTGGAAGATCTGCGCGCAGAATATCCCGACGCACTCGTGATGGTGCATCCGGAATGCTGCGAAGCCATCACCGCCAAGGCAGATTATGCCATCGGTACGGGCAAAATGATGGAGATCATCCGCAATTCTGCCTGTCCTACGTTCATTCTCGGCGTAGAGAAGAATTTCTACCTGCGCATGTGCAGAGAATTTCCGGACAAGCAGTTCATCCACCTGAGTACCTACATTTCCTGCAGCGTGTTCAATGTGATGCGTCTGGACAAGGTGCTGGATGCCTGCGATTTCAGCAATACCGCCGACACCGCAAGAACCCAGGTCAAGGCGGACTCTGCGTCCTCCGAGAAGATCACCAGCCTGATCACGAAGATGTATACGGCGTTCGGGCAGATATAACCAAAATAAAAACAGGAGCTTCCCGGCTCCTGTTTTTGTTTATTCCCCCAGATATTTCACCGCGATCTGCGTCCGGTGTTCCAGTCCTGTCTTTTCAAGGATCGTGCTGATGTGGTTGCGCACGGTGCCGTTGGAGAGATAGAGCTTGTCGGCAATTTCCTGGTTGGACAGTCCCTTTGCGATCAGTTCCACGATCTCCTGTTCACGCTGGGAGAGCAGGGCGAAGATCTGCTTTTTGCCGCCGCCGACGCGCCCGCGGATGTACTGCAGAACGTCCTCCTGAAAGACATTGCCGCCCGTGCTGACGGTGCGGATCGCGTTGAAGATGCGCTCCGGCGGGCTGTTCTTCAGGATGTAGCCGCCCACGCCGAGCTTGAGTGCCTGGATGATGAAATCCTCCTCATCAAAGGTCGTCAGCAGGAGGGGACGCGCGAGATTTTCCTTCAGCAGAAAATCCGCGGCTTCAATGCCGTTCATCTCCGGCATCCGGATGTCGAGCAATGCCACATCCACATTGTTTTCACGGCATTTTGTGACCGCCTCCCTGCCGTTTTCGGCAGTGTCCGCAATGTGAAAATCCGGCTGTGTGCCGAGGAGCATTTTCAGCCCCTCGCGGATGATGGAATCATCGTCAGCGATGAGAATGTTGATCATGGTGTGTGGGTTCTCCTTTCTTTACCTGTTTGGGGTATGGGGCTTCTCCGACATGAACACCGTCGTCACCGAAAATCCCTCCATTGTACTGCGGAACAGTACGTTTCCGCCGTTGGCGGCGGTGCGTTCTTCGATGGCTTCGAGTCCCAGTCCCTTCTTGAATGTCCCGCTGCATACGCCGTTATCCTTGTATTCCACACGCAGGGCGCGGTTGAACATGCGGATGGAAAGCGTGAATTTTGTTGCCTTTCCGTGCTTTAAGGTGTTGGTCATGGTCTCTGTCAGATTGTCCTTGATGCACAGCCACAGGTGCATGGAGATCTCCTCCAGATCACCGGAGGTCTCCAGCGCAGTCTCCATATCGTAGGATGTGCCAAATTCCTCCAGCATCGTTTTCAGCTCGCTCAGCCCCAGACCCGCACGGTCGGGGCGTTCTTCATGCAGGGCTTTGCGGATGCTGTCCACGCCGCCGCGCAGATTGTCGATCGCCGTCTGCATTGCTGTCTGTGCGCGTTCGGGATCGGCGGCAATGAGGTATTTTGCCCCCTCCAGCAGAATGATGCTCCCCGAAATATTATGCCCCAGCTCGTCATGGATGCGCGCGGCAAAGCGGTTGCGCTCCTCCAGTGCTGCTGTACTGCGCACGGAACGTACATATTCCTTAATGCCGGAGATCTTCTTTCTTTGCGCGGCAAGCTCCGCGCTCTGCTCCGTGGTACGGCTTGTCAGCAGCGTGATCTTCCGGTTCAGAAACCGCATTGTTCCGAATGTGAGCAGCAGCGCAAGCGTCAGGAAGACCATCTGCATCGGCGGTCGGAACAGCAGGATGAGCAGGAGCGTGCAGACCCCGGTGATCTCCCAGAACAGGGCTTCGTCCGTGCCGCAGTCCGCAGTCTGTGCCGCAGTGATGACCGCCAGCGGCAGAAGGCTCCCGCCCGTATGCAGGCAGATGCCGATCACCGCAAGACGCAGCACTATGGCAGGAATGGGCGTGCGCAGAAAAGAGGCTGCCAGCACATCCGCCGCAAACAGACAGCCGAGCAGGAGGAACAGGATGATATGCTCCGCAAAGCTCCCGGAGTCATCTGCAATCTGTGAAACTGCCAGCAGAAGCGCGGCAGCCTTGGCGATAAGATAGAGGAAGGAGGTTTTCATAGGCGATCCTTTCCAAGACACATACGCAGAATCTGCCCAGGCATTTCCCCGATATTTTGCGATCATCAGGGGGAATCGCCTGCGCAGGCTCTGCACTTATTTAATTCGTTTTTTACCATAGCACACTGCCGCTGTCAGATAGGTCAGCAATGTGAACAGCACCAGAATGCCCAACGTAATAAGTGCAGGAACGGATTCTGTGATGGTCACAAGGTCATTCTGCTGTACGGAATCAATGTAGTTCATGATCCAGTACTGCGGCATGAGGTAGCTTACCAGATGCAGTGCGCCGATGGAATTGTCGATCGGGAACCATGCACCGCCGAGAATGCAGCCGATGGAGGCAAATCCGACCATGACCGGAATGATGGCTTCCATGGTGTTGAACAGCAGGGAGGTCACAAGACCGAAGCCCACTGCAAAGAGCAGGAACAGGAAGAAGAAAACGATGGCAAGCAGCAGGCTGATGCCGATGCTGTCACCGGTGATGCCGAAAAATACAAGCGGGATCACAGCGGTCGGCGCACAGATAAGTACACAACTGCATACTGTACCGAGGACGTATTCCAGCGAGCCGACTGCGGAAACGCGCATACGGTCAAGGGTGTTCTGCTTCTTGTCCGTCACAACGAGGAAGTTCACGCAGATGGCAACCGCCATGACCAGCATGAGATAGAAGCCCGCTGCAACACGGAATGCAGATGCACTGACCTCAGCGTCGCGGGAGGTCACAACGGCGGATTCCATCACGAGCGGCTCACTGTCTGCGGATGCACTATCAAGGATGCGTTCAAACAGCTCCGCATCCCCCTTCGCCGTCTGTGCGGCAGCGGAAACGCCCTGCATGTAGGTATCGATGTATGCCTGAATGAAGGCGGTGTTCTCATAGTCGTTCGTGGTGGTGAGGGTGAGCTTCTGAAACTCTCCGGCAAGTGCGGATGCTTCAAATCCCTCCGGTACTTCTATTATAACAGAAAGATCCATATCAATCAAGACCTTTGTCAGTTCATCGTAGTCGGTTTCCTCTAAAATATTCATGCCGAGGTTTTCTGCAAGGTAGTGATGGAAATGTTCAGAAAGAGTGGAATGGTCACGATCGACCACGCCGATGTCAATGGCTTGAGCAGCAGTGAAGCTCATGCCGACATCCTTGCCGCCGCTGTAGGCTATGCACACCGCAATGCCGGCAAGCACTGCCATTAGGAGAAAGATTTTACTGCGCTGGATCGCATTTTTTGCAATCAGGAAGATGTTGTTCATTTGGAAAGCTCCTTTCGGGAGAAGGCGAGAATACCGAGTGCGGAGAAAATCACAAAGCATACAAGGCTCACAGCGATCACGGTCAGCGCGCCGTCCGGACGGCTGAACAGGGTCAGGTCAAAGGCTGCCTGCTGGATGAGGTAGGGCGGGCAGATGTTGGAAAAGCCCTCCACATAGATCTCTTTGGAAAAACTGCCGGAGAAGAACAGGAGCGTCCAGCTCAGGGGTTGGAAAATGGCTGCGGGCGGTACCTTCGACACGATGCCGACGAGCATTCCGAGTGCCGTCAGGGGCAGCGTGCCGATGAAAAGCATCGCAAAGAGCAGGAGATTATCCGGCAGATTTGCGGCATAGTGGGCATCAAAGAACAGTACGCTCACGATCATGACCACGGCGATCTGCAGGAAGATGACGGGCAGTGTGCCGATGACCTTGCCGAGGAAGATCTTCACACGGCTCGTTCCGGTCAGTACAAGTCTTGCAGCAGTGCGGTTGCTGTCCTCATTCTGGAAGCTCGACGCACCGGAAACGGTAGAAGCCATGAACATAATCATCACGACCATTGCCACGGCATAGTAGTCGATCATGGAGCGTTCCATGCCGAGTTCCTTCGCCTCACTGAAGCTCTCCTCCGTGGGTTGGAGCTGGGACAGAATCGTAAAATCCCCGGTTTCCGTCACACAGGCGGTATAGGTATCGTTGAGGTACAGAAAGCTTTCAAGCATGATGCGCAGTGCGCGGTTCTTGGTAGCGTCCGTGCCGGTATAGAGGACGATCTCCCCGTTTTCATCCAGATGTACCGCCGCATTCAGTGCATCGCCGTCCACCTCTGCCAGAAGCGCGTCCAGATCATCGGAGGTTGTCAGAACAACGTCATTTTCCGACTCCAGCTCTGCAAGGAAGCTGTCAAATGCGATGTCCTCCGTTTCGAGAACGGCACCGAGCTGAATTTCTCCGATCTCATAGTCCGCAATGTCAATATTCTGAAGGAAAGTGCCGAGCATGTAGATCATCAGCAGCGGAAAGAGCAGCAGGAAGAACATGGAAACTTTATCGCGCATCAGGGCGCGTGTTTCATTGAGGATAATGGAAAGCATGGACATCCTCCTTATCGGATCTCGTGACCTGTGAGCGTCAGGAATACGCTGTCGAGGTCGGGAATTTCGGAAACGACACTGATAACCGGCAGCCGGAATTTGCGGAGCTTGTCCAGAATATCGGAGAAATCTGCACATTCCAGTGCGGTTTCGATTTTAACGCAGTCCTCCTGCACGGTCACGCCGTGCACTGCCGGGAAGCCGGAAACCTCCTTGATGAAGGAGTTTTCATCAAAATCAGCCGGGAATCTGGTTTTTAGTGTGAAGGTGTTGAACTCAGTGATCATGGATACCAGCTCTGCCGCCGTTCCCACTGCCACCATCTGTCCATGATCGACAATGGCGATGCGGTCACAGATCTGCTCGACCTCGTTCATATAGTGGGAGGTGTAAATGACGGTCGCACCGCGTTCACGCAGTACCTGAATAGAATGCAGGATGTGGTCACGGGACTGTGCATCCACGCCGACGGTCGGTTCATCCATGATGATGAGCTTGGGGTTATGGGCAATGCCGCAGGCAATGTTCAGTCTGCGCTTCATACCGCCGGACATCTGCTTGGGCTTCATTTTGCGCCTGTCGGACAGCCCCACGAATGCAAGGGCTTCTTCTGCCGCCTTGTTCAGCTCCGCGCCCTTCAGACCATAGAGGGAAGCAAAGAACTTCACATTCTCAAATGCTGTCAGATGGGGATAAACAGCGATCTCCTGCGGCACAACACCGATCAGGGGCTTGATCTCCCGTGCATGGGAGCTGATGCTCTTTCCTGCGATCTCAACCGTACCGCTGGTGCAGGCATCGAGGGTGGTGATGATGTTGATGGTGGTGGACTTTCCGGCACCGTTCGGACCGATCAGTCCGAAGATCTCACCCTCATGCACCTGGAAGGAAAGATTATCCACGGCGCACACATCTCCATAGTGCTTCACAAGTTCCTTGACATTGACATACGTTCTGTTCATATCGCTTCCGCCTTTCGTTCGGTTGTGTTTCTTATACTAATCTTCCAAATTACAATAGATGAAAGTGGTTTCAAAAGGCGATAGCCTTTGGCGGCGGCGGTGCGCAGCACCGCCCCTAACTCCCCCTCCCAGAGAGAGGGGCAGGGGGTGGGCAATTAAAGTGATCTATCGGAGTTAAGGGGATTAGTATTACTGTATTTATTATAGCACACCGCAGAGAAATTTGGAAGTGACTTTCGCGTGAAGGGGGTATGACATTTGTCATGGGCGGAGCCTTGGCATATAAAACACCCCCTTTCCCCAAAGGTTTGCAAAGGGGAAAGGGGGTATTACTTCGGCAATTAGGGAGTGTTGACACTAAAATAATACGCAGATTTTCGAGCAAAAATTTTATGCAGGCAAGGCGAAAAGGTGCAGGCAGGCTGTCGCCTGTCAAACCTTTTCAACGCAGGATGCGTGAAATTTTGCCGAAAAGATGTGTT
>JAZQCT010000055.1:0-2624 GCA_045546475.1 Oscillospiraceae bacterium
GACCTTTGAAGCCTTCTGCGGGCTCTATGAAAAGGATCGGCGGCCACGCCTGAAGGAAAGCACGTGGCTGACCAAGGAAAACATCATCAAAAACAGGCTGATCCCGACCTTTGGGAAAATGATGATGAGCGAAATTGAAACAAAGCATGTCATCGCCTGGCAGAATGAGCTGCTAGCCTATCGGGATGAATTCAAAAAGCCGTACTCAGCTACCTACCTGAAAACGGTACATAACCAGCTGGTGGCGATCCTGAACCACGCGGTACGGCACTACGGGCTAAAAAACAATCCAGCCTCCAAGGTAGGATGCATCGGCAGCAAAGAACGGGAGGAAATGAATTTCTGGACAAAGGAGGAGTACATGAAATTCGCAGAAGCGATCATGGACAAGCCCATGTCGTACTACGCCTTCGAGATGCTGTACTGGTGCGGAATACGGGAGGGAGAAATGCTGGCACTCACCCCGGCGGACTTCAACTTCACAAAAAAGACGGTACGCATCAACAAAACATACCAGCGGATTCATGGACAGGATCTGATTACCTCACCGAAAACCCGTAAGAGCGTGCGAACGGTTGAGATGCCGGACTTCCTCTGTGATGAAATGCAGGATTACATCAAGAGCCTCTACAAGGTGCAGAAGAACGACAGGATCTTCCCCATCACCAAAAGCTATCTGCAGCATGAGATGAGACGGGGATCAAAGGAAGCAGGTGTCAAACGCATCAGAATTCATGATCTGCGGCATAGCCATATCTCGCTCCTGATCGACATGGGATTCAGTGCGGTGGCGATTGCGGATCGGGTTGGGCATGAGAGCATCGATATCACCTTCCGGTATGCGCACATGTTCCCCTCTCGTCAGGTGGATATGGCGCAGCGGCTGAACAACGAAAGAATGGAGGGACAAAGAAATGTCAGCTAAAAACGTAGACCGGCACAATCGGTTCCGCAGCATTACGGTGGGATTCCGGGTATCGCCGGAGGAAAACGAGCAGCTTAACCGGGCTGTTGCCCTGTCCGGTCTCCCAAAGCAGGAGTACTGCTACCAGAAGTGCATGAACCGGGATATCACTGTCACCCCGAATCCTCGGATATTCAAAATGATGAATATCCACATGAAGGACATCCTGATGGAACTTCAGCGGCTCAGCCAAGGAGATAATCCCAGCCAGGAGCTGCTTGAAGATATCGCACTGATCACCAAAATGCTAAACGATATGAAGGAGGAAAGAAAATGAACAGCATCTTTGAAGAACACGGCGGCACCTACACCCTCGGAGCAGACGGCATGCTCTACCCGAACCTGATCCTGGAACCCCAGGAGCACCGCCCCATCGGAAGATGGGGACGGATGCACCGGGCATATCTGGAAGCAGAGCATCCGGGGCTCTATGAACGGCTGATCCTGAACGGAACCCTGGACAGGCACTTGGCGGATGCGGAGGAGCGTGCCAGGGCGATGCTGGAACGGTTGATCAGCCAAATGGTGCAGCAGAAAGGTATTACGGAAGGCCTGAAAACATCGGATCAGCTGGAATGGGTTCAGAGGATGAACAGCATTCGCAGCCGGGCAGAAGAAATCGTAAAACAAGAAATCATCAACACCCTGTAACATAACAGCGCCGCCTGAGCGGCAGAAAGAGAGAATTATGCTTACCAATACCAACAGCAACAACACAAAGAATCCTATCGTAGTCATTGGAATCGACCACGGCTACGGAAACATCAAGACGGCCAACACCTGCTTCCGGGCAGGTGTGACCGCCTACGACAAGGAACCATTCTTCATCATCGGATCACTCCAGTACAACGGCAAGTGGTACGGCATCAGCGAGGAACACAAAGAGTTTATCCCGGACAAAATGACGGATCAGGACTATTACATCCTGACGCTTGCCGCCATCGCCCGGGAGCTGGAGCTGGCGCATCTGACCAGCGCCGACATCCACCTGGCTGTCGGACTGCCCCTGACCTGGGTATCGGAGCAGAAAGACCGCTTCCGCAAATATCTGATCCAAAGGAAGGACGTGAATTTCAGCTTCGATGGCACTGCCTACAGCATCCGGATTGTCGGCTGCGACGTCTTCCCTCAGGGCTTCGCAGCTGTTGCGGATAAGCTGGCGGAATTCAAGGGCACAACCATGCTCTGCGATATCGGCAACGGCACCATGAACATCATGAGCATCAGCAACGGGAAACCCAATCCGCAGAAATGCTACACAGAGAAGTACGGAACCTATCAGTGCATGCTATCCATCCGGGAGCAGCTCATGAGAAAGTTCGGTACGGCCATTGATGATGATGTGATCGACGACGCGCTCAGGTATGGAAAAGCGGACATCGGTGAAAAATATCTGACGGTGATTCAGGAAGTCGCCCGGCAGTATGTGGCCGGCATCATGCGCCGACTGCGTGAGCACGAGTACAATCCAGAGCTGATGAAGCTGTACATCGTAGGTGGCGGGGGGTGCCTGATCCGGAACTTCGGTGAATACGATCCCAATCGGGTGACGATCAATGACGACATCCGCGCCACGGCCAAAGGCTATGAGTTCCTGGCCAATCTGAAGCTGAAAGTCGGAGGCCAAGCGGTCTTAGGAAGACAACACTTAGCTACAACT
>JAZQCT010000056.1:0-2659 GCA_045546475.1 Oscillospiraceae bacterium
GTCGGCGTTGCAATGCCAGTACCAGTAGTCCAGATACTTCTTCAGACGGTCGAAATACTTGCCTTCCAGCCAGCGGAAGTCCCGGCTCTGACGGGAGCCAAGCAGCGCAGTCTGTGCCAGGAAAGGCTTGAAGGGGTGGCGCTGACGCACTTCGCGGATGGTTCTGGCCACAAATCCGCTGTGGGTGGTTTTTTTCTGTGCATGTACAAGTTGGAATTGAAGCTGCGATGCCCTGAGATTTGAACGCACATCGATGGGGCGCAGAACCGTGCGCCGCCAGTGGCAGAAGCAGCACGGTTCTGCGTTGGAGACACTCTTCGCGCCGCCAGTGGCGGAAGCAGCGAGGCGAAGGTGTTAGTTGACCGAGCGCAGCTCATGCCGAATGCACTGATGCTTGCAGGTTTTTCATGCTGTTCTGATTGCCAATTATCGTGTTTGTGTATATAATATGCATACTACGATCCATTGAACAAGGAGGATTCACATGGAGTTCTCATCATTTTTTCCTGTGTGGAATCGTCTGACGGCAGAGCAGCAGGCGGCCCTTTCCGGCAGTGTTTTCAGCCGAAAGGTGAACAAGGGCGATGTGATTCACAACGGCGATGCAGACTGCACTGGACTTCTCCTTGTCCGCAGCGGTCAGCTTCGGGCATTCATCCTGTCTGAGGATGGGCGTGAGATTACCATCTACAGGCTCTTTGAACGCGATCTTTGTCTGTTCTCTGCATCCTGCATGATGCGCTCCATTCAGTTCGACGTTGCAATTGAAGCGGAGAAGAATACCGAACTATGGGTGATTCCTGCTGATACCTACAAGCAGCTCATGGATGAATCTGCACCGCTGTCCAACTTTACCAACGAAGTCATGGCGACAAGGTTTTCCGACGTCATGTGGCTTGTCGAGCAGATCATGTGGAAGAGCGTTGACAAGCGTCTGGCGGCTTTCCTGTTGGAGGAAGCATCCATCGAAGGCACGACCGAGCTGAAGACTACCCATGAGATCATTGGCAACCACATGGGCAATCCCCGCGAGGTCGTCACCCGCATGCTGCGCTATTTCCAGAATGAAGGCATGGTGAAGCTGTCGCGTGGAACGATAGAGATCACGGATCAGAAGAAACTGGAAGAATTGAGTGAATAACGGTCGAATGTCCGCCGGTGCAGAACACATGGCGGACATTCACTGTTTTTCTATGGATCGCCGGTATTACAGGATCTCGTTCAGAACATATCCTGCTTCCTCAATAACATTTCTGAGGGTTTCATCTGCAACGATCGGATCAATTGTTACCTTGGCCGATTTGTTTTCAAGGCTCACGTTTGCTTCCTGAACGCCGGGGATCGCTGCCAGCGCTTTCTGAACATGCATCACGCAGTGATCGCACATCATACCTTCAATGCTCAATGTTTTTTCCATATATGAATCTCCTTCTTTGCCTATACGCGCCGCCATTGTGGGGGCGCTGTTGTTTTGTTCTTGCGCTGTGTGCCTGGGTCTGAACCACCTGAGCCGCAGCGCGTTGGTTACTACGAAGACCGAACTGAAGCTCATGGCGAAAGCACCGATCATAGGATTCAGCTTCAGCGCGAAGGGAATGAAGAACAGCCCTGCGGCAATAGGGATGCCGATGATATTATAGATGAACGCCCAGAACAGATTCTGTTTGATATTGCGGATAACGGCTTTGCTGAGTTGAATGGCGATGGCGACGTCCAGCAAATCGCTCTTCATCAGGACGATGTCCGCAGATTCGATGGCCACGTCCGTTCCCGCTCCGATGGCGATGCCGACATCTGCCCGTGCCAGAGCGGGCGCATCATTGATGCCATCGCCCACCATGGCAACTTTCTTGCCTTCGCTCTGCAGGCGGCGGATCTCCTGTTCCTTATCCTGGGGAAATACATCAGACACAACCCTGTCAACGCCTACCTGACGGCGGATGGCCTCTGCGGTTTTAGCGTTGTCGCCGGTGAGCATAACCACTTCAATGCCCATGTCGGACAGTTCCTGCACAGCCTGCCTGCTGGTGGGTTTTACAACATCTGCCACTGCGATCATGCCAATCAGCTGTCCCGCACGAGCGAAAAACAGCGGAGTTTTTCCGTTTGCCGCCAGTGTTTCTCCCTGATTGAGAAGTGCTCCGTTAGGTATACCATGCGACTTCATCAATCGGGCATTTCCTGCCAGACAGAGTTGATCATCAATGACTCCGGTAATTCCCTGACCGGGAATCTGCTTAAAATCACTGACGTTGAAATACGATACTTCCCGTTTTTCTGCCTCGGTGACAATGGCGTCTGCCAGTGGATGCTCCGACAGCTTTTCAATCGATGCTGCAATCTGCAGCAGTTCATTTTCCGTAATCCCCTCGCTGCAAATGATATTCGTAACTTCAGGTTTTCCCTGAGTGATGGTACCGGTCTTGTCCAGAACAACCGTATCAATGCCGTGTACCGTTTCCAGCGCCTCTGCTGACTTGATCAGGATGCCGTTTGCTGCGCCCTTTCCGGTGCCTACCATGATGGCGGTAGGTGTTGCAAGCCCCAATGCGCAGGGGCAGGAAATAACCAGTACAGAGATACCGATGGAAAGCGCAAACTCCAGTCCGTAGCCTGCCAGCAGCCAGACGATGGTGGATATCGCGGCGATTCCGATCAC
>JAZQCT010000057.1:0-19527 GCA_045546475.1 Oscillospiraceae bacterium
TCTTTATTTCCTGTTTCCATCCTTGCCGGTGCTTATTGCTTAGAGGTCCCACCCGTTCCCTTTCCGAACACGGTAGTTAAGCTCTTTCGCGACGAAAATACTTGGTTGGTCTCGACCTGGGAATTTAGTTCGGTGCCGGCTTTTAACTGGAGCAGATTATTCTGCTCCATTTTTTATATCGGGCCATTAGCTCAGTTGGTTAGAGCTCCCGGCTCATAACCGGATGGTCCTGGGTTCGAGTCCCCGATGGCCCACCATCCCGTGATCCCCGTACCTTGGTGCGGGGATTTTGTTATAGAAAGGAGGAACCCCTATGAAACGAACCAGCATTTTCCTGAGTCTTCTGCTGCGCCACAAGCCTGAAACAGTCGGACTTACCCTGGATCCGCATGGCTGGGCGGATGTGAAGACATTGATCGAAGCTGTCAATCGTACTGGAAAGTATGAACTTGATATGCAGAAGCTCGAAGCGATCGTCCGCACTGATGAGAAGCAGCGTTACAGCTTCAATGAGGATAAAACAAAGATCCGTGCAAACCAGGGACATTCCATTGCAGTGGACGTAGAACTGAAAGAATGCCAGCCGCCGGAGCTTCTCTATCATGGAACTGGAGTGAAATCTATGGCCTCCATTGCCAGGGAAGGGCTTCAGCCCCGCAGCCGTCTGTATGTGCATCTTTCACAGGATATTGAAACGGCAGTCAAGGTCGGACAGCGTCACGGCATCCCGCATGTCTATGCAGTAATGGCAGGTGAGATGTATCGGAAAGGGCATAGTTTCTATCTTTCTGCCAATGGTGTATGGCTTGTCAAGCATGTCCCGGCGGAATTTCTGACGGAACCCCACACCGTATGAAAACGTTTAAGATTGCAAATTAACCGTTGAATATTGCAAAAAGTGCTATCCATTTATGAAAGGATAGCACTTTTTGATTTCTCCGAAATGACTTATTCCATCATTCAGCTGAAATGAATCCTGAAAGAATATATAGTATTTGTGACTTTTGACGAACTGAAAAAAGATATAAAATGCAACAAATCAGCTAAAACGCCTATTCTACGTTGTTATATGTTGCAAATAAAATTCGGGTGCCAGATTCGAACGTTGGAATTTGTATAATTTGACTAAAACACAGTAATATAATTTGGTAAATATACCACTTGTAATTTGAAAGGAAGTGTGCTATAATATAACCATCAACTACAGAAAGGGAGTCATCCACTATGAAAATGCGTATGATCAAGAAGATGACAGCAGCCGTAATTGCAATGGCAACTGTCGTATCCGCAATCCCCTCTTATACACAGAGTGCAGTGGCACTCAATCTCGATACTGCAGTGATGACTGCAGCAGGTACAATGGCAAAGGCAAGCACAAGCAGCGTAACTGTGACTGAGAGCGCAGGCTACCAGGAAGGTGCTTATGTACAGTGGTCCGCTGTATCCGGAGCATCCGGTTACAACGTATACTGCGACGGCACACAGATCGACACCATGCTGGTCAGACAGTACTCCAGCTACTTCCGTGCTGATGTAGTTGGTATCACAGCTGGCAGCCACACCATTAAGATCGTTCCGGTGATCGGCGGTTCTGCTGATACTTCCAAGGCTGCTGAAGTGAATGTCACTGCAGAAGCGCATGACAGAAGCGGCTATGCATTCACTAAGGGTAAGGCAATGGGCGCGTACAACGCTGACGGTACACTGAAGTCCGGTGCAGTAGTTGTATATGTTACAAACGACAACAAGGATTCTGTTTCCGCAACAGTGGGCGGTACTTCCGCAACAGGCGTACAGAACATCATCACCGCTGCAAAGAAGGCATCCACACCGGTATGCATCCGTTTCATCGGCAACATTACAGATCCGTCCACAATGGATAAGGGCGATCTTCTGGTAGATGCTTCCACCGGCGGTCTGACACTGGAAGGTATCGGCAATGACGCAACAATGAATGGTTTCGGCGTTCGCATCAAGAACAGCTCCTATGTGGAAGTAAGAAACCTCGGTTTCATGAACTGCAACAGCTCCGAAGGTGACAACTGCGGTCTGCAGCAGGGCAATACATACTGCTGGGTTCACAACTGCGATTTCTTCTATGGCGATGCAGGTTCTGACGCTGACCAGGTAAAGGGCGACGGCGCACTGGATACCAAGAAGTCCCAGTACATCACTCACTCCTACAACCACTTCTGGGATAGCGGAAAGTGCAACCTGCAGGGTGCAAATTCCAGCGATACCTCTAACTATATCACATACCACCACAACTGGTATGACCACTCCGATTCCCGTCATCCCCGTGTAAGAGTTGCAACGGTTCACGTTTACAACAACTACTACGACGGCAACGCCAAGTACGGTATCGGTTCTACAACGGATTCTGACGTATTCGTTGAGAACAACTACTTCAGAAACTGTGCAAAGCCGATGATCATCTCCACACAGGGTTCTGATACAGAAAGCACACTGTCCGGCGAAGCTGGCGGTATGATCAAGGCATACGGCAATATCGTAGAGGGCGCAGCTTCCTACAAGCCGTACAGCACAAATTCTTCTGATTTCGACTGCTATGACGCTTCCTCCAGAACAGAACAGGTTCCGTCTTCCGTAACTGCTGCAAATGGCGGCGCAAAGTACAGCAACTTCGATACCGCAAGCGATATGTACAGCTACAGTGTTGATGATGCTGCAGATGTTCCGGCGATCCTCGCTGCAAAGGCTGGTCGTGTAAACGGCGGTGACTTCCAGTGGGATTTCGATGATGCAACAGAGGATAAGAACTCTGAGGTGATCACAGCTCTGAAGTCCGCTCTGGGTTCCTATGATGATGCTATCGTAGCGATCGGCAGCGGCTTCACAGACAGCACTACTCCGGCACAGACAACAGCTGCTCCCGCGCAGACTACGGCAGCACCGTCTCAGACAACAGCTGCTCCGGCACAGACAACCAACGGCGGCACAGTAACAGCTGGCGATTATGTACACAACTTCACAGAGAATGGCACATCCAGCACATTCTACACCATTTCCGGCAACCTGTCCACTTCCAAGGGTACTGTTTCCTACAATGGTCTGACACTGACACAGTGCCTGAAGATGGAGACCGCTACTTCCATCACATTCAACGGCAGCGGCACACTGACTCTGGTATTTGCAGAGGCTGGCAAGTCTGTGAAGGTTGATGGTACAAAGTACACCACCGATGCAAACGGCGTTGCAACTGTTACCCTCTCTGCTGGCAATCACACCATCACAAAGGGCGACAGCATCAACCTGTTCTATATGAGCCTCTCCGGCGAGGGCGGTACAGTTTCTACAACTGCTTCCACTGCTGCAACAACAAACGGCGGCAACACCCAGACAACCACTCAGACCACTGCTGGTCAGATCGTAACTCCTGATATTGATGTTCAGGGTGATCTCAAGGTTGTATCCGTAGGCGGCTGGAATGAAATGGCTTACATGGTAGTTTCCGGTGCAAATGATGCAGCTGTTACAGGCGTTTCCTACTCCGGTCCGGTAAGCGGCAAGCTGGAAGGCGAAGATTTCGAGTACCTGGTAAGAGATACAGACAGCGGCGTTCGCGTAGACATCCCCGGTCTGCCGGCAGGTACCTACAACCTGACAATGGACACCTCCAAGGGTGCAGTTACCGTAAGCAATGTTGCAGTAGGCGCACAGGATCGTTCCGGTTATGCACACTTTAACTACACTGCAGGTGTTGGTGCTTACAATGACAATGGTACTCTGAAGGACAATGCAATCGTTCTCTATGTAACAGACAGCAACAAGGATACCGTAACTCTGACATCCAAGGACGGCACATCCGTTTCCGGTATCGGCAACATCCTCAACTCTGCTGGTCAGGACGCTGGCTCCGGTCAGACATCCAAGGGCGGCACACCGAATACCAACAGCGACATCATCGAGAAGATCGCTAAGGACGGCACCCCCCTCGTTATCAGAATCATCGGCAACGTAACTGCACCGAAGGGTCTGACAGAATTTGACTCCGTAAACTATGGCGGTTCTGAAGGTGATAACGGCTACATGGCAAGAATGCAGTCCGGTAAGGACATCACCATCGAAGGTATGGGCACGGACGCTACGATCAATGGCTGGGGTATCCACTTCATCGCTGAATCCGCAAACCTCGACCTCGGCAAGAGCTTCGAAGTAAGAAACATCGCATTCAGAAATGTTCCGGAAGACTGCATCGGTATGGAAGGTGTTCAGACTGATTCTACCCTCTCCGCTCCGGTTGAAAGATGTTGGATCCATAACTGCGAATTCTACGCTCCGTCCATTGCAAATCCTGCTGAATCCGATAAGGACGGCGGCGACGGCGCATGTGACTTCAAGCGCGGTATGTACTTCACAAACAGCTACTGCTACTATGAGGGCTATCACAAGACAAACCTCGTTGGTGCATCCGACTCCAACCTTCAGTATCACATCACATACCACAACAACTACTGGAAGAACTGCGAATCCAGAGGTCCGCTGGCTCGTACTGCAAACATCCACATGTACAACAACATCTTCGACGGTCAGACCAGCTACTGCATGAACCCCAGAGCAAATGCTTACATCTTCTCTGAGTACAACTACTTCACAGGTTCCAAGGACGTTATGGAAGTAACCAGCGGCGGCGTGGTTAAGAGCTTCAATGATACCATTGAAAACTGCCGCGGCAATATGCAGGGTGAAGTTGTTTCCAGCCGTGATGCAAAGGTTTCCAACAACAACACCTATGGCGATTTTGAAACCAATTCCTCCCTGTCTTACATTCCTTCCGGCAGCTATGCTCTGGAAACCAACACAGCAAATCTGGCAGGTCAGTTTGAAACAGACGGTGGCTGCATGGATGAGGATGCATACTCCCTCGGCGGCAGCGGTGATGTAGTGATCGACACAACAGCACCTTCTGAGACAACTGCAACAACCCAGACAACTACTACACAGACTACGACCCAGACAACCGCAACCCAGACAACTACCGCTACCACACAGCAGCCCACAGGCAGCGTAAGCATGTATGGTGACGTAAACTGCGATGGTGCAGTGGACATCCTGGACGTTCTGACACTGAACAAGAACCTCCTGACCGGTGAAGCACTGACAGAAACAGGTGCAGCAAATGCAGACGTTGACGGCGACAATACGCCTACAGCAAATGATGCACTGACCATTCTGAAGTACACCATCTCCATTGTTACAGTCCTCCCCGTATAATCATATCATCACCGGAAGGGCGGCATTCGTGCCGCCTTTCTGGTTTTTTCGTTTTTTCCGGAATTGCTGGCATACTGCACAACAATTGATGCGCGTTTTTGTGCAGTCCTCTGAAAAAATCAGGTTTTTTGCAAAATGTGTCAATATTTGCCCTTCTGCGTTGTCTATATAAGTAGAGGCCCTTGAACGAAGGGTAAATAATGAGGAGGGAAATTACCATGAGAGAATACCAGGAAACGAGAACCATCATGCACGAAAGGATTCGCCGTCTGCGCAAGGCAAGCCGCATTACACAGGAAGAGCTTGCACGCCAGCTCGGCATCAGCCGCCGCACCTATGCCAATTATGAGCGCGGTGTCCACGCTATGCCCGCCGAAGTACTTGTACGCATTGCCGATACCTTCGACTCCAGTCTGGATTATCTGACGGGCAGAAGCTCTTGACCATCATAAAAATTCCATATCTCCAGTGGACAAAGCCCTCCGTTTGTGGTATAATAATTGTATCATGACTGGGACACGAACAGGAGTGCTGTAAATGAGATCGGAAGAAAAATCAAATGTCAAAAACAGTGTCAGCCGGCTGGTGCTGGTGGGATTAAGCATCCTGATCCAGATCGGCTGGCTCTGTCTGCTGGCCATCCACCTGAATACCCATTCCGCATGGATTTCACTGGCGTGCAGTCTGCTTGCTGCGGTGCTTGTCGTGAAGATCTACATCTCCAACGGAAACGCCGCCTTTAAAATGCCCTGGATGATCCTGCTGCTGGTTTTTCCGCCGCTGGGTGTTCTGCTCTGGCTGATGTTCGGGCATTCCGGCGCGTCCGCACATATGCGGAAACGGTTTGACAAGGTTCAGAAGCTCTACGAGCCATACCGCCTGCGCCCCGACCATGCCTTGCGGGAAGCAGAAAGTCAGGATCCTGCCGCTGCGAACCAGATGCGCTATATCCGCGACTTTGCCGGCTATCCGGTGTATACGGATACTGCGGTGGAATACTACGGCGATACCATGGAGGCTTTTCTTGCCCAGCTTGCCGCCCTTGAGGAGGCGGAGCATTTCATCTTCATGGAATACCATGCCATCGAGGAGGCGAAATCCTTTGCCATGCTCCGCGATGTCCTCGCCCGCAAAGCCGCACAGGGCGTGGAGGTGCGCATTTTTTATGATGATGTCGGCAGCATCGGCTTTATCAATCTGGATTTCATCAAGCGCATGAACGCGCTCGGCATTGCCTGCCGCGCCTTCAATCCGGTCATGCCGTTTCTGAACATCTTCATGAACAACCGCGACCACCGGAAGATCACCATCATTGACGGCAGGATCGGCTTCACCGGCGGCTACAATCTCGCGGATGAGTATTTCAACATGACCCACCCCTACGGTGAGTGGAAGGATACCGGCGTAAAGCTAACCGGTGCCGCCGTCCGCAGCCTGACGCTGATGTTTCTGGAAATGTGGAACAGCGACAAGCACACGGATACGGACATTTCCGTCTATCTTCCGGAGACAGCCGCAGAAGGGGAGTGCTTTGTCCAGCCCTATGCGGATACGCCGCTGGATTCGGAATATGTCGGAGAAAATGTCTATTTGAATCTCATCGGCAGTGCAAAGTACCGCATCTGGATCACCACGCCCTATCTGATCATCAGCGATGAAATGACTCGCGCACTGACTCTTGCGGCGAAGCGCGGTGTGGATGTCCGCATCATCACACCGGGCATTCCGGATAAGAAGGTGATCTATCAGGTGACGCGTTCCTATTATGCCCAGCTGGTACGCCAGGGCGTTCGCATTTACGAATATACTCCCGGCTTCATGCACGCAAAACAGATGCTCTGCGATACGGATGCCGCCGTGATCGGCACGATCAACATGGACTACCGCAGTCTGTATCATCATTTTGAAAATGGTGTATTCCTGTGGAAATGCCCGGCAATCGCGGACATGGCAGCGGATTTTGAAAGCATTTTCAAACGCTGTGCCGATGTGACCGCCGAATACAGAGAACGCTCCACTGCCATGCGGATCGGTCAGGCATTGCTCAGGCTGTTTGCGCCGCTGCTGTAATCATGAAAAACTCCCGAAAGCACGAGCCTTTCGGGAGTTTGGCATATAAAACATCTTTTTCTTGGGGATAAGTTCCTGTAGCTGCCCCACCCCAACCCCTCCCCAAGGGGAGGGGTTAATGTTCGGGGACTTCGTCCCCGAACCCCTTTTGTGGTGCTATCGCCGCACACCCAATAGTAGGTTCTTTATTGAAACTCCCGAAAGCACGAGTCTTTCGGGAGTTTTGTGATCTATAAAATAGTATTGCGGGTATTGCACTTATTCTGCCATCTCTGTAAACTGCAAAACCTCATCCCTGAACAGGGGTGTGCTGAAATAACGCTCCGCCGTATCCGGCAGAACTGTTACGACGGTCTTGCCCTTGCCGAGTTTCTTTGCCAGCGCAATGGCAGCTGCCACGTTCGTACCGGCGGAAATACCGCACATCAGACCCTCTTTTCGTGCCAGCGCACGGGAGGTGTGGATGGCTTCCTTATCGGTAACAATGTAAATATCGCTGTAAATCTCCGTGTTCAGATTTGCCGGAATCAGACCATCGCCGATACCCATCTGCAGGTGTGTGCCGATGTTGCCGCCGGACAGGATCGCCGCATTCTCCGGTTCAACTGCCCAGATTTCGATCTCCGGATTGGCTTCACGCAGTACCTCGCCGATGCCCGTGATCGTGCCGCCCGTGCCGATACCAGCGCAGAAGCCATGGATCGGACCGCCCACCTGTTCGAGAATCTCCCTGCCCGTATGCAGACGGTGCACCTCCGGATTTGCGGGATTTTCAAACTGCTGGGGGATAAAGACATTCGGATCCTTTTCACGCATCCGCAGGGCAGTCTGCAGACATTCCTCAATGCACTTGCCGATGTCGCCGTCATCATGCACGAGAATGACCTTTGCGCCGTAATGACAGACAAGCTTGCGGCGTTCCTCACTGACGGAATCGGGCATGATGATGATGGTCTTGTAGCCCTTGACCGCACCGATGAGCGCAAGCCCGATACCTTGATTGCCGCTGGTCGGCTCAACGATGATGGTGTTTTCATTGATCAGACCCTGCTTTTCAGCTTCACAGATCATGTTGAATGCTGTTCTTGTCTTGATCGAACCGCCAACATTCAGTCCCTCGAATTTCACCAGCACCTGTGCCGCATCCTCCGGCACCATATTGCGAAGACGCACCATGGGAGTGTTGCCCATGGCTTCCAGTATATTATCATAGAACATAGAAAAACCTCTTTTCTGTAATTTCGCACCATACTCTATTATAATACAAATACCGGAAATTTGCAATAGAAAACGAGAAATTTTTTCCGCTTGTGGTAATTAACTCTGCTCTGCCAGATACAGGCTCACCCTGCTCTGGATATTCTTCGCCGCCTGTTCCGCCGTGCAGTCACCGGCAAAGTACATGTCCGACTCCTCGCATAGGATGCTGATGATGTCCCTCTGGAAATTTGAGCTGGAACGAATGTCCTCCAGAAAAGCAAGGTAGGCGTTCATTTCCTCCTGCGTGGGTGCGGAGAGGGGGATTTGCCCATCCGTGACGTGCCAGATCAGCTTTTCAGGATCGGTCTCGTTGATTTCGTCCTGCATGATCGCCATTGTCGCATTCCGGTTCACAGGGAGTGTGCTGTCCTGCTGGTTCAGGAACATCTGCTGTTCCTCCGACAGACAGAATTTGATGAAATCCCATATCTGTTCCTTGTAGAATGACTCATGATTCACAGAAATTGCACTTCTCGCATAAATCGCTCCGCCCTCGCAGAACGGCACGTTCAGAAGCGTGAATGCCTCATTGTCGAATACACCCTCCGCCAGAGTGTGATAGGACTGGAGCGTGGTCAGATCGCAGAAATGCAGGAGGGCGGCATCATCCTGGAATGCAGGGTATGTTTCCAATTCTCCGCCGGTGGAATTTTCCCTGCCGCATAATTCCAGAAACCGGATGAATTCCGCATTCTCAAAATTACATGTCCCTTTCTCCATATCCACAAAGTACCCGATCATTTTCGTAGAGCTTTGATAGAACAAATCATCCGCACTCCTTTTTGTTGTCAGCCGCATCCCCTCCGGCATGGCATCATAGAGCTGTGTCATGGTTTCGGGTGTAAGTCCGGTGATGCCGTTCAGATGCTCCGTTTTTGCGGCGGCGGCAGAGACATAATAATTCAGCCCCACGCTTGTCAGCCTGCCTTTGTATTTGGACGCTTCCAAGAAATTCATGAAATAGTCCTCCGCCTGAAATTCCGTATCGTTCTCAAAATAGGGATTCATGTCCTCTAAAATGCCCTTGTTTGCAAGATATTCCATCGACATGGACGAACTGTCAATAATATCCGGTACAATGCCATGCAGGAGATCCTCATTGAATTGATCCTGCAATCCCAGATAATCGAGATCGGGGTATTCCGTTTCATAATCAAAGACCACGATCCTGTGGGAATCGGTCTGCCGGTTATAGCGGTAGGCAAGGTCAGCGACCATTCCGGCATTGGCGGTGCAGGATGCAAGGGTGATACATTCCATTTGTTCCATTTCCTCCGGTGTCCGTGCCGTCAGCCGGTAGAGGTCGGATTCGTTGTCTCCGGTATATTCCAGAAGCAGGAAAGAACCATCCTCCAGCGCGATCACCTCCGTCTGCGGACGGAAATCGGAGTTTGTCCAGCTCAGCAGGAAATCCGTCTTATTTTCCGTGACGTTCACACCATAAATACCATCATCATCGGCACAGCAGAAATTGTATTCGCCGTAGCCCTCAAAGATACTTGTCCGGAATTCCGGCATTCCGTCAACTTCAATCCGCTTTGCGATCATCGTTTCCGGATCGAGCTGGAGTGCGAAATAATTCATCTGGAGCTGTCCACTGTAGACATTGCCCTGTGCATCTGTAAATACATCATCCACTCCGATCGTTTCACCGACAAAGTCGCCAAGCAGCTGGAAATCCGGATCACAGCAATGGAATGAGGGCATGTTCTCATTGCCGAGCGACACAACATAATTGTATCCGGCATCATCCGCCCACCATGAGGTGATGTAGGGAGCGGGGGTGAATCGGTCGGTGATGTTTTCCATCCGGATGAGATTCAGGTTTGTGTCATAGTATTCCATATCATAGGAAAGGTCGCTGATTTTCCATTCCTCGAATGTCTGCTCATCGGGGGAGGTGCGGTAGAGTACCTGATAGCCGCCGTCAAGCGCATTCACGCCGACGATCGCACGTTTCTTTCCATCGGGGACATTTGCGAGATAGCCGGAAAATTCATGCAGGGTATCCGTTTCCGGATCATACATCTGCCACGGATCAGACCAGAACTGCAAAAGGATATAATCGCCCACGGACGAGATACCGACCGGATTAACATCGGACGGCACGGTCAGCAGTTCCGACCGATAGGAATGGTCGAATCCCACCTCCAGCGTTGCACCAGTGGGCTTGTGTTCCTTTGTGCCGCATCCGGAAAGGGCAGAGAGGATGGCGGCGGTGATGATCAGTGTAAGTGTTCGTTTCATAATCGTTTCTCCTTAATACTGCTCCGCCAGATACAGGCTTACCCTGCTCTGGATGATTCTTGCGGCATCCTCCGCCGTGCAGTCACCGGCGAAGTATCTGGCAGTTTCTTCTTCCACGATGTTGTAGATGAATTCATCCGGTATGCCGCAGACCGTGATACCGTCAATGTATGCTGTCAGTTCTTCCGCCTCCTCTGCGGTTGCTGCTGTCACTTCCTCGGACAGATTGCCATAGCCGTAAGTGGATTTGTTCATTTCAGTCGGAGGCTGCTGCTCCTGTTCCATGACTGCGGCAAGTGCCTTCCGATTGACCGGAAAACCGAAATCATCGTTTAGCTGGTTTTCTTCACGCAGACAGAACTTGATGAATTCCCAGATTTCTTCCTTGTATTGTGAGGATGAAGATACTGTGATCAGTTCCAGCGGTGCGAAAACACCGCCGTTGCCCTCCGTTCCAATGGGCGTTCCGGTGAGTGTGACATCCTCATTTCCGAACACGACCTGTCCGGTTGCATGGTAGCTTTTCAGGCTGTGGATCTGCAGGGGATAGAGCAGTGCACGATCCTCACGGAACGCATAATCATCCTGTATCGCTGCCTGTTCCGGAAAACACCCGAACCAGTCCAGCAGGGAGATGAATGTTTCACTGTCAAAGCTGCACGTCCCCTCCTGATAATCCACAAATTCCATCAGCTGTGAATACATCAGTGCATTGAACATCCTCGTTCGTTCCGCACCGTCCATCAGTGCCATTCCCTCCGGCAGTTCCAGATTCCCATAATCCGCAAGCGTCAGCCGCTGTGCATTGCCCAGATGCTCTGTCTTTGCCGCATAGGAGTCAACTGCAAACTGAAAGCCCAACCGTTCCAGTCTGCCATTATACCGGAGCGAATCCAGAAAATTCATGACATAATCCTCTTTATGAAATTCCGGATCATTCTCCATCCACACGCTCAGATCCTCAAACATTCCCTTGTTCGAGAACATATGGTAATCCGGATTGCTTGCAAGAATGTCCGGAATCACGCCGTCGAGCAGATCTTTTTTGAGAGCCTCCGTGCCGAAATCCGCTACACTGCTGTCATAATAGCTCTTTGTGACGATCCGGCTGTTCTCCGACTGGCGGTTGAATTTGCTGACCATTCTGGATAACCAATCTTCCGAACCGCTGATTCCCATATCCGCCACGGTGATGAGTTTCATGGAATCCATATCTTCCTGCGTCCGTGCGGTAAGCAGATAACTGCATAACTGTTCGGAATGTCCGTATACGCAGAACAATGCTCTCCCATCCGGCAGGAGCAGGAGATTCCGTCTGTCCATACTTGGCAGAATATCGGATTCCTGCCAGTTGAGAATTTCGGTCATACTGCCGTCTGTCAGATTCATGCCATAGAGAAATTCATCCGTATAGCACAGCACATCATACGCAGCGTTGCCACGGAGCATTTCACCGTAATTTCCGCCGACCCTCGGCAGCTCGAGTGGAATTTCTTCTGCGGTCAGTGTGTCCGGATGCAGTTTTTTGAGTATTCTCCTGTCAAGGATCGCATAGGCATAGCCGTCCCGTCCCTTGAATAGTTCTTCATTGCCCTGTGTGCCGTTGATGAGGGAAAGAGAACCATCCGGCGTTTCGCAGAGAATGCCTTCTCCAATTACGGAATGAAAACGGTTTCCCTTTGCATCCATTGCAGAGCTATGAATCCAGCGTTCCGCATGATACTGTGCAGTCACATCCTCCACACTGACTTCATTCATTTCAGCGTCAAAGGTGTAGCGCAGGTAGGCTGTCGAAGGCGGTTCGGTAACAACACGCCGCATCAGTACCTGTACCGTATCCCCCATATCATAAACGCCGGACAGTTCTGTAAAGTCAACCTCCTCCGGATAGTCCCTGCGGACGAAATCACCGGTCGCAGACGACCAGATGCCGAATACATGTGTGCCGTCAGGTTTCGGGGAATAAAACAGAGTTTGTTCGCCAAATGGATAGAAATAGCACATGCCGAGCTTTTCCTCCGGCAGAAATTTCTCCCATCGGAACGAATGTGACATTGTGATTTCCATTGTTGCACCGGACGGCACCGTTTCCAGCATTTCGACCTGCTCCGTGTCAGGCTTTGTGCATCCTCCCATGCTGCAAAGCATCGCCGCTGTGATCATAACTGCAATAAAGCGTTTCATAAAAAGCCCTCCTGTCAGAATGTTTCTACCCTTAATACACATCAACGCCCCAAAACCTGACAGATGATCATTGAATTTGTAGAAATGCACAAAAAACAATGTGCTTTTCGTATGATTCGTACAAATTACATTTGGCGAAAGCAGGGAGCGTGGCAGTTTCGGAATGCAAACTCCAGAAAAAGTATCTTTATTACTTCGGCGATTAAAGGTCGATAATGGATTCAAAAGGCGATAGCCTTTTGCGGGTGGAGGGTGACTCCCCACGGGGTGGGGAGACGGCACGAAGTGCCAGAGGGGACGGCACCTGTAAGGTGCGCAGCACCCTCCATATATAACCCCTCCCCTTCGGGGAGGGGTTGGGGCTGCTCCCCACGGGGTGGGGAGACGGCACGAAGTGACAGAGGGGACGGCACCGGTGAGGCGGGGGCAGTTTGGGTGTGCTGACCCCAAAATAAAGTATCTATATTTAATTGCCGCAATTGCTGGAGTAACAGTTGTCGGATTAATAATAACGCACAAATCCACACAAAGTTAATTAAAAATGCAAACTAATTTACCTAACAAACAATTGACAGAAATCGACTGATATGGTATAATGAGATAGTAAAAGCACGCAGCAGAGCGTGCCATGAATGGAGGAATACAGGATGCAGCGAATCTTACTCAACAGCATGTGGCAGATGCAAAAACAAGGTGAAGAACGGACTTTTTCCTGTTCTGTACCCTGCTCTGTCTATCACACACTGCAAATGCATGAACAAATCGAAGACCCCTACTACCGCGAAAATGAATACACCTCCCTCCCGATCTCGGAGGATGATTACCAGTTTACCTGCCGGTTTCCTAAACCTGAAACAGCGGGGCAGCACTGCGAATTGTACTTTGACGGTATCGACACCATCGCCGAAATCGTGCTCAACGGCGAGATCATCGGTCGTACCGACAATATGCACCGCCGCTGGTGTTTTGATGTGACAAATCGTCTTCAGGCGGAAAATACTCTCACGCTGAACGTTACATCCCCCCTGCGGTATATTGCCGAAAAACAGGCGGAACGTCCGCTCTGGGGCGTGGATTCGACTGTTGCAGGCTTCCCTCATATCCGTAAGGCACACTACATGTACGGCTGGGACTGGGGTCCGCAGCTGCCGGATATGGGTATCTGGCGTGATGTTTATCTGGAATGCTGGGATGGGGGAAAGATCGAATCCGCCTACTACCGCCAGAACCATCACGACGGCGTGGTCGATCTGACCGCAGAGATGCAGTTTTGGAACGATCAGCCGCTTTCCGCAAAACTCACCATCCTCGATCCGGATGGGGAAATGCTCTATGAATCAGGGAATATTGCGATTTCCGATCACAGGGCAGAATGCACATTGACAATCGAAAACCCCCGTCTCTGGTGGGCGAGGGGATACGGTGAACAGCCTCTGTATACAGCGAAGATCACGCTTCTGGATGAAAACGGAAATATCCTTGATGAAAGATCCGAGCGTATCGGTCTGCGTACCATCAGCGTGCGGCAGGAACCGGATGAATGGGGCGAGTCGTTCTGCCTGCATCTGAATGGTAAGGATATTTTTGCGATGGGCGCAAATCTCATTCCGTTCGACCAGATCCTCCCCAGAATTACGAAGGAATATGTGGAGAAACAGCTCGAATCCTGCGTGAAAGCGAATTTCAATGTTGTCCGTATCTGGGGCGGCGGCTTGTATCCGGATGAAACTTTCTACAATTACTGCGATGAACATGGTCTGATCGTATGGCAGGATTTCATGTTCGCCTGTGCAAATTATCTCCTGACCGATGAATTCTGGAGTACGACAGAAGCCGAGATCCGTGACAATATCATCCGTCTGCGCAATCATGCTTCCCTTGGTATGTGGTGCGGCAATAATGAGATCGAAACTGCGCTGGAAACATGGGGTCTGCCGGATGATCCGGAGATCAGGGAACACTATATCGAGCAGTTTGAACGCAGGATGCCTGCAATCGTGGCGGAGCTTGATCCGCAGCATTTCTACTGGCGTTCCTCTCCGTCGGCATACGGCGGCTGCAAGGAAACATGGTCGAATCATGCCGGAGATATGCACTACTGGGAGGTATGGCACAGCTTCAAGCCGTTTACGGCGTTCCATGAGCTGTATTATCGGTTCTGCTCGGAATATGGCTTTGAATCCGTTCCGAATCTGAAAACCCTCCTGACGGTCTGTGATCCGGAAAAGGGTGATCTGAACCTGATGTCGCCCGTCATGGAGGCACACCAGAAATGTGCACAGGGTAATGAGAAGCTGATGTTCTATCTTGCGCAGATGATGCGTTATCCGGAGAGCTTTGCGGAGCTGATCTACAGCACACAGCTGATGCAGGCGGAATACATCCGTACCTGCGTGGAGCATATGCGCCGTGCAAGGGGCAGATGTATGGGTTCGGTGTACTGGCAGCTGAATGATACGAATCCCGTGATTTCGTGGAGCAGTATTGACTATTACGGCAGATGGAAGGCTCTGCACCATTTCGCAAAGCGTTTCCATGCGCCGGTTCTGCTGACGGCGGACAAGGACGCATTATTCAATATTTCCAACGAAACCATGCAGGATGTGCAGGGGACGATCCACTGGCAGCTGCGCAATGCAAAATCCGAGGTTGTCGTATCCGGCAGCATGGCGGCAAGCTGTCCGGCACTGACGGCGAAGAATATCGGCAATGCGGATCTGGGGGATTATGCGGATGCGCTGACCGACAGATTCCGTATGCGTGAATATTATCTGACATTCACACTGGAGAATGAAACCGGAACACTTGCGTCTGGCAGTAAATTGTTCGTTCTCCCGAAAACATTCCTGTTCCAGCGACCGGAAATCCGGACGGAGATCACGGAAACAGCGGAGCATTTCGCATTGACGCTCTCTGCGGATGCGTATGTGATGGCGGTATGTCTGGACTGCAAGACGCTGGATGTGGATTTCTCCGATAACTGGTTCGATCTGCATGGCGGTACGCCTGTGACGGTGATGATTCCGAAGACCGACGAACTCACAGCGGAGAAGCTGAGGGAAGAATTGGTTGTAACCGGAACATAAACGGCGAGCCGCCGCTGGCAAGCTGTTTCCTTTGTCGGCTGCGCCGCCAAGCGGAAACAATCACAGAAAAATACACAGGGACACGATTTCGCACCGTGTCCCTGTTTTATTATGCCTCGAAAAAGGATTCTCCCATGCCGGACAGCCCATAGACCGAGAGCAGATGTGTCTTGCCCTCCTCGACTTCCTCACGGCTGAAATCATTTGCAAGCAGAAAATCATCCTCCAGTTCATCCAGATACGCATAGAATGCAATCCCTGCATGGAGCATGTCCATTGTCGGATGCTCCAGCATTTCATAGAGTTTGTTTTCCGCTTCGTTGATATTTCCGTCGTCGATCTGTACCAGAAGTGTATTGGCGGTTTCTTGCAGCTTCATATCCTCGATCTGCACCAGATGCTCCGATGCAATGTCCACGTTCATGTGCATCATTTTTGCAGCAGCCTTGACAATATCGTGGATCTGCCGCATGATGGGATCCTGTTCAAACATGTGAGTGCCTCCTTTTGCTGTGGGAATGGCTATATCCCGATAATCGTAAATACTCCGTATTCCTCCAATGTATCCCGTGCCCATGCATCCGCTTCGAGCAGGCATTCCAGAGCCGTACCGTCCGATTGATAGGCTTCCTGCACAATCGTATTCCAGAGTTTTGCGTCGATTTCACTTTCACCGGTATCGGAATAATCCGGTATGACGCGCCGGAAAATCCCCTCCAGCCCCGATGTGTACAGCACATCATCATGCAGACAGAGGGAATCGGCTTTCCAGAACGTTTTTCCGTCAAAATGCCCTTTCTGAAATTCGTGGTATATTGTATTCCGGCGTTCTTGATCGGTCACGAAGTATTTCATATCAGCCCTCCAATAGGAATCGTATCTCTTTTCTCATTTCCTCCTCCGGCAGGTCATAGGGGAACGGATCGGCATCTTCCATACGATGCAGACGGAAATCCTCCTCTGTGCCGCATTCGATCACGAAGAATGGCTTGCCGTGGAATGCCATTTCATCCAGCCGGAAATATTCCCCATGATACAGGAAAACCGTTCTGCCGTCCGTATCCGCACATTCCGCACCAAGCTCCAGAAAAATCCGCCGGATCGTATTTCTTGCAGATTGCAGTGTATGTTCCATCGCCGTCCTCCTAAAAATTAAACCGTGGATATGCCGCCGCATCTTTTTTGTTGAGAGCGCACAGAATGCCGACAAGCTTCGACGGCTGATCGGGGAATTTCCATTTGTTCAGATAGTCAATGAAATCCTTTTCCGTGTAGACAGCGCATTTCTCGCCGCCGACCTCTTTCAGAAGCTTTGCGCCGTTCGGGTCGTGCCAGATCCATTTGTCACAGAATTCGATGCAGTACGCATCGAGATCATCCGCAACAGCATCCGGCACAAGGTAGATTTTGGGGGTGTTGTCTGCGGAGAGAATGACTTTTTTCATGGTGTTCCTCCTATCGTTCCATTTTCAGAAGCGGCACCCATTCATCCTCCATGATCTTCTCGCCGGTAAGATGGAAACCGTGTCTTTCGTAGAATGCAATGCCACGTTTGTTATATTCGAGTACCCAGAGCCATGACGCATATTTCACAGAAACGGCGAAATGCAGGAGCTTTGCGCCGATGCCCTGACTCTGGAATGTCGGCTCAATGAATAGCTTTTCGACTTCATCGCCGGAAATGCGGATAATGCCCTTCACTACGCCGTCATCATAGACATAGGTATTTTGCAGAGCATCCGAACCAGCGGCGTATTCTGAAGCCATGTCCATGACATTCAGCTCGCCGAAATAGTATGCGTCATTCCGGAAGAAGGGGTAGAAGTTGGTTCGGTAGTTGGTGATGATAATCTCCGCAATGCGTGAGGCATCGGCGGGGATGGCGGGGCGGATGTGGGTCATGGGGGGCCTCCGTTCATTTTTGGGTTTTGTCAGATGGTTTTCGGTGGAGTGGATCAATCAGGATTTAACCATTCAAATTCTCAATAAAGTCCTCAATGACCTTTGCGCACTCCTCCGGCTTCTGTTCGTAAATAAAGTGGCTTCCGGGGATATTGATCTCTTGACAGTTACCGAGCTTTTCAATATACTCGCTTCGTTTTCTGCGATATTCGACCTGTTCATCCGATTGGTAATACTCAAATCTCTGCTTTGCTTCCTCCTCATCTTCTTCACCATAAGCGAACACAAGATATTCATTTGCATCATCAACAGAACTGAAATGTGTTGAAATATACACTTTGGGAATATCGTTCGATTTGATAGAGTCCCAGGCAGTTTGCATATTGGTAGAGATATTCCGCATTTCGCTGATACCCGATTTTGAAAAGGCGGTCGGATTCACATCGTAAAGTGCAGCGGCATCCTGATCGTATTTTCCATAACCGCTTACTTGATTCATGCCGAACAGATCTCCAAGTGCTCTGAATACTCCCGCTTTGCAGAGGAATGTCAGGGCTGCAGGCGGTTCCAATCCGCCCTCATCAAGTAATTCCATATCTGCTTCATTGACTGTATCGATCCATATGACACCGGAAACCTCGTCCGGATAGGTGCTTTCCCAATAAGTCGCATAGATACCGCTCATGGAATGTGGCATCAGGATATATGGTGCTTCGATACCTGCATTTTGCAGTGCGGTGCGGGTGCTTTCTACGATGTACTCCGTCGTGACCTCCTGATCAGTCTCTCCACTCAGACCGTATCCCGGACGTGAAACGACCACAAGGCTGATATCATCGTCAAGATGCTCCGAAAACAGCCTCATACCGGCGGTGAACTGTGCGTCACCGCTGCCCGGCATGGCGATGACCTGATGCTTGCCGTCACCGTAGATATTGATGTTCATATCATAATCGCCTGCGGAAACAAGGTTGGAAAAGCCGTCCTTTTCAAGCAGTTCTCGGTCTTTTTTCTGTGCTGTTTTTTGATAGATGAAGCAAGCAAGCAACGCCAATGTTATAACGATCAGCAGAACAAGAATAATTTTGCCTGTGATTTTCAATACTTTTTTCATGTCCAATCTCCTGCTGTAAATTTCAATTTATGGTCCATTTTGCAAACTGCCCCCCATCAAATCGACAGGGAGCAGTATTCTCTTATCAAATTAGTAAGCCAGCTTTGCCTCCAGCCAGGCTTCCAGCTCTGTGATGGGCATTCTTACCTGCTCCATCGTGTCACGGTCACGAACGGTCACGCACTGGTCGGTTTCCTTGGTATCAAAGTCATAGGTGATGCAGAACGGTGTACCGATCTCATCCTGTCTGCGGTAACGTTTTCCGATATTTCCTGCATCATCATAATCAACCGGAAATTCCCCGAGAAGCATATCATAGATTTCTTCTGCTTTTTCGTTGAGTTTCTTTGAAAGCGGAAGTACAGCGGCTTTGAACGCAGCGAGGTACGGATGTACTCTGAATACGTTTCTGTCTGTTCCGTCCGCAAG
>JAZQCT010000058.1:0-12776 GCA_045546475.1 Oscillospiraceae bacterium
TTGGGGGTGGGGGTGCGCAGCCCCGCCCCTAAACCCCCCTCCCTCGGGGAGGGGGTAGGGGGTGGGACATTTTAGGTAAGCTTCGATAAAGAAAAATTGATTTGCGTGATGAAAAAGCTCTGCTGCACATCGACCGTGCAGCAGAGCTTTTGCTTTACTCTGTTTCCATAGAATGAATAAACGCCTCCGTGATCGCCGCCGCGCTGGCGACCATCTCCGCACAGGGACGCTTTTTGTAGTAGGCGTCCGTGCGCGCCTCCGGAACAGGCACATCCGGTCCCTTGCCGAGTCCGAGCAGATCGCGGCAGATGATCGAGCCGTTCTCCTGCCGGAAACTCTGCGCAAGCTCCTGGAGTCTTGCGTAATGTTCCGCCTTCTCCGTCTGTGCCTTCGGGTCGGAATAGCCGTACAGAACGCCGATCACCATGAACATGCCGCTGACCGCCCCGCATACCTCGCGCATTCTCCCCATGCCGCCGCCGAATGAGGAAGAAAGCATGAGCGCGGTGGTATCGTCCAGCCCCGTGACATCGGAAAATGCCAGCAGCACCGCCTGTGAGCAGTTGTACCCCTGTTTGAATAATTCCCTTGCCTTTTCTGCGTGATTCATTGTGATTACCTCCGTTTAGAATATACCCGTAACAAAAATCTCAATCCCGATGAAGATCAGAATACATCCGCCAAGGATCGCCGCCTTGTTGGAGAGCTTCGTGCCGAATTTCCTGCCGATGGCAAGTCCGCCCATGCAGATGACAAAGGTCACTGCCGCGATCAGCAGGGAACAGACAAGAGCCATGACAAAGCCATAATCCGCGATCGTAAAGCCCACGGACAGTGCGTCGATCGAGGTCGCAACACCCTGCAGGAGCAGTGCGGAAACACCGAGCTTTCCGGAGACTTCAGCAGCATCTTCCTCCTTGTTCCGGATGCCCTCGATCAGCATTTTGCCGCCGATGAACAGCAGCAGCACAAGTGCGATCCACGGGATAAAGACCTGCACCGATGAAAAATACTGCACGATCGTATGTACACAGATCCAGCCAAGCATGGGCATGAGTGCCTGAAATCCTGCAAATACGCCCGCGATCGCGCACATCCTGCGCCGCCGCATTGCCGGCTCATTCAGACCATTGGCAAGCGATACCGAAAATGCGTCCATGGCAAGTCCTGCGCCGAGCATGATGCTGTTGATGAAAAATCCTGCGTTCCAATTCATTTTTGTTTCCTCCGAATTATAAAAATATCCCCTGACACCGCCAAAAAGCCATGTCAGGGGGAAACGTCGGAAAATATAGGGACTCCATGCATAGCTTTTCAGTTACACATGAGTCTCGCGAATGAAAGCAAGCCAGGCAGGACTGCCAGTATGTTGACTTGCTGCGCATGAAGCATACGCCCGCTACTCCCTCATTCAGGTACTTCTATTATACCATGGGGGAGGGGAGTTGTCAAGTAGAAAATGGAATTTTTTCCGCCGCGTTCAGCTGTTCGTTCTGCGCAGATCGGTATTCCGTACCGCGTCCCTTACCCGGAGGACGAAGGACGGGGAAACGGAAAGCTCATCAATGCCCATGCGCAGGAAGGTCTCCGTCAGACTCGTATCCGCTGCCAGCTCGCCGCAGATGCCGATCCATGCGCCGTGTGCGTGTGCATTTTCCGCCGCCATTGCGATCAGCCGGAGGACTGCCTCATGATGCGGATCGCAGAAACGGTCAAGCTGCGGATTCTGCCGGTCACAGGCGAGCGTGTACTGCGTCAGATCGTTCGTTCCCAGACTGAAAAAATCCACCATCGGTGCAAGCCGGTCGCTGATCACAGCGGCGGCGGGCGTTTCGATCATAATGCCAAGCTCCGTATCCTCTGCATACTCCAGCCCTTCGGACTTCAGTTCTGCCTTTACCGCTTCGCAGACTGCGAGGATCTCCTCCAGTTCCCAGACGCTTGTGATCATCGGGAACATGATGCCCAGCCGTCCGTAAACGGATGCCCGGTACAGTGCGCGAAGCTGTGTGCGGAAGATGTCCTGCCGCGTCAGGCAGAGCCGGATGGCACGCAGACCGAGTGCAGGATTTTCCTCCTTTTCCAGCTGGAAGTACGCCGCCTGCTTGTCCGCGCCGATGTCGAGCGTGCGGATGATGACTTTCTTGCCGCCCATGCTCTCCAGCACGCGCTTGTAGACCTGGAACTGCGCGTCCTCCGTGGGATAATCCTTGTTTTCAAGATAGAGAAATTCACTCCGGAACAGTCCGATGCCGTCTGCGTCATTCAGAAGCACCTCACCGATGCTGTCCGCACTGCCGATATTCGCATAGAGATGGATCTTCGTGCCGTCAAGCGTCACATTCTCCTTGCCGCGCAGCTTCTGCAGCAGTTCCCGCTTTTCTGCCTCCTCGCGGATCTTCTGTTCATATTTTGCGATCGTCCCTGCATCCGGATGCACGATCAGCGTTCCTGTGAAGCCGTCCGCAATTGCCGGATCCCCATCCTGTATCTGCCCGAGAAATTCTTCTCCCACGCCGATGATGGCAGGGATATTCATGGTTCTTGCAAGGATCGCAGTGTGGGAATTGGAGGATCCATGCGCAGTCACAAACCCCAGTACTCTGTCCTTGTCCAGAGAAACGGTCTCGCTCGGCGCGAGATCATCCGCGCAGATGATGACCTTTTCCGAGGTGTTCTCCTGTATGCCGCCGGAGCCGGTCAGACATGCAATGATGCGGTTGGAAATATCGCGCACATCCGCTGCACGCGCCTGCATGTAGCTGTCATCCATGGAGGCAAACATCTCCGCGAAATTATCCGCTGTTGCTGCAACGGCAAATTCCGCATTGACATTCTGCCCCTGGATCATTTCCATAATGGCATCATTATAGTCCTCGTCCTCGATCATCATCATATGGATCTCAAAGATCTGCGCATTGGCTTCGCCGACCTCTTTCAACGCCTTTTCATAGATGGCATTGAGCTGTGCGATCGCCGCAGCCTTGGCATCCTCCAGACGTACAAGCTCTGCCTGGGGATCATCCGTTTTTGTGCGCTTGACCTGAATGTCCTGACGGCGGAACACGGAGATTTTTCCGATTGCCGCCGCACCGTATACGCCCTTTCCGCTGAATGCTGTCATACTATCACCCCATTACAGATTTGCCAGCAGGAACTCCTTCATTGCCGCCTCGGAGGCTTCCTCATTGCCGCCCTCAATGGTCACGGTAATGGTGTCACCGCACTTCACGCCCAGCCCCATGAGAGCCATGAGTTTGGAGGCTCCGGCACTTTTGCCGTCCTTGGCAATGGTGATGGTGCTGTCGAGTGCCTTTGCAGTCTTGGCAAGCATACCTGCCGGTCTTGCATGGATACCCAGTTCGTCCTTGATGGTGTAGTCAAATGTTCTCATAGTGATACTTCCTTTCAGGTTGATTTGATAACTCTATTATACTGCATTTCGTTGGAAAATGCAATATCTTATCTTCCGTACAGCTCCGTCATGCGGCGGATCTCTTTGCAGTGCTGGCTGCTCATTGCAGCGGAGTCCATCCGCCATTTCCAGTTTTCCCCGACTGTGGACGGGGTATTCATGCGGCTTGCGTCATCCAGCCCCAGCCAGTCCTGCATGGGAATAATGCAGAGGTTGGCACGGCTGCGCATCAGCAGTGCGATGAAAACTCTGTGCAGCTCCGCATCCGGTGTGTACCGGTCGCAGAGGTATTCCCGAGCCATCTCCCGTTCCTCGTCCGAAATGGAGGCAAACCATGAGGTAATGGTCTGGTTGTCATGCGTTCCGGTATATGCTGCACAATTCTCTGTGTAATTGTGCGGGAGATAATCATTCCTGCTGCCGGTGTCGCGGGAATCAAAGGCAAACTCCAGTACCTTCATATTCGGAAATCCGCAGTCCTTTACGAGCTGCCGCACGGAATCCGTCATAAAGCCCAGATCCTCCGCGATCACGCCGCGTCTGCCGATCGCTGCTTCGATCGCCTGGAACAGCGCAAGCCCCGGACCCTTCTCCCAGTGTCCATTTCTGGCATTTGTATCTCCGAACGGAATGGAGTAGTATTCATCGAAGCCCCGGAAATGGTCGATCCTCACCACATCATAGAGCCGGAAGCAGTGTGCCATCCGGGCGATCCACCAGGCATAGCCTGTTTCCGCGTGCTTCTTCCAATCGTAGAGGGGATTGCCCCAGAGCTGACCGTCCGCTGCAAATCCATCCGGAGGACAGCCTGCCACTGCCGTGGGAACTCGCGAAGCATCAAGCTGGAACAGCTCCGGAGCTGCCCATGTGTCCGCACTGTCGAAGGCGGTGTAGATCGGAATGTCCCCGATGATCCGGATGCCCTGTGCATTGGCATAGTCCTTGAGTGCGTCCCACTGCCGGAAAAACTGGTACTGGAGGAATTTGTGAAAGCTGATCTCCTCTGCAAGAAGCTCCTGGTACTGCGCCATCGCCTCCGGCTTGCGCAGACGGATGTCCGTCTCCCATTCGTTCCATGCGGCACCGCCGAAATGCGTCTTGAGTGCCATGAACAGCGCGTAATCCGCAAGCCATGCCTGCGCGGTGCAGAAGTCCGCAAATGATTCATCCTCTGCGGCATCGTATCTTTCGTATGCCGCACGCAGAAGGGGATAGCGCGTCCGGTAAAGCCATTCGTAGTCAATGCCCGCCGGATCGCCGCTGTACTCTGCCTCGCGGCATTCCGCTTCCGTCAGCAGACCATCATGCACCAGCTCCTCCGGGCTGATAAAGTAGGGATTGCCCGCAAAGGCGGAGAACGACTGATAGGGGGAATCGCCGTAGCTCGTTGTGCCGAGCGGAAGGATCTGCCACCAGGTCTGCCCGGCAGCCTTCAGAAAATCCACAAACTGCCGTGCTTCCGCGCCAAAGCAGCCGATGCCGAAGCGGGACGGCAGACTGGAGACCGCCAGCAGGATACCTGCACTTCGTTTCATTGCAATGCTCCTTTCGAATGTGTTTCGATCATCACGCCATAGTGATCGGATACGATGGGGGAGTGGATGCCGTTGCATACGACTCTGGAATACTGCACCTCTGCCTGGTGACTGCTCCAGATTTGGTCAATGCGCATTCCGGTCGTTCCCGCGAGCTTATCACGCCAGCCGTCAATGACGCTGCCGACTGTGATCCCCCGATCCTTCTGCTCTGCCAGAATATAGCTGTCATGCCAGCAGGAACGCAGGATCAGATCATATCCTTCTCCGCGTACCTCCGCGGGGCTGTTGAAATCTCCCATGAGCCATACATGCTCATGCCGGAGCAGATGACTGCTGACACGATCCCACTGCTCCTGAAAAGGTTCCTCCGCATCATCCCACCAGCCAAGATGCACACTGTAGAACCATTCGCCGCAGCTCTCCGGACGGATGCCGAGGATCCAGCGGGTCTTCCAGTTGTGATAGTCATTGACTCTGCTCACCGGTACTGCCGAGGTTTCCGCGATGGGCTGCAGGCTCATGAGTGCAATGCCCTCGTCGTATTTGTCATAACCAAGCTTCATCGGCAGCCATGTCCAGAAATATCGCAGTCCGTGCTGTGCCAGAAGCCGGACGGTGTTGTATACATGGTTATCTTCCCGGATGACAATTTCTTCTCCGCATGGCGTATACCCCGTCAGCATCTCCTGCGGCACCGGCGCACCGCAGGCGGTCTGACTGACCTCCTGCAATGCAATGATGTCGGGGCGTTCCTTCAGGATCAGCTCTGTGAAATCCGCGAGCTTCTGCGGATAATTCGTCTCTACAAGACTGTGTGTGTTGAGTGTGAGAAGCTTCATGCTGCACCTCTTACAGAATGTCGTTGATGTCGGATTTGAGTACGTCCGCCTTCGGACCGTAGATCGCCTGGATGCCCGTGCCCTTCTTGACAAGACCGAGTGCGCCCTCTGCCTTCCATGCGTCCGCGTCCGCTACGAGGTCAGCGTTTTTCACCGTCACACGCAGACGCGTCATGCAGGCATCGACAAGGGTGATGTTCTCCCTGCCGCCGAGCAGTGCAATAATGCGCTCAGGCTGTCCGGAGCCGCCTGCGGCTTTCTTTTCACTGCCGGATTCCTCCTCGCCGGAGCCTGTGGAATAATTGCCGAGTCTGCCGGGGGTCGCGAACTTGAATTTGCCGATCATGAAATATGCCACGAAATAGCCGATCGCAAAGAATACGACCACCGAGATGATAAAGTTGATAATATCGCCGGTCAGCCCCGCCTTGACGGACATGGGAACGCGGGTGATAAATTCCAGATTGCCAAAGGAATGCAGACGCAGGTCAATGATGCCGGAGAGTGCAAATGCACAGCCCTGCAGCACAGCATAGACCAGATAGAGGGGAAGTGCGCAGAACATGAACATGAACTCGATCGGCTCTGTCACGCCTGTGAGGAATACGGCAAGTGCCGTGGAAATGAACATGGAACGGTAATTTTTGCGCTTATCTGCGTCCACACGCTTGTACATCGCCAGTGCAAAGCCCAGCAGCAGACCCGTTGCACCGATCATCTGACCGACCTTGAAGCGTGCCGGGATGACGGTTGCCATCAGCTCCTCATAGGATGCCATATCGCCGGCATTCTTGAAATTGATGAGGTCTGTGATCCAGGCAAGCCACAGCGGATCCTGACCAAATACAGTCGTTCCTGCATTCGCACCGGTGAGGATCTCATAGGTGCCGCCGAAGGAGGTATAGTTCATCGGGATGGTGAGCATGTGGTGCAGACCGAACGGCAGCAGCAGACGCTCCAGTGTACCGTAAATAAACGGTGCAAGAATGGGGGAGGTTTCAGAAGAATTTGCGATCCAGATACCGAAGGAATTGATACCGGACTGGATCAGCGGCCATACAACTGCAAGCACAAGGGAAACGATGACCGACCAGAGGATGACCACCAGCGGCACAAAACGCTTGCCGTTGAAGAAGGAGAGCGCGTCGGGAAGCTTGCGGAAATTGTAGTACTTGTTATAAACAATACCGCCCACAAAGCCCGAAATGATGCCCACAAACACACCCATATTCAGCGCGGGATTTCCAAGCACGGAGGTGAAGTAGTTTTCCACCAGCATTTCCTGCCCGAACAGCGAATGCACCACGGAACCGGCAGTGCTGAGCATATCGTTCGTCACGCCGAAGATGGCACCGGTGATATTATTGATGAGGATGAACGCGATCAATGCCGCAAATGCACCGCCGGCGCGTTCCTTTGCCCATGAGCCGCCGATGGCGACTGCAAAGAGAATGTGCAGATTGCTGATGATCGCCCAGCCGATGTTCTCCATAACACTGCCCACTGTGGTCACTGCGGCAATATCGCCGCCTGCCATCGCGACCAGCTTGCCAAGGCTGATCATCAGACCTGCCGCCGGCATCACGGCGATCACGACCATGAGTACCTTGCCGAGCTTCTGGAGCGTGTCAAAATTAAAGCGGAATTTCTTCTTTTTCTCCGCAGGAGCTTCCGCAGCGGGTGGAGGGATCTCTGCCGCCGCTTCACTGCCAAGGGAGATCAGCACGGAGCTGCCCGCCCTGACGCTGCCGGATTCCACCAGCATATCCATATCGTCTGCGCCGTCACAGATGATAACAGGTGTAATGAGGTTGATCCCCTTGGATCTGAGAAGGGCAATATCCACTTCTGCCACGAGATCGCCGGCTTTCACACGGTCGCCGACCTTTACATGCGGCGTGAAGCCCTCGCCCTTCAGGGCAACCGTTTCCAGTCCAAAGTGTACCAGGATCTCCAGACCATTGTCACCTGTAAAACCGTAGGCATGATTCGTTTCCGCAATGGATGAGATTTCACCGTCCACGGGTGCATAGATCTTTCCGTCCGACGGGATCACGGCACAGCCGTCGCCGAGTACCTTTTCCGAGAATACCGGATCCGGCACCTGTTCCAATGCCGCTGCCGTACCATTCAGAGGGGATACGACGCGGAGGGTGCTGTTTACCTTGCTTGTCATAGTATGACCTCCTTTTTGTATTCTGTTGCATTTGTTTCATGCAACAGCTTCGTTACCTTATGCAATAATTATACAACATTTGCATAGAAATTGCAATAGATTTCTGAAAATATTTCGGAAAAACACGCAACTTTGTAATGCCTTCACAAATGTATTGAATCGGAATTGTGCATTTTAACAAATGGTTGAAGATGAAGAAGCTTTGATTGCATAAAATTTGCACTCTTAATTACATGAATTGCACGATGCGGTTGACAATTGCATGGAAAATGTGTATAATAGAAGTAGCAATATTGCATATCCTCGATTCTTTATTGGGATGAGGATTAGTATAAGGAGGCATGATCCATGTCAGTTACATTGAAGGATGTTGCAGCACTTGCAGGCGTATCCCCCTCGACTGCATCGCGCGTCTGCAAGAATCACCCGTCCATCAGCCGCGAGACAAAGGAAAAGGTACGCCGGGCGATGGAGGAGCTTGGCTATGAACCGAATTTCCAGAGTCCGGGCAGTGAGTCCGCAGAAACCAAGACCATCGGCATCATTCTGCCGCCGTCCCCGAAGGAATCCTTTGAAAATGCATTCCATCTAGAGGTGATCCGCGGCGTGAGCCAGTTCTGCAGTCAGCACCATTATATGAATACCGTCATCACCGGACAGGATGAAGCCGAGATCCTCAGTGCTGTGAGTGATCTTGTGAAGACCAACAGGGTGGATGGCTTTATCGTGACCTATTCCAAGCAGGAGGATCCCATCATGGATTATCTCTATAATGAGGGACTTCTGTATGTGGTCATCGGAAAGGCATACCGCTTTGCCAACCAGACGGTCTATGTGGACAATGATAATGTGCTTGCAGCACAGGAGGCAGCAGAGTACCTGCTGCAGCTCGGTCACACGAATATCGCCTATCTTGGCAGTGACAGCAGCCTGATGTTTTCAGCGGACCGCCGATCCGGCTACCAGCTTGCACTTCTCAATCATAGTATGGCAGTGAATCCCGAAAATATCATCGAACTGCCGTTTATTCCGGAGGAACATTCTGCCGCCGTCCATGCACTGCTTGCGAGAGAGAACCGACCAACAGCAATTCTTGTGAGCGACGATCTCTTTGCCGTTGCGCTGGAGCGCGCCTGTATGGAAATGGGTCTGCGCATCCCAGAAGATCTTTCGATCATTTCGTTCAATAATTCGCTGTTTGCAAGACTGACCTCACCGCCGCTGACCTCCATCGACATCAATTCCGTACAGCTCGGTATTGAAGCCGCTTCACAGGTCATCAATCATATTGAGAACCCGAATCTGCTGGCAACGAAGATCATTGTTCCGCATAAACTGATCGAGCGTCACAGCTGCATTCCGCTTCAATAAAATATTGCCCCTCCGAAGAGGGGCAATATCAGGAGGAAATTACAGCTTCCAGATGTCGCTGTTGTATTCCGCGATCGTTCTGTCAGAGGAGAAGTAACCAGCCATGGCAATGTTCATGAGCATCTTTTCTGCCCATTCCATGCGGTTCTCATAGTCAGCATATGCCTTTTCGCGGGTCTTGACATAATCATCAAAGTCGGGGAAGGTCATGAACCAGTCCTTGCCGATCAGCTCCTTGGACAGGCGTGTCAGACGTTCCTCATCACCGAGTGCGAGCATCTGCTTGCCGGTAATGAAGTCCACGGCTTTTTGAATATCCTTGTTCTTCTTGTAGTAGTCCTTCGCGCAGTAGCTCTCGTCTGCATAACGCTCCACCACGGTATCGCTCAGGTCACCGAAGATATAGATATTTTCGTCGCCCACCAGTTCGTGGATCTCCACGTTCGCGCCGTCCTCCGTACCGAGAGTCACTGCGCCGTTGAGCATGAACTTCATGTTGCCCGTGCCGCTGGCTTCCTTGGAGGCAAGGGAGATCTGCTCGGAGATGTCACATGCCGGGATCAGCTTTTCTGCGTTGGTAACATTGTAGTTTTCTACCATGACCACATTCAGGTACGGGCTGACCTCCGGATCGTTCGCGATCAGCTCCTGCAGGCAGAGGATGAGGTGGATGATGTCCTGTGCAATGATATACGCCGGTGCTGCCTTTGCGCCGAAAATGGCAGTGATCGGGGTGGAGGGCTTCTTGCCGTCCTTGATCTCCAGATACTTGTGGATCAGGTAGAGGGCGTTGAGCTGCTGACGCTTGTATTCGTGCAGACGCTTGATCTGAATGTCAAAGATGGAATTTTCGTTGATGGAAATACCCTGTGTCCGCTGGAGAAATGCCTTCAGATCAGCCTTCTTGCCTTCCTTGATGGCGAGGAGCTTTGCAAGCACATCCTTATCCTTGGCAAATTCTGCAAGCTTCTTCAGCTCCATGGCATCCTTCTTGAAGCCGTCGCCAATGAGGGAGGCAATCAACTCCGTCAGCTCCGGATTGGAGTGCAGCAGCCAGCGGCGGAAGGTGATGCCGTTGGTCTTGTTGTTGAACTTCTCCGGATAGATCTCATAGAAATTGTTCAGCTCATTTTCCTTGAGAATGTCCGTGTGCAGGGATGCCACGCCGTTGACGCTGTAGCAGTAGTGAATGTCCAGGTGTGCCATATGCACGCGCTCGTCCTTGTCAATGATATACAGGGACTTGTCATCGAACCTTCTGCGGATGCGGTTATCCAGCACCTCGATGATCGGCACGAGCTGGGGAACAGCCTTTTCCAGATATGCCATCGGCCACTTTTCCAGAGCCTCTGCAAGGATGGTGTGGTTCGTGTACGCACAGCAGCCGTCCACGGCTGCAATTGCCTCTGCCATCGTCATACCGCGCTCCATGAGCAGGCGGATCAGCTCCGGAATGACCATGGTCGGGTGAGTGTCGTTGATCTGGATGACTGCATAATCCCGCAGGTCATGGAGTTTGCAGCCCTTTGCCTCTGCTTCGGAGAGAATGAGCTGTGCTGCACAGGAAACCATGAAATACTGCTGGTAGATGCGCAGCAGTCTGCCCGCGTCATCACTGTCGTCCGGATAGAGGAACAGCGTCAGATTCTTGGCGATGTCCTCCTTGTCAAAGTCAATGCCGTCCTTGACAATGGATTCATCCACGCTCTCCACATCGAACAAATGCAGCTTGTTGGTGGTATTGCCGTAGCCGGTCACGTTGATGTCATACATTCTTGCTGTGACCTCAAGACCGCGGTATCTGACCGGATAGGTCACATCCGTTCTGGTCAGCCAGCTGCATTCCGTGATCCACGGATCGGGCTGTGCAGTCTGTGCATTCTTCTCGAACACCTGACGGAACAGACCGAAGTGATAGTTCAGACCCACACCGTCACCGTTCAGACCGAGCGTTGCGATGGAGTCGAGGAAACATGCCGCCAGTCTGCCAAGACCGCCGTTGCCGAGGGAGGGTTCATTCTCCAGCTCCTCGATCTCTGTGATGCTTTTGCCGGCTTCTGTAAGCTGGGCTTTCACATCGTCATAGATGCCCAAGTTGATGAGATTATTGGACAGCAGCTTGCCGATCAGGAACTCCGCAGAAATGTAGTAGAGCTTCTTCTTCTGCGGTGCCGCCTGCTTTTCCTCTGCCAGACGGTTGGTCTCTCTGAGCAGGGCGCAGTAGATTTCTTCGTTGGTGCAGCCGGAAAGGGACTTGCCGTATGCGGACTGCATGATCTCTGTAAGCTTCATATGCATAACTCCTTTGTGTGGAATATTTTTTCTATGTTTGTATTATACCACCATCGGGGCATAAATATCTTGCAGTATGCTGTTTTTATTTTTGCACAATACTATCTTTTTTGAGAAAGGGGAAGTAGTTTTGGATCACAAACAATACGCGGGCTATCATGAGGAGATCGACCATACACCGGCGGATTTCCCCTACAATGTCTACCTCTGCACGATCCCACTGGATTTTCCATCTGTCAAGACACATTGGCACGAGGAGATCGAGATCATTGTCATCAAAAAAGGGGAGGGCATCGTTTCCGTTGACCTGACCGACTATAAGGTATGCGCCGGAGATGCCGTCTTTGTATTCAGCGGTCAGCTCCATTCCGTCAGCCAGAAAGCGGATTGTACCATGGAGTATGAGAATATTCTGTTCAAGCCCGCGCTGCTCCGTTCTGCCGGGCAGGACCCTTGCAGTGACCGCTTTCTTCAGCCGCTGTGCAGCGGCAGTCTGCGTGCTGTTCCGGTTCTGCATGACGCGCGTCTTACGGAGCTGATCGCACAGGCGGATCAGCTCTGTGATGCCCGTCCGCGCGGCTACCAGCTTGCAGTCAAGGGCTTGCTTTTCCAGATGATGTACCAGTTCCTTTCATCCTGCGGGCAGTTCCCGGAGGAACGGAGCGACCGCAGACCGCTGGAGAAGATCAAGACAGTACTCTCCTATGTGGAACAGCATTACCAGGAGCCGATCACAATTGAGGAGATCGCCGGGCAGTGCTTTTACAGCAAGTCCTATTTCATGAAATTCTTCAAGGAAATGATGGGGATGGGCTTTATTGCCTATCTCAATGAGTACCGCCTGGAAGCAGCCTCCCGTATTCTGCTGACATCACAGGGAACGATCCTCGACGCGGCAATGCAGTCCGGTTTTGAAAATCTCTCCTATTTTACCCGGAGCTTCAAGAAGAAATACGGCATGACCCCCGGACAGTACAGGAAACAGCGGGGCTAATACTAATCCCCAAATATAATAGATAAAAACGGTTTCAAAAGGCGATAGCCTTTGGCGGAGGCGGTGGCAGCACCGCCCCAAAATCCCCCTCCCTCTTGGAGGGGGCAGGGGGGGGGGGCAAATTAGGAAAGGCCCGACAAAGGAAAATTGA
>JAZQCT010000059.1:0-77924 GCA_045546475.1 Oscillospiraceae bacterium
GGTGCGGCTGGGGTATAGAAAGGGTTCGATCAATCAGAAATAGTGCGTATAATCTCATACTTAATGAAGTATCATTCTCATTAATACCGTTCCTTCGTTATTTTCAAGTTCTTCAAATCCCATCTTCTTATACAATGCATAGCCTATTCTCATTACTTCAGGCTTTGTAGTGAAACAAACTTCCTCAATACCCAACTTGCGGCATTTATCCAACATGGCATTCAGCATAGATCTTGCAAACCCCCGTCCTCTGCATTCCGGTTTAATGAATAAACGCTTGGCCTCTGCTGTATGATCTCCTGTCCTCTTGATTGCAATTGTAGCAACAGGCTTTTTTTCGTCATACCCAAGTAGCAAAGCTCCATCACGATAAAACCCTTCGAGATCTGCCAGTTCTTTATCAAGAGATACAAAGCAAGATTCTGCACCTTTTATTTTTGAATACTCCAAGATTAGTTCTTTAGCAGCTTCAAAATCATCACAATCTCTTATTTCAATCATCTATGATACCTCCATCAACGATTCTTTCAAATTTCGATTTATTATCCCTTTCATTATACCACACACAAACTGAAAACACAATACCCGCCTCGATGAGTTAGGGAGGGTTTTTGTGTGAAGAAAAGCCGCACTTGTGGTGGGGTGCGGCTAAGATATAGAAATTGTTCGACAAATTTAAGGTTGTCAGTTGTCTTCTCCAATCTTCATCGCTTCTGTTTCCACCCAAGCTGGCTTAAATCCACTGTTGATGGCGATATTTTGTGACTGAATATTCGCAGCTGCAGTGCCATAGAAGGGAACGTCACCCATTTCAATGATTTTGTTCTTCAGCAGCGTCACAAGATAGGAGCCAATTCCCTTTGAACGGTATTCCGGAAGCGTATCGATTCCGATCTGCTGCCAATGCGGTGCATCCTCCGAACAACCTGCCATACCCATAATGGTATCTCCATCGACAGCAATGGCAACGATTCTGTCCGGCCGCACAGGACAAGGTATCGGAAAAGCGATTGCATTCGGAAACTGCGGATTGCCGTAGAACGGACTGATCTCGTCATCATAAAGCCACTTCACCTGATAGCGTTCTTCTGCCTCAACATTGCGGCAAGGCAGGAACATATGATGTGTCGGAGCCATCTGATAGCCGTACCGCTTTAGTTCTTCATTCAGTTCAGTGAGTTTCCCAAATTCAAAAAGGCGGTGTCCCTCTGCATCCTTGCTCCAACCATACAGAAACTCGTGCAGGCATTCGTCCGCCATAATGACAGTGTTTCTGCCAAGCGTCACCATTTGTAGAAAGGGTTTATCAGGGCTGTAGTTCCTTCTGCCCTCATTCAATTTTGAGACTGTGATGATATTCTCCTTCGCCTGAAGATCTGCTGGAGTGCAGTTGAAATCAAGGGACAACTGCTGCAGGAGTTTTTCATAGTATTCTTTGAACATGCTTCTCGTCCTCATTTTCTCTTACAAAAATTCTGATGGATTACCCCTTTTATTATATCACTCACAGATCAAAAACACAATACCCTAACTTGAGTAATCCTGAAAGGGGTGTCCGTTTTGGACACCCCTTTTGTCGTTATCGGCAAAAAACGTTGGATTTCTCTTCCGAAACATCTTGTATTTTTGCCGATAAAAGCAGCCAACAGATTTCGCCCCCATATTGCAGTTTTCTTCCCGATATGCTATAATTATGATAATAAAAATAATCCGCAGGAAGGTGAAAGAAATGCAATACCCATTCGGAGAAAAGGTACACAGACTCGTACAGGAAGACCGTTCCCCAAAACGTGTATTCGTGCTGGGCGTTTACGCAAGTGCGGTACACGCAAAGTGGAAGAAAGGAAACAAGACCATCTGTCAGGCACTTGCTGTTGCCAGTGAACCGAGAATTTTCTGGGACGGCAATCCCGAAGAAGCAAAGCGGATCATTGATCGGATCAAAATTCCTGCTGCGCTTGGTGAACTGATTCCTGCAAGCCGTCAGCTGAACGGGCCATCTGCAAAGGTGCTCGATGAGCAGATTCTTGCACCACTCGGATTCACCCGCAAGGATGCATGGCTCTGCGATCTGCTGCCGGAAACCCGGTTGAACACAAGTCAGGAAAAGGCGATTCGTGAACGATACAATCCCCTGATCGAAGAATACGGACTGAATCCCGTGACAATTCCGAACCGTCCGACCAGTTTCTGTGATGAAAAGCGTGCAGCCGAAATCACGGATGAGCTTATGAAATCACAGGCACCGCTGCTTGTTCTGCTTGGCGATATTCCGATCGCACAATATCTGAAGCGTGTGGCTGAGGTGGATTTCTCCTCGCTGCAGGAATTTACAGAACGTTATGGATACGGCAATACTGTTTCAGTTCGAATCCGTGACAGAATCATTGAAGTGCTGCCTCTTGCCCATCCCCGACAGATCGGAGCTTTGGGCACACACAGCGAGAAGTGGTATCTGCTGCATCAGCAATGGGAAACGGATCGGCACAATGGGAGATGAGTGGTATGCAGACCAAAGAACTTGTGAAATTGATTGACAGGACGATCGTGGACATCTGGGAGAATGAAATCAAATCCGACTACGAATGCGGCTGGCTCCTCAAAGAAGATACGCTGAAAAATGCACTGTACTTTCATCTTCGCAGCAAGCTCGGGACGGTGTTTGAATACAATGATGTCCGCATTTTCACAGAATTCACGGATGACAAATTCAAAGGCACAGGCTGCCGTCCGGATATGGTCATTGCTCGTGTGGATATGAATGCTCCGTCGAAATACTGGGGCAATGACGTGACCGAGTGCCTTGCCGTCATCGAAATCAAATACAAAGCGGGGTTCACACCGCATCACGATATTATTGCTGACTACGAAAAACTGAAATACTACGCGCAGAAGCTCGGCGTGACTGCCAAGCTCTACATGGCGACGATCTGGGAATATGAGGACAATCCCACCAATTGGGAACGCAAAAATGCAGCCTGGGCAAAGGGCAGGCTCACAGAGCTGAATGCTTCCTATGCCAGGGAGAGCGAAGGTGAGATGCGGTTTTATGTGTATCCGCATGAGTGAATCATTTTGATTTCGGAGGAGAATGTGATGTCCAATCCATGGGAAGGAATACGGCTCAATGATTACGAAAATCATATGCGTCTGGATTCTGTCCGGCAGCTTCAGACGATGAATGCCATTATGAAGGAGCAGTTCGAGGCGTATCCGGTCGAAACAGCAATGGTGCTCGGTGTTGCAGGTGGCAATGGACTGGAGCATATCCGGACGGAAAAGTATCGCACTGTTTATGGTGTGGATGTCAATGAAGCATACCTGAGTGCGGTGTCCGAGCGATATACCGATCTGTCGGATGTGCTGACGCTGCTGCATCTGGATCTGGTACAGGATGCGGAACGACTGCCGCAGGCAGAGCTTTTGATCGCCAATCTCCTGATTGAATACATCGGGTATGAGGCATTCCGGAAAGCTGTGCTGCAGTCGGCACCCGAATATGTGTCCTGTGTGATTCAGATCAATATGGATGAGAATAGCTGGGTCTCGGATTCGCCCTATCTCCATGCATTTGACGGGCTGGATGCTATTCACCATCAGGTGGAGGAAAAAGCGCTTGCTGCGGCGATGGAGGAGATTGGGTATGTTGAAATCCTGCGGGAGACTGAAATCCTGCCGAATGGGAAGGCGTTGGTGAGGGTGGATTTTCGAAGAGAGGCAAATTGATTTTGAGATGTGAAAGCACCTGCTTGGGCGGTACATATTCACATACGCATAAGATGGATAATAGTACGACTTCGAACAAGGCTTGGGCAATCAGAAATTGTCTCATAGATTCGTGAAAATTGCTGAAATAATTCAATTTACCTTGAAATATTTGGAATTTCGTGATATAATGGATATTATTAGTATAGTCTTCGTGTGCCTATTGTAACATTTGATAATCAGATTCAGAATTGCAGGGCGGTTGTCCGATAAGGCATATATAAGAAGTTGTTGAAATAAAGCGGAATTTTATGTGATGCATTTTAAGGAGGCAGTAATGAGACAAAAAATTGATAAACGTATACCTAGATATACACAACTCATAGTTCCTACTTTTATAGCATTAAAAAAACTTGGCGGTTCTGGAAAGAACGACGAGATACTAGATCAAATTATCTTGGATATGAATATTCCGGACGAAGTGGCTGATATTCAACACAAAGGACGGACGAATAAATCCGAATTATCGTATCAGGCAGATTGGGCGAGAACTTACCTTAGACAGTATGGTGTTATAGAAAATAGCGCCAGAGGAGTTTGGTCAATCAGACCTGATTATGTATTAGTAGATAGTCTCGATTCAAAAAAGATCGTTGATGCCGTACTGGAAGAAAATCGTAAGCGTAGAGACAATATAGCACCTATACTCCCTTCACACACCGCTGTTGAGGATGTTCCCGAAGACAACGATCCTTCAAATGATTATGCTGAATATCCAGATGAGATAAAGCCTTGGAGAGAGCAATTGGCGGATGTTCTGCAGCATATGGATCCGTATGCTTTCGAAAGATTATCACAACGAGTACTTCGTGAATGCGGTTTTACACAGGTAGAGGTCACAAAAAAATCAGGAGATGGTGGGATTGATGGTACTGGCAAATTGCGAATCAATGGCATTTTCAGCTTTAATGTTGCTTTTCAGTGTAAAAGATATAAGGGCTTAGTGGGCGCAAGTGAAATCCGAGATTTTAGAGGTTCTTTAACAACGGATATCGAAAAAGGGGTAATGATCACAACTGGTTCTTTCTCAAAAGCAGCCAAAGAAGAAGCATCTAATCCTGGAAAACAGCAAATTGATCTTATTGATGGCGAAGAATTTATGAACAAGATCGCTGAATACGGAATTGGGGTTAAGCCCATTACAACGTATGAGATTGATGTAGACTTTTTCAAAAAAATTTGATCTAGTAACAATTGTTTTCAAAATGATCGGGGAACACTCACGGATAAATCTGAGTGGACTTTTTATTGGTTAGGTCTTAATCATGTTCATTTATTCGGTGATGGAGATAGGAGGTGCATCGGAAAAATGCGCATATATAAGAATTATAAAGAAAGCAATCGAGTTACGTTATATAACGGTGATTGCATTGATCTTCTTAGAAGATTACCTGATGAATCAGTAGACTTGGTGATCACATCACCGCCATATTGTATAGGTAAGGCCTATGAAGACCCACATGATGATATTAAAACATTTCGAGCACAACACACCAATATATTCGACGAGCTATATCGGATTATTAAGCCGGGAGGAAGTATATGCTGGCAGGTTGGTTACCACATTTCTGATAAATGTATGATCCCTCTGGACTATATTATCTACGATATCTTCACCTCGCTCAGTGAGGATCGTGAATATCCGTTTATTCTTAGAAATCGCATCATCTGGACATTTGGGCATGGGCTGAACAGTACAAAAAGATTTAGTGGTCGGCATGAAACAATAATGTGGTTCACTAAGGGCGAACAGACACTGTTCAACCTTGACGCCATTCGTGTTCCCCAGAAATATCCTGGTAAAAGATCATACAGAGGCCCTAACAAAGGGCAACTTAGTGGTAACCCTCTTGGAAAGAATCCTTCGGATGTTTGGGATATCCCAAATGTTAAAGCGAAACATATCGAAAAGACAGGACATCCTTGTCAATTCCCTGTTGCCATTCCGCAGAGATTGATTAGAGCACTTACCAAACCTGGTGCACTAATATTAGATCCATTTATGGGATCAGGAACGACGGGGGTTGCTGCACTCATCGAAGGTAGACGGTTTGCAGGTTCAGAACTTGTGAATACATATTATGATATTTCAGTTGAACGGCTAAAAGAAGCTGCAAATGGTGATGCAAAAGTGCGCGAAGACAAACCTGTAATACAACCAAATAAAAATGCAGCTGTAGCAAAATTACCGGAAGAATTTCGTATTGCAAGGGAGGTTCACGATGAGGAAACTTAAAAAGGGTAAAAAAATCGCTAAAACTACGAAGAAACGAGTTTTGACGGAAGAACAACTGGAAAAACGCACAAAACGATCCTTTAAGAACAAAATTATAAAAACATTCACCGAAGCAGGATTCCAGTACATTCCAACAAATGATCAAGAGATGTATATCGGCCATCGAAAGGTTGAAGTCGATGCATTGTTTATCTATGAGAATATTTGGCTGATTTGTGAGGATACGATTAAAACGACAAATATCCGTGATCATATCAGAACGAAAAATGAAGCGTTCGCTCAAATAAAAGGTGATTTGAATCTTTTTATAAACAACTTGGTTAAGATGTTTCCAGATAAAGAAAAAATGTTTCGTCAATATGATAGTAAACGCATAAAAGCGTTCGCACTATATATTTCCAAGGAAGAAGTCACTTTGTCAGATGATGACTACAAACTATTCTCTGAGCTCACTTTTGTTCAACCGAAAACGCTAAACTATTTTCAGTGGATTGTGCAGTGCATTAAGCGATCGGCACGCAAGGAAATTTTCCGTTTCCTCGGCATCCGGAACGCAGATATCGGACCAGTAGTCAGTTCTAAAGAAAGTGCAGAAATAACTGCACCAATTATTTACCCAAAATCCTTTACAGGATTAAAAAACAATGTGAGAATTGTATCTTTCATGATGTCGGCAGAAGATTTGCTAAACACATGCTATGTTTTGCGTAAAGATAATTGGTCTGATTCCATATGGTTGTACCAGAGATTGATTGAAAAAAGTAAAATCAAAGGGATTCGCTCTTTTCTGGAGTCAAAGGGAGAGGCGTTCTATAACAATATCATCGTTGGTCTTCCTGATAGTGTCCGCTTTTGCGACGAAGAACGCCATTATAAAACAATCGATGAAATAGGCGATTTGGAAGGCAACTGCACGTTGACATTCCCTAAAGAGATGAACAGCATATGCGTAATTGATGGACAGCACCGGATTTTTGCACACTACGAAAGTGGTGTTGATTCCAAGCAGGAACGTACAATTGCTGAACTAAGAAAACAGCTTCATCTGCTTGTGACAGGGTTAGTATTTCCGCCAGAAATGAGTGAAGCGGAACGTGCACGCATTCAGAGTGAGATTTTTGTAGATATTAACTCTAACGCAAAACTTGTCCCACAGAACGTGCTGCTGCAAATAAAGCGCATTCAGAATCCCATTGCTGACGAAAGTATTGCACAATTTGTGATTGAAAAACTTAATAAACAAGGGGTATTCCAGAATCTGTTGCAGATTTCCACTCTGGACGAAGGCAAGATAAAAACCGCATCCATCGTTCGTTTTGCGTTGAGGTATTTAGTTACCGTAAACCCAGCCGAAGGACGACAGAGCCTATTTACATACTGGGGCGGCGATAAGGATGCGCTCCTTGCGATGGAAAACAATGCAATCGAAGAATATGTAAAATATTGCGATGCAACTTTACGTAACTATTTTGGTGCAATAAAGAAAAATCTTCGGACTCAGTGGGATGACGAATCCTCTAAATTACTGTCTGTTATTGCGATCAATGGTTTTATTATTGCATTAACTAGACAACTGAGCGTCAATGGCGTGCAGGATTTCGCTTTTTACAATGGCGTGTTTAATGGTTGGAATTTCGACTTTTCTAAAGAAAAATTTCCATACACATCCAGCCAATACAGAAAGTTTTCAACACGTATCCTGCAAGAGGCTTTTAAAATCGATGACAGCGTAATAAATACAATATAAACGAAAAGTCAATAATTAATTCGAAAAATGTGTTCTACATTTACTGGTCTTACAGGAACTCTCAGTTCTGAAGTAATATAGTTTATTAAACGCTCAAACAGCGCAGCCGCATTAACAGATTTTCCGTCCCTTTCCAATTTAAGACAGAACTTCTCGCTAGCGTTGATGACTTCAGGCGTTAGATCACCTGAAAAATAGTATTTATATCCACGAATTGTTACGGTGTATAATTTCATCTGTCCACCTCCATCTATAATTATATGAAGACGTAATCGGCGGTATTCCAAAAATATGATTTTTCAGGGAGGATTGCGCATGCTTAATATTTCCAATCGCCCATTGACAACAGCTGAATTTCCGGCGTTTGCAAACGAAAACGCAGAAATCCAGCGAGAGTTAACACTAGTGGCACACTACAATAATGCCCATAAAGGAATCATTGATACAGAGTTTATACAGTGGGCATTGGATAATTCCATATCCTATCGCGTGATAAACTGGTTTATTGGTGATTTCTCGGATGTTGATGACGAGAATGTCCTTTGTTTTTTAGATGGCATTTTCAATCATTACACAATGTACTATGACGAGAGCAATAACTGTTTAAAATTCAAATTCAAAGATACAGCCGGCAATTTGAATGTTGATTACACAGAGGACTACGTTTTGGCTGGCGTCGCATTTGAAGGTACAGAACCACCGATAGATGTTGATACTATTTTTTCAAAGCTACAATTGCAGAAATCCGTTACCGATGTAAAACTGAAGCATCTGATTGGAAAAGTTCCTGAAGGAGCATATAAATTCTTACATGCGTTGGATTCTGCCAAAGTTGAATCGGTGCTGACTGATATACTGTCGACAGACAATCTGTATATCCATTGGAGTGCAATCAACCTACTCTACCATTCGCTGGTAGATATCGTAGATTCTGTTTTGTCGGTCCAGATTTATCACAACGAAATCAAAAATGTACTTTTCAAATACGCGAAACGTGATAAGGAATACATTCTTCCGCTTTTAGCTCAATACAAATATCCCAATATCGACTCCAGCCATATCAAAGGTTATTGTTTTGCAATGGTGGACTGGATTGAAAACATCATTCCGGATGATGTTGAAGATGAATTTTTGTTGGAATTCCTGCGCCAGGAGCTTAAATCATCTGGTAAAAGGGGATATCTGCCGTTTCTTGTTGACAATGAGGATCATGTGCTAATCGATGGATTTGCCGCTGATTACATGTCGAGAATGGGAATCTTCCAAGGCAGCACGCATATTTTTGATGAGATATCCGAAGTACAAGAAGTGCTGGAGAGCACACCTATAAATGGAGAATATTTGTTTAATCGAGCATCTTTCCGCTTTGAAAAATCGCACGTTTCAAAATGGCTGCAACTGTGTGATATCGTGGCTGGCATCATGGCATCGTTCTTCACGTTCGCCAATTGCGTTACCGTGGAAGAAGTTGTTTCGATGATAGGAACTCTTAGTGAACGGCAGAAACGAAATCTGACTTTATTGCATCGGTTGATGAAAAAGAGTACTAATAAGAATATGTTTTTTGCACAGAAATCAAACGTGTTCTCGCAAACAGAGGTGTGTATTCTTATAAAAAATACGGCAGAGAATTTTGATAAGATGTACAACATAAGATAATCAACATCTTATAATAAAGCCCAGTCTCGTCAGACTGATAAGGTGCAAACGTCAAATAACGCGCATATAGCAACAAAGCAGAAGCCCCGCCAATCCGGCGAGGCTTGTTGGTTCATGTAATTCATCCGAATATGAGTGCTATTATACTGTTAAATCAAGAGACATATCTGAGATATCCTTTAGACGCTTTCCCTTTACTAACGTCATCAGTGTCTCAACGGCATCTTCTGAGCCAACCTCCCTTACAGCTCGAATTAGTTCATACAATGCAAAATGATAGACACAGTCAATATCGCCTGTACCCAATGCAAGTGATGCAATTCTATTTGGCATAGGTTCTGCAGTAACTACGATAATATGAGGAAGGTGTCCTTTTCTGTTACGGATCAAATTTAATGCCTCTGTACGGCTGTTTTGAGCGCGGTCACTTCTCATTGTGAACTTTGCAGATACGCTTGCATGAAGAATAGGTTTTCCACCATTTGCTTTACGGATATCTGTCATTTGGCAAATTTCATCGTCCACAATAATCTCATTTACATTGATATCTGCATCTTCATATGTATCACGATATATCACTACATCTGGTGCTACTAGGTAATCATTTCCAAGTGCTGCGGCAAGCTGCGCATTTTCGGATGTTAATGCACTAAGATAGGCGAGATGTTCATATTGTGCGAAATCGCTTGTTTTAAGTTTGTTATTATTACCAAGCTGAAGAATCGTCCATGTTCCAGGGCGAAGGTTTTGCAGTTTAGGAAATGTATCACGCAAGAACTCCATTGTAAGCGTTTCAAACTGTTTTCCAAGTGTCTGCCCGGATATTTTATCAACAGTATTTGCGACATGTCCCTGTTCTTCAACAAGAATTCCTACAATACGGCTAGAAATTGCTTTAGATGCTCTGCTGCTTGTGTCCGCATTTGAAGCGACTCCAGCAGAAGTCAATGTTAACGTATTAGATTCAAATAGCTTCTTGTGAAAGTTGAATCTAGCTTTCGAAATCAAAGCATTCATTCTGCAAACACTCCTTTATTTTTACTCCTACTGCCTTGGCAACTGGAGGGGGGAACGCATTGCCGATCATACGGCAGGCGCAGGTCTTTTTCTTACCAAAACTCCATGTATCCGGAAAGCCCTGAATTCGTGCCATCATCCTGCTTGTAAGACGTGGCATACCTTCAAAATCTTCTGCCGGTGCATCATTTGCAATACCGCAGCCATCAACGCCTAGTTCAGCCCATGCTTTTCTTGCACGGGTTGGTCCCAAGTCAGGGCCTCCATGTTTTTTTGAGCCTCCAACAAGTGTTGGAGCAATTCTGGAAGCCGTCTTAGCCCACTTTTTAGCACCACTCCACCCGTTTTCCTTCATAAGATCATACAATGTCTCACCAACAGTAGGAGCCGGTTCAGAATAGGCTTCTGGATATGAGAATTTACATTTTTGATCATTACGAATAGCAACGATCACAATCCTGGGACGCAATTGAGGGACACCATAATCAGATGCATTCAATAGCTTGATTTGAGGGATATATCCAAGTTTTCTGATTTCATCTAATATATGCTCACGGTAATCGTTGAATTCTGGGCTTAAAAATCCTCGTACATTCTCAAGCATAACAGCACGAGGGCATATTTCACCAATCAATCTGATTGCTTCAGGAAACAGATCTCTCTCATCATCAGCACCGAGTTTCTTTCCAGCTATCGAAAATGGAGGACATGGAACGCCTCCCGCCAGCAGATCTACTCCTTTATATGGGTTCCCATCAAAATCATGTACATCTGTGCATATCACATTCCATTCGGGTCTGTTTGCTCTTAATGCAGCACAGTATTCTTCTTCGTATTCTATAAGTGCGACATGGACAAACCCAGCCATCGCCAGACCGAGTGCCTGTCCTCCAGCTCCCGCACATATTTCCACGCATGTTAGCGGTTTTTGCATTGTGTTCACTCCCTGATAATGCTAATACTCTTATTATACCATACAGATGTGACTTTTTCAATACCTACCACCCTCTTTTTTGCCGCCAGATTACCATCTAGCTGTATCCATGTACATACTAACAATAAAACACTCCGCAGATCTGAACAACAGATTTGCGGAGTGTTCTTGTGTCAGTAGTTTGCAAGTAAAAATACACTGCATCAGCAAATGCAAATTATTATGTGTGATCGACAGTTCACCTCCTCCCCCTATTCGGAAAACACCTCTCCAACCATTCCACAAACTCCTCCACGGTAATGATTCCATTGGTACACTCATCCCGTTTCACCAAAGCCTGAAACTTCCACTTCTTAAAGTCCGCCTCCTTGATCTGGCGGACTTTCACTCTTGCAGCGTACCGCTTGTAGTACTTGCTGTAAATGGGCAGTGCAGCATTATCTGCGACCTTCTGTTTGTATCGTTCCTGCGCCGCCAGCTCCTGACAGCTTCTGGTTTCGCCCTCTGCCACACGGTCACAGAACTTCGTATCATAGTTGCCCTTCATGATGAAATACTTTCCGCACCGCTGACACTTGCGGAAACGCATATCCATCTCCAGCATTTTTGTGAATTCCAGTTCCAGAATTTCCTGTGTGGTGCAGAACACATACCCCACGTTGATGAACGTGGGAATCTGCGTTCTGGTGATCAGCTTGTTCACATCGATGTTGTAACGCTCCGCAAATTTCCTGTGCTGATCGCCCGGCACAATCTGCATACCAAATCGTTTCTTGAGTCCGTCCCCATCCATGCCATAGGGCATCTTGCTGCCGCTCATCGCAGCCATACGCATACGGAAAGTTTCATGCCGACGTAAAACCTGCGGATGATCGTGCAGGCTCTTGTACAAACAGAATCGTTCCGACGGCATCATGTGTCCCAGCACCTCGGGATAAAAATCATCATCAAAGCAGAACTCCAACAGTTCCCGATACTCCTGCTGCAGCGACATGAGATACTTGTAATACTGCCGCAGCGGTCGAGCCACCACATTGCACTGCTTGAATGTGGGCGGACAGATCGCCGTATACAATGATGCATAGCAGATTTCCCGCACATGCGTCATGGTCATTGTGTAGTCAAGATAATCCTCCGCCATCAGCTGTTCTTCCAGATACACCTTGGATGGTGCTTTTTTATATTCTACTTCTTCGGGATGTTGTTTCTGATACGCTGCAGCCAGAGATTCAAACAACAACGGCATTTGCATGGCGTTCTGAAACGGCGTTTCAAAATCCGCATACACAAAATCCAGAATGCCCTCACCATAACGCAAATCAATGACCTCGCCGCTCAGCACATTGTTGAGAGGCATTTCTTTTTGTTCCGCACGATCAAAATATGTTCCGTCCCATTCCCCACAGCCCACAGGCGGACGCAACCGGTATCTGCTTTGCAGTGATGCAAAATACGCACGATTTTTCTGCAGTGCATCAAGTCGGTTCTCTTCCTGTTCAGCATCTTCTTCAGGGCTTGAAGTTTCCGTGCGGATATCATGCTGTGTCTTCTCCATCTGTTCATATTCTTCAAGCAGATCTTCCATGGCATCATTTTCAAAACCGTCATAAACGGAAAGACGAATGGTCTTGTCAGCCGGTGATACCATTGCATGATTGCGAAACACTTCCAGATCAAGATCTTTTCCGGGTCTGCGGCGAATGTCGTAAAGCTCATAAGAATTGGGCTTGTACTCCGAATAATCCTTCTTCATATTCTCCCTCCGTTTTGGATAATGTAGATTTCTTCGTTTTTAGACAATCAACATCACTACAAAGAATATTATACAAAACTATTGCAATTCTGTCAAGGGTGCGATATAATCGAAACATAGATTGATCCGGAACAATCAAAAACCGAAAGGAACGATGCCATGGAAAATTTCACCCGCATCCCCAACAGCGCATTCAACTTGGAACTGTCATCCATCGAGTTTCATGTGCTGTGCTATCTCCTCAAGTGCAGAAACAGCGTGACAGGCAAATGCTTTCCCAGCTACAATCGCATTGTAAGTGACTGTCACATCTCACGCAGCTCGGTTGTGAAAGCAGTCAAGCATCTGGAGGAGAAAAACATCATCACAGTGACACGCAACTACCGCAGACAGGTCATGCGCAGCAACAGCTATGAAATCAATCTGACGTAGTGTATCCTGCGACACAGCTTGTGTTGCTTGACGCACCCTAACAAGATGAATGGAACAAGACGAAGGGATATATATTTATCTGCAGAAAGAGAAAAAGATATGGGTGATTGCCGCCTTTTCTCTTCTGCCAATGATGAAAGGATGTTTTATGCTGACGAATTACGAAAGAGAAACCATCATCACCTTCAACGAAGCGGAAGCCGATTGTGAAGTGTACACCTACAATCAAAAGCTGATCCGCAAGCTCACCGAACGTTGTGAAAGTCATCCGAGTCTGTACAGGATGGTGGCGGAAGATCAGTTCGGGGGATACACATTCTGCTTCCCGAAATCGCTGCTGACCATCAATCCGAGAGTGCCCATGAGTGAGGATTTGCGGGAAAAGCACCGCAGAAATGCAATCGAAAATGGTCTGGGCAAAAATCGGGAAAAAAACTAAGATCGCATTCGAAGTTGGACGATCTGCAAGCTGTGCAGGGTATTGCACGTCGAAAGAAAACGGAGAGCCTCACGAACCTCGATCGCAATCGGAGTGAAAGAGGTCAAAATCGCAAGCGTGGATAGCTGTGCCGACTGAAGCATGTCGGTGACGCCCTGAAACGGGGCGGCATCCGCATCAACGTGATTTGTCACGACCTGCTAAGGCATGAGCAGTCCCACGAAAGCGGTATTGATTTTGGGTTTGAGAAGATTGCAGGTTAAAGCGTCGGGGTTGTAGCCCCCCGACGCAATCACATCGACGAGCAAAGCTCGCCGAAAATACGGACAATTCGGGAAGTTCGCAAACAGGGTCGTAAAACAGGCAGGTGTTACGATTATGGTGTTGCAATCTCCCATAAGCACGAAAAACACGGAAAAACAAGCAAGCCGTGAGGTGTTACGACAGAAAGTGAGGGAATATGGAGAACAAGGAAAAATATGCATTCTGGCTGTATCCAAAGACCAAAAAGCTTGTGGAATCTCATATCAGGGACACAGCCTGCCGTTCACAAAGCGAATTTGTGGAGGAAGCAATCCGCTTTTACTGTGGGCATCTTGACGTAAACACAAGCGAAGCAATCGGTTATCTTGCGCCAGTTCTGAACGGAATGATCAAGGCTGAGATTGCAGGAACAGAGCAAAGGCTGGCACGATTGCTCTTCAAGGTTGCCGTGGAGCTTGGAGCAGTTACGCACTTAACTGCAGCGTCAAATGATGTTGATGACGAAGTAATCGACAAGCTTCGGGCGATGTGTGTGGATGAGGTACGCAGAATCAATGGCACAATCAGTTTTGAAAAAGCGATAGCCTATCAGAAAGGGTGATGCGGTTGGATCAAAAAATCAGGACAGGCATCTGTATTTCAAAATCACTTTTGCAAGAGTGCGATGCCTATATCAAAAGCGGAAAAGCTGAGAACAGGTCTGCTCTGATAGAAGATGCACTCAGACTTTATCTTGCAAGCCGTGAGCTTAAAGACAAGCAGGAACTTCTTGTGCCAGAGCTTGCAGTGTGCATTGCCGAGGCATCGGATGAGGGCTTCACAAAAATATCAAAAGGTCTGTTCCGATATGCTGTGGAGGTAGAAATGATTATCATGATACTTTCAAATCTGACTGACATTCCTGAAAAGGTTCTGAAAGAGTACAGAAAAGAGGCTGTTCGGAATGTTCGTCGTACCAAGGGCAAGCTGAATCTGGAGGAACTGATACAGCGTGACAACTTCGGGATTGCAGAGAAAAATCTCGAAAGACCTGAACCTCAGGAGACTCCATTGCCCGACGACAGCTGGATGTATGAAGCTTAATACGTGCAAGGTAGGATGTGGGGTAACGAAACGTGACTCCGTCTCATGGACAGCTGACTCGGCGAATTACCGACTCAGCTACCGCTTCGGTAGTCGAGGTATCATGCAGGGGGTGTTAATTCACCGCCTCCTTGCTCAGGCTGACGGAACGAATCGTTCGGTCAGGAGACCATCTCGTGAAACACGAGGTGGTCTGTCCAAGCAATCGTCCACCCGCACTGTTTCGGTGCAGGTGGGATGACGGTGAACAATTCGTTCATCGTGACGGGACGAATCATCCCGTCATATAAAAATAGACCACGTCGTGAAACACGACGCAGTCTACCAAAAGCAAACGGTGGGGTCGTGAAACACGACCCCATCGAAAGCGAAACCACTGCCCTGATTCGGGGCGGCGGTTGCAGAGACAACACTGGACACAATCAACTTGAATCAAACGGTCGGGCGTAGAACACGCCCCACCCCAAAACAAAGCTGCCGTCAGTCAGGCTGACAGCAGCGTGTATTTCAGGAGGAAAAATATGAATCAGAACACAAATCACAAGCCCGAAGTCATGAATCTCCCCGATGCCATTGCCGCAAAGCTGGCGGCTGAAGAACTGCGTAAGCGCAGCGACCTGATGCTGAAAGCACAGATCGAGCAGCTGCTTTGTCCGAAGCATCAGAAGAACAAGAGACGATCGGACGGTCGCTGATATGCATTCATTGCTATTGCACAAACCCGACGACAAATTGTCGTTCAGTATGATGATTCCATTTTCCGAACGAGAATAGTATAATTGACTTGGGAGGGATGCACATGAAAATCGAAACCGAATATGCCGTGCAGATGCTGATTGAGATTCTGTTTGAAAAAGGACTGCTCAATCAGGAAACCTACCTCAACGTGATGAAAGAAATGAATCGGAACGAGCAGTCAAAAGCTGCTTAAGTGAACCTGTTCAGAGAAATGGAGGAATGCTATGTACACAACAACAAAACCCGACCGCAGCCGTCCGAGAAATGTGGTGTTCTACGGACGAGTCTCCACCGAGCATGAAGCACAGATCTCCTCACTGGAGAACCAGCTCCAGTGGTATGACGAGCAAGCCAAACAGCACAGCAACTGGACAGTCATCGACAAGTATATCGACGAGGGTATCACTGGTACACAGGCAAAGAAGCGTCCTGCATTCCTGCAGATGATTGAGGATGCCCGTCAGGGAAAGTTCGATCTGATCGTCACCCGTGAGGTGTGCCGCTTCGCCCGAAACACAGTTGACACGCTGACCTTCACAAGAGAGCTGATCAACCTTGGCATAGAGGTGTACTTCGTAGAGGACAATATCTGGACAATGGATGGGGACGGCGAACTCCGGCTCACACTCATGGCAACCCTTGCACAGGACGAAAGCCGCAAGGTCTCTGAGCGAGTGCGTGCCGGACAGTATATCAGCCGTGAGAATGGTGTACTCTACGGCAGCGGCAACATCCTCGGCTATGACCGAGTGGGCGGCACCTATGTCATCAATCCCGAACAGGCAGAAACCGTCCGCCTGATTTATGATCTCTACTTGCAGGGGCTTGGCATCAAGCGGATCGTCAACGAGCTGCAGCGGCTTGGCAGAAAGAATGCTTCGGGCAAGGTCAAATGGGAGATCGTCATGGTACGGCGGATTCTGCGAAACGCCACCTACAAGGGCTATATCGGCTACAACAAATCCCGTACCAACAACTACCTCGATCAGAAACGCATCAACAACAACGATCTGGATACCTACGTCTACAAGAAAGGTGATTTTGAACCGATCATCTCCGAAGAACAATGGGATGCCTGCCACAAAATCATGCAGTCACGCACGAAAACCTTTGTGGACAGCAATGGTCACGAACGCTGCTTCGGGCATCGTATCTCCTCCGATCCGTGGCTGCGGAAGCTCAAATGCCACTGCGGCGGCGGATTCAAGCGGTACAAATGGCGTGTGAACAAGAAAAGCGGACAGGAGGTGTACGGTTATTCCTGCTACGCACGGAGTATGACTGCCAGCCGCAAGTATCTGGAGAACCACGGCATCTCTGCCGAGGGCATCTGTGACATCAAGGGCATCTGCGACTGGAAGCTGGAGATGATGGCGGAGAAGATCTTCGGGGAGATGCTGCCCGACCGTGCAGCAGTCATCGAACAGGCCATGGCGACGATCGAAAAATGCAGCAGAGCGGAAAGCACCGCCGCCCATCGGGAACAGGATATGATGCAGGCGAAGATCACCCGTCTGGAAACGAAACTGCTCCGGCTGGTAGAACTGTACGCCGACGGTGAGATCGGCAAGGAGGAATACCACAGCGTCCGTGCCGCCACGCAAAAGGAACTGGATGCCCTGAACGCTGCTAAAACGCAGCAGGCAGACCCCGAATCCCTTGCGGGAGATGCGATCGACATGGCAAAGATCCGTCAGAGCCTGCGTGAGCTTCTGACCATCGAGCAGGGGAATATCCATAAGGAAATCATCGACAAATTCGTGTCCCGCATCATGCCCATGGACAACACCCACTTCGACTGGGTGATCAATCTGGGGGAAGAACGAAACGAGCACATCCGCTGCTGCCTGACGGGACGAAAGAACAAGGCAGAGCTGACCATCTGTGACAGTGAGGGCTGTCACAGTACATACTGGATTGCGGAAAACCTGCCGCCAGAAGCCCTTGCACATAAAAACACAGGGATTTGTGACCTGCGACACAGGCTGCTATCGCTGATCAGAACTAATTCCGGACTGCGAATCGCATAAACTAATATGCCCTCCCCGACTCGCTGAGTTGGGGAGGGTTTTTGTGTACAGTAAAGCCGCACCTGTGATGAGGTGCGGCTGGCAATTACAGTTGTCTGAAAATGGACTTCAGCAGATATAGAATTCCGGATACAAATCACAGTCCGGATGGGCTTCTCTTACTTTGCAGATATATTCGAGTATCTCTGTCATGGATTTCCCCTGCAAGTGTTCCTGATAAAGCGACGTTTCTGCCCACATACAGCCATTGTTTACGGGGTCTTTATATCCGCCCATTCCGATTTTCTGCGTATTGATCCTGCAATATTCGTACCAGACGATCATTTCCACACGGCCATCTGCGGTAAAGAGCCGTTTTAAAAATGCTTCCCAGTCACGGAACAAGAGCGTATTTGAAACTGTAACTTTATGCTTTACAATATACTCTTCAAGCTGGCTGTTCATGGCGCATCCCCCTCTGCATTTCGGTTTTCATTTTCATTATACCACACCTATCCCGAAAACACAATACCCCATTCCCGAAAGAATGGGGGTGTTCCTGTCTGATCTGATCGGGGGATTATGCCCTCAGCGTTTCCGCAAAGATCCGCCGGAGCACCGTCTCCGGAACGGGCTGGTTCACATAGAGCTGGAGCATTCCTTTCGGGGTGATCTTGTAACCGGTCAATTCCTCACGGTGCAGGATAACTGCCTTTGCTTCAATGTTGATATGATCCTTGAACGGAATCAGCCGGACAAAGGCATCGCCTGCATAGTAGCTTGGCATCCCCGCCCACTGCGTTTCCGTCGGTTCTGCCTGACCGCTGTCATAGATCAGCGTACGAAGGCGCAGAAACAGCTCACGCACATCCGCCGGAAAAGTTTCGAGACGTGCTCTGATTTCCTCGTTCATGGTATGTACCTCCTATTTCCGCTTCTTCGATGCAGGAAGTTCCTCCGCCATCGCATTCAGAAGCCGTTCCAGAAATGCCCTGTCTTCAATCTCCTCAACCAGAAGCATTTCCTTTGCTCCCTCATAGGGCAATGCCGCAGGGGCATCGGGCATCAGTGCTTTTGCAGACTTTGTCGGCTTGACAAGAAAACGGTCATCGTAAATACCGCCGATCAGCTTACCCCGATAATAAATCAGATACTCCCCCATCATCGCCCTGTGGGAGATTTCCTCCAGTCCGGATAGCTGTTCCAGAACAAATGCAAGATATGTTTTACTCGAAGCCATTGTCTTCCTCCGTTATCGTTTCTGGTAGACAACCAGCTCCGGATCTGTGCCGTTTTCGCCGTAGGTGCAGATCAGGATGAAATCCATATTGGCAGCAATGCCGAAGCACCTGTCGCCGCCGAATTCACATTCGAGCTGATTGCCGAGATAGGTCGTCTGATCGTCCAGAAATTTCACCATCCTGCCGTTCGGCAGTCGGTATTCCAGATTGATATAGCTGCCCACAAGGGCATTGAGCGTTTTCAGCTCGGGCATTCCCTCGATGTGCAGGGCATTGATCTCCGCAATGAGCGTCTGCTTGAATTCCTCGAATGCGCCATTGCCGCCAAGTTCCGCATAGCGTTTCCAGTAGTCGAGCTTCGGGAGCGTTTCTTTCAGATACATACGGACTTCCTCCGCCGGATGCGCTTCACTCGTCATGTGCTTCACACAGACATCAATCAGATCGTCCATATCGCTGTACATATATTCGCCATCGGCATAGCACCATTTGCAATAGTCCTCATTAAATACGCCGTCCCGTTCCTTGCTGATATCGGCATCCTCCAACGGCATACCGCAGCACTGGCAGATCAGCTTGCGCGGCGAGCCAAGCAGGGTATTGATGGAAACATCATACAATCCGGAAAGCAGTTTGAGCGTTTCGGTATTCGGGATGGTATCGCCGTTTTCCCATCGGGAGACTGCCTGTCTTGTCACATAGACCCGCTGTGCAAGTTCCTCCTGCGACAAGCCTTTTTTCGTGCGCAGCTGCAATAAAATATCTTTGGTATCCATAACTATCACCTCTCCCCCATTATACTACAGGTGCAAAACATATGCAAGCAACTGGTTGTTGCGGGGACGGTTTGGATGTGGAGATTATTTGATAAATTGGAATTTATCTTATATAGTGCTGTATACTTTGATTCAATCATTTTGGCATTATCCTCCGCCATATTGCAAACACAGCGCAGTATGCGTGATCGTCGTCCGGGTACTCGTCCATAAGTTTTTGACGTATGTTTACTGCGGATTCATAGTCAGGTATAAGTCCCAGTTCATTCAGTTCCCGATAATCAAACGCCTTTGAAAAATAGTCACCAGATGCAAAACTTCCGCAGTTGAGTATAGCACTTACCCAACCATCAGCCAGATCAAAACCGCAGAAATCAAATCCATTGATGTTTTGTTCTGCAATACAAGGGATATTGATACTGCCGTTTTCGTCAAGCATACAAAATACCCTCAACACCTGACTTTCTTCCTCAACTATAATATTTCCTGCTTGTTCTTCGGATAGGGCAACCTGTTCTTCTTCAGGAAATAATATGCTGTCAACGGAAACAATTTCTTTGATAAGCTCCCCAAACCATCTTTTTTCATTCGGATAAGTTGGATAATATCGCTTACATAGATAGTACTGGGGATTGATCTGACTTTTATCGAGCATCAAATCATCATTGCTATTATAGCCGATGTACCATTTCACTCATTAAATCTCCTTCGCAAATTCTGTTTTTTTCATTATACCACACCCCCGTCAAAAACACAACCCCCTTGCCCTCTCCGAAAAAATATGCTATAATTTCAAAAAAGCCCTTGACATTCACGCTGCGTCATAGTGTATCATTGTATCAGGAGGTGACACGATGCATAGTAAGGAATTTGCAAAGCTGACCGGTGTCAGTGTGCGCACACTGCATTATTACGATGAGATCGGGCTGCTCAAGCCATCCGCCGTGGATGCACAGAATGGCTACCGTGAGTATGATGCACAGTGCCTTGCAAGGATGCAGGAGATCCTGTTCTATCGTGAGCTGGATTTTCCGCTGAAGGAGATCGGGGAAATCTTATCCGCACCCGATCACGACAGACAGGCGGCACTGAAAGCACAGAAGCACCTGCTGACACTGAAGAAAGAACGTCTGGAACGGCTGATCTCGGCTCTGGACGATGCCATGAAAGGAGAAGATGTACCTATGAATGTATTTAACAACAGCGAATTTGAAGCACAGCGCAAAGCCTATGCGGAGGAAGTAAGGGAAAAATGGGGCAATACTGCCGCATACAGGGAAAGTACAGAAAAGACAAGCAGCTATTCCACAGAACAGTGGGATGCAGTCAACTCCGGAATGCAAACACTTTTGGAGGAGTTTGCACTGTGCCGGAAACATGGCAATGCCCCCGGCAGTGATGCTGCACAGGCACTTGTGAAGCAGTGGCAGGACTATATCACTGAGCATTATTATACCTGCACAAAGGAAATTCTTGCAGGGCTTGGCGAGATGTATGCTGCTGATGAACGTTTCCGGACGAACATTGACGGACACGGTGATGGTACGGCACAGTTTATGTGTGAGGCGATCAGAGTGTATTGCAGATGATTTATTAGTCCGGTAATCAACGGTCGATAATGGATTCAAAAGGCGATAGCCTTACCCTCCATATATACCCCCTCCCCTCGGGGAGGGGTTGGGGCTGCTCCCCACGGGGTGGGGAGACGGCACGAAGTGACAGAGGGGGCGGCACCGGGGAGGGGGGGGGAGCTTTGTACAACTTTCCTAAAGTTGACAACATTGACAAAGTAACGTAAACACTCTCATCATTTATCAGGAAAATTTTCTCGATTTACATTGACAAAGCACTCAGAAATTTGTATAATGAAGATAAAGAAGAAAGAAGGAGGGAAGCCCCTTGAATCAGAAACAGAATGAATCCGCATCCCGCGGCGTGTCAAAGCCGACACTGCGGCGGCTTCCGATTTATCTCAATTACCTCAGAACGCAGGCAGCAGCCGGCAAAACCAATATTTCTGCCACTGCCGTTGCTGCCGCGCTCGGACTGAATGAAGTGCAGGTGCGCAAGGATCTGTCCGCTGCCAGCAAAAGCGGCGGCAGACCCAAGATCGGCTACTGCATCGCCAAGCTCACTGCCGATCTGGAGGAATTTCTCGGCTACCAGAATACCAAGGCAGCCATCCTTGTCGGTGTCGGTCAGCTCGGCGGCGCGCTGCTGTCCTTCCAGGGCTTTCAGGACTGCGGTATGCGCATCGCTGCCGCATTTGACAACGATCCTGAAAAGATCGGAACGGAGATCAGCGGCATCCGCATCTACAATATCCAGGATCTGCCCCATATCTGCAAGCTCATCCATGTCCATATCGGCATCATCACCACAAAGCCGGAGCAGGCACAGGATGTCTGCAATAAGATGATGGAAGGCGGGATCCGTGCCATCTGGAATTTTTCCACTGCACATCTCGCAACACCGGAATCCATGATCGTTCATAATGAAAATCTCGCTGTTTCCCTTGCCATGATTTCCCACGACCTGGAGCGTGTGATCCGGCAGGAACAGGGAAAGGAAGAATTATGCTGAAATTTGCACCAATTTTTACAAACCATGCCGTACTGCAGCGTGAAAAGCCCGTCTGCATTTTCGGACAGTGCCGGGAGGGGGCTGTCATTACCCTGACGCTCGGCAGCATCACCTGTACTTCCGTTCCCGCCGACGGCGGACGCTGGGAAGTAATCCTGCCGCCGCTCCCCGCCGGCGGTCCGTATACTCTGACGATCACGGACGGCACGGAGTCCGCGGAGATCACGGACATCATGTTCGGCGAGGTCTGGCTCTGCGGCGGTCAGTCCAATATGGAGCTGAACCTCAAGGACGCGAACGGCGCACAGGAAGCACTCGAAACCTGCGCGGATTCCAATGTCAGACTCTACCATGTCTGCAAGCGCGGCTTCATGGATGAGCAGTTCTACAAGGAAGAAGCGGCTTCCTGCTGGAATCTGCCCTCCCCCGAATCCTGCCCCTACTGGTCGGCAGTAGGCTATTTCTATGCAAGGGAGCTTGCCGAAAGGCTCGGCGTGACAGTGGGACTGGTCAACTGCAACTACGGCGGCACTTCTGCGAGTGCATGGATGAGCAAGGAAATGCTCACCGAGACCGCAGTCGGCAGGCTGTACCTGGAGGATTACGAAAAGGGCATGGCAGGACTGACGGACGAAGAAGCCAACCGCGCCTATGACGAATATCTCGAATATCACAATGCATGGAATGAACGTGTCGGAAAGTGCTACGCAGAGAATCCGCAGATCAAGTGGCCGGAGGTGCTGGAGAAATGCGGTGAGAACCGCTACCCCGGACCCCATGCTCCGAAAAATCCCATGCGTCCGCATGGTCTGTATGACACCATGGTCAGCCGTATCATTCCCTATACACTGGGCGGCGTGATCTATTATCAGGGCGAATCCGACGAGCAGCGTTCGGAGAGCTACTGCACGCTCCTCTGCTCCCTGATCCGCCAGTGGAGAACGGATTTCCGTAATGAGGAACTGCCGTTCCTGCTGGTGCAGCTGCCGATTTACGGCGTGGAGGATGCCCCCGACCGCATGGACTGGTGCTGTCTCCGCGAGGCACAGGAGAACGTATTCCGGAATGTGAAGCATACCGGACTTGCTGTGAATTTTGAACAGGGCGAATGGAACGAGATCCATCCCAAGGAAAAGCAGATCCCCGCGCACCGTCTGTATCTCCAGGCACTCGCGCAGGTGTACCATCTGGAAACCGAGAACACCACCGCGCCCATGCTCCGCTATGCACTGCCGGAGGGAAGCGGCATCCGCGTATATTTCAATTATGCAGAATGCGGTCTGGAAAGCAGGGGAGAGGGCGGCTTTGAGGTCTGCGGTACGGACGGCATCTGGCATCCGGCAAAGGCAGAGATCAACGGCAATACCATCCTCATCCACAGCGAAGCCGTCCCCCATCCCGCCGCAGCAAGATACGGCTGGAGGAATTACCTGCCTGTAACTGTTTTTGCGAAGAACGGTCTGCCGCTGGCACCGTTCCGGACGAGCCGGGAGTATTAAGCATGGAACGGCGTGATAAAATCAACTATTATCTTGATCTTGCGGATGTGGTTTCCAAACGCTGTACTTGTCTGCGCAGACATTATGGTGCAGTAATTGTTAAGAATGATGAAGTGATCTCCACCGGCTATGTCGGCGCACCGAGAGGACGAAAAAACTGCACTGATTTAGGATATTGCATCCGCCGGCAGATGAACATTCCTCGAGGTGAACGCTACGAGCTTTGCCGCAGTGTTCATGCGGAAGCCAATGCCATTATCAGTGCAGAACGCAATAAAATGATCGGTGCAGTGCTGTACCTCTCCGGCAGGGAGGTCAGCACGGGCGAGTACATCAGTATGTCCAGCAGCTGTTCTATGTGTAAGCGGCTGATCATCAATGCCGGCATTGAAACGGTGATCATTCGTGATACAGAAAATGAATACCGTGTGATCAAGGTAGCAGACTGGATCGAGAATGATGAATCTCTGAACGGTACATTCGGCTATTGATGAAAAACCCCCGCCAACCGGCGGGGAGTATCTTATATGATTGTAATGACTCTCTGTTCCATTCCCTCATGCAGCACACAAATACTCACAATATGCCCTTCCAGCAGAAGCTGCATAAAAGACGCATCCTGCTTCAAGGAAACGATCTTCTCTCCCTCAAAGGCGAACGACACCTCACGCAGGGGATAGGAAATCCCGATACCAATGGCTTTGACATACGCCTCTTTCAGCGTCCAGAGCCTTGTGAACAGGTAATCCTTGTCCTGCGCCTTGTCCAGAACCGCCAGTTCTTCCGCAGAACAGACACGTTCAGCAGTGCGCTGTTTGAATTTGCGGATGTTTTCGCAGTCCGCACCGCATTTATACGGAGAAAACAGGCAGACCGCAAGCCCCTCACAGTGGCTCAGGTTAAAGTGTATTTCCGGATAGTCTGCAAGCGTGGGCTTTCCATTTTTCCCGAATGCAAGGCGCGGCGGTTCGTCATATGTTGTGATATTGCGGGAACGCCCGTATTCCGGCAGCTTTTCCCGCAGAAGCCCATGCGCCAGCTCATGATGGCAGCGTTTCTGCGCTTCCGGCAGGGGAGCTGCAAACAGCATCCCCCAGGCTTCAGGAACCGGCAGACGCTCCGTCATGCCTGGACCTTCTTCGGCTCGTAGCCCTGCTTCGTCATATAAGAGCGCAGACGCAGATAGGTCTCCTCACTGATGACATGTTCGATCTTGCAGGCATCCTTTTCAGCGGTGATTTCATTCACCCCAAGGAACTGCTCGAAAAAGTCCGTGATGAGCGTGTGACGCTCATAGACTTCCACTGCCTTTTTCTGTCCCGATTTGGTCAGGCGCACATTGCCGTCCTCCTCGACCGTGATCAGCCCCTCCTCCCGGAGAATGCGCATTGCACGGCTGATGCTCGCCTTTGTATAGCCCAGCTCGTTGGCAATGTCCACGGAACGGACGTAAGCATTTTTCTGGTGCAGTAAGTATATGGTTTCGAGGTAATCCTCGCCGGATTCATGTAATGACATTTATATGCTCCTCTCCTTGCGGTGCTTCCGCAGATTCTCTCTCCATTGTAACATATTCCCCGAAAAAAATCAACCGTTTCTGCCGGAAATGTTCCGTTTGCCGGGAAGCAGAACCCCTTCTTCTGTAACGATCATTTTTGATAAAAAGAAATGTTTTATCGAATTTCAATAAAAACTACTTGACAAATGATAAATCCCATGGTATACTGGAAATACAGAATATTTCCGGACATGGGAGGACTGCATCATGTACATCAAACTCATACAGCCAAAAATGAAAAAACGCCCGATGGATACCGACATCAAGCTCCATATGGCACCGCCGCTCGGACTGCTCACCATCATGAATCTGCTCCGCGGCGAGCATCGGGTCGTACTGGAAAATGAAAATATACAGGACATCTGCTATGACGATAAGCCCGATCTTGTGGGTATTTCCATCACGGTCGATACCCTGCCGCGCGCTGGAGCAATTGCAAAGCGGTTCAGGGAACAGGGGATCCCGGTCGTCGCCGGCGGCATCCATGTGACCACGGCATCCCATACGATCGCGCCGGATACCTTTGATGTGCTGTGCATCGGCGCGGCGGAGGGGACATGGCTGGACATTGTGCAGGACTGTCAGGCAGGAACACTCAAGCCGGTCTACCGCTGTAAACAGCCTTTGACAGGAAAGGATATCGTACCGCCCGCCTATGACCTTGTAAAGCCGGAGGAATACCTCTACTGCAACGTTATCCATACCAGCCGCGGCTGTCCGTTCCGATGCGATTTCTGCTACAACAGCGGCAGCGACCAGAAATATGTGAACCGTGAGATCGCCGATGTCATCGCGGATATTCAGGCGGTCGGCTCAAAGCATATCATGTTCATTGATGATAATTTCGTGGGGGATCCGGCATGGACGCGAAGATTCCTGAAAGCCATCCAGCCCCTGAAGCTCAAATGGAATGCCGCCGTTTCCATCAATGCCGCCTATGACAGCGAGCTGCTCGACCTCATGAAGGCGTGCGGCTGTCAGAGCCTGTTCATCGGCTTTGAGAGCATCAACCCCGATTCCATCAGCGATGTCCATAAGGTGCAGAACCGCACAAACAATTATGAAACCGCCATTAAAGCCATCCACGACCGCGGCATCATGATCAATGCAAGCCTCGTGTTCGGGCTGGACGGCGACACAAAGGAAACATTCCAGGCGACCCTTGACTGGATCGTAAAGAACAGGATCGAAACCGTCACCTCCCACATCCTGACCCCCTACCCCGGCACCGCCCTGTATGACCGCATGAAAGCAGCAGGACGCATCGTGACGGATGACCTTTCCCTGTACAATACGGCACATGTGGTGTTCAAGCCGATGAACATGACCGCCCAGGAGCTGTATGACGGCTACCTTTGGATCTACCGGGAGATCTACAGCCTGAAAAACATCATCCGCCGGATGCCCGAACATCCCGGACAGCGCGCCGCCTATCTCGCTTTCAATCTTCTGTACCGCAAATTCGGCAGATTCTCCGACTTCCTCTGCAAGCGCATTACCTACCAGCGGATCGGGATCTGGGGGGAGAGGCTGTCACGCTATCTGAAATAATATACCAAGGAGGAATCCAACATGAACATTGCACTCGATGTGCAGAATATATCCAAAGCCTACGGCAAAAAACAAGCCGTCAATGACGTATCCTTCCAGATCATGGAGGGCGAGATCTTCGGTCTGATGGGTATGAACGGCGCAGGAAAAACCACCATGCTCCGAATGCTTGCCACACTTCTCAAGCCCGACAGCGGGGATGCTCTTATTGCCGGACACAGCATCAAGGAGCACCCGGAGCAGGTGCGTGCGAATATCTGCTATCTCCCCGATGAAGCCGGTGCCTACCGGAGCATGACCGGAAAACGCTATCTTGAATTTATCGCAGGACTCTATTTCAAGGAGGAAAAGGATCGCAAGGAATGTGTGAAGCTCGGCGAGGAAATCTGCGGTCTGGGGGATGCCCTGAACCGTAAAATCTCCACCTACAGCCGAGGCATGACCCGCAAGCTAGTGCTTGCAAGAACTGTCATGCCAAAGCCCAGACTTGCCATTCTCGATGAACCCACCAGCGGTCTGGATGTCCTCAATTCCCTCGACATCCGCAAGACCATCCGCCGCTGTGCAAAGGAATACGGCACGGCATTCCTCCTCTCGTCCCACCATATGCAGGAGGTACAGAATACCGCCGACCGCTGTGCGATCATGAAAGACGGTGTATTTCTTGCGGAGGGAACGCCGCAGGAACTTCTTGCAGAATACAATGCGGCAACACTTGAGGAAGTATTTGAAAGGGCGGTGAACGGCACATGCTGAATCTTCTGAAAAAGGAACTGCGCGAGCTGATCAACAAGCAGATGCTCCTCGGACTGCTCGGCACACTGCTCCTCATTATCCTGATGGGCGTGGTCATGACCAATACCGTGTCCGAATCCATGGAAGCCAGCGGGGAACTGCATATCATCGACTATGATGATACGGAATTTACCCGAAGCGTGATTTCCGCTTTGGAGGAGGACGGCTATGAGGTGGAGATGTCAAAGCTTGTAGAGAAAGACAATTCCGCACTCATGGAGGAAAACAACTGGAAAGAGGCTGTGCTGATCCGGCAGGGCTTCACACAGCAGATACTCGAACAGGGAACCGCTGGTGATATATCCAGTCTTACCATGCTGACCTCCACCACCTCCATGGATATGCTCATGAGCGGCACTGCAAGTGCGGATGCCTTCACCGCAAAGGTCAAGGAAATTCTCATGGCGGAAAAGCTCGGCGAAAACATGGAATTTCTTGCATCCCCTGTTAATGTGATTCCGTGGACCTATGCCAACCACAACAAAGCCCAGATCGACAGCTACACGCTCGTCAATTCCCTGTCCCTCTTTGATAAGCTCATGCCGCTGATCCTGTTCATGCTCATTGTGCTGACCGCGCAGACCATCATTACTGCCATCGGCGCGGAAAAGACGGACAAAACGCTGGAGACCCTCCTTGCCGCACCCGTGCCGCGCAGTCAGGTCATCGGCGCAAAGATGCTTGCCGCCCTCATCGTTGCGGTAATCTACGCCCTTTGCTACGGCGCGGGCTTCCTGATCACCATGCTCATGACCGTCAGCGGCACCGGGGAGAGCATCAGCCTCGGCGAAGCCGCTTCCAGCATGGCACAGCTGAACAATGCCATGACAACGCTGGAACTCCAGATCCCGTTCTGGGGCTGGCTGCTGGTCATCCTCCAGCTCATTCTGACCATCGGCATTGCATTGATGGCATCCATCATTCTCGGTGCGCTCGTGCAGGATGCCAAGTCCTCCCAGAACGCCAGCCTGCCCATCCTGATGTGCAGCATGGTTCCCTACATTCTCTCGATGGTATCCGACATCCGCCAGATGGAGGGCATTGCACAGATCGTGATGTATATCATTCCTTTCACACATACCTTCATTGCCACATCCTGCCTGCGCTTCCATGACATCCCTCTGTTCCTCGGCGGGCTTGTCTACCAGACAGTATTTCTTGCGGCAATGACCTGGATCGCCCTGCGGCTCTACCAGTCCGATATTCTGTTCATCGGACTGCCGAAGCGTGCAGGCAAAACGAAAGAGAACGGAGGCAGCAAATGAAATATCGTCTGATCGCGGCTGCGGCAGCTATGTGCTGCGGTATGCAGCTCACCGCACTTCTTCCCGCATCCGCAGCGGAGCTGAAGGATGCCGGACTCAATTACACAGAATACACCGGCTATGATCTTGAATACCCCGACTGCGGCTTCACCTCCACACCCTGGATCAATGCCGCGCCCGGCAAGATCTGGACAGCCTCCCCCACGCGCTACACGCTCCTGCTCATCAGCATTGCGGGCTATTCCTCCGCAATGAATGAAAGCGGCACGGATTATGACTTTGACGAGGCGTTTTTTACAAGCCTTGAAGGCACGCTGGAGAATGCCAGAAAGAACAGCGCAATGCTCGGCATTCGTCTGCGCTATGATGCCAACGGCATCGAAAATCCTGAACCTTCGACCTTTGAGCAGGTACTCCGCCATATTGAGCAGATCGGAGAAAGCGGGCTGCTGACCGAGTATGAGGATGTCATTTCCTTTGTGGAGACCGGCATGGTCGGCTGTTGGGGCGAGCAGTGGGGCGGCAAATATACCTCCCTTGAACACAAGGCGCAGGTGCTGGACGCATTCCTGAACATCACCCCCGACAGCGTAGCCGTGACCGTCCGTACACCGAACACCATGCGCCAGTGGCTTAAAAGTTACTGCGGTATCGAAACGACCGCCGCGGATATGTCCTATACGATCACCGACCCCGATCTTGCAGCAAAGGCGGCGCGTATCGGCATGTACAATGACGGCTACATGGGTTCGGATAGTGACCTTGGCACTTATTCCAACCGTGCCGGAGAGACCGCATGGCTGACGAACGCGCCCGCCTATGGCGGCGAATTTTCCGGCAATGACGGCTGGCGCATGAAGTACACCACATGGCAGCCGGAGAATGCACTCCCCGAAATGTACTATACCAACCTCATGCGCATCAACAGCAACCTCTACAAGACAAAGAATGCTTCCCAGAACTTCGGCACGATGGAGGAAGCGCAGGCGAAGCTTGACGAGATCCGCGCACTCTACGAAGCCTGCGGTCTGGGGGATTTCAACGAAGAACCAGCCATTACCGCCAACGAGGACGGTACCTATACAGCGGGCTGGAAATGGATGGGCTACGATGCCTTCACCTTTGACGCGGAGCTGGATGCACTGCTGGATGTGGAATGCGACAATTCTGCATTCTACGGCGAAACCGTCTACCAGTTCATGCGTGCGCATCTGGGCTACCGCTTTGTCCTGCGTGAGAGCAGACTGACGGCGGCATCCGATCCGGGCGGTGCGCTGGAGATGGATTTCACCATTGAAAACACAGGCTTTTCCGAGGCACCAAAAGACAAGGAGGTAGAAGTCCTCCTCACGAACGGCGATATCCTCTATACCTATCCGACCATCCTCAATGCCCGCGACTGGGCATCCGGCTCACGCAATACGATGGGGCTTGACCTGACGCTTCCGCAGACGATGCCGGGCGGGGAATGGGATGTCTACCTGCGCATTTCCGAGGAGAACGAAGACCCTGCCTATGATACGGCATATGCGGTGAAATTCGCGAACGAGGACTTACAGTTCAGCGAGGAATTACAGGCAAACTACATGGGCAGCCTGACCGTTTCCGGCGATCCGGACGCAGAAAAGCCTGAGAACCCCGATACACGCGAAGCTGGTTATTATCCCGAACAACAGGCGATCTCCCTCAATGAAACAGACACCATCCACCTGCTGGATAAGGTGTGGGATTTCACGGAGGACGGACATTTCGGCTTTACCTTCCTCTATAAAATGGAGGGCGTGACCGCACCCATCCAGCTCGGCAACTGGTATACTGCCTTTACACTGGACGGCAAGGGCTACGGCTCTGCATATACGACCTATGGACTGAACACCCGCAATCAGACGATTGAAAAGGACGGCTATTATGCGATGCATATTCCGTTCTACGGCTGCGTGTTCAACTGCCCGGATGTTTCGACTGTTGCAGGCAACAGCCTGCTTTCGGCATTTTCCATCAACGACGGCAGAAACTACTGGAGCGCGGACACCTTCACCGCCCTGAACGGTGTGAGCAGTGCCAAAATTATCCCGCTGGGTTTTGTCGAGGGAGGTCATGCGGGCTATGATGTGACCTTCCGCCTGCCGGATGGGGATGTGCAGTATACGGGAACCTATGGCTTCAAGGACACCTGCCACCAGAGCATCACGAATCTGGAGGCTGTGACCGTGCTTTCCCTCCTTGACAAGGAATGCCCCGAAACCTATATGCAGGACAATGCGGTATATCAGCTCCTGGGCTACACCACCCGCGAGGGGGACAGGACTGCCCTCATTGACGAGGACTTCATTGCCATGGGTACGGTGGAACTGTTCCCGTACTATGAGATGGATAAGACGCAGACCGATTTTGACGCGCTTATGTTCCCCCTGACGAATGGTGCGGATGCACAGGGCGTGCGCTATGTGCAAAGCGGGGATTATGTCACAGTCGGCGATTTATCCGGCTGGGAGAACAACAGCGGACTTGCAGAAGGCACGAGCCTTGTGATCCCGGCGAAGGCTGCCATCGGCGGACGGGAATATGAGGTGAAGCAGATCTGTGCGAATGCGTTCTGGGGAACGGATGTTGAGGAAGTCGTGCTTCCCGGCAGTATCCTCTCCGTCGGTGAGAATGCCTTTCCGCCGGATACTGTCATTTACACCTATGCCGGCAGCCTGACAGCACAGGCACTCGCAGACACGGCATATCATGTGGAATACCTCACATCTGGCAAGTACGATGCGGACGAGCTGGATGTGAACATGGACGGCAGTGTGAACGTCACAGACATCATCACCCTGCAAAAGCACCTGCTGGGCGAGAATGTCACAATGGATCTCCTTGCCGCAAATCCCGTCAAGGACGGCGCGATCAACGCATTCGACCTTGCCATGCTCAAACGGCTGTTCCTGGAAAAAGGAATATGATCTCAGCATTTTCAAAAGGCGATAGCCTTTGGCGGCGGCGACTCCCCACGGGGTGGGCAAGCTTCAATCAAACCATCACTAAGAAAAAAGACTTTTTGACAATCTGCAAGCCAGCCCCTTTCTCATGCGGAAAGGGGCATTTTTCTGCCGTATTTCTGCCGTTCTTTGTATAAATTCACAATATTTCCGCATGACTCAGGTTTTTTTGAAAAAAGACTTAACAAACCCGCAGTTTTGTGGTATAATAACAATGTATTGCTATATCCATATCGCTCCTTCGGGAGCATCAAATACAAAGAAAGGACTCCTGAAATCATGCAAGAAAACCGCAGAACAAGGCGTGAACCGGCAGAACCTCCGGTAACACAGAAAAAACGCCGGAAAAAGAACAAGGGCTGGGTGATCGTGAAAAAGCTCTTTTCCATCCTGTTTTCCACATTGCTTTCCCTGTTCCTCATCTGTATCATCACCGGTACGATCGTTGCTACAGCCGCGACCATCTATGTACTCGACTTCATGGATGAATCCTCCACCATCACACTGGAGGAAATGGAGCTGAGCTTCAACAGCAACGTGTTCGCCTACGACAAAGAGGGCAATCTCATCAATCTCTATGAGGTGCCGAACGAGATCCAGCGTATTCCGGTCGATCTGGAGCGCATCCCGCGCCATACGCTTGATGCGTTTATCTACACCGAGGACGAGCGTTTCTATACCCACGACGGCGTGGACTATAAGAATACCATCGGTGCGTTTCTGAACCTGATCCTTGACTTCTGGGATTCCGACCGAGGCGGTTCGACCATTACCCAGCAGCTCATCAAGAACGTGACCGGCGATGACGAGCAGTCCCCGTCCCGTAAGATCCGCGAGATCTTCCGCGCGATGACGCTGGAAAAGAACTATCCCAAGGACAAGATCATTGATACCTACCTGAACTATATCGGCTTCGGCGGTGCTGCCAACGGCATCCAGATGGCATCCATGAAATATTTCGGAAAGAACGTGGATGACCTGACCATTGCCGAGAGTGCGGTGCTTGCGGCGATCCCGCAGTCTCCGGAGACCATCAATCCCTTTGCAGGCTACACCGATGATGAAACCGGCGAGTGGGTAAATACCGGACGTGAGCGCAACCGTGAGCGTATGGAATATGTTCTCTGGCAGATGTACGAGCATGGTGCGATCACTTATGATGAATACCAGAAGGCTCTTGCCGAGCATATCGTTTATACGGATACGCAGGAATACAAGGATCTCCATCCGGAGCTGGAAGCTGAAAAATCCGAGAACGAAGCTGCAACCTCCTGGGTCGTGGATGCTGCCATCCGAGAGGTGCAGGCATATCTGATGACCGCCTTCAATCTGGACGCGGATGATGCACTCGAACGCTTCAATACCGGCGGCTACCAGGTCTATACTACGGTCGATCTGGACATGCAGGCATATGTTGAGGAACGTTTCCTTGACCTGAACAACCTCGTGAAGGCAAGCTCCGTTGCAAAGTACGAGGATACCAACGGCGACGGTACCATTGACGACAACGACACCGTGATTTATCCGCAGGTAGCATTCATCGCCATGGACTACAGCGGCAATGTTCTTTCCGTTGTCGGTGCGACCGGCAAGAAGGAAGATGCCCTGATCTGGAACTATGCCACCATGGAACCCCGCCAGCCCGGCTCCACCATGAAGCCCGTTGCAGGCTATGGCTACGGCATCTATACCGATAAGTTCCACTGGGGCAGCATGATCAAGGACTACAGCCTGACAGTTGACGGCAAGCTCTGGCCGCACAACTACGGCGGCGGTACTGGTGACGGCGAAAACAAGCCCATGTACTATGGTCTGATGCGCTCCCTCAATACCACCTCCGCACGTCTGGTCGATGCCCTCACACCGGAGGCAGTATTCAATTTCTCCCGCGATAACCTGGGTCTGAACCTGACCGAGATCGACGGATACGGCAATACTGACATGGCTCTGTCCCCCCTGAGCGTGGGCGCGCTGACCTACGGTGTTACCGTGCAGAATATGGTCAACGCCTATATCCCCTACGGTAACGGCGGCACCTATTATAAGTCCCACATCGTCAGCCGTCTGGAGCAGGGCAACCATGAGCTGGTGTATGAAAACAACGGCGACCCGCACGAGGCAGTCGATCCGGAAACTGCGTATGTTATGAACCGCATGATGAAGAATGTTGTATCCGCTCAGGGTACAGCGGGCGCGGCAAGACTCGCCAATAAGGAAGTTGTCGGCAAAACCGGCACCACACAGAACTGGGATGACCTCTGGTTCATCGGTCTGACGGAGGACTTCGTATCCGGCGCATGGATCGGCTATGTACAGCGCGATACCATTGAGGCAAACCCCTCCTCCGCACAGCTCTGGTACAACATCATCGGCGAATATGCAAACAGCCTGGATACGGATGCGGAATATCCCGAATGTGATACCGTCATTGAAGCCGCAGTCTGCACCAATTCCGGCATGATCGCATCCTCCAGCTGCCCGAAGGGCGAGAAGGGCTACTGGAAGTCCAGCAATGCCCCCAAGTGCAGCGGCTGTGTTGTTGAGACCACAGAGGATCCGAGTGCGACCACGGCAAGCGGCGCAAGCTCCACTACAAAACCTGCGTCCACTACTGCCCCCAGCGGCGGCGGCAATGATACGCCGGCACCGACGGATCCGCCGGAAACACAGGCACCGGCACCGACCGAACCGCCTGCACCGACCGAGCCTCCGGCACCGGTGGAACCGGAACCGCCAGCGGAGCCTGAACAGCCCGCCCCGGAGGAGCCTGCTGCCTGAAGCAGCAATGGCTGATAGGAGAGAACTATGACAAATACAAAGAATATCCGCTTTTCCGCCCCCTGTCACTTCGGTCTGGAAAAGGTACTGCGATTTGAAGTGACGCGCATCGGCGGCGAGGACATCACCGTGCAGGACGGCAGAGTGAGCTGGTCCGGCGATTTCACCACGCTTGCCAAGGCAAACATCGGCATTTCCGTTGCCGAGCGCATCCAGATCCTGCTTGCAGAATACAGGGCAGAAACCTTTGAGGAGCTGTTTGAGGGCATGTTCCGCGCACCGCTGGAACGCTTCATCGGCAGGGAGGATGCCTTCCCGATCAAGGGGCATTCCCTCAACTCCGCCCTGCACAGCATCCCCGCATGTCAGAAGATCCTGAAAAAAGCCGCTGTCAAGCGGCTTCAGGCGGCATATAAAACATCGGAGTTTCTGCCGGAGACCGGCAGCCTGCACCAGCTCCAGTTCACCATCCTGAAAAATCAGGTGAGCATCTATCTGGATACAACGGGCGCAGGACTCCACAAGCGCGGCTACCGCAGAAATTCCAACCTTGCCCCCATCCGTGAAACGCTGGCGGCAGGCATTCTGGATCTGGCAAGACTGCGCAGCGACACGATCGTATGCGACCCGTTCTGCGGCAGCGGCACCTTCCTGATCGAAGCTGCACGCCGCGCATGTAAGATCGCTCCGGGACTGGACAGACGTTTCATCTCCGAGCAGTGGGACTGTGTGCCGAAAACGGCATGGCAGGAAGCCCGCATGGAGGCACTTGACCGCATCGACAGAAGCGTCAGCTTCGAGGGCTTCGGTTATGATATTGATCCACAGGCAGTGCAGCTGACGATGGACAATGCGAAAAAGGCTGGCGTGGATAAGTTCCTGCACATCGAGCAGCGCGACATCAAGGATTTCCAGCCGGTTCCCGATGCCGTGACCATCTGCAATCCCCCCTACGGTGAGCGTATGCTGGAGCTGGAGGAGGCGCGGAAGATCTATGCCGTGATGGGTAAGGTGCTGGTATCTCCGGCGTACATCATCTGCGGCGACGACGAATTTGAACGCCGTTTCGGCAGAAAAGCGGACAAACGCCGGAAGCTGTACAATGGCATGATCTCGTGCCAGCTGTATAGTTATTATAAATGAGTGCAGAACCCGTGTCCGTTGTGAGAAATGCGAAAAGGACGATGCTTTCGGGCATCGTCCTTCTTTTTCTCTAAAAATCCCCCCTGAACATACCGTTCAGGGGGGATTTCTGTATGGATTACAGGAAATACTTTACGCCGTTTTCAAAGATGTGCTGATCCTTTGCGCCGGGGATGTTCTTGCAGATGTTTGTACCCTTACGCTCGGAGTGACCCATCTTGCCGAGGACTCTGCCGTCCGGAGAGGTGATACCCTCGATCGCACCCATGGAGGTGTTCGGATTGTAGCGGATGTCCATTGTGGGCTTGCCGGTCAGGTCAACATACTGTGTTGCGATCTGTCCGTTGGCAGCCAGTCTCTGGATCAGGCTCTCAGGAGCTACGAAGCGTCCCTCACCATGGGAGATCGCAATGCTGTGGAGGTCGCCCACCTTGCTGTCAGCAAGCCACGGGGACTTGTTGGATGCGATTCTGGTAGTTACCATCATGGACTGATGACGTGCGATGGTGTTGAAGGTCAGCGTCGGGGATTCATCCGTCATATCCACGATCTCACCGAACGGTACAAGACCGAGCTTGATGAGTGCCTGGAAGCCGTTGCAGATACCCAGCATCAGACCGTCGCGGCTCTTGAGCAGCTCGTGTACAGCATCCTTGACCTCCGGATTGCGGAAGAATGCAGTAATGAACTTACCGCTGCCATCCGGCTCGTCGCCGCCGCTGAAGCCGCCGGGGATCATGATGATCTGGGACTGTGCGATCTTCTCGGAAGCCGCCTTGACAGAAGCCTCAATGTCCGCTGCGGACAGGTTGCGGATGATCAGTGTCTCTGCGATGGCACCAGCCTTCTCAAAGGCGCGTACAGTATCATATTCGCAGTTTGTGCCGGGGAATACCGGAATCAGAACACGCGGCTTTGCAGCCTTGATCGCAGGTGCCGGACGTGTCACAGCGTCGAAGCTGTAGGTCTCCGGAGTTTCATCCGTTGTGGTGATGCGGCACGGGAATACGGATTCCAGCTTCTCCTCCCAGATCCTCTGGAGGGAATCCATGGAGATGGAGTAATCCAGTGTATAGATCTTGTATTCTTCCATGGTCTTACCGATGCAGTTTTCATCCGCTGTCGGCTCGCCGTTCAGTTCAACGATAAATGCACCGTAGCAGGGCATGAACATCATGGAGGAAGGCAGCTTGCCGGAGAAGGTGAAGCCGATCTTGTTGCCCATGCACATCTTGGCAATACCCTCAGCCACACCGCCGTAGCCGATAGTCCAGACAGCCTTCGCTCTGCCTTCGGCAATGAGCTTTTCCATCTTGTCGAAGCAAGCGCGTACACTGTCAAATACCGGCAGACCATTGCCGTCATATTCCGGTGCGATCAGGATGACCTTGTCACCGGCAGCCTTGAACTCTGTAGAAACGACCTTTTCTGCACTTGCAGTGGAAACTGCAAAGGATACCAGCGTCGGCGGTACGTCGATCTGCTCGAAGGTACCGGACATGGAGTCCTTACCGCCGATGGAGCCGCAGCCCAGCTCGATCTGTGCCTTGTAAGCACCGAGGAGAGCAGCCATCGGCTTGCCCCAACGGGTGGGATCGTTCTGTGTTCTTTCAAAATATTCCTGGAAGGTCAGCCAGCACTGCTCACGCTTACCGCCGGCAGCAATGACCTTCGCGATGGATTCGATGACTGCCAGCATTGCGCCGTGATACGGGCTTCTTTCGCTGACCATCGGATTGTAGCCCCAGCCCATCAGAGAGCAGGTGTCTGTCTCGCCGTTCAGAACGGGGAGCTTTGCTGCCATTGCCTGGGAGGGTGTCATCTGATAAGCACCGCCATAGGGCATCAGGACTGTACCCGCACCGATGGTGGAGTCGAATTTCTCGACCAGACCCTTCTGGGAGCATACATTGAGATCAGCCATCAGCTCCGTCCATGTCTCCGGGCAGTCCGTGGGAATGTCGCAGCTGGAGGTTACAGGCTCATTTACAGCAATATCCGTGTACTTTGCCGCACCGTTGGAATTCAGAAATTCTCTGGACAGGTCAACGATGGTATTGCCGTTCCAAACCATGCGCAGACGGGGTTCTTCCATGACATCTGCAACCTTGGTTGCGAGCAGGTTTTCCTTGCCGGCTTCTGCAATGAACTTCTCTGCATCCTCGGCAGCAACGACAACAGCCATTCTCTCCTGGGATTCGGAGATTGCGATTTCTGTGCCATCCAGACCGTCATACTTCTTCGGTACTGCACCGAGGTCGATCAGCAGACCATCCGTCAGCTCACCGATCGCAACGGATACACCGCCCGCGCCGAAGTCATTACATCTCTTGATCATCTTGGTCACTTCCGGATTACGGAACAGACGCTGGAGCTTTCTTTCCTCCGGCGGATTACCCTTCTGTACCTCTGCGCCGCAGCTTTCGAGGGATTCCATAGTATGGGACTTGGAGGAGCCTGTTGCGCCGCCGCAGCCGTCACGGCCTGTCTTACCGCCGAGCAGGATGACAACATCGCCCGGAACAGGAGCTTCACGTCTGATATTCTCAGCAGGAGCCGCACCGAGTACCGCACCGATCTCCATGCGCTTTGCCACATAGCCGGGATGGTATACTTCGGATACATGACCAGTTGCCAGACCGATCTGGTTGCCGTAGGAGCTGTAGCCGTTTGCTGCACCGACTGTGATCTTTCTCTGGGGCAGCTTGCCGCTGATGGTATCTTCTACCGGAACGAGCGGATTTGCAGCACCGGTCACACGCATTGCCTGGTATACATAGGATCTGCCGGACAGCGGGTCACGGATCGCACCGCCGAGGCAGGTAGCCGCACCGCCGAAAGGCTCGATCTCCGTCGGGTGGTTATGGGTCTCATTCTTGAACATGAGGATCCAGTCCGCTTCCTCGCCGTCAATGTTTGCCTTGATCTTGACAGAACAAGCATTGATCTCCTCGCTCTCGTCGAGGTCGTTCAGCAGACCGTCCGCCTTGAGCTTTCTTGCGCCCATGGTGGCAAGATCCATCAGAGTGAGGGGCTTTGCCTCTCTGCCGAGTGCCTTGCGGTCTGCGAGGTACTGGTCATAGGTCTCCTTGATATAGGGTGTGGGAATGTCCACATTCTGGATATTGGTCAGGAAAGTGGTATGACGGCAGTGATCGGACCAGTAGGTGTCGATCATGCGGATCTCTGTGATGGTGGGATCACGCTTCTCCGTATTGCGGAAATACTCCTGACAGAAACGGATGTCATCGAGATCCATTGCCAGACCGAACTCACGGATGAACGCTTTCAGACCCTCTTCGTTCAGACGAATAAAGCCCTCCAGCACCTCAACGGTGGTGGGGATCTCATAATTGGTATCCAGTGTCCGGTAGGTATTCAGGGTTGCCTCACGGCTTTCCACGGGGTTGATGAGGTATTTCTTCAGACGGTCAAATTCAGCGTCTGTAAGATTGCCGCTGATGATGTAGATGCGTGCATTCTTTACACGGCAGCGTTCCTTCTGTGTGAGGATCTGAATGCACTGCTCACAGCTGTCAGCACGCTGGTCATACTGACCGGGGAGGTACTCCACAGCAAACATGCGCTCGGATGCCTGCAGGGGGGGCAGCTCATCATATACCAGATCCACAGCCGGCTCGGAGAATACATTCGGAATGGACATTCTGAAATCTTCCTCAGTAAGATTATCCGCATCATAGCGGTTCAGAATGCGCACACCGTTGATATTCAGGCGCAGCGCAGTGCGCACATCGCTCAGCACGGACTGTGCTTCAACAGCATAGGCGGGCTTTTTCTCTACATAGACACGAAAAACAGACATAATAAAGCTCCTTTTCTCCTGTAATCTGTTCGCTTTGCAATATGCAGCAGCGGCATATTACATGCTCAGAACCTGCCGTGGCATCTTATGAAGACAGGTTCTCTCTCTTATTGTAACATATTCCGCGAAAAAACGCAAATGTTTTTTAGAGTTTTCTGAAAATATTTTCCGTTTTTTGTTTTTGATACCGGCGGCTGTATAATTGTGTGTATTTCTGGAATACTATGACTGATCCGATTTTTGCAGAAAGCAGGGGATAAATATGCACAGTACCTACAAGCAGATCATTCTGCTCCTGACCGCAATGACCATTTCCGCCGTTATCATCCTCCTCTCCGCCGCCAGAGGGCTGACCTACCAGCGTTCCAGCGCAGTGGAGAAGCAGTCCTCCATGACTGCCCAGGATGACCCCGGCTTCGTACTCGGCGAGCATGGCGGCAGACTCGCCCTGTTCCGCGAGCATTGTTCCAAGCCCTACCGCATTCTGGACATGCCGGTCTATCTCCTCCCCGAAGCCGACAAGGAAGCCCTGCAAAGCGGCGGCATCACGGTCGCGACGGAGGAAGAACTGCAGAAGCTGCTGGAGGATTGGGATCAGTAGGGAATGCCCGACAGAAAAAACTCCCCTCCGGTTTTCCGAAGGGGAGCTCTTTCAAGGAAGACTGCGTTTATCTTAGTTGACTCTTGAGTATACCACACCGTCCTGCATTTCCTTACCGTTTGCCTTGAACATTTCGGAAACGGTCACGATCTGCCAGCCCTGCTGCTTCATGTAGGGAGCAAGATATTCGATGGCTTCCGCCGTTGTGGTGTAGGTCTCATGCATCAGTACAACGGTGTTGTCCAGACTGCCGTCATTCATGCCGGAAACGATCTTGTCAATGATCTGCTGTGTGCTTGCATTGTTCCAGTCCGCAGAGTCCACTGCACATGTGATCAGCGGTGCGCCTGCATTTGCCTGTACTGTGCTGTTTACAGCCAGATACGGGGGACGGATGAGGAAATTATCCTGTCCGGTCAGACCTGTCAGAATGGACTTGCAGCTGTTGATCTCGTTCTGGATCTCACCTGCGGAGAGATTTGTCAGATAGGGATGGCTCATCGTATGGTTTGCAACCTCAAAGCCCAGCTGATGCGCACGGGTGATTTCTGCCTGGTTTCCGCTGTTGATGAAATTACCCCAGTAGAAGAATGTCGCATGATGTCCGTTTTCTGCCAGCGCATCCTGAATACGGATGGAAGTGTCAGAGCTGAGTGTGCCTACCGGACCGTCGTCAAAGGAGAGTGCTACCATGGGCTTGGAGGTGTCGATCCAGGAAATATCTGCGGTATTGTACCACTGACCCTCCACACGTTCGGGAGCTTCGGTTGTGGGCTGTTCAGTTGTGGGCTGTTCGGGTTCTTCGGTCACATTCCAGATGCCTGCAAGAACGCCCTTCTTCAGGATCGCAAGGTCAAATGCTGTGATCACGCCGTCGCCGTCCAGATCAGCCTGTGCATTGCTGATTGTGACATTCTGACCCAGCAGCCACTTCTGCATACGGATAATATCGGTCACATTGGTACTGCCGTCGGAATCGACATCGCCTCTTGCGGAGCTTGTGCCTTCTGCTTCGTAGATCGTACCCTTCGGTGCGCCCATTGCTTCATCAAGATAGAAGCTGGTCAGATTTTCTGCGGTCTCTACATACAGCAGCATGTCGGATGCGCCGGACGGAATGGTAAAGCTGGTGTTGGCAAGCTGTACCCACTCGCCCTTGGAGCCGGTAGCCTCTGCAACCGTTGCATACTGTGTTTCACCGGATGCATCATTGTATTGGAGAGAAAGCTTGAAATCCTCGGAGGAAATTGCATTCTGCATTACCATTGCGCTGAAGCTGTAGGATGTGCCGGGAACGAATGTGGAAGTGCTCAGAGAGTAGCCTGCGCCGTTCCATGCGTCGGTTCTGCCGCTGATATAAGCAGAGCTTCTGCCGGCATATGCAGCTGTCTGTGTGCGTTCTACGCTGTTTTCGCCTCTGTTTGTCCAGCCGTCCATGCCGGATTCAAAGGGAGCATAGAAGTAATAGCCGTTTTCATCGGGATCGGGCTGTGTGGGCGGTTCAGTGGAGGGCTGAGAGGTTTCCTGATCAGGATCAGTGTAAACATTGAGCATGGTGATGTCCGCAACACCGCTGCTCTGCCAACCCTCTGCATTCAGGGCAACCTCATACAGGTTTCCAATTCCCCAGCCCTGATCAGCCCATGCCTGGAAATGATCGGATACGGTGATGTGACCGGATTTTCTCTTGTCCTGACGAACGCTGAAATACTGCTTGAATGTTTCGGTTGTGCCGTTGATGGTCGGACCTGTATGATCCATCTGGAAGATCTTGTACTGTGCACCGTCGATAGTTACCATCGTACCGGCTGCATCCGGAACCCAGTCCACCCAGTCCTCGATGATATAGTACTCAACGAGCGGAACATTGCCTGCGTTCTTGTTCTGGAACCAGCCGTATACGCACAGACGGGAGTTGCCGCTTGCACTGCCTGTCTGACGATAGTCTGCCTCATAGTCCAGACCGATGTATTCGTAGTCAGTCGCCTTCTTGGTGGAACCGAAGTCCAGACCACGGCGTGCGAGGAAGTTGCCGGACGGAACACTTGCGCTCCATTCTGCCTTGAATGTTGCACCCTCGCCGAGTGTCATTGTGCCGCTGCCGCCTGTCGTGTCAATCCAGATCTCATAGCTGAAGTTGTCACTCACACCCTTGTGCTGGTTTGTGCCGTTGCCGACGCTGAGTACATCTCCAGCAGCTGCGAAAGAAGTAAACGCAGCCTGAGGGAGCATTGCAGCACCCATCACCAGTGACAAAACTGCACTCAGTACTTTTCCCTTACGCATATTTGTTTTCATAATACCTGCCGCCTTTCATTGTTTTGGCTGCCAAAAGCAGCTGTTTCATGCGATCTCGTGCCGTCGGGGTATTCCCCTTATCTTAGTTACATTATAGCACAGAACCCTTGAAACTTTCTTGAACAGATGATGAATTTTTTAAGGTTTTATTTCAGAACTTTGAATATCCGAAAAATGCAACAAAAAGTATTTCGATTCTGAAAAAAATATGGTTTGATAGAGAGGGGTGCAGGCAGGGCATAATAACCCTCATTTCCTTGAAGGTCTGTATCTGCTGAAATAATCAAACAGAAATCGTATCCTGTTCACGAAACGCCGGTGTGATCCATTTTTCAATGTGCGGATCCCGGTACTGCAGATAATTGACAAAGGAAGTCGCAAGCACAAGGATCGTGGTCAGCGGTGTGCTGTAGGTATAGCCATATACGGATCCGGTTTTGCCGCCCTCATCGACAATGAGCTTCCAGATCACGCCGGACTCGTCCAGCTCCTCCAGGATCTGTTCTGTCATCTGCAGCGGAAAATGCAGCTTTTCTGCAATGGATGCCGCGGACCAGAGATGGTTCCGCTCCACAGCGGCAAAGAAATAGATGATCTGGAGCGTTTCCCGCCGCGACAGCATCCGGAACAGCTGGAGCAGGCGGTCATTGATGCCTGCATAGGCATTGATGCCATGCTCCGGAATCTTCACAAAGCAGAAATACCGCATATCCGGATTGAGCCGGGCAAGCGCATATTCATGGTTGGTCTTCAGCTCGGAATAGGTCTCCCGCAGAAGCTTCTGCGGGATTTTCAGTTCACATGCCTTAATGCTGCCGTAGGATGACAGGATGGTGTAAAACAGATCCATGCAGAAATCCGATTTTTCTGCATCGGGCAGTCCCTGCAGCTGCTCCGCCAGCTGCGCAGCAGGGCTGACGGATTCCTCTCCCTTCAGTCCGAACAGTACATCGAGTGAAATGTTCAAAGCTCTTGCGATTTGGGGCAGAAGCTCACCATCGGGATAGCCGCCCTTTTCCCATTTGGAAACAGCCTGCGGCGTAACATTGAGCCTGCCCGCCAGTGCCTCCTGCGTCATGCCCCGCAGTTTGCGGTATTTCATCAAATTTGCTGAAAAATCTGAAACCGGCATAGTCAATGCCCTCCTTGCTATGAATTACCTGTATTATAGCACATCTTCCGGTTGAAAACAACATGCAAATTTCTTGAAATTGTAAACAATAGTTGAATTTCGTGGAAAACAAAAACAGGAGTTGTGTTTTTTATTACTCCGGCAATTAAATATAGATACTTTTTTCTTGGGTCAGCACTCCCGAACTGCCCCCACCTCACCGGTGCCGTCCTCTCTGTCACTTCGTGCCGTCTCCCCACCCCGTGGGGAGCAGCCCCAACCCCTCCCCAAGGGGAGGGGGCTATATATGGAGGGTACTGCGCGGCTTACTGCCACCGTCCCCTCTGCCTCACTTCGTTCGGCATCTCCCCACCCCGTGGGGAGTCGCCCTCCACCCGCCAAAAGGCTGCCGCCTTTTGAATCTGTTAGCGACGTTAAAAAACAAGCCCCGCTGTGAATGTACAGCGGGGCAGGGGGTCATTGTTCAGCAGATGCAGTGGTCTCAGAAGCTGTTGTCGTTTCCGTCGGGGCGGAGGCGGTCTCCGCCGCCGCGTCGGAAGTCTGTGCGGAGCCGTTCTCTGTAAAGCTGTCAAAGGTCAGCGTCAGTCCGTAGCACGGAAGCGAAAATTCCACAGGGATTCCCTCTTTGTTGAAACACAGGGTATAGCTGCCCTCGTCGATCTCGCCTTCGCATACAATGCCGTCATCCCCCTGCGTGCCGTTCAGCTCCGTTTCCGCCGCCATCTCATCCACAATGTCCATCAGCTCAGAAAGCATGGTTTTCACCGCCTGTGCGGACTGCGGCACAGAAAATTCCAGTCCCTTATAGGAGGCGTTCACCTCGTTGTCGATAAAATCCAGCTGTACGCCGGAGAGCGCGGCTGGCTCCGTAAAGGATACGCTCCACGCGTCCGTTCCGTACCGCGTCAGAACGGCACGGGTGTCATTCTCCTCCGTATGGAGCGTGACTTCGGCAGAAAAAGCACCGTTCATACGGTTATCCACATTTCCTGCCGTCTGCGTCATTGCACAGCCGGCTGCAGCTGTCATAACTGCACAAAGGCAGACTGCTGTCAGAATACGTTTCATACCATCACCTCAGATGAAGATTTTTCGCTTCAACTTCATGAGTTTTGGTATTCCTCAGGCATACCGCGAAAAGTCGGTCTTGGTGCGGCATTGCCCTTATGTGTCCTGCATCACTTCTCCCAATGCTTTGATCAGATCCTGCGGCAGCATGTACCGTTCGGGCAGACGGCGGGCTGCGGTATCTCCAGCCCGTGCATGAAGCAGTACACCGCACCATGCCGCCTCATAAAGGGGCATTCCCTGCGCGGCAAGGGAGGCAATGATCCCCGCAAGGACATCACCGCTGCCTGCTCTTGCCATACCGGCATTGCCGTCGGTGCAGACGGTCATGCGCGTACCGTCCGTCACGATAGTGCCCGCCCCCTTGAGTACAGCGACCGCCCCTGTTTTCTCCGCAAGGAGCCGCGCCGCCGCCGGACGATCCGCCTGCACCTGTGCCGCCGTCATGCCGAGCAGTCTTGCCGCCTCGGCAGGATGGGGCGTGAGGATGGTTCGTCCCTCTGGTATGCATTCTATGCAGTCCGACACCGCATTCAGACCATCCCCGTCCAGAATGTCCGGACAGGTGCTTTCCGCAAACAGGAATTTTGTCAGATTCCGGGTGTGTTCCGTCACGCCCATACCGCAGCCGATGAGGAGCGCGTTCTTCCCGGCGAGCGCATGACGGAGCAGCGCGCGGTTTTCCGCATCCAGAAAGAAGCCCTCCGCGTCTGTCAGAAGCGGCAGACACATACATTCCGGCACACGCACAGCAAGCGTTTGCAGTGCCGCTTCCGCAGAAGCAGTCGTTTCCAGTCCCGCACCGCTGCGCATGGCAGCCTCGGAGGCAAGCACGCAGGCTCCCCGCATCCGGATGCTGCCGGCAACGGTGAGCAGATGCCCCCTGCGGTTCTTATGGGTATCGGGCGCGTTTACGGGCAGGCGGACATCCTTCCATGCGGCAAGCCGCGCCGGAACAGCCTGCTCTGCAAAAGACTCCCACACTTCCGCCGGCGTACCGATGCTGACCGTATGGATCTCCCCGCAGTATTCCCGCAGTGGGTACTGCGTCATGCCGAGCTTGACAGCCCCGAACGTTACTGTCGCATCCGCACGGGCAGTAAAGCGGCTCACACTGCCGGTCACGCCGTTTCCGCCGCTGGGAATATCACAGGCAATGCATCTTGCGCCCTCCGGCACCGCCAGAAGGCAGTCCGTTCCCTCCGGCAGCTCTCCCCGGAAGCCCGTGCCGAACAATCCGTCCACAATGACATCCGCCCTGGTGCGGAAGTCATCCGGTGCGGACACCATCGGCACATGCGCAAGCTGCGCGGCACGTTCTGCGGCATTGCGGGAAATTTCCGTCTTAGGTGCGCCGAATGGCGCGATCACCTGCACCTCCCATCCGGCAAGTGCAAGGTGGTACGCGGCAACATAGCAGTCGCCGCCGTTATTGCCGGTACCGGCAAGGAATACCGCCCTTTGCCCGTCCGGCACAAAGTCCCGGATAAAAGCCGCCAGTCCGTAACCGGCATGTTCCATCATTTCCGCATAGGAAACACCTGCCCGATCAGTAAGCTGTTCAAGCAGCTGCATTTGTCTGGGTGTAGCAAGCAGCATCATAATCTCTCCTTTTTACAAAATTCCCCGCCGGAAGGCGGGGAGCGAAATCAATACTGTCTCTTAAGCCTCAGCCCCCTCGGCAAAAACGGCACGATCGCCTCGCGCATCCGTTCATCGGGGGTAAAGTACAGACCGCATTTTCCGTGTGTGGGGTGATCAAACTCGGCATAGTAATTCTCCGCATTCTCCTCATCGCCCATCATGGAAATGCCGACGGCGGAGAAGGTGGTGAGCGCATCAGCGGAGGCACTGCATTCGTCCGCCTTTCCAAAGGCTGTGAACGCCGACACCTCAATGCTCAGCATCTGCACACGCTTGGTCTGTCCGAGGATCTTGTCAATATCCAGCGTGCCGTTTGTGCAGGAATATTCATATTCCACATGCGTCAGCTTAAAGGCATAAATGGCAAGATACACCACACCGACCGGCAGCACCACTGCAATGGGTGCCACAAAAAAGGTCAGATACAGGGTGAAAAGTGTGAGCAGGACGGCGGCAATGATGATGATGCCTTTTTTCAGGTCTTCCTGCGAGGTGTTGACTTTTTTGACAAGCTGTTCAGCAAACTGATCCATTCTGATTCCTCCAAATATTGTATTTTTTCAGATAAACTTTCATCGTATTGCCGCAAGTATGCGCCGGAAGGCTTCGTAGTTGCGCAGTACGCCGTCATCCGGTCTGAGTTCCGTGCCGGCAAGTGCCGCGATCTGTGCACGGAAGGCTGTCAGTTCCTGCTGATCCGCTTCCAGGGCGGCAAGGCGGCTGCGCAGTTTAGCGGCAATGGTCTTCTTTGTGGTATTTTTGATTGCTTCCTTCTGCGCACGGATCGTATCCTCCAGCCGGATGCCGCATTCTGCCGCATGGCGTTCAAGGAGCGTGAGCTGTCCGCCGTCCATCCGGTGCAGATACATCAGCCCCCGGCAGGCGTGCCGTCTGCCGCTGTCCGCCATCCAGTAGATGGGACGCTGGTGATAGGTACGGCAGTGCTGCGCATAAAAATGCAGTGCAAGCTCATGGGCAATGACCTCCCGCGCCTGTTCACCGCCGCCTAATGCATCGGCAATGAAACGCAGGTTTTCCTCCAGCGTTTCCGCACCGTATACCGCCGTCAGAAAGCGTTCGATCTCCGGAACCATTGCCTCCATCGGCAGGAAGTTTTCCGCAAGCGATGCAAATCCGGGGATCGTATACCGCCCGAACATGCAGCCGACCGCAAAGCTCAGCAGGCTGCGGATATCCGCCTGCAGCTCCGGCGTATGCAGCGTCAGCTCCTCTGCGGCGACCTCCGGAGAAAGCTCCTCCTCCAGTCCGCAGATACGCAGGAAAATGGCATTGAGCCGCTGTTCGTTCCTGCACATCCGTTCGCGGCGTTCCCGGCATTCCAGCTCCCACTGTGCAAACGCCTCGGAAAGCCGCGTGACCCTCGTCCGTACCAGCGGATGACAGCGGAAGTCCCAGCTCTGCTCGCTGCTGTCCCAGTCCTCCCTTGCAATGCGGATATTGTCCTGCACAAGCTGCCGCACCTCTTCCGCGGATCCGTCCGGCGGAAGCCATGGGAGACTGGCGATATTCTCCACCTGGAAATTCATGGTCGGGTTGTAGACGCGCAGCAGCTCCATTGCCGCCTTCGAGGAGAGAAAGCCCATGATCCATTCCATCTCCTCCGCATCCGGAAACAGTGAGGAGCCGGATACATCGAACAGGGAACCCGCCGGCTGCCAGCGCACACAGAAGCGCGAGCTTTCTGTGATGAACTGCCATGTCAACGCCTGCCGGAAGTACATGCTCTCATTCTTGATGCGCCCGCCCGAATGCTGCTTGTTCAGCTCCGCATGGAATGCCCGCATCTCCTCGCCGTTGCGGTAAAAATTCACCACATGGCTCTGGTTGCCGTACCATCGGCGCGTTCTTCCGCCCTTGTTGTAGGGAAACCAGCGTTTCCCCGATGCTGCCGCCTCGTCCGCGTCCGCACATCCGAAGGCAATGCTCCCCGGTGTGACCTCGTGCCAGTACCGCAGGAAACGGCGGTTGTCCGAGGTGGTCATGCCCTGCCGGATCGGACAGTGCGTTCCAAGTCCGGGCTTTTGCAGGAGCGTGCGCATCCTGTCACTGATCCAGTAGCAGACGGGCATTCCGGCAATCCCCTCGAACTGTTCGGTATCGCAGACATAGCGGTTTTCCGGGTCGAAAAATGCCCGTTCCTTATCCTCCGCCTCCGTCAGCCGCAGATAGGCGGTGCGGTATGCCGGCACATGACTGCCCATGCAGACAAAGGCGGCAGTCTGGACGATGATGCCCACATCCGTCGCCGCGAATGCCCGTGCGCCGAGATGCACCAGACTGCGCATTGTGTACTGCTGCATCTTTCGGCGGAGCGTTTCGTAGCTCGAAAGGAACATCCACGAATGCTGTGTGATCATCGCACAGCAGCCATGCGGTGCTGTCAGGGAGGTGCAGCGTTCCATGAATGCCGCGAACAGATCGGAGCGGCTGTCAGGATAATGCGTCCGTAAAAACGCAGAAAGCATAGGATCCATACTGCTGCGGCTCATGTAGGGCGGATTGGTGATCACTGCGTCATATTGCCGGTTCAGCATCCGGCTGAGTGTTCCCAGCCTTGCAAGTATTCCGCCGCAGTCCTCCGGCAGCTCCGTTTTCTCCGGCTTCAGGAGCGAACCGAAGCAGGCGGCACCGGCAAACTGCGCCGCAAAGGGCTGGTATTCCGGCGGTATGTCCTCCACATCCTCCAGCCCGGCAAAATGGCAGAGCTGCGGTCTTATGTCACGGGAGAGAATATCCGGATCATGCGCCCGCGCCTTCATCAGAAGAACGAATGCGGCAAGATGACAGGCACCTGCGTCAATATCCAGTCCGCAGAGATTCTGTTCCAGGATCTGCACTGCCGCATCCGCCGGCGCAATGCCCTCGCGCAGATACAGCTCCATGAGCGCGTCGAATACATAGGCAAGGATATGCCCCGTCCCCATGCAGGGATCCAGCACCCGCAGCCCCGTCACGGGACGTGTCCGCTGGTCACTCGTCAGCTTCTTCAGGGTACGGCGGACACGCGGCGGCTGGGGGGCTTCCGGGATGCAGTAGCTCCAGCTTTTCGGCGGCTTGCGGAGTGCGCCGAGCGCATTCTGCGTCATACAGCGCACGATCCAGTCGGGCGTGAACATCTGGGTCGCCGCCGGAATCTGCTCCGGCGGGATCCGGACACGGCTCCGCAGCATCCGGAAGGTCTGATCACGCAGCTCGGTGTTCTGGTACTGGTACAGCCAGCCGAGGATCTCCGGAAAGCCCTGCCATGCATCGTCCTCCAGCTGCATGAGCTGCTCCATGAATGCGCTGTTTTCCGAAAGAATGGTATCCGGCAGCATGGCATCCGCATTTTCGCCGAACAGCCCCGCAAGCGCGGGTGTTTCCGCGAGCTGCCTGCAAAGCGCAAGAACACGCGCACGGCGGGGGATATGCGCCGGAAACAGCGGCATCCCGTCCGGGAGCCAGCCGTTGGCATCCAGAAAGCGCAGTGCCGTCAGGCGCATGAACCACAGCTGTGCAGAATATGCCGCCGCCTGCGGCGTTTCCGCAAGCGGCGAAAGCTCCTGCATCAGAATGGCTTTGCCGCGCACGGCAATATGCTTGAGTAGACTGCGGTTCATCGGGACACCTGCTTTCCGGAATGGTATGATGATAACTATTATAGCATATTTTAAGGGGATTTGCAAGTGTGTGGGCGCGTCAAAAAAGTGCCGCCGTATTCTCATACAGCAGCACTTATTTCAGAGATTACATCATCACTCCGGAAAGCTCCTCCTCCGATGTGATGCCCTGTGCAATTGCCTTCGCTCTCATGCAGGCGTAAAATTCTGTCATGCCAGCCTGATAGTACGGCAGTACAAAATACACACCCAGACCGCAGGCGAATACGCCCAGCAGGAACCAGCCGATGAAGGAGAGCTGGAACAGGAAGCATTTGCCCTTTTCGCCGTTCATGGTGCGGCGGGAGATCTCAAACGCCCGTTCTGCGGACATGCCCGGATTTTCCGTGAGCAGATAGGGGATCAGCGTGTATTCCAGCCCCTTGATGATGCCCGGGATCACGAACAGCATCGACCAGAGGAAGGTGTAGAGCAGACGCAGGAACATGACCTTGACCATGTTCATGTAATTGCTGGAAAAGCCCTCGAACATGTAGCCGAAATCCACATCGCCCAGTCTTGCCTTGCGGAAGAAGGAACACTGTCCCACACAGATCGGATTTCCGAGAAATGCCGAGGTCGCAAAGCTGATGGCAAGCGCAAACACAAAGATCACAGCATATACTGCAATCAGTACGCCGACCGCCAGAGCTGCCTCCGCATCACCGGAGGTGCCGCCGTCCAGCAGCATACCGACCGCGGGGGTCTGGAGCATACCTGTGCTGCCGCCCACCATACTGATGATGAGATTGCTCAGCAGACACACCAGAAACGCCGTCCAGTAATAGCCCTTCAGGGATTCCCAGGCGTTTTTCTTTAACAGACTGATCGTCCACATAACCTGTATTCCTCCTGTGAAATTACATATCATAGGGATTCTGTGCGGATGTGATCTGACCGGAGATCATGCCGCCGTTCATACCATTGTTCATACCGCCCGTCAGCTCTTCTTCGGTGGAGATGCCCTGTGCAAGGATCTTTGCTCTCATGCAGGCATAAAATTCAGCATAGGTCGCAGTTTCATACGGTGCTACAAAAACACTGCCCATACAGCAAGCCAGCATACCCAGCAGGTGCCAGCCGATAAAGGAGAGCTGCAGTACGAACAGCTTCCACTTTTCGCCGTTCATTGCCTGTTTGGAGATCGCAAAGGCACGCTCCTTCGGGAGGTTCGGGTTCTCTGCGATCAGGTAGGGGATGAGGTAGTATTCATAACTCTTGATGATGCCCGGGATCACGAACAGCAAAGACCACAGGAAGGTGTAGATGTAACGTGCAAACATGGTCTTGACAGTTGCCATGTACTTGCCGCTGCCGAAATTGTCAAACATCCGCATCATGGAAGAATCGCCTTCCCTTGCACTGATGAAGAATTTGGCTCTGCCGGCTTCAAACGGTCCGCCGAGAAAAGCGTAGAATGCAAAACCAAGGGCAAGTGCAATGAGGAACACCACAACAATGCCGATCAGGATCCCGATCATTACCGACATTTCTTCTTCCGTCATAGTGCCGCTTTCCAGATATTGCTCTAATTCCTGTGAAGAAGAGGAAGAGGAAACACTGCCTCCGCTGCCGCTGCCGCCGATAAACAGCCCGGTCAGCAGGCACACCAGAACGCCCTTCCAGTAGTAGCCCTTTTCCTTGAGCGAATTCCATGCATTTTGTTTCAATAAGCTTCGAGTCCACATAATGTAAGTCCCCCTGATAATTTATTTTGGCAGTGTATCACACTGCTGATATTACCATTGTAAATCATATTTACTAAAAAGTCAATACTCTCTATCAAGATTCCGCAGTCTGCACGAAATGTATGGTCGCGAAAGCTTGTTTTTTGTATAAATTTTGTCAAAATGGAGAAAAAACGCAATGCCGCAGAAAATTTTTGGAAAAGCTTGCTTTTTTTTTGCAGATTTGTTATAATAATAACGATGGGGCGAAAACCCCGAAATGAAAATTTAGGAGGACTTAATTATGTTAGTTTCCGCTAAGGACATGCTGAACAAGGCTCGCGACGGCAAGTACGCAGTAGGTCAGTTCAACATTAACAATCTCGAATGGACAAAGGCAATCCTGCTGACAGCACAGGAACTGCAGTCTCCGGTGATTCTCGGTGTATCCGAGGGCGCAGGCAAGTACATGTGCGGCTACAAGACCGTAGTTGGCATGGTAAACGGCATGATCGAGGAGCTGGGCATCACTGTTCCGGTAGCTCTCCATCTTGACCACGGCTCTTTCGAGGGCGCAAAGGCTTGCATCAATGCAGGTTTCTCTTCCGTAATGTTCGACGGTTCTCACTATCCGATCGAGGAGAACATTGCAAAGACCACTGCTCTGGTAAACGCATGTGAGGTTCTGGGGCTGTCTCTGGAAGCTGAAGTTGGCTCCATCGGCGGCGAAGAGGACGGCGTAATCGGCAAGGGCGAGTGCGCAGATCCCGACGAGTGCAAGGCTGTAGCAGATCTGGGCGTTACTATGCTGGCTGCTGGTATCGGCAACATCCATGGTAAGTATCCGGAGAACTGGGAAGGTCTGTCCTTCGAGACTCTGGCTGCAATCAAGGACAAGGTAGGCGACATGCCCCTGGTACTGCACGGCGGCACAGGCATCCCGGCTGACATGATCAAGAAGGCAATCTCTCTGGGCGTTGCAAAGATCAACGTAAATACAGAGTGCCAGCTGGCATTCCAGGAAGCTACAAGAGCATACATCGAGGCTGGCAAGGATCAGCAGGGCAAGGGCTTCGACCCCAGAAAGCTCCTGGCTCCCGGCTTCGAGGCTATCAAGGCTACTGTTAAGGAAAAGATGGAGCTGTTCGGCTCTGTTGGCAAGGCGTAAGCGGAGAGCCTCCGCCTGCCTTGAGTTGAGGATGGATATTGTCTGAAACGAGAGGTATGCCGACTCAAGATTTAAGTCGGTAGGCAGACGCGTTTGGGAGTGAACCTGTGAGGGGAGTTCCTGTTTCGCGATATGGCTTGACGTACCGCATGATTCCTTTGCGCGGAGCGCAAGCGGAATTATAGCTATTGAAAATGAAAAAGGACGGTGCATCTGCATCGTCCTTTTTGTAAGAATCGGCAGTTATGCTGCCAATCATGAGGAAAGTGTAAATGGAGAATAAAAAACTACCTTTTTTACTGCCGATCCGCTGTGCGGTATTTTTTATGTTATTTGTCATCGGTTCCGCCGTTACCGGCAAAAGCTTTGAGGAGATCAGTCACTGGTGGTCGGTTCTGGCGAGTGCAGTCAATCTTCTGACCATCCTGCTGCTGGTTCTCGTTTCCCGCAAACAGGGCGGGAGCTACTGGAAACTCATCAATTATGAAAAGGGAAAAACGACACCGAAGCAGGTCATTGCCATGATCTTTCTGATCCTTCTTGTGGGCATGGGCGGCATGTACCTTGCCGGATTTCTCTGCTATGGCGTGATCCCCTATGCCGCCCCCATGCTGATCGCGCCCATACCTCTGTGGCTGGCGATCCTGAATGTTCCGCTTCTTCCCATTACGACCGCCTTTGCCGAGGATGGCTTGTATCTCGGCTGCGGTGTGAATCAGATCAAAAACAAGTATGCGGCAATTCTTGTTCCTGCGTTCTTCTTCGCCCTCCAGCACAGCTTCATCCCCACACTGCTAGACGGCAGATACATCCTTTACCGCTTTTTGTCATTCCTGCCGCTGACGATCATTCTATGCTGGCATTACCAAAAGAACCGGAACCCTCTGCCCATCATGATCGGTCATGCAGTGATCGACATCGCGACCGTCATGCAGATCCTTGCCACCTCCGCAGTCCCCGGATTGTATGAGCAGATGTGTGCGGTACAGTAACAGTTTACAGCTCATCGGAGATCACGCCGATGAGCTTTCCGTTTTCCACTCCCGTGATCCTCACATCATACACCCGGTTCCGGAAGCTCCCGTCCTGCGTACCGACAGGAACGAAAACCGTCGTGTAGTCCTTCGCATGTCCATTGTGGAAATCCGGCGATTTTTCACGCTCAAACAGTACGGAGACCGTCCTCCCCACGCGGCTTTGCAGGAACGCCTCTGCCATCCGCTTTTCCAGTGCCGAAAGCCTGTCCGCGCGTTCCTTTTTGACTGCTTCCGGCACCTGCTCCGGCATCCTGTCCGCAAGCGTTCCGCTTCTTCGGGAGTAGCGGAAAATGTGGATTTTTGCAAACTGCATCCGCTTTGCAAAAGCAAGCGTCTCCGCGAAATCCTCCTCCGTTTCCGACGGAAAGCCCGTCATGATGTCCGTGGTAACGGCGCAGTCCGGAAACAGCGCACGGATCTTCTCCAGAAGTCCGGCATATTCTGCACAGGTATAATGCCGGTGCATCGCTTTCAGTGTCCGGTCACAGCCGCTTTGCAGGGAAATGTGGAACTGCGGACAGAAAGCAGGATTTGCCGCCAGCCGTGACAGTACCTCGTCCGTCAGTCCGTCCGGTTCGAGCGAACCCAGCCGCACCCGCGCAAAACCGGCATCCGCACAGGCATCCACCGCATCCGCGATATGCAGACCATCATTCTGCCCCCAGCAGGCGAGATTGATGCCGCACAGCACGATCTCCCGATACCCCCGCGCCGCCAGAGTTCCCGCACTTCTGCGCAGCTCCGCAAGCGCGAGCGAACGGCAGCGTCCCCGCGCATAGGGGATGATGCAGTAGGAACAAAAACGGTCACAGCCGTCCTGGATTTTGAGAAATGCCCGCGTATGGTTGGTTTCCTCACTGAGAGGAAGCACCTCAAAGGCATCCTTTCTGCCGTATGCGGATACCGCACGGCAGGGTCTGCGCTTTTGCAGAAATTCCTCCAGCAGTGCGGGGATCATGCCGCGCTCCTTTGTGCCGATGAGAATATCTGCCTCAGAAAGTGCAGCAGCCTCCTCCGGAAACGCCTGCACATAACAGCCCGTCAGTACAATGACCGCATCCGGCACCGTCTGCCGGAGCCTCCGCAGTGCCGTCAGCATCCGGTGGTCGCCGGATGCCGTGACCGTGCAGGAATTGAGAATGACCGCGTCCGCCGTTTCAGGGGAGGGAACGACTGTCCATCCCGCCTGCCGCAGCAGCGCAGCAATGCCATCCGTTTCGATCGCATTGACCTTGCATCCGAAATTCTGTAAATATATCCTCATAGCAATGCTCTCCTTCATGATTCCGGCAATTCAGGTTCGATAACGGCGGCAGCCTTTGGCGGGTCGCGGGGGCGCAGCCCCCGCCCCAAATCCCCCTTCCTTTGGGAGGGGGCAGGGGGTGGGGCAGCTACAAGAGTACTATACCCAAGAAAAAATCTGTATTTAGCTGCCGGTTCCATTATCGCTACAGTCGCATTTTACAATCTGTTGAAAAACTCTATTCCATAACTACAATCCCCAATTTATAGCCGTTTTGTAACGTTCTGCATCCATTTTGTAACCGCTGATGGAAAACCTGTCTAAAAAAGATAACACGCCGTCATTCCTATTATATCAAATTGCTGAAAATTGTGCAAGCCCCTTGACATTCCGCATTTTTCGTGGTATGCTATAGTCACAGCAGAAAAAGCTGTACACAAGGAAAAAAGACAATCGGCTTAGGAGGTAATTTTATGACAACAACAACAGTTTCTTTGAGAGCGATCGACGATGTAAAGGATTTCGTCAACACAATTATGCGCTTTGAATTCGATATCGACCTCGTTTCCGGCAGATATGCGATCGATGCAAAGTCCATTATGGGTATTTTCAGCCTGGACCTGTCCAAGCCGATCGAGCTTCGCGCTTACACAGACGATGCTGAAAAGCTTCTCGAAGCAATTGATAAGTTCATCGTAAAGTAATCGACACACAACATAGCAATGAGCTGCTGCACTTCGGTGCAGCAGCTTTTGTTATAGGCATCTCTAAAAATCTTCCTCATGTAAATAAAAACCGCAGCACCTTGCGGAAAGAAAAGGAAAACCTGATCTCCGGCACCGCTTCCGATGCCAGCAGGGGAACACTGCAGAGCAGCGTGTCGCCGTGATAGAAATGCACCATGCCCACCGTCTGTCCCCGGCTGACGGGAGCCTGTACATACTCCGGCAGCACCAGCACCGTCTCCAGCTCCGAAGCACTCTGCGGCACAGCCAGCTCCGGCAGAGCTGCCGGCTCCAGCAGTACTGCCGCTTCCGTGCCGCCCTCGATCTTCAGCGGCATCAGAAATTCCTCCGCAAGTGCCGGCAGCGTGAGCTTGTAGCTGGAAAAGCCCGTGTTCAGCAGCCGCTTCGCAATGCGGAACCGTTCGTCCACGTCCTCACAGCCAAGCACCACCGCCGCGCAGAGCATCCCGTCCTGCGTACAAGCCGCAATCAGGCATTGTCCTGCTGCTTCGGAATGCCCCGCCTTCAGTCCCATGCACCCGTCCATGGTGCGCGTGAGCGTGTTTTCATTCACGATCTCCACCGTCTCGCCGCGGATGAACGTCCGCCATGTTGTCAGATACGGCTGCAGACGTTCCTGCGAAAGCACCGCACAGGCAAGCCGCCCCATATCCCGCGCCGTAGAATATGCCAGCGGATCGTCATAGCCCTGCGGAGAGGTGAAATGCGTATTCCGCATCCCCAGGTCAAACGCCGCAGCATTCATATCATTTACAAAGGTTTTCACATCGCCGGAGATCTGCACTGCAAGCACCGCCGCCGCATCGTTGGCGTTTCCTGCCAGCAGTCCCATGAGCAGTTCCGCCGCCGTGATCGTATCCCCCGGCTCCAGCCAGATGACCGCTCCCTGAATATCCGTCACCGCATCCCCGGCAGTGATCACGGTTTCCTCCGTGAGATCGCCGCGCGCCATCGCCTGTGCGGCAAGGTGTGCCGTCATGAGCTTGGCAAGCGAACCAACGGGCAGTATCACATCCGCATTTTCCTCTGAAAGCACCATGCCGGTGCGCGCCTCCACCAGCAGCACCGCATCCGCACCCTCCTCCGCATGGACAGGAAGCCCCCGGAGAAACGCACAGAGCAGCAGGATGCTGAGTATGATCGCAGTCTGTTTCATAATGCACCTCCTGTGATACCATATGATGAAGCGGAAATGAAAAGTAATATGCTTTCTGAGATGCAGCAAACTTTGTCGGAATCCACAAAAAACAGAATAAAGAATTGTTGCGTTTTCACAATGTTGCTTTTGCAGCACAGAAGATGCTTGCAAATTTTCCGATTTTATAGTATGATATAGTAAATAGACTTTCTATATCTGGAGGCGTTTGCTATGGCATTGAATTTGAACAAAAAGTATCTCAAAGAGTTTGTTGGTGAGCATGAGCTGGCAGCAATGAAGGGTCAGGTAATGGAGGCTGCAAAGACACTCCATGACAAGACCGGTCTCGGCAGTGACTTCCTTGGCTGGCTGGATCTGCCCACCAATTATGATAAGGAGGAATTTGCACGCATCAAGGCGGCTGCAAAGAAGATCCAGGGGCATTCCGATGTCCTGATTGTGATCGGCATCGGCGGTTCCTATCTGGGTGCAAGAGCTGCCATTGAGCTGCTCAAGTCCCCCTTCTACAACAACCTGAAGAAGGATACCCCCGACATCTACTATGTCGGCAACAATATCAATCCCACCTATCTCAATGAGGTACTGTCCATCTGCGAGGGCAGGGATATTTCCGTGAATGTCATCTCCAAGTCCGGTACGACCACAGAACCGGCTCTGGCATTCCGCGTATTCAAGAAGCTTGTTGAGGACAAGTACGGCAAGGAAGGCGCAAAGGATCGTATCTTCGCCACAACTGACAAGGCAAAGGGTACTCTGAAGGAGCTGTCCGATACTGAGGGCTACGAGACCTTCGTTGTGCCGGATGATGTCGGCGGCAGATTCTCCGTTCTGACAGCAGTTGGTCTGCTCCCGATCGCAGTTGCAGGCTGTGATATTGACAAGCTGATGGAAGGTGCTGCAAAGGCACAGAAGGCATACGAGGCAGACTTCGAGGAGAATGACTGCTACCAGTATGCTGCACTGCGCAACATCCTCTACAGAAAGGGCAAGTCCACCGAACTGCTCGTTTCCTATGAGCCGAGCTTCACAATGATGTCCGAGTGGTACAAGCAGCTCTTCGGCGAGAGCGAGGGCAAGGACAACAAGGGTATCTTCCCGGCATCCGTTGTCTTCTCCACCGATCTGCATTCCATGGGTCAGTACATTCAGGAGGGTACACGCCTGATGTTTGAGACCGTTGTGGACATCAAGACCCCCAAGCAGGACTTCTACCTGGAAGACGACGCGGAGAATCTGGACGGCCTGAACTTCCTGACCAACCAGAATATGTCCGTTGTCAACCGCAAGGCACTGGAGGGCACCATCCTCGCACACACTGAGGGCGGCGTTCCGAACATCATCATTGAGATGGACGACACCACCGAGGAGAGCCTCGGCTGGCTGATCTACTTCTTCGAGAAGGCATGTGCAGTATCCGGCTATGTTCTGGGTGTCAACCCCTTCAACCAGCCCGGTGTAGAAAGCTACAAGGCAAATATGTTCGCACTGCTCGGCAAGCCCGGCTATGAGGGCGCAAAGGCAGCTCTGGAAGCAAAACTGAACGGCTAACAAGACGCAGAACAAATACACAAATGATGCTATCCTCTGCCGGATCGCAAAGCGTTCCGGCAGTGATATAGAAACAACGCAACAATGTGCCGCAAGGCATTGAAAGGAGTTTTACTTATGATTCAACTGATCACCGGAAGAAAGGGTACTGGCAAGACCAAGATCCTCATCGACAAGATCAACACTGCAGTTGCAGAGACAAACGGCTGTCTCGTATGCGTAGAAAAGGGCGAAACACTGCGTCGTTCCATCAGCTACAAGGTTCGCTGGTGCGGCGTTGAGCAGTTCGACATTGCCGGCTACGAGAATTTCTACGGCTTCATCGCTGGTATGCTCGCAGGCAACTACGACATCAAGGAGATCTTCATCGACGGTATCCTGAAGATCGGCGGTGCTGATTTTGACGCTCTGGGCGCAATGCTCGACAAGCTGGCAAAGCTCACAGGCAATGATACTCTGATCACTTTCACAGTATCTGCCAACAACGATGAGCTGCCGGAGTCTGTTACCAAGTATCTGTAAGCAGAATATCTCTTAGAATTATCCGAAACCGGCGGCTTTCCGCTGCCGGTTTTCGTGTATTTTTCTGATTTTTTGGAAAAGGGCTTGACAAATTGGCGGTTATTCGCTATAATATAATTTGTGATGCTCTATTGAATGAGGAATATGTTATGCTGATGAAGATCAAGAATGTGCTGAACATCCCCGGAACGTCCATGGATGCAAGCTTTGACATCCCGGAGGACAGGCTGGAGGAGGTGCATGGCTATGTATTTTCTACTCCCGTTACCGTGGAGGGGAAGATCGAAAACCGTGCCGGTGTCGTCACATTAACAATGCATATTGCTTTTTCCCTGCTTGTCACATGCGACCGCTGCCTGAAGGAAACAGTGCAGGACTTCGCGTTCGATACTGCGCATACGGTTGTCCGTGAGCTGCAGTCCGAGGATGAGGAAGAACAGTATGTTGTCGCAAAGGCAGAGAGCATTGATGCAGCAGAAATTGCAATTTCTGATTTGCTGCTGGAGCTGCCGTCCAAGCTGCTGTGCAGGGAGGACTGTAAGGGACTTTGTCCTAAGTGCGGCTGCGACAGGAATGAAACAGATTGTGATTGTATGAGTGAATAACCGATGTGAATCGGCTGTAAGGAGGTGCCAAAATGGCTGTACCGAAGAGAAAAACGTCCAAGGCAAGAAAGAACAAGAGACGCAGTGCTGTTTGGAAGCTGGAAGTTCCGGCAATGAGCAAATGCGACCACTGCGGCGAGCTGAAGGCTCCGCACAAGGTTTGCAAGAACTGCGGATTCTACAAGGGTGTAGAAGTTCTGAAGATGGATGCTGAATAAGTATCAACATAAGGCGGACGGAGAGAGGCATCATACTTCTCTCCGTTTTTATGTGAACAAGGGGGTATGGGGGAAAGCACTGCCCTTGCCCGGAATGACTGAGCAAAGCGAAGGAATGGAGAGGCAAGCCTTTTTGCAGTGCGTCCCCCATTTCAGAAAAGGGAGTATGGGGGAGAAGCGGGTCGCTGCTGACATTCGTTGCCTTACGTCCTGCGGACGAGCGGCAACAGGCAAGCCCTTGCCGACCTTTCCGCAAGGGATAGGGAGGCATCCTACCAGCGGCGGTTCGCCGCTGCAGTGCGTCCCCCATTTCAGAAAGGAGGCGGGTATATGGTAACCATAACAGGGGTGATTTCACAATCACCTGCGAGCAGAGCAGGCATTGCTGACGGTGATGTTCTTGTAAGCATGAACGGACATGCTGTCCATGATGTGCTGGATTATATGTTCTATGCCGCAGAAACACAGCTGCATCTGATTCTGAAACGAGGAGAAATGCAGTACGAATGCGACATTCAAAAGGATGAGTACGATGATCTGGGACTGGAATTTGCAAGCTATCTCATGGATGAAAAAATGCGCTGCCGTAACCAATGCGTGTTCTGCTTCATTGACCAGATGCCCCCCGGAATGCGTGAAACGCTCTATTTCAAGGATGATGATGCGCGCCTGTCCTTTTTGCAGGGCAACTATGTCACCCTCACCAACATGACGCAGGAGGATATTGAGCGCATCATCCACATGAAGCTCAATATCAATGTTTCTGTACATACCACCAATCCGGAACTGCGGTGCAAAATGATGAAGAACCGCTTTGCCGGCGAAAAGCTCGCCTACCTCTGGCAGATGGCAGATGCGGGCATCCAGCTCAACTGCCAGATCGTCCTCTGCCCGACCCTTAATGACGGCGAGGAGCTGCGGCGCACGCTGACTGATTTCGGCAGAATGATGCCCAATCTCCAGAGTGTTGCCGTTGTGCCGGTCGGCTTGTCAAAATACCGCGATGGTCTGTATCCACTCACGCCCTTCAACAAGGAATCCGCGGCGGCAGCAATTGACCTGATCGCGGAATTTCAGGAAAGATTCCTTTCAGAATTTGGAACGCGGACAGTATTCCCTTCCGATGAGTTTTTTCTGCTTGCAGAGCGCGAGATCCCGGACGGTGATTATTATGAAGGCTATCCCCAGTATGAAAACGGCGTGGGAATGCTCCGCTCCCTTGCGGATGAGTTCCATGCCGCCCTGGAGGATGCAGAGCCGGAGCAGCTGCCCCGGACGGTGACGATCGCAACAGGACGATCCCCCTACGAATTCCTCTCCGCACTGACTGCGGAAGCGGTGCAGAAGTGGGACGGACTGACCTGCAATGTCATCCCCATCCGGAATGACTTCTTCGGGGAATCCATCACCGTAACCGGACTCATCACCGGACAGGATCTGATCGCACAGCTGAAGGGGAAGGATCTCGGCGACGAGCTTCTGCTTTCATCGAGCATGATCCGCCGTGACAGCGATGTCTTTCTGGATGACGTGACCATCGGAGAGGTGGAGGAAGCACTACAGACAAAAATCCGCCTGACCGCCAATGACGGCTATGAATTGCTGGATGCAATTCTTGGTATCGTCTATTAAGTTAAAGTGAAGTTTTGTGTAAGTGACGGAATACTGTTCCCATACTCTTGCCAAGAATGTAATTCTTGCAATCTTAACGTTTTGCTATTGTCCCCGTAGGGGGCAATGGCAAAACGATTAGGGATTCCAAAGGGATGACATCCCTTTGACAGAGGGTGTGGGGGACAGCCTCCCCCACATACACAAGACCTCACTCTCACATAAAAGGAGGAGAACAATATGGCATTACCAGTAGTCGCAGTTGTGGGCAGACCGAATGTCGGCAAGTCCACACTGTTCAATAAACTGATCGGACAGCGTTTGTCCATCGTGGAGGATACCCCCGGTGTGACACGCGACCGTATCTATTCCAAATGCGAATGGAGAAACCGCAAGTTCATGCTGGTCGATACCGGCGGTATCGAGCCGAAGGAGGATGACAAGATGCTCACCCTCATGCGCCAGCAGGCAGAGCTTGCCATTGACCATGCGGATGTCATTATCTTCGTCACCGATGTCAGAACCGGTGTGACAGCCAATGACTATGCCGTTGCTGACATGCTCATGAAAAGCGGCAAGCCCATTGTGCTTTGCGTGAATAAGTGCGATAACCTGGGCGAAACACCCCTGGAGGTCTACGAATTTTATAACCTCGGTCTGGGCGATCCGTTCCCGGTATCCTCCGTGCATGGTCACGGCTCCGGCGATATGCTGGACGAGGTGATCGCGCACTTCCCGGAGGACGATGCCGACGATTATGCCGAGGAGGACATCCGTGTTGCTGTGATCGGCAAACCCAACGCCGGAAAATCCTCCCTCATCAACCGCATTGCCGGCGAGGAGCGCGTGATCGTTTCCGATGTGGCGGGTACGACCCGTGATGCAACGGATACTATCATTGAGCGCGAAGAGGGCAGATATGTCTTTATCGACACCGCCGGCATCCGCAAAAAGTCCAAGATCACAGAGAAGATCGAGCATTACAGCGTTCTGCGTGCCTATATGGCAGTGGATCGTGCAGATGTCTGCGTCATCATGATCGACGCAACCACAGGCTTTACCGAGCAGGATTCCAAGGTTGCAGGTTATGCCCACGAGCAGGGCAAGGCTTGTATCGTGGCTGTCAACAAGTGGGATGCCATCGAGAAAAATGACAAGACCATGCAGGAATACCGCGCAAAGCTGGAAGAGGATTTCAGCTTCATGTCCTATGTGCCGTTTATCTTCATTTCTGCCAAGACCGGACAGCGTGTGGAAAAGCTTTTCGAGATGATCAAATTCGTTGCCGATCAGAACAGTATGCGTATCAGCACAGGTATGCTCAATGATGTGCTGTCCTATGCGACCGCAAGAGTTCAGCCCCCGTCCGACAAGGGACGCAGACTGAAGATCTACTATATGACACAGGCTTCCACCAAGCCCCCGACGTTCGTCATGTTCGTGAACCGTGCAGACCTGTTCCATTTCTCCTACCAGAGATATATCGAGAACCAGATCCGTACGACCTTCGGATTGGAGGGTACTCCGGTGCGCTTCATCATCCGTGAACGAAACCGCAATGACGCTTAACGGAGGGACTGTATGATCGGAAAACTGATTTTATCCATCGTCATCGCTGCTGTCATCGGCTATCTGATGGGCAGCATCAATTCCGCAATTACCGTTGTCCGCCTGCTGAAGCACGAGGATGTGCGCAAATTCGGCAGCGGCAATGCAGGTCTGACCAATACCCTCCGATGCTTCGGCAAGGGCTGTGCGCTGCTGACGCTGATCGGCGACCTCGGCAAGGGCGTTGCGGCGGTTCTGCTGAGCCGTGATCTCATCGCACAGGCGATCATGGGATCGGAGTATGACGTGTATTTCATCGGCTATGTTGCCGGCGTGACAGCCATTCTCGGACACGTTTTTCCGCTGTATTATGGCTTCAAGGGCGGCAAGGGCGTGCTGGTGGGCGTATCCATTTTCATCGTGCTGGACTGGAGAGTATTCTGCATCCTGATCGGCATTTTTGCCGTGATCCTGTTTTTCTCCAGATATGTCAGCCTTTCCTCCATCATCGCAACGGCATGTGCGCCGTTTGTGACGGTGATCTCCCAGTATATCCGCTGGGAGGGCTACGATACATGGCGGCTGGTGATGCACTTCGTGCTGACTGCCATCATGGCAGCCGTCATCATCTGGATGCACCGCAGCAACATCGAACGTCTGCGAAACGGCACAGAAAACCGTTTCGGAAAGAAAAAATGAGAGTACCCCCGTTCTTCTACAGGACGGGGGTTCACTTTGTCAAAAAACATCAATAGGTTCAAAGGGCTTAGCCCTATGGCGGGTCGCGGGGGCGCAGCCCCCGCCCTAATCACCCTCCCTCCGGGAGGGGCAGGGGGGAAGCTTTGGTGTGCTAACCCCAGAAAAAGATTTTTCTGCAAGCTGACCCCCGTTCTGCCAAAGAACGGGGGCTTTGCCTATCATAACTCATACACCCTCAGCTCACAATTCCCCATAAAGAAATGCATGAACCGATCCACTGTCATATCCTGAAAATAGCTGTCGATCACCCGGCAGATGCCGCCGTGGCACACCAGCAGGACATTTTCATCCGGATACAGCCGCTTTACATCGTCGATCACATTGTATGTACGCTGCACCACCTGAAAGACGGATTCTCCGCCATCCCGCATCTTCACGCCAAATTCTGCCTTGGTTTCCGCAAAGCCCGGTGTAAATCTGTCCATGCCCTCAAAGCTCCCGTAATCCCACTCCGTTAAGCGGACATCCGTCTGCACCGGCAGTCCCAGCACTTCCCCGACGATCTGCGCCGTCATCTGCGCCCGCTTCAGCGGCGAGGCAATGATGCGCTGAATATCGCCGTACTCCTTCGCTTTTTGTGCCATTGCCTTTGCCTGTGCAATGCCTTCTTCTGTAAGCAGAATATCCGTCACACCGCTGATGCGGTTCTGTGCATTGTATTCCGTTTCTCCATGTCTTGTGACGTATAATTTCATGATAGCCTCCTATGTACAGCGGAGCTTCGCTCCGCCCGAATTACTGTAAAAAGAAATAATAAACCACCCCATACACCACCGATGCCGTACACCCATACAGGATCACAGGTCCTGCGATCGTAAAGATCTTTGCCCCCACGCCCAGAATGAAGCCTTCCGACTTTGATTCCAGCGCGCTGGAGGAAATGGCATTGGCAAAGCCTGTGATCGGTACGAGCGTACCTGCTCCCGCGTGCTTGGCAAGGCGTTCATAGACTCCGAAGCCCGTCAGCAGGGCACTCAGGCAGACCAGCGTCACGGATGTCCATGCGGCTGCCGCATCCTTCTCCAGTCCGAGTGCGCCGTATCCCTCCAGCAGAAGCTGACCCAGCGTACAGATCAGCCCGCCTACCAGAAACGCCATGGGAATGTTGATATAGCTCTTTGACGGCGGTGCCGCCTTTTTCTGCAGCTCCTGATATTCCTCCGGTGTGATTTTCATATAGACCACGCTCCTTCCAGAAATCACGCAAATCTATTTCCAAAAATCGGTTTCCAAAGGCGGCAGCCTTTGGCGGGGGCGGTGCGCAGCACCGCCCCTAAATCCCCCTCCCTTTGGGAGGGGGCAGGGGGTGACAGTTTAGACAAACCTTGATAAAGAAAACAGATTTTCGTGTTCGGAAACAGTATGCCCCCGATTTGGAGAAAATATCAATCCCATTTGACAGACTTTCAAAAAACCATTGCAAATTTCTGTGCAGTGTGCTATAATAAGTATAACATATTTGCTGAAAAACTGCAAGCTTTTGTGTGGGATTAAGTTTATTTTAAGAATTTTCTGCTATAGTTAAAATACGGTAGCTTGTCGAAAAAATCTGTTTTCTCTGGGATGAGCCTTACATAGCTGCCCCACCCCAAACCCCTCCCCGAGGGGAGGGGCTTTTGCAGGAGGCGGCCGCGCTGCCTCCACCGGCAAGGGGCTTCGCCCCATAGTATTTTTTATAAACCGAAATACGATACCACCACCAACATGAGGAGGGAGAACTCTATGAAAATTCTGGTCGTTGAGGATGAGGTCGCTCTTGCAGAGGCTCTCAGTGAGATCCTGAAACGCAATAAATATTCTGTCGATGCTGTCCATGACGGTGAGGATGGTCTGGAATATGCCATGACCGGCATCTATGACTGCATCATTCTGGACATCATGCTGCCGAAGATGAACGGCATTGATGTTCTGCGCATCCTGCGGCGCAAGCATGTTTCCACCCCCGTTCTGCTGCTCACTGCCAAATCCGAAATCGAGGATAAGATCAATGGTCTTGACAGCGGCGCGGACGATTTTCTGACCAAGCCCTTTGTCACCGGCGAGCTGCTGGCGCGTGTCCGCGCGCTGACGCGCAGAAGGGGTGAGGTCGTGACCGATCAGTTCACCTTCGGTGACATTGCACTGAACAAAAGTACCTTCAGCCTGAGCCGCGAGGGACAGTTCGTCAAGCTCAGCCTGAAGGAATATCAGATCATGGAAATGATGATGGCAAACCCCCGCCAGCTCATCCCCAAGGAACGTTTTATTGAAAAGATCTGGGGCTATGAGAGTGATGTGGAATACAATAATGTGGAGGTCTACATTTCCTTCCTGCGCAAGAAGCTCTCTGCGCTGGAATCCACAGTCACCATCAAGACTGCAAGAGGTGTGGGGTATTTTCTGGAAGGCGGGGATTAAGAGATGCCGAAGCTCCCGAAGATACAGCTCCCGAAGCTGAAATTTGATATGATGTTCCAGCTGCAGCTGAAATTTGTGGCTGTGGCAATGGCGATCCTGATCGCTGTATTTCTTGTCATGCTCAGTTCCATCAATATGATGATGCAGACCGTCAGTCAGCACCAGTCCATGAAGTTGCTCCGGCAGATCGCGGAGAGCGACCGCTATAATACTCTGGAAGCAGAACCGGGGGATATGCCGCCCGATCCTCCGCCGGATCCGCTGGGCAGCGAACCGCCCGCACCGATGGCAGAGACCGGCTTTGCACGGGATACCATAATTGAGGTGCAGCAGCTCGCCTACCGCAACTGGTGGGAGGAAGAAACCCAGAACGGCACCCACTGGTGGGAGAATGAACAATATACCGATCCTGACTGGAACGATAACGGCTGGGGCGATAATGACTGGGAGGAGACCTGGTATACGGATATGACCCAGGAGGATCCGCCCGAACGCCCGACCCGTCCGAACTGGCAGGAGGGAACCATGCCGCCCCCTCCCTGGGAGACCACGGCACCGCCGGCTGTGACAACGACTGCAGCCCCGCCCACGGAGCTGCAGACTACAGCTTCTGCGGAGCCTTCTACAGAGCCGCCGACTGATCTCCCGACAGAGCCGCCGACAGATCCCCCGGCAGAGCCGGATGTACCGGTGATCGTTCAGCCGGAGCAGCCGTCCGCAGCGGAGGAGACAACGGAAACGACCACCGCGGAAACAACGACCGTCACCACCGTTCAGACGACGGTGACAACGGAAACGACCACAACACCGCCGCCCGAACCGCCTGAACGCCCCAACAAATGGAATATCACCATCACCATCGACCATTTTGCCCTGCTGGTGGGACATAACGGAGAATTTCTCGGTCTGCGAAATACCGAGGATTACACCGAGGAGGAAGCACGCAGCATTACACAGAATATCCAGCGGATGGGACAGCAGAGCGGCATGTATAACTGGCTGCAGTATTATTCCGTCAGCAAGGAATACGGCACACTGTACGTTGTGACCGACAAGACCTCCGACCAGGGCTTGCTGAACAATCTGTTCCGGATCACCGTGACAGTCGGCTGCATCATGCTGCTGATCCTGTTTGTGATCCTCTGCATTCTTTCCAAGTGGATCACCAGCCCCGTCCGGACGGCATTCAAACGGCAGAAGCAGTTCGTATCCGATGCCGGACACGAGCTGAAAACGCCTCTGACCGTCCTGAGCGCGAATGCGGATATTTTACAGGATGAGATCGGCGAAAACAAGTGGCTCGGCTATATGCAGGAGCAGACCGCCCGCATGAACCAGCTTGTCAGCGATCTGCTGCATCTGGCGCGTATGGATAACGCCACACAGGAATATGAAATGCTGCCGTTCAATCTCAGTGCCGCCGTGAATGCGACCGCGCTCCCGTTTGAGAGCCAGGCATTTGAGATGAACAAGAACCTGGAGCTGGATATCCAGTCCGGTGTGGAATACTGCGGCAGTGAAAAGCACATCCGCCAGCTCGCAGCGATCTTTATTGACAATGCCATGAAGTATTCCAACGAGAACGGTACGATCAAGATCACGCTCATGAAGCGCGGCGACAAGTGCGTTCTGGAATTTTACAATACCGGCTGTGAGATCTCACAGAAGGAAACTGAAAAGATCTTTGAACGCTTCTACCGCGGCGACAAAGCCCGCAACAACAAGGGCAAGAGCGGCTATGGTCTGGGACTTGCCATTGCCAAGAGCATCATGGATGTCCACAAGATCAGGATCCACGTCACCTGCGAACAAGGCAAATGGATCCGCTTCCTGCTGACGCTTTGAGTTTTGTAGGGGATGTTGTCCCCTTGCGACCTTTGCGACTTGTCGCATTGGGAGCAAAACGTCAGCAGCGACCCGCTGCCCCCGCCAAAGGGATGTAATCCCTTTGGAATCCCAAGTCGTTTTCCAATACCCCCAACGGGGACATTGGAAAACGTTAGGGTTGCAAGAAACTTATTCTTTTGGCAAGCCGTGCAGGAAACAGAATGCCCCACACAATATTACAACAAAAAGGAGAATCATCATGAACAATCTTTACGAAGCCATCCTCACACGCAGAAGCGTCAAGTCCTTTACAGAGGAACAGGTCTCACAGGAACTGCTGGAGCAGGTCATTGAAGCCGGCAGATATGCCCCCACTGGCATGAATGCCATGGCACCGCTGTTTATCGCTGTACAGAACCCTGAAGTGATCGCAAAGCTTTCTAAAATGAATGCCGCAGTCATGGGCATGGACGGTGATCCGTTCTATGGCGCACCCACTGTGATCCTTGTACTTGCTGACCGTGAGCGCAGCACATGGCTGGAGGACGGTTCCCTTGCAATGGGTAATCTCCAGCTTGCCGCCCATACCCTCGGACTCGGCAGCTGCTGGATCCACCGCTGCCGCCAGATGTTCGAGAGCGAGGAGGGACAGGCACTCCTGAAGGAATGGGGCGTTGAAGGGGACTATGCCGGTGTCGGCTGCTGCATCCTCGGCTACCAGAAGGACGCACCCAAGCCCCGTATTGCAAGACGGGAAAATCAGGTTATTTATGTGAAATGATCCCGGAAGGACTGCGCAGCAATGCCGCAGTCCTTTGTTTGTATCACAGCATTCACAAGGAAGGCATGGGAAAGAGGTGGGAATTTCCGGAATCCTGCCGAAATTTAAAAAGAATTTGTTTTTTTGCTTGCAATATGCCGGACGGTGTGATATAATTACAGTAAGTGTAATTATGCGCTTGCGCCGATGGGTGTGTCTGGAAGGGGGTTCCGATGCAGACAGCGGCGAACACTCAAAGAGCCGCCTTTTCAGGGGCGGACAACCATCATTACGAAGCGGGAGGAAAAACAATATATGGTTTTTGCAGGTGTACTGGCAGGCGGTGTTGGCTCAAGAATGGGCAACTACAACATCCCGAAGCAGTTTCTGACGATCAATGATAAGCCCATTATTGTACATGTAGTAGAGAAGTTTCTGATCCACAATGAGGTGGATATGGTCATCGTGGGCATCAATCCGGCATGGTATCAGACAATGCTGGACATCCAGAAGAAGTTCCTCAGTCATTTCAGCAATCTGGTCGTAGTCAAGGGCGGTGCAGACCGCAATGAAACGATCGACGCTGTCATCAAGGAGGCAAGAAAGCACAGCCAGGGTGAGGACGACATCATTGTGACACATGACGCGGTCAGACCTTTTGTGACGCTCAAGATGATCTCCGATAATATCGAAGCAGCCAAGCAGTACGGCGTATGCGATACCGTGATTCCTGCAACGGACACGATCGTATGCTCCGAGAACAACAGCTTTATCACAGATATTCCTGACAGAAGCAAAATGTATCAGGGACAGACACCCCAGAGCTTCCGCATTTCCCTTTTTGAGGAAGTGTATGCTTCCATGACGGAAGAAGAGCTGAAGATCGTAACAGATGCTTGTAAGATGTTCATGCTCAAGGGACACAATGTCCAGCTTGTGGAAGGTCACGTTTCCAATATCAAGATCACATATCCCTATGACTATAAGGTCGCACAGATTATGATGGAGAATATGAACAATGATTAGTCAGCAGTTTAAACTTGTAGAGCCGTTTGTGATCGAGTCATTCTTCCATGATGTCAATGTAAAGGGTAACGATCACATTGTAGTACGGCCGCGCAGACTTTCCGTGTGCAAGGCGGATATGCGCTATTATTTCGGAGAGAGAGATCCCGAGGTCCTGAAGAAGCGTCTGCCGATGACCCTTATCCATGAGGCTTGCGGCGAAGTGCTGTATGATCCTGCGGGTGAATTCAAGAAGGGCGATACCGTTGTGCTTCTGCCGAATATCCCCGGTGCGGATACTTTCTATGATGAAAACTACCGCCTGGACTCCCTGTTCCGTTCCAGCAAAGCGGACGGCTTCCTCCAGGAGCTGATGGAGATCCACAGAAGCCAGGTCGTTCCCTATACCAGAAAGGGTCTGGATGATGTATTTGCCTTTACGGAGGCGATCAGCGTCTGCGTTCACGCAGTCAACTCCTTCCTTTCCGTATCCCACGGCAGACGTGACCGCATTGGTGTCTGGGGCGACGGTGCGATCTCTTATTTTGTATGCTGCGTACTGAAGAACAAGCTCCCGGATGCAAAGATCAGCGTGATGGGCATCAACCCCAACAAGCTCCAGTACTTCAACTTCCTTGATGAAGTACTCTTTACCAACCAGCTTGCCAATACACCGCAGTTTGACCATGTATTCGAGTGTGTCGGCGGTGCCGCTTCCGGCAAGGCAATCGACCAGATGATCGACACAGTGCAGCCCCAGGGTACCATGATGCTGCTCGGTGTCAGTGAGCATCCCGTTCCGATCAACACCAGAATGGTGCTGGAAAAGGGTCTGACCCTGCTGGGCAGAAGCCGTTCCGGACGGGAGGACTTCGTGGATACTGTCAGAATGCTTGAAGAAGACGACGTTTTCGCAGCGCGTATGAACCAGATGATCTCCGGCAAGGTGGATGTATCCACGGTCAACGACATCAGCCGCGCTTTTGAAATGGCGAAAAATGCCGAGTTTAAAGTAGTAATCAACTGGAATACATGATAGGAGAACGTGGAGATGTTTATTTCGTATATTATTCCGCCCTTTTACAGTGAGGCATATCTGGTGCGCTGTCTGGAATCCCTTTTTGCCCAGACATCGGACAGTTATGAGGTCATCCTTGCGGAACACAGCTTTGCTGGCTGCAGTGACTACATAGAAGATGCATTGAAGAATCGACAGAATTTCAAGGTGATCGAAGAATGCGGCGATGATGAGAAGCTTGCCGCAGCAGTGAAGCTGATCGATCCGTCGGCGGAGTTTGTACAGCTGGTGGATGCCGGCATGGTTGCCGTACCCCACGCGCTCGAAACGATCCGCAGTGCAGCGGATGGTGCTGACCTGCTGATCCCGTCCACGATCCTGCGTCTGAGCACTGGCTTTGTCAAGCGTTTCAAGGACGGCTGGGAGAATGCTGAGCAGTTCGGCGCACTCAATGCCTGCGACTACTGCTTCCGCAGATCCCTCTTTGACCGCTATGCAGAGAACATCATTGCGGACATTGAGAACGTAGAAACACTGATGGATGTCCTGCTTGGCAGCGGCACGCCTTTCCGCCATATCGAGGATGTGTGCTACTACATCACAAAGTCCGGCTTTGAGAAGGCTGCCATCACTGCTGAGGATTATGACAGACTTCCGGTGATCTCCTCCAATATTGCAAAGGAAGAGATCGGTTCCGTCAAGGTCAAGCTGTTCACCAAGTATGTGCATCGCCTGACCTCCGTGATCGACTCTGATGTTACAGAGTATTCTGAAAAGTGCAAAGCCTATGAGGCACTCAGAACCTTCGGTCAGGATGCCGCAGAGCATGAAGTGCTCAGCCGTATTTTTGTACTGAATACCGGCGTTTCCGCCAAGGACATGAAGCAGCTCGACCTGAGCGGTTACCAGACCCTGCGCAGCGAGCAGTTCCGCCTTTCCGATACCGAGAGCAGCATCAGTGCGGTCAATGATATTTTCCAGAAGTATAATGTCAAGCACAATGAAGATGCTGCAAGAATGGAAAAGTGGATCAAGAGCTACAATGAGGAACGCAAGGCAACAGCGGAAGAAAATAAGAAGATGCGCGAGGACATTGCCGCACTGTCTGCCAATATGCATCTGCTGATGCAGCAGATCGAAAAGGGCGGTATCGGCACTGCCGGAGCAGCTCCGGTTTCCGGCTTCAGCAATCCTGTTTCCGAGGTTCCGTATCTGTTCGCAACAGGCAAGCTCGGCATGAAGACCATCTTCAAGTGCATCAGCGGCTGGATGCGTTTCAAGTTCGGCGGCAAGAAGTAAGTGCAGGAGGTGGGATTCATGAGAGAATATAATTGCAAGGTGTCCGTCATTGTTCCTGTTTACAATGTCGAACAGTATATCCGCCCCTGTCTGGATTCCCTGATCGCACAGACGATCGACCACAGCCAGATAGAGGTACTGCTCATCAACGATGGCTCCACCGATTCGAGCCTTGACATCTGTTATGAGTATGCACAGAGCCACTTCATCTTCAAGGTGTTCACCAAGGAGAATGAGGGCGTTTCCGCGACCAGAAACTTCGGTATCCGTCACGCGACAGGCAAGTACATCATGTTCCTGGACAGTGATGATACCTATACCCCGAACACCTGCAAGCTTGTGACGGAATTTTTTGACAAGCACTATGACGAAGTGGATGTCGTATCCTACTATGACCAGTACTACCAGGACGGCAAGCCGCTTCCGCCCCATACCCGCTATAAGTACATGACCCGCACGGGTGTGTACGATCTGGAAAAGACCATCTTCGCATTCCAGGTACGTCTGAACATCGCAGTTAAGAATCTCTTTGAGGAGAACAAGTACTTCGATGAGGATATGATGTACCAGGAGGATCAGAAGTACTGCTGCCATATGGTTGCCGATAAGCTCAAGCTGGGCTTTGTCAAGGAGGCACAGTACAATTACCTGAAGAATGACACCAGCATCGTGGCGACTTCTACCAATGTCATTACGATCTTTGACCATACGATTGCTTTCTTTGAGGAGATCTTCAACCGTTATCCTGAGCAGGTGCCGGAGTATTACCAGTCCCTGTTCATCCATGACTGCGGCTGGAAGCTCAAGCAGCACTGCCTCTTCCCGTACCACTATCAGGGTGAGGAATTTGAGAAGCAGTATGCAAGACTCATTTCCCTGTTCAAGCGTCTGGATGTGGATACCGTCATGAAGGCTCCCACAGTGGATAATTTCCACAAGTACTATTTCCTTCAGCTCATGTGCAAAGAGGAGATCATGGTATATCCTGAGGTGGAGCAGCTCTCTGTTCTGCATGGGGACAAGGTTCTGAAGACCGAAAATTCCTGTGAGATCATTGTCAACAAGATCAAGCACAGGAAGGATAAGCTCCTGTTCCTTGCTATGTTCAAGAGCATGTACGGAGCCTTCACCGGCAAGCCGAATATCTATGCGATCGAGCAGACCGCCGAGGGCACACGCGAGCAGAAGCTGGAGGTATTCCTGTCCTCTGACAGCTACTACAAGGCACGCGAGCTGACCAATCATTTCTGGGCGTTCTACTACGAGCCGGATATGAACGAGGTGGAAAGCTTCGAGCTGTTCGTTGAGGTATGCGGTGTGCGCTACCCGGCAAGATACTATTTCATGCCCAACACGCCCCTCACCGGCGCAGCCAAGAGAAAGACCACACTTGTCGGCGATCATTCCCTGACCTTCGAGAAGAATGTATTCACCCTCAGGAAGATCACAGAAGCAGAGAAGAAGAAGCTCATCAATGCCTATACAGCCACTGTCAAGAACAAGACCTGTGTCTCCATCCGTAATGAGGCGATCAAGTATCTTGGCAAGCGCATCTGGATATACTATGACTGCAAGAATGTCAAGGGTGACAACGGCTACTACCAGTTCGAGCACGACTGCCAGAAGGATGACGGCATCGAGCGTTACTACATCTCCAACAATCCGCCCGAGTTTATGGCGGAGTATGTGAAGAAGGAGCTGTTCCCGCAGGTCGTTATGTTCGGCAGCATCAAGCACAAGATCCTCTTTGCAAGCGCAGAGAAGATCCTGACCGCATTTGTGGAGCCGTACAATTACAATCCCCTCACACCGGAGGAATACAACAGCCTCTCCGACCTGTTCCGGTATGAGCTGATTTATCTCCAGCACGGCATTCTCCATGCCACACTGCCCTGGAAGTATACGCCCGAGCGTTCTCTCGCAGATAAGCTCGTCGTTTCCTCCTACTTTGAGCAGGAGAATTTCAGAGATAACTACAATTTCCGCGAGCAGGACATCCTCCCGACCGGTATGGGACGCTTCAGCAGAATTGCTCCCAAGACCGAGACAGAGGAGACCACAAGAAGGATCCTGTTTGCACCCACCTGGAGACAGTACCTGATCTCCCAGGCGGCTGACGGTACCTGGATCCCTGAAGAAAAGAAGTTCCTGAAGTCCAATTACTTCAAGCAGTTCAACGATTTCTTCAGCAGCGAAGAGCTGGCGGCTGCACTGGAGGAGCATGACTGCATCCTGGAAGTGAAGATGCACCCGATCTTTGAGATCTACGAGCCGCTGTTCGAGGTGAAGTCCGACCGCATCCAGATGGTGGACACCAACCGCAACCAGCGTGACTATGACATGTTCATCACGGACTTCTCGTCCTTTACCTTTGACTTTGCTTACTGTAAGCTCCCGATCATGTACTTTGTACCGGATATTTATGAATTTAATGCCGGTCTGAACCAGTACAGAAAGCTTGACCTGCCCTTTGAAAAGGCGTTCGGTGCGCTGGTAACAGATGCAGAATCCGCTGTTGCAGAGGTGATCGAGGTCATTAAGAGAGGCTTCAAGCCCGACGCAGAATACCAGAAGCGCATGGATGAATTTTATCTGCCGATGGAAGACTGCTGCGGCAAGCTTTATGATTTGCTGATGTCTGAGTGATAAATACGGACATCGGATACGATAGATCCGCCTGAATATGCTGCAATACCGCACGGGGCTTCTCTGAGGCTCTGTACGGTATTGCCATAACAGTGAGAGTTTTTTGCAGGCGGAGCAACCAGAAAGTTGGTATTTGATATGGTTTACGATAAACTGCCCAAGGAAATGAACTGCAGCGGCTGCGGCGCATGTACCAATGTCTGCCCGGTCAATGCGATCAGAATGGAATACAGCAAGGATACGGGTTTCAGTATCCCTGCCATTAACAAGGAGAAATGTGTGGACTGCGGTCTGTGTACCAGGACCTGCCCCTCCCTGAACCCGAAATTTGAAAACAACAGAGAGCCGAAATTCTACTCCTTCTGCGCGGATGATGAGACCAGAAAGGTCAGCAGCTCCGGCGGAATGTTCTCCGTCATTGCCGAGCATGTGCTTGCACAGGGCGGCTATGTCTGCGGTGCGGCTTTCGATGAAAATATGCAGCTCCGTCACAGGATCGTCAATACCTCTGAGGAGCTTGCCCCCCTGCGCGGCTCAAAGTATTTGCAGAGCGATGTGAACGACTGCTATAAGCAGATCAAGGCACTGCTTGCCGACGGCAAGAAGGTCTTCTTCTGCGGCACGCCCTGCCAGGTAGCAGGTCTTTACAATGTCCTGCGCAAGCGTCCCGACAATCTGATCACTGCCGATCTGCTCTGTCACGGTACTCCCTCCCAGAAATTCTTCGATGCCTACCTTGCGGATGTATCCAAGGGTAAGAAGGTTGTCGATACCCAGTTCCGCAGCAAGCGGTTCGGATGGTCCTACAGGGGCATTGTGGTGAAGTTTGAGGACGGCACAGAATATGTCGGTACCAATACCGCCGAGGAGAAGGATCCCTATGTGATCGCTTTCATCAAGAATCTGATGATGCGCTACACCTGCTATGACTGCAAGTTCAATGACTACCCCCGTCAGGGTGATTTCACCATTGGTGACCTCTGGCATTCTGATAAGCTCGACCCCAAGAGCAACGACAAGAAGGGAACCTCCTTTGTTTTCCTGAACAATGCCAAGGCGGAGGAGCTGTTCACAACACTCTGCGAATCTGCCAAGTATTATAATGAGATCCATGTAGAGGATTATTCCAAGATCCCCAACAGAGTACGCGCTAAGGAGACTGCCCATCCTGCAAGACGGCGTTTTCTCGCTCTGCTCAAGACCAAGACCTTCACAGAAGCCTATAAGCAGGCATACAATGACCGTTATGACATCGGTCTGGTCGGTGTTATGGGCAATGAGAACATCGGCAGCATCCTGACCTATTATGGTCTGTACCATACACTGACGGAAATGGGCTACAGCGTCCTCCCGATCGAGCGTCCGCTGGATTCTCCGCTGAAGGTCAGCGACAAGGCAAAGGCGTTTTCCAAGAAGTGGATGCCCGCCTATGCACAGTTTGTCCAGTATGATACTCTTGATGACATGCGGGAACTGAACAGCAAGTGCAGCCAGTTCGTCGTCGGCTCGGATCAGATCTTCCTCGCCGGCATGTCCAGAAAGAGAAATCACTGCTACTTCCTCCAGTGGGCGGATGACAGCAAGAACAAGATCGGCTATGCAAGCTCCTTCGGCGGTCCCGGTGCAAGAGGCACTGCGGAATACTACCATTGGCTGCGCTACTTTCTGAACCGTTTCAGCTTCCTGTCCTGCCGTGAGGATGACGGCGTAACGCTTGTCAACAATGAGCTGAAGCTCGACAGGGAAGCACAGTGGTGCATCGACCCCGTATTCCTCTGTGATCCGAAGAAGTATATCCGCCTTGCCAACGCCTTTAAGCGTGAGCGCAAAAAGCCCTTCATCGGCTCCTATATCCTCATCCCCCGCCCAGCAATCAATGACCTGCTGAAAAAGACCCATGCACAGCTTCCGGACTGCGATGTAGAGGTCATCGGCAGCAAGGAAATGATCAGCAAGGCAAGCGTCCAGAAGCAGCAGAAGGCACTGGCGGGCTACAAGCATTTCGATTCCTTCCCTGTAGGACATACCCTGGAGATCATTAAGAACTGCGAATTTTTCGTGACGGACTCCTTCCACGGTGTCTGCTTCTCCATCATCTTCAAGAAGAACTTCCTCGTTGTACCGCGTGACTTCCAGGATCGCTTCCATTCTCTGCTTGACCGTATCGGTCTTTCCGACCGCATCATCAAGGGCGACCACTCCAACCTGACCGAGGCACATTTCAAGCCCATCGACTATGATAAGGTCTATGAGAAGCTCAATGCAGAGATCAGCCGCTGCAGAGGACTGCTTGCTGAAGCACTGCAGAACGGCAGCGATACACTGACGGATCGTGATGTACTGATGCAGTACCTGGACACCCAGCGCAGCAGCATCCAGAGCCTTGAGGAAAAGGTGAGCCAGCTGGAAGCACTCCTCACCTCACTTGTTCCCGAACAGTCCGCTTCTGCGGGAGATGACGCATTCAGGGAAGTATGAGGCTGATCCCGTATCAACCTAGGGAGTGTTGACACTAAAATACTACGCAGATTTTCGAGCAAAAATTTTATGCAGGCAAGGCGAAAAGGTGCAGGCAGGCTGTCGCCTGTCAAACCTTTTCAACGCAGGATGCGTGAAATTTTGCCGAAAAGATGTGTTGTTAGGCTTAGTGTCAACACGACCTAA
>JAZQCT010000060.1:0-26888 GCA_045546475.1 Oscillospiraceae bacterium
AACACATCTTTTCGGCAAAATTTCACGCATCCTGCGTTGAAAAGGTTTGACAGGCGACAGCCTGCCTGCACCTTTTCGCCTTGCCTGCATAAAATTTTCGCTCGAAAATCTGCGTATTATTTTAGTGTCAACACTCCCTAGTTGAACGACTCATCCCAGGTCTCCGCATCCGTCAGATACTCCGGACGCACCGCCGGAATGTAGAATGCTCCATAGGTTTTTGTATCATAGTCACGCACAAAATCCGGCGAGATCTCCGCGTAGATGCGGTAGTAGGGCATGTAGTACCTTTCGCGGCTCCCCGTCCGGTAGATCAGCTCGATTTTTGCTGTGGTCATATCCTCCGGAAGATATTCCTCCGGCACGGTCGTCAGATATGCACCGTTCCGGAACAGCTCCTCCGCTTCCTCCGGTGTCAGGATCGGATAATCCCCGACCTTATGCGTGCGGTCAATGTTCGTCCGGTCGATCAGCCACAGCTGGCGTACATCGTCACAGGCGAATTTCACCGAATCAAAATTGTAATTGAGAATCTGCTCTGTCATATCCCCGGCGGCATCATAGAAATAAATATGGTAGGACTGCTCATTGTAGATGTTGTAGTCGCCCCCCTCAATGCAGGCGGTCGGCTCTTCCATCCCGAATGCGTCCATGTACGTTTCTTTCAGATATTCCGCAGAGATGACATACTGCTCATACGCATCATGATGCCCGAAATCCATCCCCTCCGGCAGACGGATGGAGGGAGTAAATTCGATCCTCGTATTCAGCCATGCATCCGCTGTCAGACGGTGATCGTCCAGAACCGCCTCCAGCATGTAAAAGCTGCCCTGCTCCATGTAGGCAATGGCTTCTTCCTCTGAGGGGAATTTGTCACGGATGTCCTCCAGCGTCAGTGAGCCGTAATTCGTATTATGCCGGATCAGAGCCGTTTCGTCAATTTCTTCTCCGATAATGGCAGCCGTCTCCCGCAGCTGTTCGAGCATACGCGCCTCATCCGCAGGCTGTGCAAGCGTGCCGCCGTGCTGGAAGACATACACATTTTCAAACACCGGCAGTGTGGAAATTTCCGCTTCCTCATGCCACGGATTGCCCGATCTCAGCTCCGAAATATCATAGAACTCAAAGCCCTCAAAGCCCATATCACCGCCATGAAAATTCCCTTCCAGGATGGGCAGATCACCGGTTTCCGCTGTCGGGTCAATACCTCCCATGCCATCCGCCGGCGGCGTATCGAACTTATGCATCCGAAGGTACCATGCCGCCCCCGATGCGCACAGCACCAGACATGCCGCGATCCCGGCACAGCGTTTCCAGTGAATTTTGGGGGATTTTATGGAAGATTCCGCCTTTTCCAACAGCGCGTCGTCCGTATCCCCGATCATTTCCAGTAATTCCTCATTTGTCATTGCAAAAGCCCTCCTTTACAAAATGGTCGTGCAGGCGTTTCCGCACCCTGCAGAGGATGACGGAAGCGTTTTTTGCGGAGATCCCGCATGTTCCGGCAAGGTCTGACAATTCCTTTGCATAGAAATACCGCCCCAGGAACAGCCGCAGCTCCCGTTCGGGGAGGGCGTGCAGAAAACGGTGCAGGCTCTCCAGCATGGCGCGGTAATCCGCCTGGGATTCCACATCGGCAGTGCGGTCGGTGCATTCCCGCAGTTCCTCCAGGATCAGCGGCAGCTGTCCGCCGCCGCGCTTGTCCGCATGGGTCTTTCGCCAGCGTGTGAGGGAGAGGTTGCGTGTGATCTTGGCAAAGAAGAAACGCAGTGCGTTCGGACGTTCCGGCGGCATGGCGTGCCATGCACGAAGCCAGGTATCATTCACGCATTCCTCCGCATCCTCTGCGGAATGCAGGATGCTGTCAGCGACGGCATGGCAGTAGGTGCCGTATTTGCGCGAGGATTCCGCAATGGCAGCCTCCTCCCGCTGCCAGTATAAATTGATGATCTGTTCGTCTTCCATGGGTTCAGCCTCCTTTCACTTACCAAGACGCAGAATGTATGCGGGGATTACAGTTTTATTGTAGCTTTTTTGACGGGATTTGTCAAATCCCCGACCCGCAAAAAATCCGCCCTGCGGCAGGGCAGGGCGGAAGGAGATTAGACCTTTTCGGAAACTTACAAAGCACCGTCTTCCTTGTCCCTTTCGCGCCTGACTTTGAGCCTCTCCCTTGCAATACATTAAGTATTGCTGCGGTCGAGCCTCTTTGTCAGACACGAAATATCCTGCGGAATCCGGCACTTTTCCAGTTCCCGAGGAGGTCTATTATTCGGTCAGATTGAAGGTGTATTCGTACAGGACTTCGCAGTTTCCGTTTTCATCCTGATTCTGTACATTCACCCACTTCACAGTGATTTTGGAAGTATCGGTGTAAGCGCAAGGGAATACATGATAGCCCTCATCGCTGTACGGGGTCTGGGTATGATCAAGCCCCGATATGCCGTTTCCATTCTCATCATACCATCCGGCGTGAACACTGTATTTTGGTCCGGTTCCGCCATCCGCAACTACGATCGTTTCCGTATTGGTATCATACCATTCAGGATAGGTACTGCCTACCATGATGCAGGCGGGCGAAATCTCATAGATTTTTGCGCCGAATCCGTCCTGCTCCATACTGAGCATGGGCTTCTGTACGAGAGTCGTGTCAGGTGTGACCTCCACAGTAAAACTGATGTCATCCCCAAGACGGGAACCTCTCGGCTCATTGTAGTTCAGGTCGCCGATATTGTACATCCGCACTTCCACCATGGTCGGTTCGGTGATAACATATTCATCCATGAAACCAAGGCAGATACTGCCATTGAAGCCGTTTTCTCTGCTTTCGTCACGGTAGAGTCTGCCGTCAAACCGCCAGAAGCCGCAGTCCCAGTCCCATGCGCCGCGCAGTTCATGCGTTTTGCCATTCACAATGACCTCACAGTCAAAATGCACTGAGCCATAGTTTTTCATGACATCTTCGTAAAATTCGCCCGTCAGACCCAGTATCAGGGAACGTCCGTCACAATACACGCTGTTGCAGGCAACGGAGAGCTTTTCATTGGCAGCGTTCAGGCATTCTTCCTGTGTTTCGGCATTTTCTGCAATCGCTTCGTAATTGTTGTGGTCGTATTTGTCATAAGAGAACCCCCGTTCATCCGTTTTCTGCTGCACACCGATGAGCTTATCAAACGCCCCCAGCTGATCCGCCGCAATGATCGTTCCTCCCCCGCAGACTGCCAATGCCGCCGCGATCATCAGCGGGACGAGCTTCCGGTTCCTCTTATGGGTGATCTTCGTGTTTTTCATATTCAGCACCTCAATTCTGCATTGTTCCGATGGCTCCATACGGTCAGCCACCCTTCTGTAATCGTCCATGTTCATAGCTCCATCTCCTCTCCCAGCATTCGCTTCAGGCGTTTCCTTGCACGGCTGAGCACCGCGGCGGCAGCAGCATTGGTTTTCCGCATGATTCCGGCGATCTCCGCGATGGAATAGCCCTCATAGTAGAACAGATGCACCGCAAGCCGGTAATCCGGCGGCAGTGCCATGACCGCCTGGAATACCGCGCTTTCCTGCGGCATCTCGCAGACCAGCTCCGCCTCCTCCAGCGGCAGCAGACTTCTGCGGCGCATCCTGCGCAGATGATCGGCGGACAGATTCGCTGCCACACGCAGAAGCCACGCCTTTTCCAGCTCCTCCTCCGGGAAGGTTCTGTCACTTGTCAGCCGCCGGAGAAAGGTTTCCTGCATGATGTCCTCCGCATCCGCCCGGTTCCGGCAGCAGGCAAAGGCTGTCCGGTACACTGCGCCGCTGTATCTGTCATAGCATTCCGCCAGTTCTTCCCGCGTCATTGTACCGCCCCTCCTTTCTTTGTTTTGTCAAAAAAAACTGTTTACTTGGGGTGAAATTCCTATAATTGCCCCACCTTACAGGTGCCGTCCCCTCTGTCACTTCGTGCCGTCTCCCCACCCCGTGGGGAGCAGCCCCTGCCCCCTCCCGGAGGGAGGGGGATTTTATGGGAGGCGGCTGCGCCGCCTCCACATTTTATAATGATTTTTTCGACAAACTCCTTTTTCTCTTCTGAAGTACTTCTACTCTGTAAACGTTCCAGCACCCCGAAACCTGACACTTCACCCTGCAAATTCGGCAAAATTACCGTTTTTCCGGTTCGTTTTCGGGCATTCTGCCTAATTTCGGCAAAAGGCTTGACAAATCTGTCCGTTTTCGCTATAATTATATATGTTATTTGCTCAATTTAATGCATAAAAGCTTAAAAGCGAAAAAGCAAAAGAAAGAAGGAAAACAATATGATCAAATGGGGCATCCTGATCCTGTACCTGCTGGTAATGGTGGGCATCGGATTCTATTGCAACAAAAAGACAAAGAATGTCAGCGATTTCGTACTGGGCGGCAGAAGCATCGGTCCGTGGTTCTCGGCATTCGCATTCGGCACATCGTATTTCTCCGCGGTGGTCTTTATTGGCTACGCGGGTCAGTTCGGCTGGAAGTACGGCATCTCCGCAACATGGATCGGTCTGGGCAATGCGCTCATCGGTTCTCTGCTGGCGTGGCTTGTCCTCGGACGGCGCACCAGAACCATGACAAAGCATCTCGACTGCTCGACCATGCCGGAATTTTTTGAAAAGCGTTACAACAGCAAGGCTCTGAAGGTGGCTGCCTCCCTGATCGTCTTCATCTTCCTGATTCCCTATACAGCGTCCGTTTACAACGGTCTGTCCCGTCTGTTTGAATCCTCCCTCGGCATTCCGTACATCTACTGTATTATCATTATGGCAGTATTTACGGCGATTTATGTCATCATGGGCGGTTTCCATGCGACGGCACTCAACGACTTCATCCAGGGCATTATCATGCTCGCCGGCATCGTTGCCGTTGTGATCAGCATCGTCAACGCACAGGACGGCTTCGGCACCGCAATGGAGAACCTTGGAAAGATCGCCGACGACAGCGGCAACACCGGCACGCTGAACACGGTATTCGGTCCGTATCCGGCAGACCTCCTCGGCGTTGTGATCCTGACCTCTCTGGGTACATGGGGACTGCCGCAGATGATCCAGAAGTTCTACTCCATCTCCGATGACAATGCCATCAAGCGCGGCACAGTGATTTCCACCATTTTCGCACTGATCGTATCCGGCGGATGCTACTTCCTCGGCGGTTTCGGCAGACTCTTTGCCACCACCGATGCAGCGGATACCTCCAAGACCCTGATCAATGTTGTCAATGGCAAGCTTGAGTATGATGCGATCGTTCCGGCAATGCTGGAATCCGCCCTGCCGGAATTTCTGATTGCTCTGGTGGTTGTACTGGTACTCTCCGCATCCATGTCCACACTGTCCTCCCTGGTACTGACCTCCAGCTCCACGCTGACGCTTGACCTCATCAAGCCGGCAATGAAGAAGGGCATGGACGAGAAGAAGCAGGTACTCATCATGCGTATCTTTATCGCTGTATTCCTGCTGATTTCCGTGATCATGGCGGCAAACAAAAACGCCTATATTACGACACTCATGTCCATTTCCTGGGGCGCGCTGTCCGGTTCGTTCCTCGCACCGTTCATGCTGGGTCTGTTCTCGAAGAAGATCACTCCGGCGGCAGTATGGTCCTGCTTCATCTTTGCAGTGGGCTTCACGCTGGTACACACCTGCCTGTTCTGCATGGGCTGGTTCCCGGAGCTTGCCAAGGCAGCCAACAGCCTGCCGATTCCGGTGACCATCACTTCTCCGCTGAATGCCGGCGCATTCTGCATGATCTTCTCCATCGTGATCTGCCTGGTAGTCAGCCAGTTCACAAAGGTAAAGGACGAAAAGCAGGTGGAGGAAGCGTTCTCCTGCTATACAAAGTAATCCTCCAGAATATGAAAAAAGTCCGGCGAAAGCTGGACTTTTTTTGTAAAATGCTGTATAATAATGGTAGATTCATTGAGTAAAGGAGCATATTATGCAATACATAGATTTTCACGTTCACGCATTTTCCGATAAGATCGCCGAAAAAACTGTTGCCATGCTTGCCGCTACCTGCGGCGAAGCACCTGCAACAAACGGCACGCTCTCCGATACGGAGCGTGTCATGAAAGAATGGGGCATCGACGGCATGGCGATCCTGTCCATTGCCACAAAGCCCTCACAGCATCTTGTCTGCAACAACTGGGCGGCATCCGTCAAGGCTCCGCATATTTTCCCGTTCGGATCGGTGCATCCGGACGGTGAAGATGTCATGGAGGAATTAGAACGCATCAAATCGCTGGGACTCTACGGCATCAAGCTGCATCCGGACTATCAGAATTTCATGGTAGAGGAGGAGCGCATGTTCCCGATCTACCGGAAATGCGGAGAACTCGGTCTGCCCATCGTATTCCATGCGGGATTCGACCCCTTAAGCCCCGATCTCGTCCACTGCACGCCGCAGGGCGCGACAAAGGCACTCGCCGCTGCCCCCGATACCACCATGATCTTGGCGCACATGGGCGGCAATGCGCTGTGGGACGAGGTGGAGGAAGTGCTCTGCGGAAAATTCCCGAATCTTTACCTTGACACTTCCCTGTGCGCGAAGTACATGACCGATGCACAGATACTGCGCATCATCCGGAAGCACGGCGCGGACAGGATGCTTCTGGCAAGCGACTGCCCGTGGGATAATACGGCGGATACCATTGCAAAAATCAAGGGGCTGGGACTTTCCGAGGAGGAACAGCGGATGATTTTCAGTGAGAATGCGAAAAAGCTGCTTGGGATATGATTTAGGCAACACCGCACAAAGACCGCCTGACGGCTTTGCACGTGTCTTGCTTGCATCTTTTCCGTCATCTTGCCCAAAAATCCCTTGACATACGTCAGTATGCCTGCGGAATTTTTGATCAACCTGACGAAAAATCTGACTGCGCAATACACGCACAATCTTTGTGCGATATTGCCTATACAAAAAGGGCGATGCATCGGCGCATCGCCCTTGTTTTTTTATGATCGCCGGGACATTCCCCGTTTAATGCCTCAAATACCTCGAAACCTTCTTCTTCTTCTTATCCTCATACATCTTCTTATCTGCCGCTGTGATGAGGGGATAGAGGGTTGCATCCGGCTCTACCTGGCAGATATGCCAGCCGATGCTTGCTGCAACGGGGTAGGGCTTGCCGGAGGTGGCGTTGTACTCTGCCATCTGTGCCTGGATGCTGTCCGCCAGAGCCTGTGCGTCCGCTTCTGTGGCATCCGGTGCAAAGACGATAAATTCATCTCCTCCGAAGCGGGCATAGATCTCCCCGTGCCGGCAGCTCAGCTTGATCGCCCTTGCCAGCTGCTTCAAGCCGTTGTCGCCCTCTTCGTGGCTGTAGGTGTCATTGATCATCTTCAGACCGTCCATGTCAATGAACATCATCATCACCTGTTTGTTCAGGCGGCGGCATTCATCGAACAGCTCCGCGGAATATTTGTTGAAGCCGTTGCGGTTGTTGATCTTGCAGAGCGGATCCATCACATAGAGCTGGTCCAGCTCCTGCATCGCGCGGTCAAGATATTCCTTCTTGCGGATGCTTTCCAGAGAATTGGCAATGTTCATCACCCAGGAATGCAGCAGGGGATTTTCCATGTCAAAATGCTCATGGCAGATGACGCAGTAGCCGAAGCACCGGTCACGGAAATGCAGCGGCAGCATATAATACATCATTGCCGGCTCGGAATCCAGCTCGCGCTCCGGCAGCATATCCTGTGTCCGGAATGCCGGCAGGCTCGTAAATTCGCCGTCCACATAGGCAAGCGGCACCAGCATCCGCTCCGTGTAGCCCTCTGTGATACAGGTGTCCGCAAGGCGCATTTTCTGTCCGCCCGGATCGCGCACCTCGCGGATCTCGTTCCAGTTTTCATTCAGACAGAGATAGAAACGCTTGCAGCCCATCCTTCGGATGAACGTCTGCAGGATCTCCAGATTCTGGCTCAGGTCTTCGCTTTCCGCCAGATTGCAGGACATGCGGTTGACCAGCGGTACATTCACCTGGTAGAAATCCATGTTCCGGTAGCTTGCCTTGCGGAACATGCGGTTCTCCTCACGCTCCTGTTCGCTGCCCTGCGGGATCGGACAGCAGCCGCAGCTTGCGCGGAATACACTTTCCGTGGCAAGCGTCACACTGCGCGGCAGATCCTCCCTGCAGATCCGCAGGATCTGCTCACATGCCAGATAGCCCGAACGGTACAGCGGACGCTCCACCGAGGAGATCGCCGGCGCATAGCTCCGCGCCGCATAAATATTGTCAAAGCCTGTCACGATCACATCCTCCGGTACGCGGATGCCGCTTTCTTCGAGCTTGAGTACAGTCGCCAGTGCCATTGCGTCGTTGGCGCAGATGATGGCTTCCGGCAGACCGTTTTCAGAATGCAGGAAGTATTCCGCACCCTCTCTGCCGTCGCAGCTCCGGAAGCTGCCGTAGTAGATCATATCCTCCGTCACCGGAATGCCCAGCTCACGCATCACATGCTCAAAGGCATTGAGGCGCATAATGCTTTCCGGATTGGTTGCGGGACCTGAAATATAGCCGATCTTCCGGCATTTGTGGAAACCCGTCACATGGCGCACCATGTCCTCCATCGCCTTGTAGTTGTCAATTCCCACATGGAAGAACCGGGAATCCAGGTCATTGTCAATGCTGACCACGGGGATGCTGTACTGCTGGATCTCCTGGACGATCGCGCCGGTGACGCTGGTCTCGGAAATGGTATTGGTCAGCAGTACCACACCGTCAAACTGCTCATAACGGCAAAGGTTATAAATATTGTATTCTCCTGCATCATGCCGCGCATTGCGGAGAATGCCACCGAAGGCGGCGAAATGCACCACCTGCACACCATGCTTTGCGGCACAGTCGTGCAGTCCTTTCAATATCGTGCTCTGGTATTCTTCATCAATGCCGGAAACGATAACTGCGATTCTTTTCTGCATAGTGCAGATACCTCCTCAATTAAGTGTCGTATTCGGGGGAGTTGTTTTTGAAAACATCTTATCAATTTACAGCTTTGTTAAGACTGCCCCACCCCCTGCCCCCTCCCGGAGGGAGGGGGATTTAGGTGGCGGTGCTGCGCACCGCCGCCGCCAAAGGCTATCGCCTTTTGAAACCGATTCATCTACACCTGACATCATTCCTCTTTATTCCATTATACTGCATTTTTTGCTAAAATGCAATAGTTTTTTGATAAAAATGCACGAATGTCAAGCATTTCCATCCGGTCCTGCAAGAAAATGCTAATCTATGGATTTCAGCGAGGTTCCGGGGTAGTAGTATGCCAGAATTTCGCGGTAGGTTTTTCCCTCCTGTGCCATGGCATTTGCGCCGTACTGACTCATTCCGACGTGGTGTCCGTAGCCCTTTGTGGTGAAGGTAAAGCTGCCGTCCGCATAGTCTGCGGAGAACGCCGCCGAGCGCAGACCAAGAATGCTCCGAAACTCCTGACCGGTGAAGATGCTGCTGCCCGCATTCACCCGCAGCACCGTCCCGGAATCCGAAACTTCTGCGATCTCCAGCCAGTTTTCAGGCTCTGCGCCAAGTGCCAGCCCGCTGCGTGCGGCAGTCAGGCATTCCTGCAGCTCTGCTGCAGAGAAGACGAGTTCCTCCTCATAGCGCGGCGCGTTTTTGTCGGCGGAGCTGTCCACAGGAACGAGGTAGGGAACCTCGGAACCCCAGACATGCGCCGCACTCTCCGTCCTGCCGCCGGACATGGCATGGAAGGCGGCAATGATCGGCTCGTCCTCATAAGTCAATATTTCCCCCAGAACTGCGTCCACAGCGGAGGCGACCTTTCCATAATACTCCTCATAATGGATCCCGTAGGCATCGCGGATCTGCTCGTCCGTGAAGAACGCCTGGTATCTCGCGCTGTCGTTGGAGAAATATGCTCCCTTCAGACTTTCGTCCATGCCATCCTGCGCAAGCAGCATGAGCCGGTGGGCATAGGTATGCGCGGCGACCGCCTGTGCCTTCAGGGCTTCCTCCTCAAAGCTTGCAGGCATTTCCGCGCAGACCGCCCCGATGACATAGTACCGCACGGATACCTCCATGACCTCGCCGGAGGCGGTATCCAGTACACGGTAAGCAGCTGTTTCGGCAGGGGAGGATGGTTCTTCAGTGCTTTCCATCGTAAATTCCACAAATTCCGGCAGCTCCGCTTCCTGCACAGGCTCCTGCTCCGATCCCCGCGCCGCCATTGCCGGCACAACGGGCAGAGCTGTGAGAAGCAGACAAAATACCAGATGGGTCAGAATGCGTTTTTTCATAGAATACTCCTTTGTGTTTTTATAAACGAAATGCCGGTAGTATAAGCAGATAGCAGACCCCAATCGTTTCGAGTGGTTAAGGGGGCAAGGGGACGAAGTCCCCCAAAACCCGCCGTCAGGCGGAAGCGGGGGGCGGGGGCTGCTCCCCATGGGGTGGGGAGACGGCACGAAGTGGCAGAGGGGACGGCACCGGTGAGATGGGCAAGCTTTGCACAATGTTCCTAAAGTTGACGACATTGCTCCCACTGGGAGGGCTCGGATGAAGTTTCTGCCTGCTCTCCGCAAATTGCTTGACTTCACTTCCAAAAGATGCTATAATTATATGTATACAAAATAGACCTCCTCGGGAACTGGAAAAGTGTCGGATTCCGCAGGATATTTCGTGCCTGACAAAGAGACTCGACCGCAGCAATACTTGATGTATTGTAAGGGAGAGGCTCAAAATCAGGCGCGGAAGAGACAAGGAAGACGGTGCTTTGTAAGTTTCCGAGGAGGTCTGGCGGTACAGAAATTACAGGAGGCGACTATCATGTGCAAATTCCTTTCCAATGAAGATATGACCAGTTTATGCGATGACCTGAAAAATAATTCCGTGATCGACCAGGCTCTCTATCAGAAATTCCATATCAAGCGCGGTCTGCGCCGCAGCGACGGCACCGGCGTTCTGGCAGGTATCACCAATATCTGCAACGTACATGGCTATATCGTGAACGAGGGCGAAATGGAACCCATCCCCGGCGAGCTGATCTACCGCGGCTATAATATCTATGACCTTGTAAGCAATGCGGAAAAGGAAAATCGCTATGGCTACGAGGAAACTGTATATCTCCTGCTGTTCGGCAAACTCCCGACCGCACAGGAGCTGGAGGCGTTCCACCACTACCTGTCCATGCATCGTCAGCTTCCCAGCGGCTTTGTTGTGGATATGCTCATGAAGGCACCGTCCAGAAATATCATGAACAAGCTGGCACGCTCCATCCTTTCCCTCTATTCCTACTATGATGAGAGCTGCGAGGATACCTCCCTTGACAATGAGATGAAGACTGCCATCAACCTGATCGCAAAGCTCCCCATCATCATGGTCAATGCCTACCAGGTCAAGCGCAAGCATTTCGACAACCAGACCCTGTTCATGCATCCCCTGCGTCCGGAGGAAAGCACAGCGGAGACCATCCTCTCCATGCTCCGTCCCGACAGAAATTATACCAAGGAAGAGGCACAACTCCTCGACTGCCTGCTCATGCTCCATGCAGAGCACGGCGGCGGCAATAACTCTACCTTCACCTGCCGCGTCCTGACCTCTTCCGGCACGGATGCCTATTCTGCCTATTCCTCCGCAGTCTGCTCCCTCAAGGGACCCAAGCACGGCGGCGCGAACATCAAGGTTTCTGCCATGCTGGAGGATGCCAAGGCGAGCATCAAGCACTGGGACAATGAGGGAGAGGTTGCCGATTATGTCCGCAAGGTACTGCGCCGCGAGGCATGTGACAGAAGCGGTCTGGTCTATGGTATGGGTCATGCAGTCTATACCCTGTCCGACCCCCGCGCTGTGATCCTGAAGCGCAAGGCGTTCAAGCTCGCAGCCGGCAAGGAGATCGAGGCAGAGTTCCACCTGCTTGACACCATCGAGCGTCTGACCCCCATCCTCATGAAGGAGGAGCGCGGCATTGAAAAAACCGTTTGTGCCAATGTGGATATGTATTCCGGTCTGGTCTACAGAATGCTCGATATTCCGGATGATCTGTATACGCCGCTGTTCGCCATTTCCCGTATGGCAGGCTGGTCTGCACACCGTATGGAGGAGCTGATGACCGGCAAGCGCATCATCCGTCCGGCATATAAGGCACTGCCGAAGAAGCGTCCCTATGTGCCGATCGCAGAACGCGGCTAAATGATGGTACGCAGAAAAAAGCTGCTCTGCCTGTGCTGTGCGCTCCTGGCATTCTTCCTGCCGGGCTGCTCCATCGGCGTGAATGTGGACAATATGCTCACGCCGCCCAAGCTCAGCGAGGCGCAGGAGCAGATCTATCAGGCACTCAAGGATACGACCGGTTCTGCCATCAGCCTGAAATACCCCAAAAGCGGCAGCTACCTCTCCTCGTTCATCGTCACGGATATTGACGGCGACGGACTGGATGAGGCGATCGTATTCTATGAAAAGACCGGCGTTGCCAATGCCGGCTCCGGTCTGCGCATCAATGTGCTGGACAGCATCGACGGCGTATGGCGTTCTGTCTGTGACCGCAGTGCCGAGGGGACGGAGATCGAAAAAGTCGTCATCTCCCGGCTCGGCAGCAATGACCGCATGAACCTCATTGTCGGCTGCAGCACAGCGAACCAGTCGGAAAAATTTGTTTCCGTCTATTCCTACGAGGACGGCTATCTTGATCTCACCTTCCTGGAACGCTACTCGCTGTTCGATGTGGGCATGACGAGCGAGTCGGAGCATCCCGATCTTGTACTGCTCACCCCCGCCTCCACGGCGGAGCAGCAGGCATCCGCCGCGGTCTATCAGCTTGACGCGGAAGGAAAATACCACGAATACCGCTGCGGCTTCAAGGACAGCTACACAGATTTCAGCCAGCTCATTTACGGCAGCCAGTCCGACGGCAGCGTAACGCTCTATGTGGATGCGGCAACGGGTACTGCAACGGGTGCCGCCGGTCTGCAGACGGAGATCCTTTCCTTTGATGGTGAGCGTCTGGTGAACTGTCTGGAACAGATCGGCAGAAGCTCCAAGGATACCGTGCGCCGTGCCGGACTCTACTGCCGCGACATCGACGCGGACGGAATGCCGGAGATCCCCGTGCAGAAGGTCTTCACGGGCTACGAGGAACGCACGGAAGCCGAACAGATCCAGCGCACGGACTGGCTCATGCTGAAGCAGGATCTGCTCTATGCGGAGCACAGCAGCTACTACAATACGGGCAGCGGTTATCTGTTCATGCTGCCGGATGCATGGCAGGGAAAGGTCACTGTTGTGAACGATGCCTTTACCGGGGAGCTGCAGTTCTGCCTGTACACGGGCGACTGGAACGCGGAGCTGCCGCCGGTGCTTCGCATTTACATTTCCGAGGACGAAGCGGACACCAATGAACACCTCGCCGCCGGCTTCCATCTGGTGCATACCAAGGGTACCGCTGAATATCTTGTCAAAGCGGAGGACGTGGAAGGCATGGAAATTTCTGTGGCGGAATTGGTGATGTGTTTTAAGTTTGTGAGTTAGGGAGCGTGAAAATGAGTTTTTTTACAGTAACGCGAACAATACACCCGATAGGACACGGTGCTTTTTACACGGAGCAGATCGAATATAATGGCAGCAAGTGCCATATCGTTTATGACTGCGGAAGCAAAAGAAAAGAAATGCTGAAAGATGAAATTGACAGGACATTTCGTGTCGGTGAAGAAATTCTTGCAGTTTTTATTTCCCACCTTGATACAGATCATGTAAATGGTCTGGAGCACCTATTAAACCGATGCAAAGTAAAGTATGTATTTCTGCCAGTACTGACAGATGACGAAAAATGGGTGTTGATGCTGGAGGATGAAAATAAGAATATCTGGGATCTGATTATGAATCCAAGAGAGACGATCTCTGGTTTTGCTGCAGATGATCCTCCGGTTATAATAGAGATTTCTCCTGTCATGAGTCAAGAGCCTGACCGGTTTGCGGATGAGGATTCTCCTGCCATGGATGAAGATGTTGATCCTTATGAGGAAGATGGCAGTTTTCGTATGTATCCAGAAAAAGGTATGGCTAAGAAAGCTAAAACGCTTCGTTCAGGCACCTGTATTCAAATTTCCGGAGTAAATGATTGGGTATATATTCCGTATAATATCAATCAAAAAACGTTTATGCCTGATATTATCAAGCAGCTGCAAAAGCTGGGGCTTGAGGAATATTCACCAGAAATATACCCTCGTTTGTCACAAAAGGAACAAGAAGATGTTCGGAATGTCTTATCAGATGTTATCAAAAACAATAAAAACAAAAACTCTATGACCTTGTATTCGGGGTCTTCAAAGCAGGGGCGAAGATATCGTCGATATCATGTTATATTTGAGTGCGATCGTAGCTGCATAATTGAACATAGGTATTTGAACGGCTGTCTATACTTAGGAGATTTTAAATTGTCAGAAGACAGTACACGCAAATTAGCTGACTATTACCAGAAATACTGTGAAAATGTTTTGGTAGTTCAAGTACCGCACCATGGTTCGGAGGATAATTTTCATGAAGACATTTTAGAAAAGTTTCCACACAGCCGGATTTATTTTATCAGCGCACCAGAAAATGATAAGGGCGAACATCATCCCAACGGCGAAGTGCTCCGTATGCTGCTGCGAAAAAACCGATTTGTAAAACATGTATCAGAAGCAGAGGAATCCAGATTCCAAATGCGTATTGACATTTATATCCCCTAACAAAAAGGAGGAATCAAATCACCATGAAACGAATCTTAGTATGCGAGGATGAGGATGTCATCCGCGATTTTGTCGTCATCAACTTAAAGCGTGCCGGCTATGATGTCACCGATGTCAACTGCGGCGAGAGCGCGCTCCAGAAGTTCGAAGACGAGAATGGCAATTTTGATATTGTCCTGCTGGACATCATGATGCCCGGCATCGACGGCTTCACCGTCTGCAAAAGACTGCGTGAAAAAAGCTCCACCATCGGCATTATCATGCTTACCGCAAGAACACAGGAAATGGATAAGGTCAGCGGTCTGATGATCGGCGCGGATGATTATATCACCAAGCCCTTTTCTCCCTCCGAGCTGACCGCGCGTGTGGATGCCATCTATCGCCGCGTCTGCATGAGTTTCATCCATGATGAAAAAAGCCCGGTCATCGAATCCGGTCCCTTTACCCTGAATCTGAAAAGCCGCACTGTTTCCAAGAACGGTCAGCTCATTGACCTGACGCAGGTGGAATACCAGATCCTGGAATACTTTATGAACAACAAGAACACTGCCCTCGACCGTGCCAGCATTCTCAACCATATCTGGGGCGAGAATTACTACGGCGACTATAAGATCGTGGATGTCAACATCCGCCGTATCCGCCTGAAGATCGAGGATGAGCCGTCCAATCCCCAGTTCATTGTGACCATCTGGGGCTATGGCTACAAGTGGAATGATAAAGCTTAAACTGCAGCCGAACGCCGCCGGCAGAGCCAAAGCCGCACCCGCCAGGACGCAGCACCGCAGCTCGATCACCAAACGCTGGATCACCAATAACCTCAGCGTGGTCATCCTGATCATCATCGTCATAGAGCTGGCGTTTGTGTATGCGATCCAGACCTTCTACTATTCCAGCGCACGCCAGACGCTGACCTCGGAGCTGACCTCGGTCGTGAATATCCTCAGCCGCTATGCGCAGGATTCCGACACCAATCTCTCCTCGGAAATGCGCAACACGCTGGAGAGCTTTTCTGCTAAGGACAAAATGGAGCTGATGGCAGTCAATGCCAAGGGGCGCGTCGTGCTCACCTCGTCGGGCTTCTCACCTGCAGCGGATACGGCAATGCCGGACTATGACAGCGTGATGAACGGCGGTGACGGCTACTGGGTCGGCACCGCGCCGAACGGCGAAAAGATCATGGCTCTCAGTGCCAATATCTCTGCCTTCAGCACGGAATACAGTGCTGTGCGCGTGGTCGTGTCCCTGACAGCGGTGGATGATTCCGTTGCGGTCATCACCCTTGCAGCGACCGGCGTTTGTATTGCCATTCTCCTGCTGCTGGTCATTACGGGCATCTACTTCATGGGTTCCATTATCCGCCCCATCACACAGCTGAGCAGTACGGCAGGAAAGTTCGCCAAGGGCGATTTCTCGTTCCGTATCCGCAATGAGAGCAATGACGAGATCGGCGACCTTGTGACTGCCATCAATCATATGGCGGATGAGCTGTCCAATGCCGAGGCGATGAAGAATGACTTCATTTCCTCCGTGTCGCATGAGCTGCGTACACCGCTGACCGCGATCAAGGGCTGGGCGGAGACCATCTATCTCGAAAAAGACCCCGACACCATCCGCAAGGGCATGGCTGTTATCATCAACGAAACCGAACGTCTTTCGGGCATGGTGGAGGAGCTGCTTGACTTTTCACGAATGCAGAACGGTCATTTCACCCTCCAGCAAAGCACCATGGATATTCTCGCGGAGCTGGGCGATGCCGTGCTGATCTATCAGGACAAGGCAGCGCGCGAGGGCATTACCATTTTTTATGATGAGCCGGAGATGCTGCCGTTCGTGTTCGGTGATAAGAACCGTATCCGTCAGGTGTTCATCAACATCATTGACAATGCCATCAAGTATTCCGACGCGGGCGGCAAGGTGCAGATCCGCGCCTTTGAGGAGGACGGCATGATCGTCGTTGAGGTGCGCGACAACGGCTGCGGCATCAAGGAATCCGACCTGCCAAGGGTCAAGACGAAATTCTATAAGGCAAACCATACCCGCCGCGGCTCCGGCATCGGACTTGCAGTGGCGGATGAGATCATCACCGCCCACGGCGGTACACTGGAAATCCAGAGCCGGGAGGCAAGGGGTACGACTGTGACCATTACACTGCCGCCGGAGAAGCGCACGGAAAGGGATGCATAATATGAGCGAAAAACAGCAGAATACAGCAGACTGCCCCACAGGATGCCACCGCAGTAAAATCGGCGGACAGGCACTGATCGAGGGTGTCATGATGAAGGGACCCAGGATGGGCGCAATGGCTTGCCGTCTGCCGGATGGCGAGATCGATGTGGAAACATGGGAGATCCAGCGCAAAAAGGCGTGGTATAAGAATACCCCCTTCGTGCGCGGCGTGTACAGCTTCATCATCTCCATGAAGGACGGCTACCGCTGTCTGATGAAGTCCGCCGAAAAGCAGATGACGGAGGAAGAGATCGAAGAGGAGGAGACACCTTCAAAATTTGAAGCATGGCTGGAAGAAAAATGCGGCGAGAAGATGTTCAATGCCATCATGATGGTCGGCATGGTACTCGGCGTGGTCATGGCAGTGGGACTCTTTTTCTTCCTGCCCAAGTGGATCGTGGGTCTGATCAAGCCCCTGGTGGCAAACCGCTTCATACAGTCCTTTGCAGAGGGCATCGTGAAGATCATCGTCTTTGTGGCATATATGGCACTGACGGGCATGATGAAGGACATCCGCCGTACCTATGAATACCACGGCGCGGAGCATAAAACGATCGCCTGCCATGAAGCCGGTCTGCCCCTGACGGTGGAGAATGTGAAAAAGCAGGTGCGCCTGCATCCGCGGTGCGGCACAAGCTTTATTTTCCTGGTTCTGTTCATCAACATTCTTGCCATGTGCCTGGTGCCGTTCACCATCCCGTGGCAGAGATTCCTGTGCAGTATGCTCCTTCTGCCGGTGACAATGGGCGTATCCTTTGAAGCCATCCAGTTTGCAGGCAGAAGTGACGGCATTTTTGCAAAAATTCTTTCCTATCCCGGTCTCCAGCTCCAGAGGATCACCACCAAGGAGCCGGATGACAAGCAGATCGAGGTGGCAATTGCCGCCATGCTCCCCTGCATTCCCGAAAACCGGGAGGAAGAGAAGTGGTAAGCAATACGCCCCGTCAACTATATGCCCGGCTGGTGCAGGAGCTGGAGGCTGCCGGCATTCCGGACGCGGCATTCGATGCAAGATGCATGATGGAGCAGACCAGCGGAACATCGCTGGAGCTGCTGCTGCTTTCCGGAACGTGCAGGCCGGAGACTGCTGCACAGCTTGAAGAAATGGCAGAACGCCGCAGAAACGGCGAACCCCTCCAGTATATTCTGGGCGAATGGGAATTTTACGGTATGCGGCTCTTTGTCGGCGAGGGTGTCCTCATCCCCCGACCGGATACAGAAGCCCTTGCAGATACCGTTCTGGAGGCTGCGAAAACGCTGGAGCAGCCGCGCATTGCTGACCTTTGCAGCGGCAGCGGATGCATTGCACTTGCACTGGAAGCGAATCTTCCACAAGCTAAGGTGTATGCTGTGGAAAAGAGCGAAGCGGCACTTTCCTATCTGCGGAAAAATGCAGTATACCACCATTCCCGTGCGGAGATCCTCCATGCGGATGTACTCCTGCCGGAAACGGCGGAGAAATGCCGTGATCTGGACATCATCGTCAGCAATCCGCCCTACCTGACAGCACAGGAGATGCGGGAGCTGCAGACGGAGGTGCGGCACGAGCCGGAAACCGCACTGTACGGCATCACGCCGGACGGGCTGCATTTTTACCGGGAGATCACACGCATCTGGAGATCCTCCCTGAGACCCGGCGGAATGCTTGCCTATGAGGTCGGTGACGGACAGGCGGAGGCTGTGGCGGACATCCTGCGCGGATACCGCTTTACCAATGTCCGTATTCTCTGCGATCTTGCAAAAAATCCGAGAGTAGTCACAGGTTTTTTGACAGAATAATCATTTTTGAACAACTGATGTGGTATCATAGTATTGTCAGAGGGATACACCGGGTATCCCCATTGGGAAAAATCATATATTCGGAGGTTTACTATGGCAGCAAAGGCAAAAGCAGATGTAAAGAAGAAGAAATCCGCAGTCTATCAGGCTCCCGCTACCGCGGATGAAAAGAAGAAGGCACTCGAACATGCCATGTCCATGATCGAAAAGACCTATGGTGCAGGTGCCATTATGCGTCTGGGTCAGCAGAAGAAGATCGACATCGAAGCGATCCCGACAGGCTCCATGACGCTTGACCTCGCGCTTGGCGTGGGCGGCGTTCCGAGGGGCAGAATCGTCGAGCTGTATGGTCCGGAAAGCTCCGGTAAGACCACCGTTGCCCTGCACATCATCGCAGAAGCCCAGAAGCGCGGCGGCGAAGCAGCGTTCATCGACGTCGAACATGCCCTCGACCCGAAGTATGCCAAGGCTCTCGGTGTCAACATCGACAACCTGCTGGTGGCACAGCCCGACAGCGGCGAGCAGGCTCTGGAAATTGCAGAAGCTCTCATCCGTTCCGGCGCGATCGACGTTCTCGTTGTGGACTCCGTAGCGGCTATGACGACCAAGGCAGAAATTGACGGCGAAATGGGCGATAATCATGTGGGACAGCTTGCAAGACTGATGTCCCAGGCAATGAGAAAGCTTACCTCCGTGGTATCCAAGACCGGCTGTGTGGCGATCTTCATCAACCAGATCCGTGAGAAGATTGGTGTCATGTACGGCAATCCGGAGACTACCCCCGGCGGCAGAGCACTGAAATTCTATGCCTCCGTGCGTATGGATGTGCGCAAGGGTGAGGTTCTCAAAGACAATGGTATGCCCATCGGCAACCGTATGAAGGTCAAGGTCGTGAAGAACAAGGTCGCACCGCCGTTCCGTGAGTGCGAGTTTGACAATATCTACGGCAAGGGCATTTCCCGTGACGGCGAGGTGCTGGATCTTGCCATTGATCTGGACATCATCAAGAAGAGCGGTTCCTGGTTCAGCTACAATGGACAGAAGCTCGGTCAAGGCCGTGACAATGTGAAGCAGCAGCTGATGGAGAATGAGGAGTTCCGCAAGGAAGTAGAAGCAAAGATCCTCGAACACATTGACCAGATCGACCTGACGGCAGCAGAAACGGACGAGGAACAGGGCGCAGAGGACGCAAAGGAAGCACTCGAAGCAGGGGATTCCGCGGGCAGAAACGTATCCGCACCGGCAATGCCCGCATCCAGTGAGGATATTGCAGCGGATGACGATTTTGAGGAGTTTGATCCTGCCTAAGTCGCGGCGCGGAGCCCGCGCTATCCTAAAATCTCCTTGTCTTAATGGCAATATCAGCAACTGAAACCGAATACTCTCAGTCCTCCACCTCCGCCAAAATCGACAAAGGGGGTGGGGTGACGGAAAGGGAGTGCAGAGGGGAAACCAGAGGGGCAGGGGGAAATGTCGATTTTGCAAAGCAATTCAGCGTCTATAGAAGTCTTGGGGTGCTTTCTTTTTCCCCCTGCCCCTATGGTGTCCCCTTTGCATATTGTGGGGAAGCTGAAAAACAACAAATTTATCAGAAGAATACTGAAATCCGTTTTTAAGCTGTTGACATTGCCCCCACGAGGGGTTGGGGCTGCCGCCCTCAGCAAGGAACATAACCATGAAGATCATAGAAATCACAAAACAAAAAACCTACTACGCTGTCCGCACGGCAGAAGGGGAATTTGAGATCGACGGCGAACTGCTCCGGCGTTACCAGATGACGGAAGGCATGGAGTTCGACGCAGATCTGATGGAGGAACTCCATACAAAATCCCGTTTCCGCCGTGCCTATCGGCGTGCCTGCTACCTGCTGGATGAGCGGGACTATTCCTATTCCATGATGTACCAGAAGCTCATGAAGACCTACCAGGACAGGGAGCTTTGCAAGTCCGTCATGGAACAGCTCGTGCAGTGCGGCAGCATCAACGACCGCCGCTATGCTGCAAGGTTTGCGGAATATCTGGTGGAAACCAAACGTTTCGGCATCTTCCGCGCCAGACAGGAAATGCTCCGCAGGGGTCTGGACAAGAACCTTGTGGACGAATCTCTCGAACCGTTCGAGGAGATTGCCGAGGAGAATATTCCGGCGGTGCTGGAGAAAAAATACGGACGCATCCTGACCGATCCCAACGACTGGAAAGCAAGAGAAAAGGTCGTGGCAGGAATGGCACGGCTCGGGTACAATTACCGTGCAGTGAAGGATGCGATAGAGGATTATTTTGCGGAATTTGAAGAAGAGTAATGGGGGACTCTGTCCCCCAGGCTAACAGCCCCGTCCCCTTTGTCCTTTCAGGACATCTCCCCACCCCGTGGGGAGTCACCCCTTGCCAAAGGGATGTGATCCCTTTGGAATCCCGTGCCATTTTCCATATGCCCCCGATGGGGGCATATGGAAAATGCTGAAATTGCAAGAACTACATTCTTTTGAAAGCGGTATGGTGGAAACGTAGTCCCACAATCGCTGCTTTCACCAAATAAGGAGGAAACAGAATGTCTATTAAAGTAGGTATGGTATCCCTCGGATGCAGTAAGAATCTGGTCGATTCCGAGCGGATGCTCCATAAGCTCCGCGCGCATGGCTATGAGCTGGTGACGGAATTCGGGCTGTCGGATGTTGCCGTGGTCAATACCTGCGGATTCATCCAGTCCGCAAAGGAAGAAGCCATCGAAACCGTCCTCGAAATCGCCAAGCTGAAAGCTGAGGGTACGGTCAAAAAGCTCATCATGACCGGATGCCTGACCGAACGCTACCAGCAGGAATGCGCCGAGCAGTTCCCTGAGGCGGATGCAGTGATCGGTATCGGCGACAACAAGGATATCGTGGATATTCTCGACCGCGTACTGAAAAATGAACGTGTGGTGCAGTTTGCCCCGAAGCGTGAAGCAGAGCTGACAGGGGAGCGCATCATCTCCACACTGCCGTTCTTCTCCTACCTGAAGATCTCCGAGGGCTGCAGCAATTGCTGTACCTACTGCGCCATTCCCATGATCCGCGGCGGTTTCCGCAGTGTCCCGATGGAGGATCTGCTTGCAGAAGCAAAGTGGCTTGCAGATTCCGGTGTGACGGAACTGAATGTCATTGCACAGGACACCACCCGCTACGGCGAGGATCTTTACGGCAAAAACCGCCTGCCGCAGCTGCTGACAGAGCTTTGCAGAATCGAGGGTCTGCGCTGGATCAGAGTGCTGTACTGCTATCCGGAACGCATCACGGATGAGCTTCTGGATGTGATGGCAAGAGAGGACAAGATCGTAAAGTATATTGATATGCCCATCCAGCACTGCAATGACGACATTTTAAAGCGCATGAACCGCCGCAGCACGAAGCAGCAGATCGTGGATGTCATCGCAAAAATGCGTGCAAAAATGCCCGATATCGTCATCCGCACCACCCTCATCACCGGATTCCCCGGCGAAACGGAGGAACAGTTCACGGAGCTTGCAGAATTTGTGCAGGAGATGCAATTTGACCGTCTGGGATGCTTTGCCTACTCGCAGGAGGACGGCACAAAGGCAGCGGAGTTCCCCGATCAGGTGGATGAGGACATCCGCGCCCACCGTGCGGACATCATCATGGAACAGCAGATGGAGATCAGCAACGCCTACAACGAAAAACAGCTTGACACCGTGAAAACTGCTGTGGTCGAGGGCTTCGACAAGTGGGCGGAATGCTGGTTCGGCAGAACTGAAGCGGACGCGCCCGACATTGACGGCAAGGTGTTCTTCTCCTCTGAAAATTCGCTGAATATCGGCGATTTCGTAAAGCTCCGCATTATTGACACACTGGATTATGACCTGCTTGGGGAGGTGTGCGAATGAACCTGCCGAATAAATTAACGCTTCTGCGTATCCTGCTCGTGCCGGTATTTCTGGTGTTTATCTATATCCCGATGCCGTTCCAGTATACACTGGCACTGGTGGTATTTGCGGCGGCATCCATCACGGACGCACTTGACGGCAATATTGCCCGCAAGCATAACCTCATCACAACCTTCGGCAAATTCGCAGATCCCTTGGCAGACAAGGTGCTTGTCCTTGCCGCACTTGCCGCATTTGCGGATGTGGAGGAGATCCCGGTCAACGGCATTGTGGTCATCATTGTGGCGACCCGCGAATTTCTGGTATCCGGTCTGCGCCTTGTGACTGCCGAAAAGGGCGTGGTCGTGGCTGCCGGTATCTGGGGCAAGCTGAAGACCGCATTCACCATGGTGGCGATCGTGGTCATCCTGTTCACACAGGTACTCAGCGTGGATTTCGGCATTCTCTCAGCGGATGCAGAGTTTTGGATGTATGTCATCAATTCCGCCCTCGTCTGGATCTCCGTCCTCCTGACGGTCATCTCCGGCGGTGTATACCTCAAGGGCTTCTGGAAATACATCGACATGAAATAGCGCGGAGCCCGCGCTGGCGATCGCGTTTGGAAGTTTTTCTGTTGGGGAGAGTTTGTTTTTCGCGATATAATATGCTGTACGCCCCCACCCTTTTGTTTTGCAAGCGGGTGGGGGCTATTGTGCTGCCCTCTCATACCAATCCTATTACCTCAAAAAGAAGGGCGATGCATCGGCGCATCGCCCTTTGTTCTTTTTACTGGCGGATTTATGTCATTCTGTTACCTCCACAGTGCTGCCGCGGGGATCCCTTATTTTCACTGGATAAATCTCAGAAAGTGCCTGAAATTCGGAATCGGACAGAAGCTTTGGCTGCAGTGCATCCGCATCAAAGCGCATATCCTTTGTGTAAATATACTCGTTGACATTGCCGTCCGCGTCATAGCCCTCGAAGAACATCCAGACACCTGTTTCGAGATCGACCCAGAGTATGAAGCTTTCCACGCCGTAGCGTTCTCCATAATTGCCGCCCTCGCCCTCGATCACAACGCATTCACGCCCCTGGTATTTTGCCGTGCCAAGCATTTCCCAGCGGGATTTATCCTTCAGATAGCCCCTTGAGATCTCATAGGGAATGCAGCAGCAGCCCAGATCATGTGCACTTGTAGGGTCGCTGCCCTGTGCCAGAATGAAATTCCCATTTTCATCATAGGCGGTCAGATCGTGTTCATATATCATGATATGATCCTCTAATGTGTCGTCCTCATATTCAGACAGGTTGATGCTCTGATCGCCCTCCTTCCATCTTTGGTCATGCTGTGTAATGGCATTCGTACCGTCATTTAAGTAGTTAAACACTTCGGAATAGTAGAGATCATTCCGCAGATCAAACCGGAAGCTTCCCTCCGTGATGAGTGCATAATTTTTGCCTCCACAGATTTTGGTCATACCGGAAAGCTGCTGTATATACTTGAATGTCCACAGGCATCTGCCATAGATCAGTTCTTTTGTAATGCTGCCGACTTCATTGGTTACAGGAATGGGGGCGATACTGGATGCGTCGGGCTTTACAATTTCGCTGTTAGGCATTGTACCCGCCTCCAGCACTGCCTGACAGAAATCAATGATCTGCTTGGCATCACTGCATTCATACCATGTGCTGTTCACGCAGAGCTGTTCTGTATCCGGAATCATCGTCATCTCTTCCGCGCCCTCTCCGGTAAGGCGGACAGTCATGCCGGTGGAACCCTCTGTATCCGCCGCCTGAGAAACGGCAAGGCGTTTCAGGGTGCTTTTGAATGTTTCCAACTCACCCCCCATTATAATGGTGGATTTACCGGAAACATCTTCGATCCTTGCAATGGTATAGCTCTCCAGACTGTCGAATACCGCAAGAGCCGATTCCTGTTCCGCATCGGGAATCTCCTCCGCGCTGTAATCCTCGAAGAAATCATAAAGCGCATCGGCAGTGTCCGTTTCATAGAGATAGCTTTTGCCGTTGAGCAGGATGCAGTCACCAATCAGAAGCTCGGTCGAGCTGTCCTCGTATACGATGCTGATTCTCTGCATCTGCTCCGTATCCATTATGCCCGGTGTCACGGAAGTCAGTTCCTGCTTGTAGACCACAAGCTCCGCGGCACATGCAAGGAATGCCTCCATGATCCTTGTATCCGGTGTGATCCGGAGGACAGTATCATCACCGGACGAATAGATGACAAGCTTCACCTGCTCCGAGGATAATGCCGCAAAGGGCTGCTCGGGATTGAGCCGGCAGGTAAATATCCGGTCTTTGAAATTTTCGCTGGTGATATTCTCATTGGTGGACGATGCAAACCGGATGGAATAGTCATCCATGATCTCAAATTGATGCGTATTTTCACCGTCCGTGCAGATCACAAACCCATCCTCAATAGTGTATGTACCGCATTCCTCCTCCCATGCGGGATTCAAGTAGGTAATGCGGTAATTGCCTGACCGGAGTTCGATCTGCATGGTAAACCCGAATGCCGCTGTCATGCTGCTGTAGGCAGTGTCATAGCGGTAACCGCCCTCCAGCTGCCGGTAGGTCACACCATGCAGATAGGGGAGGGTTTTGGGGGCGTTAATGACTTCGTTCTGTGCCTCCTCCGCAAAGGTACGGAGGAAGGTAAACAGCTCACTGCTTGACGCTGCATCCGTCAGATAGATGCTGTCATCCAGCATCGCACCATGGAAGAGCATCACAGGCCGTGCGCGCTCGTCCGGATGCTTCCACAGAAAGGAGACATATTCGCTCCCGGTAGGGAGACCATCCTCCATTGTGACCGCCTGATAGCGGATCACATTCCGGAGATATGCTGCCAATATCTCCATCTGCTCATCATCCAGCGTGATCTCAATGTCATTGCAGGTGAGATTGCTGATATACTCTGCCTGTGCATCCGCAAAGGGCTTTTCTGCATTATAACGGGAGGTGAAGATCCGTCCGGTCAGCTGTTCCCAGGATGTGCTTTCCGTCAGCTCCAGTGCATAGCCGTCAAGGATCTGGAGGGTATGCTCCTGCCCACCGTCATAGGAAACTGCCGTGATGACAGTATCTTTGATGGTATACGTCCCCGTTTCCGGCAGTGCAGAGGATAGGGGATCGACAAACTGGTACAGCCCCTTTGCTTCATTCAGGACGAAATATGCCGATCTTCCCAACTCCGGCGCAAGCCATGCACCATCCGCGCAGACAGCGTCGGCTGAGGAGCCTTCCGGCAGGGGATAATAGCGGACACCCTCCAGAAAGCCGGCAAATTCCGTGGTATCGGTGTTCTCCGTTGTTTCCGAGGTTCCAACGTCGGACTGGGACGGTATCCCACCCTGCGGCAGGATATGCGGCAGAAGCATCACACCTGCAATGAGAGCTGCACATGCGGCAATGCCGGTGATCCAGCCGAAATGCCGGCGGGGCTTTGCCTCATCCACATTCTGGTCGAGCATGGCTTCATCAAGTGCACCGATGGCTTCAAATAATTGTTCCCTGGTCATATACAGAATCCCTCCTCTTCCAGATAGGTGCGCAGCTTCTTCCGGATGCGTCCGAGCAGAACGGATGCATGATTTTCCCGGATACCCGCCTGTTTTGCCGTCTGTGCAACGCTCTGTGCGTAGAAATACCGTCCGATAAAGAGCTGACGTTCTCTCTGCGGCAGCTCCGCCGCAAATTCTGCAATGCATCTGCGCAGTGCGCGGGCTTCCAGCTCGCCCAGCACATCCGCCGTACCGGCAGTGCATTCCTCCAGCTCCTCCAGAACCGCGCAAAGCTCCCCGCCGCCGCGCCTTGCGGCAGTGCGCATCTGATAGCGGTCAAAGGCAAGGTTGCGCGTGATCTTCGCCAGATAGAGCCGGAATCTGACCGGCTTCTGCGGCGGGATGGCATCCCATGTCCGCATCCAGGTATCGTTGACACATTCCTCCGCATCCTCCGGACTGTGCAGAATATTGTCCGCGATCGTCCGGCAGTAGCTCCCGTATTTCCGGTCAGTTTCCGCAATTGCGGCTTCGTCCCTTGCAAAATACAGAGCAATGATCTCATTGTCCTCCATAGCGGCTTCCTCCTTTCCTGTGCCTCTACCTGATAAGACGGAAAAAAATCGGAAATATGACAGGTGATGTCAATAATTTAGGGTGTGTTGACACTAAAATAATACGCAGGTTTTCGAGCAGAAATTTCATGCAGACAAGGCGAAAAGGTGCAGGCAGGCTGTCGCCTGTCAAACCTTTTCAACGCAGGATGCGTGAAATTTTGCCGAAAAGATGCGTTGTTAGGCTTAGTGTCAACACGACCTA
>JAZQCT010000061.1:0-4654 GCA_045546475.1 Oscillospiraceae bacterium
GGGGGGGGGCCCCCCCCCGGGGGGGGGGGGCGCGGCCCCCCCCCCCCCCTAAAAACCCCCCCCCGGGGGGGGGGGGGGGGGGGGGGGGGAAGTTTAGGTATGCTTTTCCTTATAAAAACTGATTTATTGGTATTTTTTCAAAAACCACTGGACAAACCCTCCCCGATATGGTATAATAGAAGTGTTAAACTGAATCACCACGCCTGATGCATGGAGAACATGCGTATCACCGTACCACGCTGATCTGTCTGCTGACGGATTGGCTTTTTTTATGGGTTTGGCGTGGAACAGACAGGAGTGAATGTAAATGAAAATTCTCATTCAGAACGTAAGAGCCGTGGATGCACAGCTTGACCGGCAGTGCAGCATCCTCATTGAAAACGGCACGATCACGAAAATGGCAGAGCATATTTCCGAAGCCGCTGACCGTGTGATCGACGGCACAGGACTGACCGCCATGCCGGGACTGTTTGACATGCATGTGCATTTCCGTGACCCCGGACAGACCCACAAGGAGGACATCCTCACAGGCGCAAGAGCAGCCCTTGCCGGCGGCGTGACGGGTGTTCTGGCAATGCCGAATACCAATCCCCCTGTGGATTCCTCCGAAACCATCCGCTATATCCTCGACAAAGCAAAAGATACCGGCGTTTCCGTGTACCCCGTTGCCTGCATCACAAAGGGCATGGCAGGGGAGGAGCTGACCGATTTTGCCGAGCTGAAAACGGCTGGCGCGGCGGCTCTCTCCGATGACGGCAGACCGGTCAAATCCGCTGAACTCATGCGGCAGGCACTTGCGGAGACGAAAGTGCAGAATATGCTCATTACCTCCCACTGCGAGGATCTCGACATCATCAACGGCGGCATCATGCACAAAGGCAGTGTTGCTGAGGAGCTGGGCGTGAAGGGCATGGACAGAGCGTCCGAGGACTATATCACCGCGCGTGAGATCATCCTTGCATCCTCCGTCGGCGCAAGGGTGCATATCGCACATGTCAGCACGGCGGGCAGTGTGGAGATCATCCGCGCGGCAAAGCGTCTGGGCGTTCCGGTGACCTGCGAGACCGCACCGCATTATTTCCTGTTCACACATGAAAAGCTCCGTTCCCGCAATGCGAATGACCGCATGAATCCGCCCCTGCGTGAGGAAAGCGACCGCCTGGCGATCGAAGCGGCAGTGCTGGATGGCACGATCGACTGCATCGTGACCGACCACGCACCGCACACACAGGAGGAAAAAGCAGATTTCGAGAAAGCCCCCAACGGCATCGTAGGACTCGAAACCTCCCTTGCGGCAACACTGACCGCACTCTACCACACCGGAAAATGCAGCCTGCAGGACATCGTGCGGATGATGGCAGTCAAGCCGAGAGAAATTCTCGGTCTGCCGCAGGAAACGCTTGCCGAAGGTGCAGAAGCAAATCTGATTCTGGTAGATACCGAGCAGAAATGGATCGTCGATCCCGAAAAGCTCCACGGCAAGTCCTGCAACACCGCATTCCGCGGTATGGAGCTGACCGGAAAGCCGATTATGACGATTACAAATGGCATCATCCGTTACGAAGCGGAGTAACTTTCATAATTCAATAAAGGCATACCGCCTTTCAAATAAAAACCAATCCAAAGGAGAAATGAATCATGGGCTTTGACAGACTGATCGAAAAAATCAAGGAAACACGCAATCCTTCCGTAGTGGGACTCGATCCCAAGCTTGACTATGTACCGGAATTTATCATCAGAAAGTTCCAGCAGGAGGACGGCTGGAGCCTGAGAACTGCATCCAAGGCGATCTATGAATTTAACAAGATGATTATTGATGAGATCTGCGACATTGTTCCGGCGATCAAGCCGCAGGCAGCTTACTATGAAATGTACGGCCACCACGGTGTCAAGGCCCTGGAGCGCACCATCCGTTATGCAAAGCTGAAGGGCATGTTCGTCATCACCGACGGCAAGAGAAACGACATCGGCGCAACCATGGAAGCCTACACCGCCGCACACCTTGGCACTGTAATGGTAGGTGAGAATGAGCTGGAACCGTTCGGTGCGGATGCACTGACCGTGAACGGCTACCTCGGTTCCGACGGCATCAACCCCCTGCTGGGCGCGTGCAAGGAACGTGACAAGGGCATTTTCGTGCTGGTCAAGACCTCCAATCCCTCCAGCGGTGAGCTGCAGGATCAGCTGATGGACGGCGAGCCGCTGTATGCAAAGATGGGTGATCTCTGCGAAAAGTGGGGTGCTGATACCATCGGTGAGTACGGCTATTCCGCAGTGGGTGCTGTTGTCGGTGCGACCTATCCGGAGCAGCTCAAGGAGCTGAGAACCAGACTCCCGCACACCTTCTTCCTCGTTCCCGGCTACGGCGCACAGGGCGGCGGTGCAGAGGGCGTTGCAGCGGCATTTGATGAGAATGGTCTGGGCGCAATTGTGAACTCCTCCAGAGCCATCATGTGTGCATACAAGAAGGAAGGCTGTGACGAGCGCGATTTTGCAAAGGCAGCAAGACGCGAAGCTATCCGTATGCGTGACGATATTACGGCGCATATCAACCTGTAAGACATGAAACATTGTGGGGCTTTTGCCCCACAATGCCAGTTTGTTGAAAAACCTCAATAAAGATCAAAGGGCTTTGCCCTTTGGCGGGTGGAGGGTGCGCAGCACCCTCCAAATATAGCCCCTCCCCTCTCCGAGGGGTTGGGGTGGGGGCAGTTACAGGATGCCTATTCTTAAGAAAAAAGGACTTTTTCTACAAGCTGACATTGTGGGGCTTTTGCCCCACAATGCCATATATTCCTAAAAATTTGAAAAGGATGAAACGTATGAAATACACACAGGGACAATACCCCATTATCGAAAAAAAGACCCTCGCAAAGGAAATGTACAGCTTTGTTATCCTTTGCCCCGAGGCGGCAGAAGCCGCACAGCCGGGTCAGTTCGTCCACATCCGCATCGGCAGCTTTACCCTGCGCCGCCCCATCTCCATCTGTGAGATCGACAAGAACAAGGGTACACTGCGCATCGTCTTTGAAGTACGCGGCAAGGGTACGGAGGAGATCGCAGGTCTGAATAAGGGCGATCTCATCGACATGCTCGCCCCCCTCGGTCACGGCTTCACAGTACAGCCGGAGCTGAACAAGGTCATCTGCATCGGCGGCGGCATCGGTACGCCCCCCATGCTCCCGCTGGCACAGGCATACGGCGAAAAGGCAGTGGTCATCACGGGATTCCGCAGTGCGAATGCCGTGATTCTGCAGGAAGATTTCAAGAAGACCGGCGCGGAGACCATCCTCTGCACCGATGACGGCACGATGGGTGTGCATGGCTTTGTGACCCAGCCGCTGGAGGAGATCCTGAAAAACGGCGGCACGGATGCGATCTATGCCTGCGGTCCGATGCCCATGCTCAAGGGCATTGCAGCACTTGCGGCGCAGTACAATGTACCGCTGTGCGAGGTATCACTCGAAGAACGCATGGCTTGCGGCGTTGGCGCATGTCTCGGATGTGCATGTAAGATCAAGAGAAATGACGAGGAATATTTCCTGCATGTCTGCAAGAATGGTCCTGTATTCAATGCTGAGGAGGTAGTTTGGTAATGGCTGATCTGTCTGTAAACGTAGCAGGGGTGGAATTCAAGAACCCCATCATTCCGGCATCCGGCGTATTCGGCTATGGCAGGGAATACGAGGAATTCTATCCGCTTTCAAAGCTCGGCGGCATTGCGACCAAGGGTACGACCGGCACACTGCGTACCGGAAATCTCTCCCCCAGAATTGCCGAAACACCGGCAGGTATGCTCAATTCCGTAGGCCTCCAGAACCCCGGCATTGATACATTCATCGAAAAGGAACTTCCGAATCTGCTCACCAAGGATACTGTCATTCTTGCGAATATTGCAGGCTCGACCCCCGAGGAATGCGCAGAGGTTGCAGCAAAGCTGGACAAGACCGATGTGCATATGATCGAGCTGAATATTTCCTGCCCGAACGTCAAGCAGGGCGGTGCGGCATTCGGTACATCCTGCACAAGCGCAGAGGCTGTGACCGCCGCAGTCCGCAAGGCAACAAGCAAGCCGCTGGTAGTAAAGCTTTCCCCGAATGTCACAAGTATTGTCGAAATCGCAAAGGCAGTGGAATCCGCCGGTGCGGATGCCCTCTCCATGATCAACACCCTGCTTGGTATGAGAATTGATGTAAGAACACGCAGACCCGTCCTGCATAATAATGTCGGCGGTCTGTCCGGTCCTGCGATTCTTCCGGTTGCAGTCCGCATGATCTGGCAGACAGCGAATGCAGTTTCCATCCCGATCATCGGTATGGGCGGCGTGTCCACGGGCGAAGATGCCATTGAACTCATGATGGCTGGTGCATCCGCTGTGCAGGTTGGCGCAGCGATCTTCACAGATCCCTATGCGCCGATCAAAATCGTGGACGAAATGAATACATTCCTCGATGAAAATAAGATCGCTTCTGTGAAGGAGATTATTGGTACGGTAAAGCCGTGGTAAGGCGCAGAGCCTGCGCTGGCATCATTCTCTCAATGACCGCCTTACGGCGATCAAAGGTCGATAATGGATTCGAAAGGCGACAGCCTTTGGCGGCGGCGGTGCGCAGCACCAAGTCGGAGGCCAAGCGGGCTTAGGAAGACAACACTT
>JAZQCT010000062.1:0-43455 GCA_045546475.1 Oscillospiraceae bacterium
CGGCAAACCTCCTCTGCAACTGCCATGGACTCCTCATAGTTTGTGCCGCCAACAGCTTTGGCAGCCTTGAAAATTGCATTTGCGATCTTTTCTACATTGAACGGCACCTTTCTGCCGTCACGTTTGGTGATGTACATTAACATAAATAAACCCCTCGCTTTCAAACACAATATCTTGTACCTTCTTTTGCTTACTATAGTATAGTATACCGCATAATCCACCGCTTGTCAAGCTTAATTATTGCGTCATAATGCACGATAAAATATGTTGGAATCTGTATTATTTAAACAAAATTTAAGGAAATTTTAGGGTTTTTGCGCTTTTCGCCCAATCCTAGCACAAAACAAGAACATATTTTCGAAACCACAATATATTGTGTGTGGAGAAATGTGCAAAATTTGTTGTTTCCGACTGATTATCCCAGTGTTATCGGGTTATCCGCTGTGGAAAACCAAAAACGCAAACGTTTTCGGTGATGCATATAGACCGGAGGGACCTGTATACCGAGGAAACAGGTGCTTGACAATCTCTGGAATATCTTGTATAATATAAGTTGACGAATTTGAGAAGGAGGACTTTCAATGGGAATGGAGTTCATCAGAAAAATGCCGCTGCCGGAGGAGATTCGTGCAGAATTTCCGCTTTCCGAAGCGTGTACAGCGATTAAAGCGCAGCGTGACGCAGAGATCCGCAGAGTATTTACCGGTCAATCCGACCGTCTGATCCTGATTATCGGTCCGTGCTCCGCTGATCGGGAAGATTCCGTCATGGAATACATGCATCGTCTGGCAAAGGTGAATGAGGAGGTCAAGCACAAGATCCTCATCATCCCCAGAATCTACACCAACAAGCCCCGTACCAACGGCACGGGCTACAAGGGCATGGTGCACCAGCCCGACCCGACCAAGGCGGAGGATATGCTGGAGGGTCTGATTTCCATCCGTAAGCTGCACACCAGAGCCATCGAGGAGACCGGCTTTACCTGTGCGGATGAGATGCTCTATCCGGAGAATTACCGCTATCTGTCCGATCTTCTGGCATATGTTGCCATCGGCGCAAGAAGCGTGGAAAACCAGCAGCATCGTCTGACCGCAAGCGGTATGGATATTCCGGTCGGCATGAAGAATCCGACCAGCGGCGATCTGTCGGTTATGTTCAATTCGATCTATGCTGCCGAGAGCAGCCATACATTCCTCTACAGAGGATGGGAAGTACACACCACCGGCAATCCGCTGACCCATGCAATTCTGCGTGGCTATGTGAACAAGCACGGCGAATCCCTGCCGAACTATCACTACGAAGATCTCCTGCTGACCTATCATCATTATGCGGAGAAAGGCCTGCAGAACATGGCAGTCATCGTGGATACGAACCATGCAAACTCCAACAAGTGCTATCTGGAGCAGCCGAGAATCATCAATGAAGTGCTGCACAGCTGCCGCCATAATGCGGAGATCAGAAGCATGGTCAAGGGCTTCATGATCGAAAGCTATCTCGAGGACGGCGCACAGAAGGTCGAGGAAGGCATCTACGGCAAGTCCATTACCGACCCGTGTCTGGGTTGGGAAAAGACCGAGAAGCTGATTTATCATATTGCAGATCAGCTCTAAGGCGCAGAGCCTGCGGCTATTGAATAAAAAAACCGGCACTCCTGAAATTCATCGGGAGTGCCTTTGTTTTGCAATTATATGGAAATCATACCAATCCCCAAAATCGGTTGCAAAAGGCGATAGCCTTTGACGGGTTGCGGGGGCGTAGCCCCCGCCCTTATCCCCCTCCCCTTTGGGGAGGGGGCAGGGGGTGGGGTAAATGAAAGTTGTCTATTGATGTTAAGGGGATTAGTATCAGATCCCCTTCTCAATCGCCTTGATCGCCTGCATCATGATTGCGCATTCCAGACGCTTCTTCTCCATCTCGCAGGAAAGCTCATGTGCATTGTGAATATCACCGGCATACTGGTAGTTGTTCGCATTACAGCCGCCGCTGCAATAGAACTTTGCCCAGCATTCACGGCACTTCGGCTTGTTGTAGATATGCGTTCCGGCGAAGACCTTCTTCATTTCCATGTCGAATGTGCCCTCTTCCAGATTGCCCATCTTGTATTCTTCCATGCCCACGAACTGGTGGCAGGGGTAAATATCACCATCCGGTGTGATGGCAACATATTCATTGCCGCAGCCGCAGCCACGCAGACGCTTGATGGCGCACGGACCCTGGTTCAGATCCAGCATGAAGTGGAAGAAATTGAAGTGCTTGCCGGCTGCATCGTTCTCCAGCAGACGTTTTGCAAGCTTCTCGTATTCCGCAAATACCTGCGGCAGCTCTGCTTCTGTCAGGGCATACGGATCATCCGGATCACCCACAACCGGTTCAACGGAGATCTGGTCAAAGCCTGCTTCGTTCAGATGGAATACATCCTCGGAGAAATCCAGATTGAATTTTGTGAATGTACCACGTACATAGTAATCCTTGTCCTTGGAACGTGCATCCACCAGCTGCTTGAACTTCGGCAGGATGATGTCATAGCTGCCCTTGCCGTTCGGTGTGACACGGATACGGTCGTTGACTTCCTTTCTGCCGTCGATGGAAAGGACAACATTCGACATCTCCTTGTTGATAAAGTCGATCTTGTCATCATCCAGCAGCAGACCATTTGTGGTAATGGTGAAGCGGAAATGCTTGCCGTATTCCTTTTCACGCTCTCTTGCGTACTTGACCACTTCCTTGACCGCATCGAAATTCATCAGCGGCTCGCCGCCGAAGAAGTCCAGCTCCAGATTCTCACGATTGCCGGAGTTTTCCAGCAGGAAGTCAATTGCCAGCTTGCCTGTTTCCACGGGCATCAGCTTTCTGCCTGTACCGAAATCGCCTGTTGATGCGAAGCAGTAGGTGCAGCGCAGATTGCAGTCATGCGCAATATGCAGGCACATTGCCTTGATCGGGGATGCCACAGCAAATGCCGCATACTTTTCGTAATCATCCACGGAGAACAGGATCTTCTCCTCATACAGGGACTTCAGCTCCAGATAGCATTCCTTCAGCTCTTCTGCATCATACTTGCCGGAGAGCTTGTCGAAAATTTCCGCAGGACATTCGTCCGCAAACGGAGGCTTGGCATCATCCAGCAGATCGTAGGTCATCTCGTCCACGATATGCACACCGCCGCTGTTGACATCCAGTACGATGTACAGTCCATTCAATGTAAACTTATGTATCATAGCATTCAATCCTTTATCAATTCTTGCGGAGAACCGCAGAGTATTTACATAAAAACCGCCCTACACGACCGGTGCAGGGCAGTGAAGAAATGTCAGAAGAACTTATCTCTCACACTTCTGGTTCGCAACTGTGCAGGAAGTCTTGCAAGCAGACTGGCAGGATGCCTGGCACTTGCCGCAGCCGCCCTTCTGTGCGGACTCCTTCAGATTTGCCTTGTTGATGGTCTGAATATGCTTCATTCGGTTTCCCTCCATTTCTATTCGAGCGTACTCGTTTTTTATATTATACCATATTTCTCATACAATTGCAAGGGGTATTTTTCTTTTTGTGATTTTATACGAAGCGGGGGATGTTGTCAACTTTAGGAAAGTTGTGCAAAGCTTGCCCCCTCCCGGAGGGAGGGGGGAGATTGAGCCGGTGCTCCGCACCGGCACCGGCAAGGGCTTCGCCCTTTGAACCCGATTAAGTCCCCACGGAGAGGGGCTTGCTTCTATCAATACGGCGGTTTTGTCAGCTTCCGGTTCACACCCCTCACACCGCCGCAGAGGGAAGCCAGAAGAATGAGAATGCAGCGGATGCCGATGCGGATGGAAAGCGATCCGCCGGTGCAGAGATTTCCGGCAAGCAGCACGACGCAGAGCAGCAGACCGCAGAGCAGACCTGTCCGCATTCCATGCCGCCTTGCATGGAAGCCGGCGCGGCTGCCCGCAAGGAACGCACTGATGCTCCAGAAGCAGTCCGCCGCGAGCATCAGCATCCGCTCCGGCACATGCGTCAGCAGAAGGATGCCGGACAAAAGAAGCAGTCCGCCAAACAGCCAGACCAGCCCCCAGAGAACGCTCAGAAGCGTGCGGAACACGCCCGATTTCCATAAATAAACACGCCGCATCACATCAGCCCCTTTCAGAAAGGATTCACTGATACAGTGTATGCGGCGTGTGTTGTTTTCAGAACAAGCTCTTATTCCTTCGGAACCTTCGGCTGTGTCTTAGCCTTCAGCTTCTCAGCCTTTTCTGCTTCTCTTGCCTCTCTCAGGGTCACGTTCTCCTTGATGGCATCCTGCATCATACGGATCTTCAGACGGTCGCTGCCGGTCTCCAGTACAACGGTCTTGGTTGCATCTTCCACACGCAGGACAATACCCACGATACCGCCAATGGTGATAACCTCGTCACCGATCTGCAGGCTGTTCTGCATCTCCTTTGTTTCCTTTTCCATCTTGCGCTGCGGACGGATCATGATGAAGTACAGAGCCGCCAGCAGGATGAGGGGAAGCGCGAACGTGGAGATGAGCATGGATGCGGTGGAGGGCTGTTCAGCTGCCGCTGCCGCCGACTCCTCTGCAAATACAGTTAGAGTTCCCATTGCTGTCATCATGGATGCACCGGTCAGAGCTGCCAGTGCCTTTACAAGCTTCTTTTTCATAAATCTGCCTCCTGTATTAGTTTTCGTTCTTTTTTTGCATATATTCGTCCATTGCCTTTGCCGCCGCTTTACCGGCACCCATGGCAAGAATAACCGTAGCCGCGCCGGTCACGGCATCGCCGCCGGCGTATACGCCTTCCTTCGTGGTCATCATATCCTCATCCACGATCAGACAGCCGCGCTTGTTCGCTTCAAGACCCTTTGTCGTTGTGCGGATCAGGGGATTCGGGGATGTACCAATGGACATGATTACCGTATCCACAGAGAGTTCGTACTCCGATCCCTCCACCGGAACAGGGGAGCGTCTGCCGCTTTCATCCGGTTCACCGAGTTCCATCTTCTGGCAGACCATCGCACAGGCTCTGCCGTTCTCGTCGCCGAGGATCTTCACGGGATTATTCAGTGTCAGGAATTCCACGCCCTCTTCCTTTGCGTGATGGACTTCCTCACGTCTTGCGGGCATTTCGTCCTCCGAACGTCTGTAGACGATATACACATGCTCCGCACCCATACGCAGTGCGCTTCTTGCCGCATCCATTGCGACATTGCCGCCGCCGACAACAGCCACGGACTTCGAACGCAGTACGGGCGTATCATATTCCTGCTTGTAGCCCTTCATCAGATTGATTCTGGTGAGATACTCATTTGCCGAGCATACGCCAACCAGTGCTTCGCCCTCAATGCCCATGAAGCGGGGCAGACCTGCACCCGATCCGACAAAGATGGCTTCATAGCCCTGTTCGAGCAGTTCATCCACGGAAAGCACCTTGCCGATGACCATATTGGTCATGATATTCACGCCCAGATCACGCAGATTCTGCACTTCTTTCTGGACAATATCCTTCGGCAGACGGAATTCCGGAATGCCGTACATCAGCACGCCGCCGGCAACGTGGAACGCCTCAAATACCGTCACATCATAGCCCATTCTTGCCAGATCCCCTGCACAGGTCAGACCTGCAGGACCCGCGCCCACAATGGCAGCCTTATGACCATTGGAAACGGGCATTTCTACGGTCGTATCGCCATGTTTCATATGGGTATCCGCCGCAAAGCGTTCGAGTCTGCCGATGCCGACCGGTTCGCCCTTGATGCCGCGGACGCACTTGCTTTCGCACTGTCTTTCCTGCGGACAAACTCTGCCGCAGACCGCCGGCAGACCATTCGTCAGGCGGATGGTCTGGTATGCACCCTCAAAATCGCCTTCTGCGATCCGGGAGATGAACGCCGGAATCTTCACGCCGACCGGACAACCGGATACGCAGGGCATGTTCTTACAGTTCAGGCATCTCTGCGCTTCCTCGATCGCCATTTCCGCCGTGTAGCCGAGCGTTACCTCGTCAAAATTTCTTGCTCGTACCTTGGGATCCTGTTCAGGGATCGGTACTTTATTCATTGCCATATTCGGCATTTTTTCCACTCCTTCCGAGTATCAAAAAGATCAAAGGACGAAGTCCTTTGGCGGGTCGCGGGGACGCAGCCCCGCCCCAAATCCCCCTCCCTTTGGGAGGGGACAATTACAGGCTATCCGCCTGTCTGAGCATTCTGCAAGCCGCTTCACGCTCATGGAATGTTCCATTGCGCTTCATCAGCTCATCGAAATCCACCTTGTGACCGTCAAAATCCGGTCCTTCCACACAGGCATAGCGGATCTTGCCATCCACCGTCACACGGCATCCGCCGCACATACCCGTACCATCCACCATGATGGGATTGAGGGAAACGATGGTCGGAATCTCATATTTCTTTGTCAGTTCGCAGACAAACTTCATCATCGGCACAGGACCAATGGCGATTACGGCGTCATACTTGACACCAGCGTCGATCTGTGCCTGCAATGCCTGTGTGACAAAGCCCTGTCTGCCATAGCTGCCGTCATCCGTACAGAGGATCAGCTCGGAGCAAGCCGCCTTAAATTCCTCCTCCAGGATCACAATATCCTTGGAACGGAAACCGGCAATGACATCCGTCTGCACCCCCTGCGCATGGAGGTATTTTGCCTGCGGATAGGCGATCGCACAGCCAACACCGCCGCCGATGACACAGACACGCTTTGCATTTTCAGGATATTCGGTCGGCAGTCCGAGCGGACCTACCACATCCAGAATGCTGTCGCCCTCGGAGAGGGAGTTCAGCTTTTCGGTCGAATAGCCGACGATCTGGAAAATAATTGTGATCGTACCCTTTTCACGGTCAAAATCCGCAATGGTCAGCGGCACACGCTCACCGGTTTCATCCACGCGGAAGATGATGAACTGACCGGGCATTGCCTTTGCCGCGATATAGGGTGCGGAAATTTCCATCAAAGTAACAGAAGGATTGAGTACCTTCTTACGAACGATTGGAAACACGTTCTGATTCCTCCGATCTGCTGCATGAGGAACATGCAGTGTTCTGAAATTTTACAGCTTCTATAAAGTTGTATTCTCTTTATTATAGCACAAAAAATGCCCCTCGTCAATGGATTTCCGGCATTTTTCAACTGCTGACAAAAAACGCCCCCGACGACTGTCGGGGGTTGTATAGTTTTATAAATGAGGAGCAGTTTACTGCTATTTCAGCGTCATCCTTTCACCATCCGTACTCACAGTTGTCTCCGCAAACACCCCGCGTACCTGCTCCGCATAAACAGACGGATCATGCATTGCAGGACTGTAATGCGTCAGCCACAGACGGGAGGAGCCGGATTCTTTGGCTAGCTCTGCCGCCTGCGAAAAGACCATATGCCCCTTTTCACGCATTTTCGGGATATAGTCATCATCCCCGTACATCCCCTCACAGACGAGCAGGTCGGAATCCTTTGCAAATGTGATCATCTCCGGAAAATACACTGTGTCCGTCATATAGGTCAGCTTGATGGGCTTCCTGGCTTCATCCGTCACCAGATCCTGCGTGTATTCCATGCCGTTTTCGGTCACTGTTTCCCCCGCATGGAGTCTACTCCAGAGCTTCACAGGAATGCTGAGCTTCTGGGCTTTCTGCGGATTGAACACGGGCTTGCGGTGCAGTGTGAACGAGTAGCCGAGGCAGTCCATCCGATGGCGCAGGGGGAGGCTTCGCACCTCCAGACCGTTCCAGGTGAGTGTGGAAATTTCCGTGCAGGAAAGCTCCTGTACTTCCACGCGGAAGGGGAGTACCGGACAGATGCAGGAGAGCTGGTCGATCACATATCCGATGCCGCTGAACCCGTAAATGGTCAGCGGTTCCGTCCGTCCGCAGTTGCCGACGGAAAGCAGAAGCCCCGGCAGTCCGGAGATATGGTCGGCGTGGGTGTGGGTGATGAACAGTGCGTCCAGTTTACTGAGCTTGCAGCCCTGTTTGCTGAGCGTGATCTGCGTCCCCTCACCGCAGTCGATGAGTGCCGCTTTTCCGTTATATTCCAGCCAGAAACAGGTCAGCCACCGATCAGGAAGCGGCAGCATCCCGCCCGTTCCGCCAAGGCATACGTCTATCATAGGTGGTCTCCTTTCGCAGGGGGACGCTGTCCCCCTGCACCCCCTGCCAAAGGGATGTGATCCCTTTGGAATCCCATGTCGTTTTCCCATTGCCCCCTACGGGGACAAAGGGAAAACGTTAGAATTGCAAGAATCACATTCTTGGCAAGGTGCAGGAAAACAACATCATCATTCAAAATCAGAACATCAAGATATAGCATACGCCGTCCGGATGGACGGCGTATTGAATATCGGCGGTTCGCCGCTTAGTCAATGATCAGAGAAGTACCCGTCATCTCCTTCGGCTGCTCAAGACCGAGGAGCTTCAGGATGGTCGGGGAGAGGTCAGCCAGAACGCCGCCCTCACGCAGCTTGCAGTCGCCTGCGCCCACTACGATGAACGGAACGGGGTTGGTGGTATGTGCGGTGAATGCACTGCCGTCCGGCTCGTACATCTTATCTGCATTACCGTGGTCAGCGGTGAGCAGAGCTGCGCCGCCCTTTGCCAGAATCGCATCCACCATTCTGCCAACGCAGGTATCCACAGCCTCAACAGCAGCAACAGCTGCATCGAAAATACCGGTATGACCAACCATGTCGCAGTTTGCATAGTTCAGGATGATGACATCATACTTGTCGGACTCAATTGCCTCAACAACTGCGTCAGTCACTTCGTACGCGCTCATTTCCGGCTTCATATCGAAGGTTTCTACATCGGGGGACTTGATGAGGATTCTGTCCTCGCCCTCGAACTGCTTCTCCTCGCCGCCGTTGAAGAAGAAGGTTACATGTGCATACTTCTGTGTCTCAGCAATTCTCAGCTGTGTCTTGCCGCACTTGCTCAGGTATTCGCCCAGTGTCATGGTCAGAGCTTCCGGCGGGAATGCAACGGATACGTTCGGCATGGTTGCATCATACTGTGCCATACATACGAAATGCAGCGGGAAGAAGCCATTCTTTCTCTCAAAACCGGTGAATGCTTCATCCACGAATGCTCTTGTGATCTGTCTTGCACGGTCGGGGCGGAAGTTGAAGAATACCACGCTGTCGTCAGCTGCGATCTTTGCGCCGCCGTCCACAACAGTCGGAAGCATGAATTCGTCAGTCACTTCATTTGCATAGGAATCACGGATCGCCTGTACGGGGCAGCAAGCGTTCACGCCCTCGCCGTATACCATTGCGGCATAAGCCTTTTCTACACGATCCCAGGCGTTATCTCTGTCCATTGCATAGAATCTGCCCATGACAGTTGCAACCTTGCCCACACCGATCTCGTTCATCTTAGCCACAGCTTCTTCCATGAAATCAGCTGCGGAGGACGGAGGAACGTCACGACCGTCGAGGAATGCGTGTACATATACCTTGTCGAGACCCTGCTTCTTTGCCATTTCGCACAGACCGTAGAGATGCTCCATATGGCTGTGTACGCCGCCGGGGGAGAGCAGACCCATCAGGTGCAGTGCGGATCCCTTCGCCTTGCAGTTTTCCATTGCAGCCACGAGAGCCTTGTTCTCAAAGAAATCGCCGTCCTTGATGGACTTGGAGATCTTTACCAGCATCTGGTACACGATTCTGCCTGCGCCGATGTTGGTGTGACCAACCTCGGAGTTGCCCATCTGACCATCCGGCAGACCCACGTCAAGACCGCTTGCGCCGATGATGGTGTTCGGACCCTGCATATATTTGTCGAGGTTCGGAGTCTTTGCAGCGACAATGGCATTGCCGTAATCGCTTGCATTATAGCCGAAACCGTCCATAATAATCAGTGCTACAGGTTTTTTGCTCATAGTAATTAACCCTTTCTTTTCTTATTTTTGTTTATCAGCCCTGCATATACACAAAGCCTGTTTCTTCATTGAGGATCATGACCTGGTGTGGTGCATGACCGCAGCCGTCATCCACCCAGTAGATATATACAGTGCTTCCAGCTGCTTCTTCCGCTGAGAATTGGTTGAGAATACCGCCGTACTGTTCCAGATATTCCTCCACAGTGCAGGAAGCGATCTCTTCACTTGTGCGCTGCTGCTTATACTTTTTTACATGCTCTGCATCCGTATGAAATTTCACAAAGCCGCCGCCATGGCTCTGTACCAACGCCGGATAAAAGTAGTGATCATAATTCTCAGCGTCCAGCGGAATGGTATCCGGAAACAGCGAATAGCTGCTGGGGAATTTGCTGCCAAGCACGAAGAAAAGCTTCTGTACGGGGTAATAAAGCTTCAGCGGTGCATTCATTGTGAGTGCCGGCAGAAGCAGTAATGCTGCGAGAATGTAGGAAATCAGATGTTTTTTAGGATTGGGAGCATTTTCAGAATAGCGTTTCTTGTTGCCGATTACCACGAACAGTACAATGACTGCAGCCAGTGCCAGCCAGCGGGTATATCTGCCGAAGAAGGAGGCGATAACAGCAGCGATCAGGTAGAGAATACAAAAGAGAATATCCCACTTTCTCCAGGAGAATCCACGCTTTTCCAAAACAGTGGTATCATTGTTTGCTGTATTCATAATTCTGTTCTCCGTTTTAAAAAGAGGGGACACCGGGACGGCATCCCCTTAACAGTATTTGCTTTCAATAGCGATTGTCGACTTTGTGAAAGTCGTGCCGACCTTTGCGGTGAAGCCGCAATGGGAGGCAGCACGTCAGCGGCGACCCGCCGCCGGCATCCCCTTGATGCTATTTACTTTTAATAGCGATTGCCGCTTGGCAAAGCCATAAGGGCAATGCGATTCACAGACTTGCAACGCGAGCGGTGTACTTTCGTTTCCGAAAGACTCCCCCATGCGTCTGCCAGCGCAGGCTCTGCGCTTAGCCCTGTACAGCAGCCTGTACGATGGTATTGAAATCAGCAGCCTTCAGGGATGCGCCGCCGATCAGACCGCCGTCGATGTTGGGCTTTGCCAGCAGCTCAGCAGCGTTTGCAGCATTCATAGAACCGCCGTACTGGATTGTCACTGCATCAGCAGTTGCCTGATCATAGAGCTTAGCGATCTGTGCACGGATGAATGCGCAAACCTCTTCAGCCTGATCCGGTGTTGCAGTCAGACCTGTACCGATCGCCCATACCGGCTCATATGCGATCACAGTGTTCTTTACCTGCTCAGCAGTCAGAGACCACAGATCCAGCTTGATCTGGCGAGCGATCACTTCTTCAGTGATATTGCACTCGCGCTCCCACTTCAGCTCACCAACGCAAACGATGGGCTTCAGACCAGCTTCCAGAGCTGCAACAGTTCTCTTGTTGACTGTCTCGTCAGTCTCACCGAAGTACTGTCTTCTCTCGGAGTGACCGATGACTACATACTCAACGCCCAGCTCAACGAGCATATCAGCGGAGATCTCACCTGTGTATGCGCCGGACTTTGCAAAGTGTACATTCTCTGCACCGATCTTTACGTTAGAACCAGCAGTTACATTCATAGCAGTTTCGAGGTTTGTGAACGGTACGCAAGCGATGACCTCTACACTACCCTCTGCATTTGCTACCAGGGGCTTGATTGCTTCGAGCAGAGCCTTAGCCTCTACTCTGGTGTTGTTCATCTTCCAGTTGCCGGCAATGATTGCCTTTCTTGTTGCCTTATTCATGGTAAATTCTCCTTAAAAAATATAATAATCAAATGGATTATAGGTCTTCCGCAGATAAATACATACTGCCGCTGACAGTAAAATTAACAGCAAAATAATAAGAATCACGAAGATCCATTTATGTTTCTTTTTCATCGCAGCAGCCTTCAGGATTTTCAGTTACGAAACTATGCCGCAAATTACAATAACGCCCATCAGGATCATCAGAACGCCAAAGAACAGCATGGAAACGCCTGCACCCTTGCTCCACTCATAAGTCGGAACGTAGGTTTTTGTTCGTTCCGGATTCCATCTGAGGCAGTAGAGCTGAAATGCATCACCAGAAAAATCCTTCATATAGACAAATTTCTGGTACTGCTTGTCCTGATAAGTATATTCCACCTTAAAATTGGAAACTTTCCGCATTTGTCCGCGCGGTTGATTCGGGATGCCGGAACGTCCCTTGATGTCATTCAAGAGAAATTCGTGCCAGACTTCACCCTCTGCATTATCCAGAACCTTTGCGTCCACCTTTGTCCAGAACAGCGCACAGGGACGTGCGTTCACCGGTTTTTTCAGCAGCGTGAGAACGCCGCGTCTGATGGACAGGATGATGAGAGAAACAAACCCTCCAATCAACAGGACTACTAACAGAAGCTCAATCAGATTCATCGAGCTGTGGGTGCTTCCGATCGTTATGTCAAATGTCATTCTTCGTCCTCATCCTTACCACAGCAGCCCTCATTGTTCTCAATGTTGTTGTAGCTGCCGATGGTGACACCTTTTTTGATGGGGGATGCGAGAAAACCAATGATGATACCAAGCAGTGCGCCCAATGCGAATGCCAGAAAAATCGGGGAATTCTCGTCCTGTTTGATTTTTTCAATGAGATTCATAGTCAAACCTCCTGATATACGATAAGGGCGAATAGAACTATCCGCCCTTATGCTTAATTTTATGCATCTGCACAAGAGCAATGCTAAATGCTTTCAGAAGCGATGTTCCTCTGCGAAGCAAGGAACATGCGGTTCAGCAAGCTCACAACGCGAGCAGTAAGCTTGTCCTTACGGTTTGCTTACCCACGCGAATCGCCCGCGGGGGCTCCTCGCTTACTTTTCAGCGATAACAGCTACGCCCGGCAGAACCTTGCCTTCGAGGTATTCGAGGGATGCGCCGCCGCCTGTGGAGATGTGGCTCATCTTGTCAGCAAAGCCCAGCTGCATAACAGCTGCTGCGGAGTCGCCGCCGCCGATGATGGTGGTAGCGTCTGTTTCAGCCAGAGCCTTAGCTACTGCAATTGTACCCTTAGCCAGAGTCGGGTTCTCAAATACACCCATCGGGCCATTCCATACAACAGTCTTTGCAGTCTTAACAGCCTCAGCAAACAGCTCCTGTGTCTTTGTGCCGATGTCCAGACCCATCTTGTCAGCCGGAATTGCGTGAGAATCTACAACCTCAACAGCGATTTCAGCGTCGATCGGGTTCGGGAATTCTGCTGCAATTGTGGTATCAACAGGGAGCAGGATCTTCTTGCCGAGGGACTCAGCCTTAGCGAGCATTTCCTTGCAGTAGTCAATCTTCTCATCGTCAACCAGAGAAGTACCGATAGAACCGCCCTGTGCCTTGATGAATGTATATGCCATACCGCCGCCGATGATCAGGGTATCGCACTTTTCGAGCAGGTTGGAGATAACGTTCAGCTTGTCAGCAACCTTTGCACCGCCGAGAATTGCAACGAACGGACGCTCCGGAACCTCTACTGCATTACCGAGATACTGGATCTCCTTCTGCATCAGATAGCCAACTGCTGTTTCCTTTACGAACTTTGTCACGCCTGCTGTGGAAGCGTGTGCTCTGTGAGCGCTGCCGAATGCGTCCATTACGAATGCTTCGCCGTCAACCAGATCAGCCAGCTCCTTGGAGAACTCTTCGCCGTTCTTGGTTTCCTCTGCACCACGGAATCTTGTGTTCTGGAGCAGAACAACTTCGCCTTCGCCCATAGCAGCTACAGCAGCCTTTGCATTTTCGCCGACTACAGTATCATCGTTTGCGAAAACAACCTTTGCCGGAGCGAGAACTTCAGCGAGTCTTGCTGCAACAGGAGCGAGGGAGAACTTCTCCTCCGGACCATTCTTCGGCTTGCCGAGGTGGGAGCAGAGTACAACCTTTGCACCGTTCTCCAGCAGCTTCTTGATGGTCGGCAGAGCAGCCTGGATTCTGTTATCGTTTGTGATCACGCCTTCCTTGAGCGGAACGTTGAAGTCACAGCGAACGAGAACCTTCTTGCCCTTTACCTGAATATCTTCTACAGTTACCTTGTTCAAACCTGCCATTGTCATGACATCCTTTCAGATTAAAATTTCCCCTTTTACAGGGTGATTGGGATGTATCGGTAAATTCCTACCGTTACAACACATATATTATACAACATTTTTTTCATTTCTGCAAGTAGTTATTGAAAATTTTCAAAAAGTTTATAATTTAAGGAAATTTCCTTGACAATTCGTGTGCATCATGCTATGATTACATCAGGAATCTACAAATCACAGGAGGACAAACCCATGAATATTCCAAACGATCCCGCCATTCTGGTGAGCTATCTCAATACCCAGCTGCGTGATTTTTACCCCAGTCTGGAGGAATTCTGCAAGACCAATGACTGCGATATGCAGGAGATCATTGACAAGCTCCGGAAGATCGGGTATGAGTATGATGCACAGCAGAACAGATTCCGCTAAACCGCGGATTTCCGTTGTGATTCCCGCCCACAACGAGGCGCGTTATGTGGCACGGTGCATTCGTTCCATCCGGAAAGCCGCTGATGTGTACGGCGGCAATGTGGAAATCATCGTAGTCTGCAACCGCTGCACGGATACGACCGAAGCCATTGCAAAAGCAAATGGTGCAAGGGTTGTGCATGACGAAACACGCTGCATCGCAAGTGTCCGCAATGCCGGCATCAGGGCAGCGAGGGGACACATCATCGTCACCATCGATTGCGACAACCGCATGACGGAGGGGACACTTGCCGAGATCGCCGATCTGCTCGGCAGCGGCAGATTCATCGGCGGCGGTGCACCCATTCGCTTTGAACGCTATTCCTTTCCGCTGTGGTGCAACGATCTGCTCTGCCGGATCTCGTTTGGCATTACAGGGCTGTACTGCGGCATTTTCTGGGCGGAGAAACGGACATTTGAGGCAGTCGGAGGATTCATTGAGAAAAAGGCAATGGAGGATGCTGCCACCGCAAAACGCCTCCGTGCATACGGAAAAAAGCAGGGCAAACGCTATACCACCCTGCGGCAGAATCATCTGATCAATTCGACCAGAAAATACGATGATCTGGGCGATTGGCTCTATTTCCGGCTGGTGTTCCAAAATACCGGCACGTTCCTGAAAGCCGCATTCGGCAATACCGAGGGCGTGGACAAGCTGCTGGATGAATTATTCTACGACTACAACGACAAACACTGACGAGGTGAAATATGCTGACAACAGAACCGACACTTGAAATGCTACAGGAATGGAAACGCCTGCATGAGGAATACCGTCCGAAGCTTTCTCCGAACCGGAGACCCGGTGCGCAGGTGGAGGCCTATTTCCGTGAAACATATCCCCATACGCCGATAGATTCTGCTGATCTGCGTGAGATGATCGCAGCCGAGATCCTGGAAAATCTCCATCACGCCGAAAAGCTGCCGCCGGATACAAAGCCTGATGTGCGTTGTTACATGTCGGGGGATGTATTGGTCGGGATCGACCTTGTGACGGGGCATATCCATGCAGAGAGCGAGGATACGGAACGGATGGCAAAGCTCTATGATGCGCTGTTCCTGTATCGTGGGCTGGATGAAAAGGATCTGGAAAATGCGTTTCTGACGGCGGAGTATGTGAGGCTTGCGCAGGAAACATACGGGGAGGATTGCATATGTCAGCGGACACAGGACTGACGTTCCGCCTGCATGGCGAAGGAATGGAGGAAATTTTCAAAGCACTGCAAGCCGCCGGATGGGAAAATCGTGACGGCATGACGGAGTATCTCCCCCTGCACGATGACGGGATGTATGACTGGCAGAAAACGGCTCTTTCGCCGGAGGAGTTTTCTGCCATTCTCCGTGAAAAACGAATGCTGCATGAAATGATCGGCGTGATTCTGTACTACCAAAATACAGAAACCGGCATCATGCTTCTGGCACGGGATGCGCAGGAGATCACATTCGGTCTGGACATCGGCAGGAAGAGGACTGCGGACGGTATGACGGATGCATCGTGGTATCTGGAACATGTGATTCTGCCGTTGAAGCAGGCTGGATTTAGGGTGGATTCTGTGAAATTCAGGGAAATGCAGTTTTGAAAAGGATAACTATCATTCTGTCGAAAAAGTCCTCTGCAAGAGGGCGGCAGGGGGGACTTAAACTTTCTATTGGTGTTACGGAGATTAGAGCCTGTTCACATAAAATGAATATGCAGATTTTCGAGCAAGAATTTTACGCAGGCAAGGCAAAAAATCGCAGGCATACTGACGTATGTCAAGATTTTTTAACGCAGGATGCGTGAAATTTTGCCGAAAAGATGCGTATGAGATTTTAATGTGAACAGGCTCTAATATAAGGTGCCTTATTCGCCTTTTATCTTCTTCCGATACAAAAGTGCCGCCTGTTCCTGCTTATTATCCCCGAATTCATAGTACACATGATCGGCAATATTGTCGGGCAGGTATTGCTGCTTGACATAATGATTCGGGAACGAATGCGGATACTGATAGCCGATGGCATTGCCGAGCTTCTGTGCGCCGCCGTAGTGTCCGTCCTTCAGATATGCCGGAATATCACCATAATCACCTGATCGTACATCCTCGATCGCTGCATCAATCGCATTGATCGCAGAATTGGATTTCGGGGAGGTACACAGGAGGATCACCGCTTCAGCGAGGGGGATTCTCGCTTCGGGGAGACCCAGCTGAAGTGCAGAATCAACGCATGCCTTGACGATGCTCACCGCCTGCGGATAGGCAAGCCCGATGTCCTCCGATGCGATCACGAGGAGCCGTCTTGTGAGGGAAATGAGATCTCCGGCTTCGAGGAGTCTTGCGGTATAGTGGAGGGCGGCGTTTTCGTCGCTGCCACGGATTGACTTCTGGAGTGCGGAAAGAATATCGTAATGTGCATCGCCATCACGGTCATACCGCATATTGCTGCGCTGTGTGAGGGATTTTGCAATATCCATCGTAATGCGGATACCGTCGGCGGTCGGTTCACCGGAGAGGACGCAGAGTTCTGCGGCATTCATCGCCTTGCGGACATCACCGCCGCTGCCCTGTGCGATATGGGCGGTCACGCCGTCCTCAATGGTCAGGGCAAGTCCCTGCTCCTCCTGCATAATGCGGAATGCACGACAGACGGCTTTTTCCATCTCGGCTGCATCGACGGGCTTGAATTCAAAGACGGTACTCCGGCTGATGACGGCATTGTACACGGCGAAGTAGGGGTTTTCCGTGGTGGATGCAATCAGCGTAATATCGCCGTTTTCGATATAGGAAAGCAGACTTTGCTGCTGTTTTTTGTTGAGGTACTGGATCTCATCGAGGTACAGCAGAATGCCGTTCATCGAGGCGAACGTCCCCACATCAGCGATGACGGATTTGATGTCGGACACGCCTGCCTGTGTGCCGTTGAGGATGTGGAGGGTCATATTGGTACGGCTTGCGATGATGCTGGCAAGGGTGGTTTTCCCGATACCGGACGGACCGTAGAAAATCATATTGGGAATGCGTCCGCTTTCGATGATGCGCCGCAGGGGTTTTCCCTCTCCCAGCAAATGCTGCTGTCCGACAACATCATCAAGGGTTTTCGGGCGGATGGAATCGGCAAGTGGCATGGTATCAACTCCTTTCGGTGAATTGTTTTTATGTGGGGGACTCTGTCCCCTGCGACCTTTGCACCGCAGGTGCATTGGGAGCAAAACGTCAGCGGCGACTCGCCGCCCCTGCCAAAGGGATGTGATCCCTTTGGAATCCCGATTCGTTTTCACTATGCCCCATAAGGGGCATAGTGAAAACGTTAGGACGCAAGAACACATTTCTTGGGTGGAGTATGGGGCAGACTCCTCGCATAAAATTGACACAAGTGAACGGCTGCTCAGCTCAATCACCAATATCGTTCCAGCAGTTCTCTGATCTCGGAACAATCAAACCGAAATCCGGTCTGTTGTGAACTGTCCTCGTCCAGATCGACAAGATGTTCCAATTGGTGAAAATGCACCGGAAGATGCGGGTCTGCACCGTGTTCCAGCAGATATGCAATAAAATCCACAGCATCCTGAACAGGACGGTACACACCATCTTTCTCCTGCACCTGATTCAGGCACATTTCAACAGCAGAATCCAGCGGCATCCAGTTGTATTCTCCAGTGAATGCATCCGGATTTTCTTCCATCAGCCGCCTTGCATCGGAGAAACGACTCTCTGCCAGCAGCTTTACAAGGACTCTGAACGGAAAAGGGATATCCGGATCATAGGTGCAGTATTGTTCAGCATCTTTCAGAAATTCGACCGACAGGTTCAGGTAGTTCATGGGACAGCTCCTTTCTGCTGGTCAGACAAAAAGGGCGGACACCCTGTCCGCCCTTTGCCTATTTCATCGCTCATTGCGGCTCTGCGCAAATTAAAATTCTCAGCAGCTTTGTGCCTCTGCTTGCAAGGCACATTGCGGCAGGTGATCCAACGTCGCGAGTAAGATGTTATCGTTTCAGCTTTGCTCCCTCACGCGAATCACCAGCGCGTGTTACGCGCTTATTCGTAGAGCGGATACTTCTCGCAGATAGCAGTCACGCCTGCACGGATCTCGTCTGCCTTGTTCTCAAAGTCAGTTGCGCACAGGTAGATGTACTCAGCGATCATTTCCATTTCCTCAACGCCCAGACCTCTGGTTGTCACAGCCGGTGTACCGATTCTGATACCGCTGGTTACAAACGGCTTCTCCGGATCGTTGTGGATCGCATTCTTATTGACAGTGATATATACCTCGTCCAGTCTGTGTTCCAGCTCCTTGCCGGTGATGTTGAACGGACGCAGGTCAACCAGCATCAGGTGGTTGTCCGTACCGCCGGATACCAGATTGAAGCCACGCTTCACCAGACCCTCAGCGAGCGCATTTGCATTCTCGATGATTCTCTGCTGGTATTCCTTGAACTCAGGCTTCAGAGCTTCGCCGAAGCATACTGCCTTAGCTGCAATGGTGTGCATCAGAGGGCCGCCCTGTGTGCCGGGGAAGATTGCAGAGTTGATCTTCTTTGCCAGATATTCGTTATTGGTCAGAATCAGACCGCCTCTCGGACCACGGAGTGTCTTGTGAGTAGTGGTGGTTACGATGTCCGCATACGGAACCGGAGATTCGTGCAGACCGGCTGCAACCAGACCTGCGATATGTGCCATATCCACCATGAACAGTGCACCGACTGCTCTTGCAATCTCGGAGAGCTTCTTGAAATCAATTGCTCTCGGATATGCGGAAGCACCTGCCACGATCAGACGGGGCTTGTTCTTCACAGCCAGCTTGTAAACAGTCTCATAGTTGATGGTTTCAGTTTCATCATCCAGACCATAGGATACGAAATTGAAGTACTTACCGGACAGATTCACAGGAGAACCATGTGTCAGATGACCGCCGTCTGCAAGGCTCATGCCCAGAACAGTGTCGCCGGGCTGCAGAACTGCGAAATATGCTGCGGTGTTTGCCTGTGCGCCGGAGTGGGGCTGTACATTGGCATACTTTGCGCCGAACAGCTCACATGCTCTCTTGATGGCAATTTCCTCTACGATGTCAACGCATTCGCAGCCGCCATAGTAACGCTTGGACGGATAGCCCTCTGCATACTTGTTGGTCAGCACGCTGCCCATTGCTGCCATAACAGCCGGGGAAACGATGTTTTCGCTTGCAATCAGCTCCAGATTTCTTCTCTGGCGTGCAAGCTCTTTCTGCATACCTGCGCCAACTTCGGGGTCAACGCTTTCCACATAACCGATGGTGTCGATCAGATTGTTAAACATAGGTGGATTCTCCTTTGTATTCTTTTTTTCAGGCTGTCAGATAACAGCTACTTCTATTATACACGAACTTTGTCAGAATTGCAAGGGGTTTCCGTAAATTTCCCCACAAATCGCGGGCGGAATTTTTGGAATAACAGAGAAGGCAAGGCGGCTGCAGACCCCAAAAGGGGTTCCAAGGGGCTTTGCCCCTTGGACGGTGGAGGCGGGGCAGCCGCCTCCACTAATAGCCCCTCCCCGAGGGGAGAGGGTGGGGGGGGGCAGCCTTGGGGTGCTGACCCCCCAGAAAAAACAATAACACACTTGACAAAATCATAAAAACATGCTATAGTATAAAGAGCGAAAACAATTGTACTTTCTACACGGACGTTTTGAATAACATAGGAGGAATCACATGGAACACCGTACACAATTGATCGTTGTGGATGCATCCGTTCTCCCGGAGGTCATCAGCAAGGTACTGGAGGTCAAGAAGCTGCTCGCCGGCAGGGAGGAGAAAAGCTCCGCCGCCGCCTGCAAGCGTGTTGGCATTTCCAGAAGTGCATATTATAAGTATAAAAATTGTGTGTATTCCTATGAAGACAAGATCACACAGCGGATCATCAATCTCCAGGCAGTCCTGCGGGATGAAGCCGGTGTGCTGTCCAATGTGCTGGCTGCCCTCTATGATGCGGATGCCAATATTCTGACTGTGAACCAGAACATCCCCATTGACAGCGTGGCATCCGTGACCTTTTCAGTGCGTCTGAATGGAGAAGTACAGTCCCCCCATCAGCTGGAAGCCGTTCTTCGTGAGGTGCCGGGCGTGGTGGATGTCAAAATCATTTCGGGGGAATAGCAAAAACACCGCTTTGACGGTTCCGGAAATTTAGGAGGATATGAAAATGGAAAAATTTGCAGTACTCGGCTGCGGCGTAGTAGGTTCCGGCGTGGTAGAGCTTTTTGAAAAGAACAAGGCACTCATTGAAAAGAGATGCGGCAAGTCCCTCGGACTCGGCTACATCCTCGATCTGCGTGATTTCCCCGACAGACCCTACGGTGACAAGGTTGTTAAGAATATTGATGTCATCCTTGCAGACAAGGATGTGACCGTTGTGGCAGAATGCATGGGCGGCGTGGAGCCGGCATTCACATTCGTGAAGTCCTGCCTGGAAGCAGGCAAGAGCGTTTCCACCTCCAATAAGGAGCTGGTAGCAAAGAAGGGCGACATCCTGCTGAAAACTGCCAAGGAGCACAATGTCAACTTCTTCTTTGAAGCAAGCGTCGGCGGCGCGATCCCGATCATCCGCCCGATGCATAAGTGTCTGGCAGCCAATGATTTTTCCGCAGTAGCCGGCATTCTCAATGGTACGACCAATTTCATCCTCAACAAGATGATCTGTGATGATATGGACTTTGCAGCAGCCCTGAAGCTCGCACAGGAGCTTGGCTATGCGGAGAAGGATCCGACCGCTGACGTAGAGGGTCACGATGCCTGCCGCAAGATCTGCATTCTGTCCTCCCTGGCATTCGGCAAGCATGTCTATCCGGAGTCCGTTTACACCAAGGGCATCCGCGAGGTAGAGCTGAAGGATACCAAGCTCTGTGAGCAGCTCGGCTATGCCATCAAGCTGATCGCACAGGTGAAGTCCCTTGAAAACGGCAAGATCCTGCCGACTGTTATGCCCATGGCAGTCAAGAACACCAACCTGCTCTCCCAGGTGAATGACGTGTTCAATGCCGTGATGACCGATACCGACGGTGCTGACCGTTCCATGTTCTACGGACGCGGCGCGGGCAAGTTCCCGACTGCAAGCGCAGTGCTGGGCGATATGATCGAGCAGTTCCAGCTGGACGGCACGATCTCCGCACAGACCTGGGAAAGCTCCGATAATGCGGATTTCATCGAAGATTTCTCCGCATTCAGCGCAAAGCGTTATTTCCGCACCAGCGCGGCAGATGTAAAGCTGCTGGCTGAGGTTCTGGGTGATGTGGATGAAAAGACCATCTCCACCGATGAGGACGAGACCGTGTGCATCGTGAACACCGAAATGAACGCCGAACAGGTGGATGCCGCTGTCAAGGCACTCGCACAGAAGGGTGTGCAGGTACTGGCACAGTATCCGGTCCTGCTGTAACAGCAATTCCAGAAATATGCAAAACCTCCCGAAAATGGGAGGTTTTCTGTTTGTACTTCCTTTTAATATCATTCTCTTATACCAATCCCTTTAACCCCAATAGACAACTTTAATTTGCCCCACCCCCTGCCCCCTCCCGGAGGGAGGTGGATTAGGCGGGGGCTGCGCCCCGCGACCTGCCAAAGGCTATCGCCTTTTGAAACCGATTTTGTCTATTATTGTTTTGGAAATTGGTATTACCCCCAATAAATAACTTTGATTTGCCCGTCTTACCGGTGCTGCACCCCCATTTGGTAAATATGACAATTGACAAATGTCAAAAAATGTGGTATAATGACAATGTTGTTTCGAAAACATGAAGGGAAGGTTATGAATTTATGAAAAAAACAATGAAATTGACCGCTGTTGCGGCAGCTGCACTCTGTCTTTGTGTATCCGCGGCAGGATGCGGCAAGAAAAGCGTGAATGTCACAGAGAATCTGGAGATCAAGTTCAATGGCTACGATGGCTATGCAACCGCAAGCCTTGTCAATGCGACGGATTGGATCTCAGAAGTATCCAGCACCTATGGGGCGGAGCTGGAAATGCTGGAGCTGGCAGAGCTGGAAGCCAATCTGTATGATGCGGTGGATTTTGAGATCACACCCGCAGAGGATATTTCCAACGGCGACGAGATCACAGTGACAGTGACTGTGGACAACACCAAATTTGAAGAAGAGAAATTCAAGCTGGAGGGCGGTACGCTCACCTTTACCGCAGAGGGTCTGGAAGAAGTGGAGACTTTTGATCCCTTCACAGGTCTGAGCCTTGTATATGAGGGCTTCGCACCGAACGGTACAGCTTATATCAGCGGCGGTTCCGATACCAATCTGACGTTTATACTCGACAAGAACACCGGTCTGTCAAACGGCGATACCGTGACCGTGACTGCTGAAACCTACACAGGTGCTTCTATGGAGGAATACTGCGCACAGTATGGCAGAATGCCCTCCACTACTGAGAAGACCTTCACAGTAGAAGGACTTGCATCGTATGCTTCTGAGATCGCAGAAATTCCGGAAGACATGATGCAGAAGATGGACTCCCAGGCACAGGATGTATTCCATGCCTATGTCGCAAGAGAATGGGATGAGCCGGAGGGTCTGCAGAGCATCACACTGCTCGGTCACTACTTCCTCAAGCCCAAGGACATCAACACAGAGCTTTCTCCGTTTAACAAGCTCTATCTTGTATATGAGGTAAAGGCAACCAACAGCAATATCGGCGAGTTCACATATTTCTACTACACCAGATACGACAATATCATCCTGCTGGATGACGGTACATGCTCCGTGGATCTGAGCAATTACTCCACTCCCAGCAACTCCTGCGTGGTTGGTACTTATCCCGGCTTCATTTTCGAGAATACCCTTTACGCGGACGGCTACAACGATCTTGACAGCCTGTTCAGCAACTGCGTGACCACACAGATCGACAAGTATGCATACGAATCCACAGTGAAATAAGCTTCTGAATCCCAAGCCCCTTCCGTATTCGGAGGGGGCTTTGTTTTATGCGCAAATCAATACCGAGGCTGCACGGTGATCTACGAAAACGGCAGACAGCGGCAGAACGTGTGGACGAAGAAGTCGTGGGAGGTCAAGGACGCTCCGAAGAAATCTGCAAAGCCTGTTCGGCTGGATTACAAGCAGGCGAAGGAGCTGGAAAAGAAGTCTATCGCAGTTCAGAGGGTTGACTTCTGGGGGTGGAAGTGGTATAATAGAAACAGAGAATCAGCGGCTTTTGAGGGATGCTGTTGCTTCTGGTGGTCTTCCGCTGACTATAAATCCCGAAAAGCAAGCGCGGCATATGCTTGCAGAGGGAGAAACAGCGAAACCAGATGGCAGAAGCTTTCTCACGATTGACATTGAGACTGCTCAGGAAATCGTCAACACTTACTATGCAACAGGTGATGTTATATACGTTCCGTCAAGTTCTAAATTCAAGGAACTCATTGAAGCAGATATAACACTCGGCGTTGATGGAAGATCCGGAATGATGACAAATCACGCGTTTATCAATTACTCAAAAACTGGAACGCATCTTGTACCAACTAAGAAAGGCAGGGATAAAAAATGATTGATGTATTTGAATATGAAAATCGTACTGTTTTTGTCCATTGCATTGATGGACGTGAGTACAGAGGGCTTGTAAAATGGTGCGCTCGTGCCGAGGATGTGGATGAAGCTGCCGATCTGTTAAATGTCGAAGGGATCGGCATTCTCGCGAATGAAATCAAAACGATTTCTATAGTCAATTAAACCGCTTGAGTGATCAGGCGGTTTTCTCATACTCAAATCCAGAAAGAGGTGAGTTTATGAACCCCTTGAGTCCTTTCGGATACTGCTCTGCATTGGAAATGCTTGATGCGCAGAGGATGCAGCTCGCACCCGATTACACGACATATGTCAGGTGGATCTTATCGAAGAAACACTATGGCAGCAACCGAAAACGCAAATCCAGATAAATCTGCATCTCAATTGAGGTGCTATTTTTATGCCCAGAACAGAAAGCCGGTGAATCCATGGCAAAGCCCAATCTCCGTCCCGACCACAACGGTCCGCGCAGTTCAGGCAGACTGTGGTAAAGAAAAATTGATCTGCGCACTGTTTTCACACCCAATATTGACTTCCATCCCCAAATCCTGTATAATAAAAGCATGAACATACATCAGCCAATAGAAAGGAAGACAGCGCATGAAAAAGAAATACTATGCAGGACTTGGTGCAATGGCACTCAATTTCGCCCTTTTTGCGGGAGTTTCCGCAGTGTCCGCCCATGCAGCGGACGGATTTGTATACCATGAGGACGGTACAGCCTCCTATTATGAGGCGGGAACCGTGCTGACCGGAAAATTCCTCGCCAGCAAGGGCTATACCCTCGGTGACATCAGCGGTGATGATACGGTCTCCAGTACGGATGCCGCCGGGATCCTCATTGCCGCAGCGGCAGCGGGTGCGGACAGTACGGATGCCGCAGAGGTGCTTGCCGGAGACAGCAGCTTTCTGACGGATGCGGATACTGCCAGACGTTATGCGGACACCAACGAGGACGGCAGCATCAATGCCTCCGATGCCGCTGTGATCCTCAGCTATGCCGCCGCTTCCGGTGCGGATCAGGAGGTCCTGCCGCTCGGCTCCGCCTATTACTGCGCGGATGAAAGCGGTGTACTCCGTCAGGGTCTGGTGACAGACGCTTCCGGTGCGGTGTTCTATGCCGGCGAGGATTACAAGCTCCGCACTGGCTGGATCGAGGCAGAGGAGGCGCAGTATTATTTCGGCAGTGATGCCGCCGCACTGACCGGTATGCAGACGATCGGCGGGAAACAGTACTATTTCAGCACGGACGGCGCGATGCAGACGGGCTGGCAGACCATCGGGGTGAGCAAGTACTATTTCAATGCGGATGGTGTGATGCATACCGGATGGCTCGACTATGAGGGAAAGACCTACCGCTTTGCCGAGGACGGCAAGATGATGATCGGCTGGTATACCATCGACGGCAACCGCTACCATTTCAACGCCAGCGGCATTATGTATACGGGTCTGATCAGAATGATCGACGGCAATTATTATTTCAGCAGCGAGGGCATCATGCAGACCGGGCTGCATACCATTGACGGTGTGACCTATCTGTTCGGCGAGGACGGAAAAATGTGTACGGGCTGGGTGACCTTTGACGGCGACACCTATTATTATGATGAAAAGGGCGTTCCCTACACCGGCTGGATGGAAACGGATGACGGCGATTATTATTTCACTGCCGAAGGAAGAATGCTGACGGGCTTTGCAGATCTGGGCAGCGGCATGGTATATTTTGAGCCGGACGGCAGATATTACGGCAAATGCACGGACATCACCGATGCAAAGACCGCGATCCTCGAAAATGCCGCACTCAATCCCCATGACAGCTACACGATCTGGAACCGCCAGGTCTCTCCGGAAAAGGAATACATGAAGATCACACTGAAGGAGAAGGATGTTGCGATCCTGGAGCAGTTCGCCGCCGAGCATTTCACCGAGGATATGACCATGGCGCAGAAGCTCTGGATCACACAGCAGTGGATCCACAAGAAGGTGGACTATGCCTATGCGGGCGAAAAGTGGAATTCCATTGTGAACCTGAGCTATGTGGAGGCGATCTATGTCAACCGCATGGGGCAGTGCGTACAGTACAACGGTGCAATGGCAGCAATGATGATCTGGTTCGGCTATGATGTGTACATGGTCAAGGGCTGGACAAGCACCGGCAACCAGCATTTCTGGACGGAGGTCGTGATCGACGGAAAGACCTACCTGATGGAATGCGGCAACTACGGCAAGAACGGCAACTGGCATGATTTCCTGGAGCCGCTGGACTAATGGATTATTTGCAGCAAATCTTATGCTGATCCAATAGATAACTTTAATTTGCCTCCTCCCAGAGGCAATGGCAACAACTTTAGGAAAGTTGTGTAAAGATTCCCCCACCCCCACCCCGAGGGGAGGGCTATATATGGAAGGTACCGCGCACCCTCCACCCGCAAAAGGCTGTCGCCTTTTGAAACCAGTTGGTTTATTATTATATATCAACATCACGCCCCTGCCACCGGGTAGGGGAGAACGTGCTCTGTCTTCCCCATTAGGTCTTTGAAGGGGAAGGCGGGGCATTTTTTTGGAGGTCATTATGAAAAAATACAATATGGAATTTTTCCGCTGTGCGTCACTCAGCGTCCTGGGAATGCTCGGACTGTCCTGCTATATTCTGGCAGATACCTATTTTATCTCTGCCCGGCTCGGTGCAGAGGGGCTGGCAGCCCTGAATCTGGCACTGCCGGTCTATAACCTGATCCACGGATGCGGACTCATGACCGGCATGGGCGGTGCCGCGCTGCATTCCCTTGCCATGAGCCGGAACGATACCGCGCGCGGCAGCATGGTCTTCACCCATGCGCTTGCCGCCGGCGGCATTCTTTCGCTGCTCTTTGTCCTGCTCGGTGCATTTGCCGCGGATGCCATCACTTCCATGCTCGGCGCGGATGATGCTGCATTTGCCATGAGCCGCACCTACCTGCGGATGCTCCTGCTCTGTGCGCCGCTTTTCATCGGCAATGATATTCTCCTTGGCTTCGTCCGCAGTGACGGTGCGCCCCGCCTTGCCATGACGGCAATGCTGACGGGCAGCTTTGCAAATATCCTGCTCGACTACCTTTTCATCTTTCCGCTGGATCTGGGCATGTTCGGTGCAGTATTTGCCACCTGCCTTGCCCCGCTGATCAGCATTCTGGTCATGTCGGTGCATTTTCTGCGCCGGAGGAACACGTTCAAGCCCATGCGCTCCCGCGTGGACCGCGTACTGACCGGAAAGCTCCTTGCCGCCGGCTTCCCTTCACTTGTAACAGAGTTTTCATCGGGGATCGTGATCGCCGCGTTTAATTTCCTGATGCTCCGGACCGCCGGAAATCTGGGCGTTGCCGCCTATGGTGTGACGGCGAATATCTCCCTTGTGGTGATCGCGGTCTTTACCGGCATCGGGCAGGGCGGACAGCCGGTTCTGAGCCGGTATTACGGCTGCGGTGAGCCGAAGAAGCTCCGTGCGGTTCTGCGCTGTGCGTTTATAAGCACGGCGGTGCTTGCCGTCCTGCTGTTCGCTGCGATCCTTGCCGCCGCGCCTTGGATTGCAGCGGTTTTCAATGCCCAAAATGACCCGCAGCTGCAGAGCCTTGCGGTGCAGGGTCTGCGCCTGTATTTTATCGGTGCGCCGGCGGCAGGGCTGAACATCCTGCTGAGCCTGTATTTCGCCTGCACGGATGCCCCGCAGTACGGAACGCTCCTTTCCCTCCTGCGCGGCTTTCTGCTGATCCTGCCGGCAGCCTTCCTGCTTTCCGCACTCCTTGGCACGACCGGCATCTGGCTGGCATTCCCGGCAGCGGAGGGACTGACATTCCTCGCCGCACTCCTGCTGTACCGGATGGACGGACGGCGAAAGACCGAATGAAGGAATCTTCAAAAATACTTGCATTATTCAGGGATTCATGGTATAATAAATGATAACAACTGCATGAAAGGAGCGAATGTCTTTGAATGAAAAAGAAATGAACATCGGTGAAGGCATTGATTATATCACCATTGCTGAACCGAAATTCAAAACCAATACCATTGAAATGATCTTTATGATGCCCGCTGGCAGGGCATACAATGCAGCCTATTCTCTGCTCCAGGCACTGCTGACATCCACCAGCAGCGCGTATCCCACCATCAATGCGATGAGCCGCAAGCTCAGCAGTATGTACGGTGCTTCCCTCAAGGGTACAAGTGGAAAATACGGCGATATGATGCAGATCACGCTTTCTGTCTGCGCGATCGGCAACCGCTATGCACTGAATCGTGAGGATCTGCTTGCAGAGGCGGCAGAGCTTCTGCTCGGCTGTCTGTTTGCACCGAATGCGGAGAACGGTGCCTTCTCCGAGCAGTCCTTCCGCATTGAAAAGCAGGATCTGCTCGATGCGATCGAAGCGGAGATCAATGATAAGCGTTCCTACGCCCTGACCCGCGCTACGGCGGCAGCATTTGAGGGCGAGCCGTTCGCCTATCCGACGGACGGCACCAAGGAGGATGTGGAGCTGCTCACGCCGGAATCCGTTTACCAGGCTTACCGGAAGCTGCTGGAGGAGGCAGTGATCCGCATCTATCATGTGGGTCCCGAACATGCTCCGCAGATCGGCGAACGCCTGAAGGCAGCCTTTGCCGGAATGTCCCGCCGTCCGGTGCCGCTGACCTTCCGCAGCCCCAGCCCCTGCAAGGCAGAGGTGCAGCGTGTGACGGAGCCGATGCCCGTGAACCAGTCCAAGCTCGTCATGGTACTCAAGGGCGACGCACCGAAGAAGTACGCCATGAACCTGATGAATGTGATGTTCGGCTCCTCTCCGTTCTCCATGCTGTTCATGAATGTGCGCGAAAAGCTGAGTCTGTGCTATTACTGCTCCAGCCGGCTTGCCGGTGTCAAGAAATCCATGTTCATCAGCAGCGGCGTGGAGCTGGAAAATGCGCAGAAGACCTGTGATGCCGTTCTCGAACAGCTCGAAGCCATCCGCCGCGGCGAGTTTACAGACGATATGCTGGAGGATGCACGCCGCAGCCTGCTCAATGGTCTGCACGGCGCGGGCGATACCCCGATGTCCTGCATCCTCTGGAGCCATCACAGATACTGCGATGAGGATCATGACGGTCTTACAGAAATGAACGAAGCATACCAGAAGCTGACCCGTCAGGATGTCATTGACGCGGCAAATGCACTGCGTGTGGACACCATTTATCTGATGCAGCAGGAGGCAGGAAATGATGAGAGAGATTGAGATCATCCGTTCAGAGGTGACCGGTGAGAGCTGCAAGCATGTCAAGCATCCCAGCGGTCTGGATATTTATATCATGGAAATGCCCGGCTACCATACCTGCCACGCGCTGTTTGGTACACGCTACGGTTCCATCAATACGCAGTTCCGCCTGAACGGCGAGGCGGATTATGCGGAGGTCCCCAACGGCATTGCCCATTTCCTGGAGCATAAGCTGTTTGAGAATGAGGACTGCGATGCATTTGCACAGTATGCCAAGACCGGTGCGGATGCCAATGCCTATACGTCCTTCGACCGCACCTGCTATCTGTTCAGCTGCTCGGATAATTTCGCGCAGTCGCTGGAGATCCTTCTCTCCTTCGTCCAGGCACCCTATTTCACCAAGGAGAATGTGGACAAGGAACAGGGCATCATCGGACAGGAGATCCAGATGTATGATGACGAACCTTCCTGGAGAGTCTTCTTCAATCTGCTCCGTGCAATGTACCACAATCATCCGGTCAGGATCGACATTGCCGGCACCAAGGAGAGCATTGCCCAGATCGACGCGGATCTGCTCTACCGCTGCTACTACACGTTCTATAATCTCCACAACATGACGCTTTCCGTTGCAGGCAATGTGAATGCCGAGGAGATACTGGAGATCTGCGACAGACTCCTCAAGCCCTGTGAGGATCAGGGTCTGGAGCAGGTGTTCCCGGAAGAGCCGTATGCAGTCAAGGACAAGCTGGTAACGGATACGCTGCCCACCGGCGCGCCCATCTTCAACCTTGGCTTCAAGCTCAGACCCAGAAGCGGTCTGGAGCTTGTCAGGGCGGAATACCTTGCCTCCATGACCATGCAGACGCTCTTTGATCCCAGCTCCGCATTCTATCAGGAGATGACGGAAAAGGGTCTGATCAATTCTGAATTTTCCGTGGATGCACCATTCACCGGTGAGGGCTATTTTGCAGTGACCTGCGGCGGCGAATCCCGTGACCCTGAAGCCGTGCGCGACCGCATCATTGAGGTCATCCGCGAGGCACAGCAGAACGGCTTTGACCGTGAGGGCTTTGAGCTGATCCGCCGGGTCGGCTACGGCAGCATGATCCGCGGCTGTGAAAGCGTGGAGGTCAACGCCTCCAGAATGATCAACGCCTTTATGGCAGGCATCCGTCCGTTTGCCGCGGCAGATATTCTTGCGTCCATCACCTATGAGGAGGCACTGGCATTCCTGCGTGAGGAGATCGACACGGACAATGCTGCGCTTTCCATTATCCGCAGCTGATAAGGAGGGCGTTTATGTCAACAGTACAGGAGCTGGGATGCAGCGAGCTGGATTATTACCAGATCGTGTTCCCGCATCTCGGCATTGATGTAAAGATCGACCCGACAGCGTTCACGCTGTTCGGGATCGATATTCAATGGTATGGGCTGATCATCACCTTTGGACTGCTGCTGGCTTTGATCTATGGTTTCCGGAATATGGTGCGCGTCGGGATCGACCCCGACAGAGCGATCGATGCCGTGATCGGCGGCATCATCGGCGGCATCGTCGGTGCGAGAGCCTACTATGTCATTTTTAACTGGCACGAATTTGAAGGCGACCTGCTTTCTGTTTTTAACACAAGGGGCGGCGGTCTGGCGATCTATGGCGGCATCATCGGTGCGCTGCTTGTCGGCGGCATCGTGGCAAAGCTTCGCAAGGTGCGGCTGTTCCCGCTGCTGGATATTGTCGGGGTGGGCTTTCTCATCGGACAGGGCATCGGCAGATGGGGCAATTTTGTCAACCAGGAGGCGTTCGGCTCCAATACAGACAGCCTGTTCTGCATGACGGGCGGACGCATCCAGAGCTGGATCGAGAGCAATTACACAGCAGTGGGGGATACCTCACTGAATCCGAACTATGCCGTGCATCCGTGCTTCTTCTATGAATCCGTATGGTGCCTGCTCGGCTTTGTCCTGCTGGCACTGGTGATGAAGAAATGGCGGAAATTCGACGGGCAGGTATTTCTGATGTACATCGGCTGGTATGGTCTGGGCAGATTCTTCATTGAAGGTTTGCGCACGGACAGCCTGATGATCGGCACACTGCGCGTTTCTCAGGTGCTGGCGGCTCTCTGCGTGGTATTTTCCGTGGTGATGCTGCTCGTGTGCAGTTCCAAGGTCAAGCGGATGGGCAGGGATTATGTGCTCTACTGCAATTCCAAGGAATCAAAGGCACTGCTTGCAGAAGCGCAGGAAAGAGCAGAGGCATTTTATCAGAAGAAAATGGCGAAGAAAGCCGTAAAGGACGAAACACAGCCGGAAGTGAAGATCATTCCGGATGAAGATACTGAAACTGAAATCACTGACAAACAGGAGGACGAGAACAATGGCAAAGCTGATTGACGGCAAACTGGTATCCGCACAGGTCAAGGAGCAGGTGCGCGAAGAGGCACAGGCGATCTATGAGAAGCATGGCATCAAGGCAGGACTTGCAGTGGTGATCGTGGGCAATGATCCCGCATCCCGCGTGTATGTCAACAACAAGAAGAAGGCATGTGAAGCTGTGGGCTTCCAGTCCTTCGAGTATGCACTGCCGGAGGAGACCACACAGGAGGAGCTGCTGGAGCTGGTGGAGACTCTGAACAATGACCCCAATGTGAACGGCATCCTGGTACAGCTCCCCGTTCCGAAGCAGATCGACGATACGGCAATTATCAACGCAATTGCACCGGAAAAGGATGTTGATGCATTCCATCCGGAGAACGTCGGCAGGATCATGATCGGCGATTACGCATTCCTGCCCTGTACACCGGCAGGTGTGATGGAGCTGATCGACTCCACAGGCGTGGAGATCGCCGGCAAGAAGTGCGTGGTCATCGGCAGAAGCAATATCGTGGGTAAGCCCATGGCAATGCTGCTCCTGCACAGAAGCGGTACTGTGACCATCTGCCACAGCAGAACACAGGATCTTCCGTCCGTGACAAGAGAAGCAGACATTCTGGTCGCAGCAGTCGGCAGAGCAAATTTCGTGACTGCGGATATGGTCAAGGAGGGCGCAGTTGTCATTGACGTGGGCATCAACCGTCTGGACAACGGCAAGCTCTGCGGCGACGTGGATTTTGCAGCAGTAGAGCCGAAGGCATCCTGGATCACCCCCGTTCCCGGCGGCGCAGGTCCGATGACCATTGCTATGCTGATGAAGAATACATTGACTGCAATGAAGAAGCAGAACAGTCTTGTATAAAGAATCCCTGAAACGAAAATGCGCCGAGAGATCGGCGCATTTCGATAATATACCGGTATTTGCAAAAAAGGAGAAATCACATGAAATTCAGTAAAATGCACGGCATCAGCAACGATTATGTCTATGTCAACGGCTTCACAGAAACGATCGGTGATCCCAATTCTGTATCGAAATTTGTCAGCGACCGCCGCTGCGGTATCGGTTCGGATGGTCTGATCATGATCCTGCCGTCAGAAGTTGCCGACTGCCGTATGCGCATGTTCAATGCGGACGGCTCCGAGGGCATGATGTGCGGCAACGGCATCCGCTGTGTCGGCAAATTTGCCTATGACAACGGCATCGTCACAAAGCCGGAGCTTTCTGTCGAAACCAAGTCCGGCATCAAATACATCACCCTGGAGATCAACGACGGCGTGGCAGTTGCTGCAACAGTTGATATGGGCAAGGCGATCCTCAAGCCCGTTGATATTCCGGTAAAGGCAGAAGGGGAGGATTTTGTTGCCCGCACCATCTCCGTAAACGGAGAGGACTACACAGTTACCTGCGTATCCATGGGCAACCCCCACTGTATCGTGTTCTGCGAGGATCCGAAGGACATCGCGCTCGAACAGATCGGCCCGTATTTCGAGAACCACGCCCTGTTCCCGGAACGCATCAACACCGAATTTTTACAGGTGATCGACGAAACGACACTCAATATGCGCGTCTGGGAGCGCGGCAGCGGCGAGACCTTCGCCTGCGGAACCGGTGCCTGTGCGTGCGTGGTGGCAGCAGTCCTGAACGGATACTGCAAGCATGATACGGAGGTCACAGTTCATCTGCTCGGCGGCGACCTCAAGATCACCTACCAGTCCGACGGTACCGTCATGATGACGGGTCCTGCGACTCATGTATATGACGGGGAGATCGACATTTCCGGCATTCCGTCGCCGCTGTAATAGTTTCTTTTCTCCCTTCCTGCTGTCGGCTGACAGCAGGATTTTTTATGTGATTATCGACAAAAAAAGACAGAAGAAATTGTCCGGTTTGCCAATCTTTCAAGAAATATGGGAATTTGCTTGTTTTTTGGAAAAAATTATGGTAGAATAGGGACATCATCACCACAATGACAGGAGGAGTCTTTATGAAAGCGAAAAATGTAGTATCCATGATTCTGGCACTCACTGTAACGCTGGGTAGTGTTCCGATGGCGCAGGTGACCCCGGCACTGCAGGAGCTGTCACTGACAGCAAGTGCGGCGGACTATACGGAATATGTTGACGGCGACCTGACCTATCGTGTATATGCCGATCATGCTACTGTCTATAAATGTGATACAGCAGCAACTGTGGCATCCATTGCGGCGGAGGTTGAGGGGGTGCCGGTGACAGCGATTGGCAACTCGGCTTTCAGCAGTTGTAAAGATCTGGTGACCGCAACGATTCCGGATAGTGTCACGTCCATTGGCAGCAGTGCTTTTTCTGGATGTACTGCCATGGTTGCTATTACAATTCCGGACTCTGTGACAACGATTGAATATAGTGCGTTTGAAGATTGTACCAGTCTGAGTAAATTTGTATTTCCAAGTGGAATTGAAACAATCTCACAGTCGGTATTAAAAAACTGCACAAGTCTTGTTAGTATTACAATCCCTGAAACAGTGACCGTCATTGAAAAATTAGCATTTAGTCACTGTTCCGCTTTGCCCAGCATTACGATTCCAGAGGGGGTAGTTTCTCTAGAAGGCGGAGGATATGGAGAGCATTATTCTGATGGTGCATTCGATTATTGTACTAATTTATCCAGTGTACAATTCCCCTCGACTTTACAGTTGATTGGTGCTTCATCATTTACCAGTTGTTCCAATTTGACAAAATTAGATATCCCTGAAAACGTTGAAACAATTGAGGATTACGCATTTGATGGTTGTACCAAATTAAAATCAATTACAATTCCTGAATCTGTTACTTACATTGGCAACAGTGCTTTTAGCAGTTGTTCTTCATTGACTGACATTGTATTGCCTTCCAAACTATCTACACTTGGCAGTTCAGCATTTTCATCTTGTACAAAGCTTGCGAAAATTATTATTCCAAATACAATTACTGCAATCAACTCCACTACATTCAGTGGTTGTACCGCTTTAACAGATGTAACAATTCCGGATAGCATTCTTTCAATCGGCAACAAAGCTTTTAATGAATGTACTTCGCTAGTTACCATAGACATTCCGAATTCTGTCTCGACCATAGGCAGTTATGCGTTTCAAAGTTGTGAGAGCTTGACCAACTTTGTTTTTCCTGATGGAGTTACAAAAATTTCAGAGGGAACATTGAAACATTGCACTGCACTAACAAGTATCTCCATTCCAGAAACAGTATTAACTATTGAAAAGTGCGCATTTCAGAGTTGCACCGCTCTGCCCAGCATTGTAATTCCTGAAGGTGTTCTTTCTATTCAAGGCGGGGGATATGGAGAAAATTATTCCGACGGCGCATTTGACAGATGCACAAATCTTTTGGATGTACAGCTCCCCTCAACGCTGTTAGTGATTGGTGCTTCAACATTTACAGATTGTACAAACTTAACAGAATTCACACTCCCTGAACAGCTTACAACTATTGAGGGCTATGCTTTTGACGGATGTGACAATCTGAAAACTATCCATGTTTCCGACACTGTTTCCGCAGTCGGCAATTATGCATTCAGTGATTGTGAATCCCTGACTCACATCGTGTTCCCGGAAAGCACAGTCAGCATCGGTGACGGTGTTTTCTCCGGCTGTGACGGTCTCAAGGGCGTTTATATCCCGAACGAAGTCTGCGCGATTTCCCTTGCGTCGAGCACCATCGCCGAGACTGCTATCCTCTATGGACAGCCAGGTTCTACAACGCAGGAATATGCAGACGAATATAGTCGAATTTTTGTAGACATCAATTCCGTACCTACCATCTACCACGGCGACACAGACATGGACGGTGCATTTTCTGTTATGGATGTGATTGCATTGCAAAAGTGGCTGATGAATGCAGAAACGACCTTCTCTGACTGGAAGGCAGCTGATTTGCATACTGATGGTGCGGTAGATGCCTTTGACCTTGCAGTTATGAAGCGCAGATTGCTGGAGCAGTAAACTGAAAGACAGATGCAAAAGTTATTATCCCCTGCGTAAAATTCTTGTAGGGGTGGCATCCCGTCCCCTCTCAATTTGTAAATTTTTCATGAACTCTGAAAAAGTTGTACCAAAACGTACAACTTTTTCTGTTTTTTCCTCCTTTTATAGGAGGTGATGTTATGGACGGCAGATTTTCCGCGGCGGTCGGCGTATGCGGGAGCTTTCTGTCGTGGCTGTTCGGAGGATGGGACGCGGCTTTGCAGACGCTGCTGGTGTTTATGGCGGCGGACTATCTGACGGGACTCGCGGCGGCAGGTATTTTCCGGCGTTCACCGAAAACCAAGGGCGGCGGTCTCAGCTCGGAGGCGGGCTTTCAGGGGCTTGTGCGCAAGTGCATGATGCTCCTGTTCGTTCTGCTGGCACACCGGCTGGATGTGGTGCTGGACATTTACTGCATCCGCGACGGCGTGTGTGCGGCTTTCATGGCAAACGAGCTGATCTCCATCATTGAAAATGCCGGTCTGATGGGCGTACCCGTGCCGGAGGCGGTACGGAATGCCATCGAACTGCTCAAACAGAAGGGGGAAGAGGATGACTGAGATGCAGAAGCAATTCATTGAAACGGTGGGTACACTTGCACAGCAGGACAGCCATGCGGACAGGCTTTTGCCCAGTGTGACGACGGCACAGGCAATTCTGGAATCGGGGTGGGGGAACTCCCTGCTGGCAAGAAGGGGAAATGCGCTGTTCGGCATCAAAGCGGGCAGGGAATGGAAGGGCAGAGTCTATTCCTGCAAAACGCAGGAGTGCTATGATGGTGTGCATATGACCTCGGAAACCGCCTGCTTCCGTGCCTACGGGAGCTGGGCGGAAAGCATTGCCGACCATGGCGTATTTCTCTGCGGACTGCCGCGCTACCGGAATGTAGTCGGAGAAACGGATTACCGCATGGCATGTACTGCCCTGAAAGCCGCCGGCTATGCGACCGATCCATGCTATGATGCCAAGCTTACACGGCTGATCGAAGCGTATGATCTGACACGGTTTGACAAACTCACCGGCAGCGGATCAGCTGACAGACAGTACACCATCCAGTACGGCGATACCCTGACAGAGATCGCGCGCAGATATTCCACTACCGTGAATGTCCTTGTGGAAAACAACCGCACAAAATACCCCGGCATGACACGAGATTATATTCAGGCGGGGTGGAAGATCAGAGTATAACTTGATAAGGGGGTATGGGGGAAAGCGGTGCCCTTGCCATGGAACGTCCGAGCTTGCGAGGCGTGAAAGGGCAAGCCTTTCCGCACTGCGTCCCCCATTTAGAAAGGCTATATTCAGGCGGGGTGGAAAACCCGGATATAACAAAGCGGCGGCTCATTTGCAGAGCCGCCGCTTCTATTATAGCAGTGTCTTATTCCATACCCTCAAGATCCATATCTTCCATCATAGAAGAAAATGCCATCATCAGGGAAAGTATATTGTCCACCTTCCATTCGCCGTTGATGCGCAGAACTGTCATATCCATGGAAATGTCAAAGCTCATGCCATCTTCAACACCGGCTGCGGAATAGTTGAATGTATACACACCGTCGATCACAAAATTCTCAGCCATATCCAGTGTGTAGGTTGTGCCGTCCTCGCGCTCTATTTCGGAGAAGATATCGCTTGCCAGAAAATCATTGTACATCTGTGCCTCGGAATTGCAGCAGACCGGTGCACCAAATTCACCCTCTGCTGCGGATTCGCCCACGGTGATTTCGCCGTCATCTGCCATGCGCTCCAGCTCTGCGATCAGCTCTTCCTCCGTTGCCAGCTTGCCCTCGCTCATATAGTATACCAGATCAACGTCATAGTACTTTACCAGACTTGCATAATCCGCTTCTTCGCTTGCCTTCAGATAGCCGTCGATCGCTGCCTGTACCGCTGCCAGCTCGTCCGCGCTTGCCGGCTCTTCGCCCGTTGCTTCTGCGTTTTCTTCCTCTGTTTCGGCTTCAGTCTCTGCTGTAGTTTCCGCTTCTGTTTCTGCAGTTGTCTGTACGGGAGTGGTTTCCTCTGTGGAAGAGGTACCCGCAGCCTGACCGCATCCGGTCAGTACCAGTGCCATGGAGAGAATCCCCGCCATTACCAGTTTATGTTTCATCATTTTACCTCATTTTTTGTTATTTACTGCCGTTTGCAGTATATCCATATTATAGCATGATACAACGATCCCGTCAATCCGCAGAATGTACAATCATATTGAATAAAAAGGCTGTAAATTTTTACAATGTAAATAGAGGTAAAAACATTTTACGTCAAATGATTGCTTTCAGAAGTTCCTCCGGCGTGGAAACGATGGTATCCGCACCGGCTTCGATCAGCTGTGCACGATCACGGAAGCCCCAATCCACGCAGATGCAGGGGAGACCTGCGTTCTGTGCGGTTTCAATATCCACATTGGAATCCCCGATATAGACAGTATCGGATTTGTCCACGCCCATCCGTTCCAGAATCTCAAACACCGCATCCGGTGCGGGCTTGCGGGGAATGCCGGCACGTTCCCCGAATGCAATGGTGAACAGATCGGGAAAATACTGCCGGATCAGGGGCTGTACGGCAAAATCCCCCTTATTGGAGAGGACAGCTGTCAGAACGCCAGCATCACGGAGCATTTGGAGCATTTCCGGAATGCCGTCATAGGGGCGTGTCTTGACATCGCAGTGCGCCTTGTAGTACGGTGAGAAAATCCCATGCACACGGTCGATTTCCGCTTCCGGCGTATCGGAGGGGAGTGCACGTTCGATCAGCTTGCGGATGCCGTTGCCGACAAAGCTCCGGACTTCCTCAATCGTGCGGACAGGGTATCCGCATTCGGAGAGGGCATAATTCACCCCATCCGTGAGGTCCTCCAAAGTATCAAGAATTGTACCATCCAAATCAAAAATTACGAGGGTGTATTTCATGGGTAACTCCTTTAGCTTGTTTATGTTAATTTAGGGCAATACCGCACAAAGAACAGTACGTCAGATGCGCAGCAGATTTTTCGTCAGATCATCCAAAAATTCCGCAGGCATACTGCCGTATGTCAAGGAATTTTTGGGCAAGATGACGGAAAAGATGCAAACAGATGACGTGCTGAGCCGTCAGGCGGTCTTTGTGCGATGTTGCCTTAGTGTTTATCCGCCGCCGTAACGCCGGCAGAGGCTCTCTGCGTCCATGTCACAAATCCATACACCGCATTCAGCAGATAAAACGCCCACATTGCGGTCATGATATAATCGCCCGTGCCGAACCACATCACGACTGTCACCGCATCAACAATGATCCACAGAAGCCACTGCTCACGGAAGCGCAGAACCATCAGTGCGTTGGCAACAACAGAAATGACCGTGCTTGTGCTGTCCAGCCACGCCGCATTGCCGCCCAGTGCTGTCAGAATCATCTTGTATCCCCAGATTCCCAGAGCCGATGCGATCAGCAGGAGAACCGTCCAGAGCGGGGAGAGTTTCCGGCATTTTACCAGATCGCCATCACCGTCGGCGGCATTCTTTTTCCAGAGATACAGTCCGATGAACTGCGTCGGCAGATAGTACAGGGCGTTGAGCATCACTTCGCCGTAGAACCGCATCATCCACGAAACAATGATGTAGGCGATGACATTCGCAAAGCCCCAGTAATACTGCGCCCGTCTGCCTGCGGCACAGAGTACCACGCAGAAAATACCGGCGATCGCAGCAATGGAACTGATGATAGTATACCATATCGGGCTTTCTTTGTCAATCACTGCAAAATAAATTGTAAATCCGATTACGCCCAGAACCTCAAACCATTGGAATGGGGTCATGTAGGCGGCTATTTTTTTGAAAATGTTCATAAAGTTTCCTCCAATCAGATATTCAGCATTTCTTTCGTCAGTGCCACCGCCTTGCGGAAGCGTTCGTCATAATCCCCACGCACCTCCACGAAAGCAAAACCATGCTCCCGATAGAGATTCTTGATCGTTGTGCTGTAATATTCCCGATCCGCCGCAATGACCTCGCTCCGGTCACCGTCCTGCACAAATTTCACATCCGGCTCTAAGAAAAGGATCAGATCATAATCATTCAGAGATGCAATGGCATTCGCAAGGGCGATATTCCGCTCCTTGTCCTTTCCCTCCAGAAATTCCAGAAAGAACCGGGTAATCAGGCAGTCCGTATCCTCAAACAGCACCATCCGGCTGTGCTTGACCGCTTCACGTTCACGCAGCTTATGCGTCAGCAGAATGTCCGTGAAATCCTCCGGCAGCATCAGGACATCCGTGCCGGAACGCTCGGAAATTTCCCGACCGACTTCCTCCAGAAAATTTGTGTTGAAGTAATTTGCCAGATTCTCCGTCAGCGTGGATTTCCCCGTGCTCTCTGCACCGATCAGCAGCACCTTTTTCACATAATGCGGTCTTGCCACATTCGGGATCATCTCCCAGCACCGATAGGGATTCTCCCTGATCTGCGTCGAGGAAATGCCGTTCCTCGGATAAATCACAAGCTTCGCCTCCGGATAGCATTTCGCCCAGAAGCTGTCATCCGTGTAATCACTGCCGCAGAATACCACGTCGATCGGCTCTCCTGCAAATTCCTTGACCTTCTGCGCATCCGCCATCCAGTATTCCTCGCAGTTATAATCCGTCTTCGTCGGTGCGGTATCCTCCAGAATCATGATTTTTACATTGCCGATGTGCTTTGTAATCTGGTAGATCCAACGATAACGCTCACGCACATCAATTTCATCACGGTTCGTTCCATGGCTGATGACAATGATCAGCCGCTCACATTGATTCGCACTCCGGATCATGCACTCCACATGCCCCATGTGCAGGGGATTGAAGCTGCCGCCGTACATGCCGCATTTGTATTTCATAATGATACTCCTTTCATGTACCGATTCTCATGAAGTATGAGAAAGCTACTAACGTTATCTTTATTATAGTATATTTTCACTACTAAGTCAAGGGGTATTTTGCGGATTTGGAAAAATTAGTGAAAATCCATGAAAATATCCATGAAATTTGTGCAAAAGCACTTGAAATCAGAGCGAAACTATGGTATAATGTAGTAAAGTGTATTTACCGACACATTGCCGTCTGAATCAGAAAGAAGGTACAGAGATGGACGAACAGAATTTTTACCTTGACACGATCGGACAGATCGTTCCGGCACAGCGCGAGCAGATCGTAGCGGCGTTCTACGAGTTCCTGGAGCTGGAGCATCTGTATGAATCTGCTGCGGAGATCGTAAAAACGCAGCTCAGTATTTATGACAACGAATTCAGCATGAAATTCCAGCGCAACCCCATCCACAACATCAAGAGTCGCATCAAGTCGCCGCAGAGCATCGTGGGCAAGCTCCAGAAAAAGGGACATCCGGTCTCTGCAAAATCCGCGGAGCAGCATCTGATGGATATTGCAGGCGTGCGCGTCATCTGCTACTACATAGATGATATTTACGCGATCGCGGAGCTTCTGACGCGGCATGATGAGTTCAAGCTGGTGAAGGTGAAGGACTATATCAAGACCCCCAAGCCCAGCGGCTACCGGAGCTTCCATATGGTCATTACCGTGCCTGTGTACATGGCAGCGACCAAGAAACGCGTGCCGGTAGAGATCCAGATCCGCACCATTGCAATGGATTTCTGGGCGGCACTGGAGCACCAGCTACATTATAAGACAAGCTGCGAGGTGCCGCTTTCTCTCAAGGAGGAGCTGAAGGAATGCGCAGAGATCATTTCTATGACCGACCTGCGGATGCAGGATATTTACCAGCAGATTCATGAGTTAGATTAAAGGGGGAATGGGGGAAGCAGTGCATTTTGCCTTGAAGCGATTGAGTTTACGATTGAGCGTAAAGGCAAAGCTACTCCTGCGCTGCGTCCCCCATTTCAGATTAAAGGGCATAGCTGTCATTGTGCAGGGGGCTCTGCCCCCTGACCCCCGCCAAAGGGATGTGATCCCTTTGGAATCCCGTGTCGTTTTGCCATTGCCCCCCGTTGGGGACAATGGCAAAACGCTGAGATTGCAAGAATACATTTTTTGAAGGAAACAGGGGTACAGCCTCTGAACGATAACAGTTATGGTGTGATTTAATCATGAGCGATGAAAGGAGAAATTCCCATGAAACGCAGACCTGAAAAGAATTACAAGCTTCCCAAATATGCCGCAGGACTTGCGGCGGTGCTGTTTGCAGGCGGAATGACCGGATGCACAGAAACTGCCGGTGATGTGCAGATCGACGGCGGAATTGATGTGCCGGAGGAAAGCACCGAGGTCGTGGAACTTGCCGGAGATGTGGAATTTGTGGAAGATACCACGGAGGCATCTACTGAAGAAACAACGGAAGAAACCATGCTCGACGGAGATGTGGCGGTACTGCCGGAGGAGGAGATCGTCGAGGTAACGCTTGCCGGGGATGCAGTACTCGCGCCGGAGGAAACCTGCATCATCCCCGATTCTGCCGAAACGGGCGTTGCAGAATTTACCTTCCCGGATACGGAACCCGCGCCGCCCCAGCCGGAGCCTGAGATCGTCACCGTTCCGGTCGTGGAGGAAACCGCTGTTCCGGATGTTGAACCGGCTGTACCGGGACTTTTCGTTGTGGAAACGGAGTAAGCCATGAATTTCACACTCCATCTGACCGAATCCTGCAACATGGACTGCATCTACTGCGTCCATGAAAAACAGAAACGCCGCATGTCGGAGGAGATCCTCTATGCGGCGTGTGAGCTTGCCTTTTCTAAGGGGAAAACCGCCGGACTCTGTTTCTTCGGCGGCGAGCCGCTGCTGGAAAAGGAGCTGATCTGCAAGGCTCTGGACTATTGTAGATCACTTTCGCAGAAAACGGGCATCCCGTTCCAGTGCAAGATGACCACAAACGGCACACTCCTCGATGAAGCGTTCCTGCGCCGTGCAAAGCTTGCCGATATGACCATCGGCATGTCCTTTGACGGTCTGGCACAGACGATCAGCCGTCCCTATGCGGACGGAAGCTCCAGCCTTCCCGATGCGAAGAGAGCCGCAAAGCTTCTTCTGCGGGAACTGCCGCATTCTTATGCGATGCTGACCCTTGCACCGCAGGCAGTCGGAAAATTTGCCGATTCTGTGGAATATCTCTATGATCTGGGGTTCCGCCGCATCACAGCAACACCCGCCTATGGAAAGCGTGCGCTCTGGACGGAGGAACAGCTGGAAATGCTGGAGGATGAGCTGATTGCCGTTTCCGCATTCTATGCGGAATGTTTCCGGAAAGGGGAACATTTCTATTTCAGCCCATTTGATGCGAAGATCCGCCAGTGCATCACCGGGCAGAACCCCGCCGACCGTTGCCACCTCGGACAGCGGCAGATGCCGGTCAATGTGGACGGGAAGATCTACGCCTGCACACAGTTCATCGGGGATGAAGATTTCTGCATGGGCGATGTGTTCCATGGACTTGATATGCAGAAGCAGACGGCAATTGCCAGCCGTGTGCATGTCCTGCCGGAGGAGTGCCGGGAATGTGACCTGCGGGAGAGATGCACCAATTCCTGCGGCTGCCTGAACCGCCTCGAAACAGGGGACGAAGCCGAGGTTTCCCCGATGCAGTGCGCCTACGAACGAACCCTCATCCGCATCGCAGATACAATGGCGGATCATCTGTACGAAGAAGATCCGGAGAAATTCCGGAAATGGTTTGTAAAGTGATAGGATGCAAAAGAGAATAGTCCTTAACGGCGGAGCTGGCTCCGCCGTTTTTATTACTCCAGCAATGAAAGGTCGATATGGTTTTATTACTTCGGCAATGAAATGTCGATAACGGATTCAAAAGGCGGCAGCCTTTTGGCGGGTGGAGGGCGACTCCCCACGGGGTGGGGAGATGCCGAACGAAGTGAGGCAGAGGGGACGGTGGCAGTAAGCCGCGCAGTACCCTCCACATATAGCCCCTCCACTTGGGGAGGGGTTGGGGCTGCTCCCCACGGGGTGGG
>JAZQCT010000063.1:0-57417 GCA_045546475.1 Oscillospiraceae bacterium
AGTACCGGGATGCCCCCGGCTATGCCGACATCCGCACCGTGTTCACCATCCACAACCTGAAGTTCCAGGGCCAGTACGATCCGGGCATGCTTGGTGACGTGCTGGGTCTCCATGACTGTCAGGCAGCCCGGGATCAGCTGATCTGGGGCGGCGCGCTGAACTATCTGGCCGGCGCCTGCAGCTATGTGGATCGGATCACCACCGTCAGCCCCACCTATGCCAACGAGATCTGCACGCAGGAGTTCGGTGAGAAGCTGGAGGGCCTCTTCCTCCGCCGCCGCGATATCCTCTCCGGCATCCTCAACGGCATCGACACCACACTGTACGATCCTGCGGCGGATACAATGATCGCGAAGAAATTCAGCGCAGCGCGTCCCGCCGGTAAGAAGGCGTGCAAGGAGGCACTGCTGGCAGAGCTGGCACTCCAGGAGGGCGATGAGCCGATCATTGGTATCGTGACACGTTTTGTATCGCATAAGGGCGTGGATCTGATCCGCTATGTGTTCGAGGATATTCTCAAGCTGGGCTACAAGTTCGCCATCCTCGGCAGCGGCGAAAAGATCTATGAGGACTTCTTCTCAGAGATGCAGTACCGCTATCCCGACAGGGTGAGCGTGACGCTTGGCTTCCGTCCGGAGCTGGCAAGAAAGATCTATGCCGGCGCGGATATGTTCCTCATGCCTTCCCAGAGCGAGCCGTGCGGTCTGGCGCAGATGGTCGCCATGCGCTATGGCACGCTTCCGATCGTCCGCGAAACCGGCGGTCTGCGTGATTCCGTTACGGATGACGGCAACGGTGACGGCAATGGCTTCACCTTCAAGACCTACAATGCACATGATATGCTGGATGCCTGCGCAAGAGCAAAGGCAAGCTATGATAACCAGAAGGGCTGGAAGGCTCTCGTCAAGCGCGCAATGAAGTGCGATTACAGCTGGGGCGCATCTGCGGATGTGTATATCAAGCTGTACCAGGAGCTTTGCGGCGAAGCATAATGGTGAAGCATAATAGTTAAAAACAAGAGTATGCATTGATCCCGTTCCGATCACGGAACGGGATCAAAATGCGGTTTATGCCGGAAAGGGAAAAACAATGAGTATCCAAAATATCGCTGTTTATATCGCAGTCATGGCAGGAGTGACCTACCTCATCCGGATGCTGCCGTTTACATTGTTCCGGAAAGAGATCAAATCGCAGTTTTTCAGGAGCTTTCTCTACTATGTCCCCTATGCGGTGCTCAGCGCGATGACCATTCCGTCCATTTTCTATGCGACCGGAAACATAGCCACCGCTGCTGCGGGTACCTTCACCGCCGTGGTGCTGGCATATCTGAAAAAGCCTCTGATCATCGTCGCCCTCGCGGCTTCTGCTGCAGCATTTGCGACGGATATGATCTTGCAGCATATCTGAAATTTCAGCCCTTGGAGCGTTTGCTTCAAGGGCTGTTCGTATATCTTATTATGGCAGCGGGAAGCTTCCCTGCATTTTCTCCGTACCCCTTAATGCAGCTCCGGATGCGCATCCCAGTATTCCAGCATTGCTTCCTCCGTGGTATACTGGTTCACCCATGCATTTGCCTCCTCCGGCGGCATCACCTCAAACACGCGGTCGATGATGTGGTTGAGGATCTCCGTCTGCTCATCCCAGAAGCCAAGGGGTTTATCCTCAGCGGATACAACGCCGTCTTTCACAGCATAGGTCATTTCCACATCATAATCCAGATACGCGCCCGTCCATGTATAATCAGTCGGTGCTGTATTGCGGATCAGCTCTGTAAGTGCCTTCGCCGCCGCAAGAGCCTCCGGCGCACCGTAGATCGTCGGCAGATTGCAGTACTGCGCGAGCTGCAGATAATGTGTTTCTTCCCCGTTCTCCGCTATGATGGCATAGCTGTAGAAATCCTCATACCCCTCCGGATCATCGGGCTGTCCGAACAATGCCCAGATTTTTCCGAGATATTCCGCGCACTCCATTTCACTGCAGCAGACGGCATTCTCGTCACAAAGCCGGCAAAGCACGTCCATCCCCTGCGCAGGGGCTTTTGCCAGATATGCATAAAACTGCTCCGGCGCAATATGTCTGAATGTATACATGTGAAATTCCTCCTGATTTTGGGTGTTATATCTATTATATCATGCAAGCAGCAGCATGTCAAACCACCCTCCAAAAAAATTCGACTTTTTTCAAAAAACCCCTTGACAAACCTGCTTTCATATGCTATAATATAATCACAGCAAGATTAAGAATCGTTCTTAATCTTGTAAGAAAGGATGTGACAGATTTGACTGAACAGCGGCGGCTGATCACCGAGATCATCAGAATGACGGACAGCCATTTGACAGCGGAACAGATCTTTCTGCTTGCCAAGGAACAGATGCCCTGTATTGCAATTGGTACCGTGTACCGCAATCTTGGACTGATGGAGCGCGACGGTGAAATCATGCGCATCCCGCTCACCGATGCACCCGATCGTTACGACCGGAATGTCAAATTCCATGAGCATATGCTCTGCCGCAGCTGCGGAACACTGGAGGATGTGTGGATGGAGGGGCTTCTGGATGTAGTGCAGGGGATGACGGAGCTGCAGATTGAGTCCTATGAGCTTTCACTCTACGGCATCTGCAAAAAATGTCAGAAATCCGCAGCTGCGGCGGAATCAAATTCGCAGCAAAATCAATTGATTTAAAGGAGAAAATGATTATGAAAAAGTATGTATGTCCTGTATGCGGTTATGTTCACGAGGGAGATTCTGCACCGGAAGCCTGTCCGCAGTGCAAGGTACCGGGTTCCAAGTTCATCGAGAAGTCCGATGATGCAGCTCTGGTATTCGCATGTGAGCATGAGGTTGGCGTTGCAAAGGCAGTGACCGACGAGGAGATCATCGCAGGTCTGAGAGCGAATTTCGAGGGCGAATGCACCGAGGTCGGCATGTATCTGGCAATGGCAAGAGTGGCACACCGCGAGGGCTATCCGGAAATCGGTCTGTACTGGGAAAAGGCTGCATTTGAGGAAGCTGAGCACGCAGCTAAGTTTGCCGAGCTGCTCGGTGAGGTTGTATCCTCTTCCACCAAGGAGAATCTGGAGAAGAGAGTTGCCGCAGAGCACGGCGCAACACAGGGCAAGCTCGACCTTGCAAAGCGCGCAAAGGAACTGAATCTCGATGCGATCCATGATACTGTGCATGAGATGGCAAAGGACGAAGCAAGACATGGCAAGGCTTTCGAGGGTCTGCTGAAGAGATATTTCGGTTAATTGACAGAAACCCAAAACATCACGCAATTCAGCCGAAAATATCGCTGATTTGAAATTCTGTCAACCTGTCTTTTAGGTCTTTATCAAATCAGTGAAAATCAAGTTTTGTGACTTTTTGTGTGTTTTTTGTGTGTTTGCTATCCAGAAAAACAGCTCAAAAAAGCAAAAAGACACAGGCAACACACGCACATGATAAAAAACCTCGTAGGTTCGCCGAAAACGGAACACCTGCGAGGCTTTTTTCTATGTTTTTAGTTGATTTTGCCTGTTTGCTCATAGTGCTTGATTCTTGGCACTAATACGCAGTACATCGGAAATGTTTCAATCGTTCAAAAGCATCCGCTTCATTGCGGCAAGATCAAATCCGTCCAGCACATCATCTTCACAGAGATCACCGGCTTCCCAGTCTGCAAGTTTCACATCGGAAATACCGAGTATCCATTTCTGCATCGTTACCAGATCGTTGATATTGCATGTACCGTCCGCATTGACATCGCCCTTGACCGTTTCCGGCTGTGTCGGTTCTGTGCTGCTGGGTGTGTAGGTGTCCCAGTCGGGGAGTTCATCAAGCGTGATGACAAAATCGCTCTGGTAGGTTTTCTTCAGAATATGGGCTTCCGTGTATTCATCGGAGAATACGCCGTTCTTGGTGATGAAATCCTTATTCCATGTGTTGAACCATGCCCATTTCGTACCGACGGCAATGACATTGTCAATGTCAAAGACAACGCCGTTTTCGGTCAGGGCGATGATCTTCTTTCCGCCGGAATAGTCCAGAATCTCGGAGAATTTTGCGGCACTTACGGAATACACATGCTTATCCAGATAGAGATCCTCACCGATAATATCCACATACTCGTCACCCGGATACCAATCAGGATTCTGTCCGTTCCATACCCAGATCAGATTGTGGCAGCCATAAGTATTCGTCAGCTGGTCATGCAGGTACTTGTACAATGCCTTGTACGGTTCTGCACCCTTTGCACCCCACCAGAACCAGCCGCCGGATGCTTCGTGCAGGGGTCTCCACAAAACCGGAACACCGGCATCCTCCAGACGGTTGAGCTGCTTTGCAATTCCTTCAATATCCTTGTCCAGCAGTGCCTTACCCGCCGGATCATCGCCGTTCATCACGGCTTCAATGTCAAATGTGGAGTTTCTCGTATAAAAGCCGCCCCACCATCTGGGATTGCCGTTTTCCTCATCCGTGCCGCTTTTGATGTATTCTCCCGGGACATTCCAATGCCAGCAGAATGTGACAATGCCATTTTCCTCATGGAATGCAGAAGCAACATCCACCGCACTGGATACATTCGCACCCATGGCATTTCTTGACGGTGTATAATCCATCATATCGAGTCCGAGGATGGCAGGCTTTTTCCCTGTTACCTCATAAATGGACTTGAATTCATCACTGTTCAGACCATTGTCCGCTACCTGACCGGACAGCACCTGCTTGCCGTAGCCCTCACACAGATAGGTGAACAATGCCTTTGTTTCCGGTGTCGCATCCGGGTCACTCAGTACATTGCTGACCTGATATGCCGATTCCGGAATTGGCTCTGATTGCTGTACTTCCAGATAATCCACTGCGATCCATCCCCATGATTTTGTAATTGCGACCTCATGCGTTCCTGCCTTGAGGATCACCTTGCTCAGAACTGCGTCATTGTATTCCTCCGCTTTCGTCACAAATGTTCCGATGTACTCACCATCAATGGAAACCTTGTTCGTCTTGTCACCGCCGTAGCCCATCGAGTGAAAAAGCAGGTCGTATGAGCCGTCCGACGGGATCTCCACAGTGAATGTCAGAACGTCGTCGCTTTCGGAGAATTTGCCGACTACCTGTCCGCCCGATGCACCGGATTCGGAAATGGTTTCGAGTGCACCCGCCATCACTGCGTCCTCCGCTTCGTAAATCTGTCCGTCTGCCGCACCTACGGTTACAGCCATCATTTGCAGAAGCAGTGCAAGTGCTGCTGCAAATCCCATCATCTTCATTTTCATAGCATTCCCTCCATAGTTATCTCTTTTTGGGCAGCGATGAAGCTGCCGATAATCCGTAGCGTTGTATTCTGGTTCTATTTTACAGCAGATTTCATTTTTTCGCAATGGTTTATTCTTTCCAATGATATACATTTTTTTGCAGTGCTGCAAAACAGACTGCAAAATTGTGTTGCACTTTTGTGAAAAATGTGATATAATATTACCATAGAATGGTGAAAGGAGCGGCTGCAATGAAAAAATTGCTGATCGGTGTTGTGACCTCCAATCTGGATATGGAAAATGCCTCCGAGGTCGTACAGGGGATCATCTCACAGGCACAGAAATGCAGATGTGATATTGCGGTGCTGTCACCGCTGAATAACCTCCAGAATATGTGGAACAAGCATCGGGAAACGGGGCTGGACATTTACCGACTGATCGCTTCTCCCCGATTTGACGGCTTTATCCTTGACCGACGCTATATGAACAATGCTGATGTGGAAAAGCTCTGCGAAAATCTGCTGCTGCAATCGAACAAACCGGTCATGATGATCGACGGCGGAACACATCGTTATTTCGAGAATACTGCATCGGATGACCGCAAACCGTTCGAGGAACTGACCACGCATCTGATCGAGGAACATGGCTACCGGAAAATCTACTGCCTGACAGGTCCGGAGAATAATCCCGATGCACAGGAACGCCTGAAGGGCTATCAGGATGCGATGAAGGAACACGACTTGTATTTTGACCGGTCGTATTGGCAGCACGGGGATTTCTGGAAACGGTCGGCAAGGAAAATGGCGGACGAGATTGCGGACGGCGTTCTTGCCAAGCCCGAAGCGATCCTCTGCGGCAATGACATCACGGCTGGGGAACTGATCATGCGGCTTGTCGGCAGAGGGATCCGTGTACCGGAGGATATTGCGGTGGTCGGGTTTGACTGCGGCGATCCCAACGGAGAATGCGACATCAGCATTACCAGCTATAAAAGGGCAAATTTCCAGCTCGGTGCGGAGGCACTGCGGCGATTGTACAGGCTTGCGACCGGCATCAATCCGCCCCGTGTGCACAATAAAATCGAGGGGCTTCGCATCAATGCTAGCTGCGGCTGTCCTGCCTATCATCACGCCAACAAAAGAGAAGAACGCATGGCAAGGATCCGTCGGGATTATGCAGGCAGGATCTATACAAGAGAGGTTGTCTATGAGGCAGGACTTGCAAAGGATCTGCATGGAGCGTTGGAGGTGATTTCGGAATATACGATCTTCCTGTATCACTACAATCGGTTCAGCATTCATCTGACGGAAGCTACGATGCAAGCCATGCAGACGGGGGAAACGGACGGGCTGACGTTTGACATCCACAGCAGGATGTGTCATTGTGCAGAGTATCACAGCAATTTCCGGAACAGCTATCCGGCGGCGGATTTTGCAATGGAAGATATACTTCCGGCATTTGCAGAACCGCAGAAACGGTCATTCGCCTATTTCCTCTCGCCTCTGCATTACGGGGATCGGTTCTTCGGATATACAGCGTTGTCCTATGGAAAATATGCATTCACCTATGATATTTCCTACCAGATGTTTGTGAAATATATCGACGATATTGTGTTCCGGCTGATCGGAAAGGCGGCATTTGCAAAGAAAACAGAATCCGCACAGCGGACGGACAGCGGACGGATGCGGCTGTACAGTGGAATCATAGCAGGTGCAGAACGTGGAATTTCTGAGATGCTGTTTATTTCCTGCGAAATCACGGACATGAAGCTGCTGTATGGAAAATACGGCGGCAAAAAAGTTGTTGCCATGATCCGGAAAATCGTTGCGGATTTTTCGGAAACACTGCATGGGGATGAAGTGTGCGGTTTCTTATCTGAAAGCAGATTCTGCATTGTCACACCGTTTCCGGGTCGTGCGGAGGAGATATTCCGTGAGCTGAAAAACTGCGTGATCTGTCTGGATGAACCGATCAGCATCACATTGGGGACGCATCGTTTTCAGCGGGAAACGATCGGGGAAGCGGATGATATTTACGATCTGCTCGGAGAAGCGGTCAACCACACGGCATACACCTACAACCATCACCATCACAGCGGAAGCCGGCAGCTGTATGAAAAGCTGTATGATCTCCGGAAAGAGCTGGAACATGCCCCCGAACAGGAATGGACGATTGATGCGATGTGCAGCAGACTGCATATCAGCAGGAGCACGCTGCAAAAGAATTACAAGGCATTTTTCGGCAAGAGCATCATTGACGAGCTGATTTCGTTCCGGATCGCAAAGGCAAAACGGCTGCTGGAGGATACCCCGTATACGCTGTCCGCTATCGCAGAACAGTGCGGTTATTCTTCGGATACTTATCTCATTAAGCAGTTCAAGAAAACAGAGGGAATCACGCCGAATGAGTATCGGGAACAAAAATAGTGACAAATTTGGAAACCGGTGTCCGGAGCCGGATTCGCTGTACCAAAGCAATCTGCTCCTTCATTGTGATTTCCTGGCAGACGCACATAAAACTTCCGGTGTTTGCGGAAAAATACTGTGTCCTGCCGGGAGAAATATACACCTCAGTCTGTCGATAAACCTCAATACGATCAAAGGGCTTTGCCTTTGGCGGGTGGAGGGTGCGCAGCACCCCTCAAATATAGCCCATCCCCTCGGGGAGGGGGTGGGGCTGCTCTCCACGGGGTGGGGAGACGGCACCGGTGAGGTGGGGGCAGTTACAGGATTCCTATTCCTAAGAAAAAAGGACTTTTTCTACAAACTGTATACACCTATTATAGTATCTTCAATCGGATTTATCAATATCGGCAGATTTGACAAAATCGCAGTGAATATATTGCGTTTTTTGTAGAAAAGTGGTATAATATGATATATATCCCCATGACAAGCAGTGCGCTTAATATCGTAACAAATCCCCTCAATCCCCCTATAATGTAAGAAAGAAGCAAATACGATCCCCACTCGAAAGGAGCCAACCATGCCCATCTGGAACAACGACCAAGCCCCCATCAACCTGCCGCTGCCCACCATGGGCGGAAAGGTGTTCTGGGAGGAGCTGGACGAAAAATCCGGCTACACTTTGCAAAAACACAAGCTGGAGGGACACTGCCGCATCCTGAATGCAGACAATGTGCGCGTTGCATGGGGAACGGAAGCACAGATGCGTGCCGAGCTTCGCAGACTGACAGAGCCGGAACGCCGTGCAGTGTACGGCGATGTGATCGGTGTGCACCGTTACCACGGGGTCTATGATCACTATGGAATCTACGAAAATGACGAAACCGTCTATCACTATGCGGCGGAAAACAGCGATTTCGGCAAGGCATCCGTGCATGTCACCACGCTTTCCCGCTTTATCGCGGATTCCGGCAGTTATTTCGTTCTGGTGTTCCCGGAGAGCTATGCACCGCCCGCACAGCTTTCCATGGATGCGGGAATGCACATGCCGAACCTGCTGCCTCCGACCGGTATTCTCATGAGAGAAGCTGTGAAGGCTGTGAGGCATACTAAGTACCACCTCTATTCGCCGGAAGAAACGATCGCCCGTGCCAAAAGCCGGCTGGGGGAGGATCAGTACAATCTGGTCATGAACAACTGCGAGCATTTTGCCATCTGGTGCAAGACCGGCATTTCGGAATCCCATCAGGTCAATGTACTGCTGGAACGGGTGATGGGGAGAAGACTCTGATAATAGGATTCTGTTATTGGATCGTCACATCATCCGTCCTTCGGATAAAAAATCCTACCAATACAAACAAAGCCGAAAGGAGCAAACACCATGCCTGAAACTCATCTCACGGCCGAGGAGCAGATCCGCCTTGTGAACGGTGCGTCCTTCTTCGGCACAGCCGAGATCGCCGAAAAGGAGATACCGAGATGACAGCTTCTTGACGGCGGTACGGGCATCAATTTTGAACAGCTTTTCGGTGATTTTTTGAGCAGCAGCGGCATTGACGGGATAGGCGGAAGCGACCTGCGGAATGTGCTGGAATACTTCTACACGCCCGAAAAACTGCCCGATGAAAGCTCGAAAAAGCTGTACGATTTCATTGTGCAGAAGCTCCATGAGCGTAACCCGAATCTGAAACCGCCCGGCTGTTATCCGCCGGGAATGATGCTCGGTGCATCGTGGAATCCCGAAGTGCTTTACGGCAGATCGCGTAATGTGAAAAAGCGGTAGGGGTGAAATGATGTGCAAGAGGGGACGGCATCACCATGCTCAGCGGTTTCGGGTGGTGGGATTTCTGGCGTTGGGGAATATCCAAGACGAATAGAACCCAAAAAGGAGGCTTTTACAATGATCACAGATTCTTTGATCTGGATAAATTCTATGCAGCGTTGGAAATCGTGAAGTGGCTGCAGCGTAAATCATGCGGATATTTGATAAAAACAACAAACCCGACTCCAAAAAAAGAGTCGGGTTTTTGTGTATATCATATTATTTCTATCTGAAAATCTGCTCGTGTCCCTTATGAAGACGGTTTCTTACTTTACCGATACAGAAGTTCACGTTTCATGATACACAAATCAAACGCATTCAGCGTTCCATCCTCACAGAGATCACCTGCCTGCCGGTCGGTAATGTCACCGGCACAGAGCAGCCATTTCTGAAGCATCACAACATCTGCAACAGAGAATGCGCCATCCCCATTGACATCCCCCTGTACATCCTCATCCTGCGGGAGATATTTGTCTCTGACTGCCAGAAGCTGTTCATTCAGCAAAGGATCTGTCATTTTGTAGGTGGTACGGTTATAATGGAGATCGGTAATGTCCCACAGTACCGGACACATGCCGCCCCTTGAAAGAGCAGCCTCGCAGACACTTGTGAGAAATCTGCGGACGGATTCCGGCTCCTTGTTCTTCGTCGGACAGCCATATTCTCCGATAATGACCGGAATGCCCTGCGATGCATATCTTGCATCGAGTGTATCCATCAGCCTGTTCAGCTCCTGATAATCCGCATCCGTACCCCATGTGGACAATGCCTTGCCCCAGTCAGCGTCCTCCTCAAGCAGTGCAAATCCGGCTGGTGTATAGTAATGCACGGAAACTGCACAGCGGTTCGCCGGATCTTCGGGCATCTCGAACAGCGGATCACACGTCAGGGTAATGTCCGTATCATAGCCGGAAATCAGCAGATGACGCTCCGCATTGTTGCCGCCCGATGTGCGGACAATATCGACGAATTTCTGGTTGATTTCATTTGCATACGCATAGGATTCCGCCTTGCCTGCCGTGCTGCTGCCGTAACGGTTCCAGAGGCTGTCCCAGCCAAGCTCTTCATTCTGGGATTCAAACATCAGATGATCGCCGTAATCCTTGAATTTCTCCGTGATCTGTTCCCAGATGACAGTGTATTTTTCCATGCACATATCCGGATTTTCCGGCAGCTTTTCCAGCCAGCCGCTGTCCCAGTGGAGGTTAAGAATGACATACATATCCTCCTCCAGGATCCAGTCCACAACCTCCTGCACCCTTGCCATATAATCGGGATGGATGGTATAACTGCCGTCCTCCGACATCATATTCGACCACGCCACCGGAACACGCACCACGCCGAAGCCGGCATCCGCATAGCCCTGGATCAGTTCCCTCGTAACGGTCGGGCTTCCCCATGCGGTTTCGTAGGCGTTCGGTGTGCCGTCACCCCACTGGGTAATCCAGTCACCGCAGGATTCAAAGGTGTTGCCCAGGTTGATGCCGATGCCCATGTCTGTGACGATTTCCATGGTCGTCATGTCACGCATGGTGCTGTCCACCGCAGATGCGGATGTGGGCTCATAGGGTGCTGCTGTCGTAAGCATGATTGCAGATAGTGCAATACTCAGCATTGCTTTCAGTTTCATATAGATTCCTCCTATTATTCTGTTTCATTAAACGCAGGGTATTGTAGGTGCTCCCCGTATTTAACAGCTCGTCAGTGCTGTACCCTGTGTCCGGACTGTCGATGACGGTCTTTTCTTTCTCCCTTTATTCAGTCCGCCATGTTTTCAGGCAGATGTTCCCATCTGAGAACAGAAAATACAGATCGTGGATGCCTGTGAGTTCCTCTGGCAGCTCTGCGGAAATGTCCGCCCAGTCACCGGATGCAGTTTCCATACATGCGATCGGTTCGGAATCTCTCGCATCCAGCCGGATCTCGATTCTTCCGCTGCCTTTTGCGGTAAGACGAATCCGTTCTGCACCGCTGCTGAAATCCACACCCCTGAGATAAGTCCATGCACCGGATGAAAGGGACTTGACAGCCATTTTTCCTTGTCCGCATTCCTCGTACCACATCCCTGCACAGGTACACATCTCCGCACCGTTGTGTATCCGGAACGACGAAAGCGGCTCAGTTTGCTCCACGCCCTCCCTCGTTGCTTTTGCAAGGGGAAAGCCTGCTTCACTGTAAGGAAGTTCATCCACACACATACAGCGGAATCCGCCCTTTGTGGTCATGCGCTCCTGTATGTGCATGGTGTGGTGGAGAATGTACTTTCTGCCGGCGTATTCCATCACATGGGTATGGTTGTTGCACCAATCCATGCCGGAATCTCCGGCGTTGAGGAAGAAGCCGCCCTGAAATTTCCAGCTGTCGCTGTCGAGGGGCGTTTCGGTGGTCATATATCCCATGCTGCAAATGGGCGGTGCAGGAATGTCATCACGCTCCCAGTGCTCTCTTGACTGCCAGTCGGTGCTGTAGGAATAGAAAAATCTTCCGCCGATCACATTCAGCTCGCTTGCCTCAAAAAAGTACGGGACATTGATGGAGATAAAATCGCTGTCAAAGGAGAGCAGATCCCTGCCGAGCCTTACAATTTTCGGGACTTTTGAATAGATCTCACAGCCCCTTGCATCCGTTCCGCCGCCGAATGCAAGCCAGCCCGTGCCGTTTTCGTCAATGCACACGCCCGGATCAAAGGGGGAAGGACAGTTTTCCAGCCCCGGCATATTCTGATAGACCAGCGGCTTTCCGAGTGGATCGCTCCACGGACCGAGCGGATGCGTTGCCGTCAGTACACCGACACCGCAGCCGTTGTTGGAAAAGTACAGGTAGAAATGCGTCAGACCGTCCTCCTCCACACGGGAAACAATGGATGGTGCCCAGGAATTTATGATCCATGGGGCAATTTTTGCTGTGTCGATGATGCCGTGATATTCCCAGTTCATCATATCCTGCGTGGAGAATACCACAAAGGACTTGATATGCTCATAGCTGTTCTTTCCGTTGTCTCCGACTGCGTCATATTGCTGGTGGTCGTTCGTGCCAAAGACATAGAGTCTGCCTTCGTATTCTACTCCCGTAGGATCGGCACAGAAGACATTGGGGGAAATGGGGTTTGCACATTCCTCCGGTTTGAATGGGTTCGTGTCAGGTTGGATTGTTGACATTTCTCTTCACCTCAAATTGCTTTCTTGCTTCCATTATACAGGACACGAGTCATCAAGTCAACAGTAAAAATACGTTTAGTCCACCACACTTTCATAAAGTACACCTTTTGTGATTGACTTACCGGATCAAATAGGATATACTTGATAATAGAGGGGGTGCAAAGGATGCCACGAAAACGAATCGCCGTCATCACAGCAAGAGTGGATGACAGCGAACAGAAAACGATCCTCGGCGGAATTGCAGAATCTGCATTTTCCATGAATGCCGACGTTGCAGTGTTTTCCAATATCTATAACCACTGGGTAGCGGATGCGCTTCTGAATTTTGAGAATCATATTTATGACTTCTTTCAGCCCGAATTATTCGATGGTGTGATCGTCACAGCAGAGGCTTTTATGGACTTGTCAATGCTGGAGGATGTGTTTGGCAGAACCAGAGCAGCCGGAATCCCTGCGGTAATGATCGGCGGCGAAGCAGAAGGCTTTCTGAGTGTTGTCTCCGATGACGAGGCGGATATGGAACAAATCGCAGAGCATCTTATTGTGACCCATGGTCTTACGAAAATTGACATTCTGACCGGCTCTGCCAATATGCCCGTATCCCATGCAAGAGTATCCGGCTGTCGGAAAGCCTTTGCAAAACATGGGATCGTCTTTGATGAGAGTCATGTATATTATGGAAATTTCTGGAATGACGCAGGAGAGAAGCTTGCGGAGCGTTATGTAAGCGGTGAACTGCCCATGCCGCAGGCTGTCATCTGCACCAATGACTATATGGCATACGGTCTTTGTGATGTGCTGACTGCGGCAGGCATTCAGATTCCTGACCAGATCACGGTCACGGGCTATGACCACACGGACGGCAGAATCTATCACCATCCGGTGCTGACGACCTATCGCCGGAACAGACGGCAGATGGGAGCAAAAGCTGTCGGGCTTCTGCTTTCCTCCGACTGTGATCTGCCGGCAGAGGGAGAAAGACTGATCTGCGGAAACACATGCAGCTGCGGTGTGAACAGTGCACAGCTCAATGAGGAGCTTCGCACTGCCCGCATCGGACAGCACCATACTGTGATGAGCTCCGCCGCACAGTTTACAAGCCGTCTGACGCTGTGCCGTACACTTGCGGAATATGTGCAGGTGCTGCATGAATTCTTCTATCTTCTGCATGGTGCAGCCGGACTGTATCTCTGTCTTGATAAGGCGTGGAACAGTGCGGATTATGAGGGGGACACGTTCCTGTGCTGCGGCATCCATGCAGCAGCATATCCGGATACGCCGGTTTCCTTTGCACGAAAGACGCTCCTTCCCGCCCTTTGGGAAGAACGTGAAAACCCCATGATCTTCTGTTTCAGTCCGCTGTGCTTTCAGACACGGCTGTTCGGCTATACGGCACTTGCCTATGCATATCCCCAGTGCTATGATTTCAGCTTCCGTGACTGGAACAAGACTGCCTCCAACACGCTGGAATTTCTGCGGATGAAAAATGATATTCACTATCTGAAACAATGCCAGCAGATCTCGTCACTCTATGATTCGCTGACAGGCTTTTATCATCTGCATGAATTCCGGAAAATTGCAGAAACGGCTGGTGCGGAGGTTTCAGGGGAGTGCTTTTTGCAGGCGGTGAAGCTGAATATTTCCGCTGACGGAGAATACCGCTATGGTGAAAATTACCGCAGTGACATCATTTCAGCAGCGGCAAGGGCTGTGAAGGAATCTGCCGGCAGGCATGAGATCTGCTGCCGTGCGGCGGAGGATCTGTTTCTGATCCTGTGCAGAAGCGAGGAAGGCAGGCTGTTTTCCGATAAGCTGAAGGTGATGATACACCATGCACTTTGCGGAAAATATGATGGAAATCAGGCAGTCGTTACCTATGCAGAGTATGCAGGAAAAGTAAATGCCGGAGCTGTGGATGCAGTTTGCCATGATGCAGAGCAGATCGCTGATAAGACGATGGAGCTGCTTGAACAAAGAAAAGCAGTGCCCCATTACAGGACGCTGCTTGCATTGAGAAACCGCATTTACGAGTCACCGAAAAAGTCACCATCCACGGAAGATGTCTGTAAAAAGCTGTGTGTATGTGACGGATATTTCAGAGTCACTTACAAGAAATGCTTTGGCGTAAGCTATGTGCAGGACTGCATCCATGCACGGATCATGCTTGCTTGTTTCCTGCTGTGTACGACTGCAATGAGTGTCTATGCCATCGCCAAAAAATGCGGTTATGCGGATGAAAAATTCTTTGCCAGACAGTTCCGGCAAGGAACAGGATATTCGCCCGTGCAGTACAGAGAACGGTACTGCTGATTTTTGGCAGTCTTTTATCAGAGGGTCAAGTGATTCGATGCTTTGAAATAATAGAAACATAAAATTAATATGGGGGAATGATTATGAAAAACGTAAAACACAAGGTAGCGGCATTGTGTGCCGCCGCCGCAGCATTTGCGAACTGCATCGGTATGATTCCAATGGGAACCGCAGGGATCACCACTGCGTCCGCAGCGGAGTACTATTACGGCGATCTCGATGGCAGCGGCGTGCTTGATGTCATGGATCTCAGGCTGATGAAACATTTCTGCAATGCTCAGGACGGCTTGTCATCCATCCAGCAGGAACTTTGTGATCTCGACGAAAGCGGCGTATTTGATGCAGCGGATGTAAAGCTCATGCAGGATTATATCCTTGCAAGAATTGACGGCTTTCCGGCTGGTGTAACTTATGAGCATCAGGAACCGGCTGCACCGGAGGTTTATGATGGTATCAGGACACTTTCCGGCAGCCGCATGATGGAACGGCTTGACAGAGGCGTAGCTGCTGTGAGAACGGGCAATGCGGCGTTTATCAGCTGGCGTTTGCTTGCCTCCGATGAAGCAGATATGGGCTTCAATGTCTATCGTACCACGGACGGCGAAACCGTCAGGGTGAACTCCGAAGTCCTCACAGGCGGCACGAATTTCACCGATACCACAGCGGATCTGACAAAGAATAACACCTACACCGTCAAGACCGTCTATAACGGCGTGGAAAAGGACTCCGACGGCAGCTTTACCCTTCCTGCGAATAAAGGCGCAGGCGCATACTATACCGTTCCGATCAGGGACGGCGGCACAGTGCATTTTGTCTGGGTCGGCGATTTCAACGGTGACGGTGCATATGATTATCTGATCGACCGCTGCGATGAAGAAACACAGAAGCTTGAAGCCTACCTCAATGACGGCACCTACCTCTGGACGATCGACATGGGACCGAACAGCGTGGACCGCTACCAGATCGAACCGGGTGCGGCAACCATTGATGTCGGCATGTGGGACGGTGCGACTGTTTATGATATTGACTGTGACGGATATGCTGAAGTCATGGTTCGTATTGCGGATGGTGTGACATTCGGGGATGGCACGGTCTATTCCAACAGCGTCACCAATGGTCAGGCGATCGCTGTCATCGACGGCATGACCGGCGCAATGCAGGATTCTGCTCCCGTTCCGGATGATAAGATCGAAGCAGGTCCCAAGGCGTGCATGATGGAGATCGGCTATCTCGACGGCGTGAAGCCCTCCCTCATCTGCTGGGTGAAGAACCGCAATGATGACAAATCCTTCAACAGCTACAATGTCGCCTATGCCTACGAAAACGGCGATTTCGTAATGCAGTGGAAGGCAGGCGCATATGGCGCAGAAGCGCATAACCTCCGTATTGCCGATGTGGATTATGACGGCAGGGATGAGGTACTCCACATGGGTTATGCCCTCAACGGTGACGGAAGTCTGCGGTACACTGTGAAAAATGTCGTGCACGGCGACCGCTGGTATGTCGGATCGTTCTGCAATGCCAATAACGGCACGGAAATGATGGGCTACGGCATCCAGCAGGACAATGCCAACGGTCTGCTGGAATACTTCTACAACGCAAGCACGGGCGAACTGATCTGGGAGCACTATGCCGCAGAGGGCACAGCGGACGTAGCGAGAGGCAATATCGGTGATATTGACCCGAATTATGACGGTCTGGAGGTATGGTCGTTCCAGGGACTGTATTCCATGGACAACCAGCTGATCTCTGAAAACTACATGTACCCCGTATTCCGTCTGTTCTGGGACGGCGATCTGGGCAGTGAGTCCTATAATGAGGGCAAGATCGAGGGCTGGAACTACGAAACCAAGGGCACGGAGCGAATCGACACTTGCTGGAAGATCTACGGTTCCAGCGGCAGTGAACGTGGTGTGGGAATGCTGCATGCGGACATCATCGGTGACTGGCGTGAAGAAACCGTGCATGTGAACTATGACACGGATGAGCTGGTGATCTACACCACGACCCATCCGTCCGATGAGAGAATCTACTGTCTTGCACAGAATCCTGCCTACCGCAACTGCATGACAGCAAAGGGCTATTATCAGGCAAATGTGCTCGACTACTTCCTCGGCTACAATATGGAAGCACCGGAAACACCGGACATCTGCTATATCGGAGAGCTGACGCTCGAAGACGGTGCGGTTTATATGATCAAAAATGCCAACAGCGGACAATACCTTGAGGTACAGAGCGGAACTGCTGCAAACGGCACTAATGTCCAGCAGTGGGGCGCAAGCGGCGCTTCCGGACACAACACCTGGAGACTGGAAGAAGACGGAAACGGCTTCTACTACCTGATCTCCCAGCTTGGTGACGGAAATACCTATTATCTGGATATCAACGGCGGCGATGTTGCCAATGGCACGAATGTACAGATCTGGGAAAAGTCCAATTCCAGAGGACAGCAGTTCACTTTTACAAAGAATGCGGATGGCAGCTATATCATCCACACGAACACCTATTCGGGCGGTGTCAAGTGTGTGGAGGTTGCGAACGCATCCACAGAAAGCGGCGCAAATGTGCAGCAAATGAAGGTCAACGGCAGCACCTGCCAGAACTGGTACTTTGAGAAAATTACATGATCCTACACAGCAAAGAGCTGCTGCGAAATTGAACAGGCTCTCATTTTACAGACAAAATCAAGCCGCTGCGGAATTGTATCCGCAGCGGCTATAAAAATCATGAAATGCCTTCGTACTTTTTCAGACGGGGCATCCTCGCAGCATCACGTCTCCTTGAACTTGCTCCGGTACTGTGCAGGGGAAACACAGGCGTATTTGACAAAGGAACGCGAGAAGTATTCATAGCTCTGATACCCGCACATGAACGCGATCTCCTTGGCGGAATGATCCGTCTCCAGCAGCAGCTTTTTGGCGTAGTTCATGCGGCTGATAAAAACATCATTCATGCAGGAGACACCGAACCGCTTCTTGTAGAGCCGCTGGAAGTGGGAAACAGAAATATTCAGATCCTCCGCGATCCGCGGGATCGTCCAGTCATGCGAGGGATCTTCATAGATCTCTTTCTTGATCTTATCAAGTGCTTCCGCATAATAGTTCTGGTCGCTCTTATTATGGGGCTTGACGTATTCGTTGATATGCCGCAGTATCGTGCGCATCATGAAATTGAGTGTTTCGTTTTTCTGCGGCACATCCGACTGAAAGATTTCCACGCCAGCCGCGATCATATGCGAAACGGCATCATCCTTCAGGACGATCGGCACATTAAATTCCAGATTCAGGGAGTCCATAAAATCACGGTCGTCCTCCTGGTCGATGCTGAACCGGATCCAGTCATCCACATATTCCTCACCGTCCGCATAAAGGCAGTGCGGCAGACAGCTTTCCACAAGGAAGATTGTGTTTTTTTCCACATGATATTCCCTGTTATCCATGCATATCCGTCCCTTGGAACGCACAAGAATGAGCTGTGTTCCGAAATGTCCGTTCGGACGTTCGATCGCTAAGGTATCAGGATGCTTCCAGTTCCAGCCAAGCATATAGATATGCATAACATGCTCCTTTCGATGCAGTAAAATCATTGCAGTGTAAGCTAAATCGTAAAAAAATTAGTCATCAGGTATGTGCTTTGATACATTATATCTGATATATCGCGCATTTTTAGCCCTTGTATAAATTATACCAAAAGTGCAAGAAAATGTCAAGTTAATGATTGAATATTTCATTGCCAATCCGGTGTTCATGTGATATAATGAAATTGTTAATTGAACGTTGATAAATTGGTAATGACCTAAAGCTTGATTTTAAGTAATTTATTTAAAAAAGGAGAATGAATTATGAGTAAGAAATGCAGACGCATCGCCGCAATGGCAGCCGCACTTGCAATGAGCTTCGGAATGCTTCCGAACGCATTTGCAGCACCGATGAACGCAGATGCCGCATACGGCACCGGCAAGAACATTGTGGAGAATCTTGACAGAGGCATCAATGCCATCAATACCGGAAATGGTATGATGGTCAGCTGGCGTTTCAATGCCAATGATGATGACAAGGCAGTATTCAAGCTCTACCGTGACAACACGCTGATCTACACCAGTAATGCAGGCGACGCTACCTGCTATCTGGATAAGAGCGGCAGCAGTTCCTCCAAGTATAAGGTGGAGACCGTAGTGAACGGCAATGTGGTTTCCACAGACAGCTGCGATCTGATCACGAACAAGAACTATTTCGATATTCCGCTGAATGTTCCGACCGGCAGCGGCTGCACCTATTCTGCAAATGACTGCTCCGTGGGCGACGTTGACGGTGACGGTCAGTATGAGATCTTCATGAAATGGGATCCCTCCAACTCCAAGGACAATTCCCAGTCCGGTTATACGGGCAATGTCTACATCGACTGCTACACCCTCGAAGGCAAGCAGCTCTGGAGAATCGACCTCGGCAAGAACATCCGCGCAGGCGCGCATTATACACAGTTCCTCGTTGCGGACTTTGACTGTGACGGCAAGGCAGAAATGACCTGTAAAACTGCAGACGGCACCGTGGACGGCACCGGCAAGGTGATCGGCGATGGGTCCAAGGACTACCGCAATTCTTCCGGCTATATCCTCTCCGGTCCCGAGTATTACACACTGTTCGACGGTGCAACGGGTAAGGCTCTGGATACAGTGGATTACGCGATCCCCAGAGGCAACAACCTCAAGAAGGACTGGGGCGATGACTACGGCAACAGAGTTGACCGTTTCCTCGGCGCAGTTGTTTATCTCGACGGCGTGAAGCCCAGTGCAGTATCCGGCAGAGGCTATTATACACAGCTGAATGCTGTTGCTTATGATGTAGTGAATGATAAACTTGTGGAACGCTGGGTATACCGTTCCGGCAATGACCCGAATAAGGGCTACCACAACGGCAACCACAACTGTATGCCTGCCGACGTTGATAATGACGGCAAGCAGGAGCTGGTATTCGGCTCCACCTGTATTGATGACAATGGCAAACTGCTCTGGTGCAACAACCAGGGACACGGTGACGCAATGCATCTGGGTGACTTCCTCCCGGATCGGAACGGTCTGGAGCTGTGGATGTGCCATGAGAACAGCCCCTACGGCGTATCCCTCATTGATGCAGCAACCGGCAAGAACATCTTCCATAAGGATCACTCCAAGGACACAGGCCGTGCATGTGCCGGCAACATCCTTGCAAGCAATCCTGGTGCAGAGTTCTGGGGCGCGACAGGCAATGATATTTTCGATGCCAACGGCAAGACCATTGCTACCAACAAGCCTGCACAGAACATGATGATCTACTGGGACGGCGACCTCGAAAGAGAGATCCTCGACGGCACCAAGATCGACAAGTATGTCAGCGCAAGCAAGATCAACCGTCTGCTGACAGCTGACGGCTGTGCTTCCAATAACAGCTCCAAGTCCAGCCCCTGCCTGTCCGCGGACGTATTCGGCGACTGGCGCGAAGAGCTGATGCTGAGAAGCAGCGACAGCAAATATCTGCGTGTATACGCAACTCCCTACACGACCGACATCCGCCTGACTACCCTGATGCACGATGTACAGTATCGTACACAGGCGGCAGGCGAGCAGAACTGCTATAACCAGCCCCCGCATACCAGCTTCTACCTTGGCTCCGATGAATCCCTGCCTGAAAGACCGGCGGTTACGATCAATGGTTCTTCCAGCCAGCCCTCCCAGCCTGTACAGACCACGGAGCCTCAGGTTACCACACAGCCGGTATCCACAACAGAACCCGCTTCCACAACTACACAGGCACCTGTGCAGCCCTCTGAACTTCAGGACGGTGCGATCTACATGCTGAAGAATGTGAACAGCGGTCTGTATCTGAACGTGGACGGCGGCACTGCAGCGAACAGCACCAATGTACAGCAGTGGGGCAGCGATGCAGGCACTGCAAACAGCTGGAAGGCAGTTTCTGCTGGAAACGGCTATTATACGCTGATTTCTCAGGTGGGTGACGGCAGCACCTATGCACTGGATGTTTCCGCAAAGAAGACGGATAACGGTACGAATGTCGAGATCTACACCAACAAGGGCGGCGACAACCAGCAGTTCAAGTTTGTCAAGCAGGATGACGGCTCCTACATTATTACGACCAAGATCACAGGGGATGCTTCCTGTATCGAGGTCAATGCCAAGAGCACGGAGGCTGGTGCCAACATCCAGCAGTGGGAAGTGAACGGCGGCGCAAACCAGAAATGGATTCTTGAGGCAGTTTCCTCCGACACACCGGTACAGAGCGATGCACCGGCAACTACCACAACTGTCGTTCTGACCACTCCTGCGCCGACAAGCACACAACAGACAACAGCAAGCACAACCACCACCACCACAACAACTACGACTGTTGCAAACGATGTACAGGCTACCGTTTATGGTGACCTGGACGGCAACAACACTGTAGACATCCTTGATGTTCTTGCACTGAACCGTCACCTGCTGGCAGGTGAACCGATCTCCGCACAGGCGGCAAAGAATGCCGATGTGGACGGCGACGGCAGCCCGACAGCTAATGATGCGCTGAACATCCTGAAGTTTACAGTCAACCTGATCGACAGTCTTCCTGTAAGATAAATTGCCAGATGCCGCACAGCCTCGAAAGGATGTGCGGCATCACACAAAATGAGGTGTGATTATGAAGAAAAGAAACAGATTCGCCGCGTTTGCTGCGGCACTCGCGCTTACCTTCGGAATGCTCCCGGCTGGAATGTCCGGTACAACAGTCAAAGCAGCTGCGGATTCCTACAAATTTGACCTCGGCGCAAAAGCGCAGAGCGGTTATACAAGCGTCAGCGCGTCCGACCGTTACAGTGCATCCAAGGGCTACGGCTTCTCTGCCGCCTCCGGTGTCAAGGATGTTGCCGCCTCCGGCAGCGGCGCACTCAGCGATGCAGTGCAGTTTACCAGCAATACGACCTTCAATGTGGATCTTGACAAAGGTCTCTACAGCGTCAAGGTCATTCTGGGCAACACCAGCAGAACCAGCGTTTATATGGAGGATATGCTCCAGATCGTCAATATGACGGGCAATAATGCTGTGGATGAGATCCTGATCCCGGTTACGGACGGTCAGCTGAATATCCGTGCAGCGGCCGGCAAATCCGGCTATGCGTATACCATCAGCGCGCTGGAGATCAACAAGGTTTCCGATTCCGCAGTAACGCCTAATACTGTATGGCTCTGCGGTGACTCTACCGTATGCAATTATTATCCGCTGACCACCAGCAACCAGGCTGGCTGGGGACAGGTGCTTGACCAGTATATTGATGATAACTGGAATGTCCGCAATATGGCGGCAAGCGGTCAGTATGCAAAGGGCTTTGTGGATGCCGGTCAGTTCGATGCGATCGAATACTACGGAAAATCCGGTGACATCTATATCATCTCCATCGGCATCAACGATACCAATTATTCTGATAAAACAGAATACTACAATACTGTGACCGATATGACAAAACGTGCCAAGGCAAAGGGCATGGAGGTCATCCTTGTAAAACAGCAGGGACGCAAGGGCGATTACACCAAGAATCCGCTCCTGACAAGCCGCTGGTTTGCTGCACAGCTGGACCAGATCGGCAAGGAACAGAACGTGCAGGTCGTGGATCTGTTCAACCTGTTCCAGGATCGCTGTGTCGAGATGGGTGCAAGCAAGGCAGATGCCCTGTTTGTTGACAATATCCATCCGAACCGTCAGGGTGCCATGATCCTTGCAGAGCTGTTCTCCAAGCAGGTAAACTGGGATCATACCAATACGGACGCACCTGCAGCCACAACTGCCCCCATCACCACAACTGCGCCGGCAGAAACAACTGCTCCTGTGCAGCCCTCCGAGCTCCAGGACGGCGCGATTTACATGCTGAAGAACGTGAACAGCGGTCTGTACCTGAACGTGGACGGCGGCACTGCAGCAAACAGCACCAACGTACAGCAGTGGAACGGCGGTGCGGGCAATGCCAGCAGCTGGAAGGCAGTTTCTGCCGGAAACGGCTATTATACGCTGCTCTCCCAGGTGGGCGACGGCAGCACCTATGTACTGGATGTATCTGCCAAGAGCACGGAGAACGGTGCCAACATTGAGATCTACACCAACAAGGGCGGCGACAACCAGCAGTTCAAGTTTGTCAAGCAGGATGACGGCTCCTACATTATTACGACCAAGATCACAGGGGACGCTTCCTGTATTGAGGTCAATGCCAAGAGCACGGAGGCTGGTGCCAATATCCAGCAGTGGGAAGTAAACGGCGGCGCAAACCAGAAATGGATTCTGGAGAGCGTTTCGCAGGAGCCTGTACAGACAACACAGACAACCACCACAGCGGTACAGACAACAACGACAACGCAGGCAACAACAGTACAGCCTGTACAGACAACCACTTCCGGAACAGTTTCCGGCGCAAAAGCAGGTGATGTCAACGGCGACAGCATCGTGGATATCCGTGATGTACTGGCACTGAACAAGAGCCTCCTCGCAGGTGTGCCGCTGTCTGCACAGAGCGCATTGAATGCGGATGTGGATCAGGACGGTGTACCGACCTCCGCGGACGCGCTCATGCTGCTGAAGCATACCATCGGGCTGGTAGAGCTTCCTTCCATTGTTCCTCCCGTAACGGATACGGAAACAGAAACAGATACGCTCTATTATGCAGCGGATGCTGTGATCGTAAACGGTGCAGCAGAAACTGTGAACGAAGGCTTCAGCGGTGCAGCCTATGTCAATCTGGACAACACAGCGGACAGTTCCATCACCTGGACGCTGAATGCAGAGCAGGACGGCAACTACTATGTTTCCTTCCAGGTAGCAAACGGCACCGATACTGACAGAAGCATGAAGGTCGAAGTCAATGGCGGTACAGATTACTGGGTACAGCCTTTCACCGGCACAGGCGCATGGACAACATGGGAAGAAAGAGCGATCGTTCTCCCTCTGAAGAAGGGCGCAAACACCCTGAAGCTGACTTCTCTGACAGAGAACGGCGGCCCGAACTTCGACTATGTAAAGATCGAGCTGACAGATGAGCCGATCGCAGAAATCTATCAGCCGCAGCAGACCCCCAATGTTCCGGACAGCGCAAATCCTGTGATCTATATTGCTGGCGACTCCACTGTACAGAGCTACAAGGCAAGCTACGCACCGCAGCAGGGCTGGGGTTACTATCTCGGCAGCTATTTCCAGAGCAACGTAACCGTATCCAACCAGGCAATTGCAGGCAGAAGCTCCAAATCCTTCTATGACAACGGCAGACTCGACACCATTCTGGATACCATGAAGACAGGCGACTATCTGTTCATCCAGTTCGGCATCAATGACGCTGCTTCCAACAAGGCAGAGCGTTATGCGCCGGTATGCGGCAACGTGAACAACCCGACAAACGGCTCCTTTGAATACTACATGCAGAAGTATATCGAAGGCACGCTGGAAAAGGGCGGTACCCCTGTTCTGGTAACAACTGTCATCGGTCTGAAGGCATACTCCGGCGGTAAGTTCGTTGGCAGCTACACAGGCTACTGCAACGCTATGAAGCAGCTGGCTGCAAAGTACAATATTCCCTGCATCGACCTGAATACCCTGATGGTAAATCACTACAATTCCATCGGTTACGATGCAGCATATAAGTACCATATGTGCGCAACCGGTTCCACCGATATGACTCACTTTACAGAAACCGGCGCAAATGCAGTGGCAAAGATTGTTGCAAACGCAGTCAAGGGTCTGAATCTCCCGATTTCTGATGATGTGAAGTAACTGAATAATCCGATAAGAGACACAGCATTCGTGCTGTGTCTCAGTCTGTCGAAAAACCACAATGGGATCAAAGGGCTTTGCCCTTTGGCGGGTGGAGGGTGCGCAGCACCCTCCAAATATAGCCCCTCCCCTCGGGGAGGGGTTGGGGTGGGGGCAGCTTTGGATTGCCACCCCCAGAAAAGAGACTTTTTCTACAAGCTGAGACACAGCATTCGTGCTGTGTCTCTTTTTACAATTACACATTTACAGAACAACCGCCCGTTGTATTTTTCAAAAACAACATTGTTTGCAATCAACGGAGAATTGTGGTATAATAGTATCAATGAGAAAATCCGGAATTTCTTATTGGCAAAATACAATGCACAGTTGTTTGTGATGGAAGGGGGAAATATGGGTTCTCCATTCAGTAAAAATCTGACAAAATTCAGAAAGCGCAGCGGACTGACGCAGGGACAGCTTGCCGCAAAGCTCAATGTCACGCCGCAGGCAGTATCCAAATGGGAAAACGGCAGTCTGCCGGATACCGAATTTCTGCCGAAAATTGCAGGTATCCTCGGTGTGTCCATTGATGTGCTGTTCGGACTTGCGGAGGATCGGGATGTACCCGATCTGGAACAGATGATCGCTGACAGAATACGGCAGACACCGGCTGCAGAACGTGCGGATGTGATCATGCAGCTGTTCTATGCTGCGATCTCTGCCTACAATGACTATAAGCTGTCCGCCCCGCGCTATCCCGAAAATCTGGAGCTTGAGACCTATGCGGAGCTGAAAAGTGATCATGAGCTTTCGATCGCACGGCTCAATGATGATCTGAAATACTTCTGCTTCCTGAAGATCCCCGAAAACGGTGTCAACAGCTATACAGAACCAACGGAGAATATGATCCATCTGTTTGAAACGCTCGCAAACAGGGATGCGATCACCGTCATTCATTATCTCGGCGGCGGCTACCGCAACAGAATGCAGTCACTGGAATTTATCGCAAAACAGGTCGGTCTTCCTGTTACCCGCGTCCATAAGGTCATGGATAATCTTGATCGGCTGGGGATCGTATGGCGTGTATCAGCGAATATTACTGATTCCCCCTCCATCATTTATGGATACAGCTATAATACCGTGCTTACCTGTCTTCTGGTGCTGGCAAAATCCATTGCCAACTATGTCCGCTTCCATGATCTGCGCATTGAGCCATTCACTCACGGACCGTTCCGCAGTGAAGCAGCGGAAAACTCCGGTCCTGTTCCGCAGGCATCATTCTGGGAAGATGCTGAAGATTCTGAACAAACAAATAATGAGGAGGAACTATCATGAAGAAATGCAGACCGATTTTTGCAGCCGCTATGGTTATGGCTGCTGCACTGACCGCACCTTTTCAGAGTGCCTATGCCGCAGGAGATTCTGCTATGAACATTAACATTGATCTCGGTGCTGAAACGAAGGAGATCAGCCCCTATATCTATGGTATCAACCAGTACGGCAACCAGAAGAATTATAATACCGTTACCGCAACCGCAGTCCGTCAGGGCGGCAACCGTATGACTGCTTATAACTGGGAAACCAACGCATCCAATGCGGGCTCTGACTGGAAGTACAGCTCCGATAACAATCTGTCCAATTCCGATGATCCGGCAGATTGCGCACAGGTTCTTTCCAGAGAAGCAGAAGCCTATGGCATCCCCTACAAGCTTACCACACTGCAGATGGCAGGCTATGTGGCTGCCGATAAGGATGGTCCTGTTTCCGAGGAAGAATCCGCACCCTCCGGCAGATGGAATGAAGTCGTTCTGACAAAGGGCAGTGCCTTTGACGAAACACCGGATCTGACTGACGGCAAGGTGTATATGGATGAATATGTGAATTACCTCATCAATACACTGGGCGATTCCACCACAGCAACAGGTATTCAGGCGTACAGCCTTGACAATGAACCGGCACTCTGGCATCATACCCACAGCCGTATCCATCCGGAGCCTCTGTCCATCACAGAACTGCGTGACAAGTCCGTGGAAATGGCAACCGCCATCAAGAAGCTTGACCCGAATGCAGATGTCTATGGTCCGTCCCTTTTTGGCTATTCTGCTTATAATTCTCTTGCAGACGATGACAGCAGCAACGAATGGGAAACCATCAAGGCGGAGAACAACTACCACTGGTATCTCGACTGCTATCTTGATCAGATGAAGCAGGCATCCGATGAAGCCGGTGTTCGTCTGCTGGACGTACTGGATATTCACTATTATACCGAGGCTACTGGTGAATGCCGTGTATCCAACTGTCCGGACAATACCCATGTGGAATGCGCAAAGGCAAGAATGCAGTCCGTTCGTTCTCTGTATGAGGAAGGTTATATCGAGAACAGCTGGATCGGTCAATGGGGCAAGGAGAACCTGCCGATTCTCCCGACAGTACAGGCTTCCATTGACAAGTACTATCCCGGCACAAAGCTTGCGATCACCGAATACAATTTCGGCGGCGAGAATCTGAGCGGTACCATTGCACAGGCAGAGGCACTCGGCTGCTATGCGGATGCCGGCGTTTATATGGCATCCATCTGGAGCGGCAATGCGTACCAGTTCGCAGGCATCAACCTCTATACGAACTATGACGGCAAGGGCGGCAGCTTCGGCAATATGCTCGTGCCGACCACAACCGATGATGTATCTCTGGCAAGTGCGTACTCCGCAATTCAGGACGGCGATCAGGGTACAGTGACCGCAATGATCACCAACAAGGATATGGAAAACGAAGAAAATGCAGTCATCACACTGGCAAATGCCGATACAACCTATGAGGCAGCAGCAGTGTATGCAGTCTATGGCGATTCCACAGACATCCGCCTGATCGACATCGTAGAAAATGTAGAGGGCAATGTTGTGAATGTGACACTGCCGGCATACTCCGCAGCAATGGTAGTCATCACCGATGACGCGTCCGATTTTGCAGATCTGGAGCTGTATGATCCCGATAAGATCACACAGAAGACCGAGACCTTTGACGATCCGGAAAGCATGATCAATGAAAATGGTTTTGTTGAGATTCCGATCACCGATCCGGAACATCTGGTGAGAATCGACATTACCGCAAATGTCACCTCCAGCGCAGGTTCTTCCTGGGGCAGCGCAGGTTGTGCAGTCTGCATGAATGCAGAAACACCGGACGGCACGGGCTTCTGGACATCCAAGGGCTATTCCCTGAATCTGGGCAACGGCTCGACTGTATCCGTGGAATTTGACGGTACACTGTCCAATGACGATATTCTGGTAGAAGCCTATATTGCAGACGGCAAGGTAGAGCTGCAGCACTGGTGGGATTCCTCCGAGAAGATGGAAGCGGACATGGAGGACATCATCACTGTGGAATATGTCAATGTCGATGTGATTTATGAATACGAGAACACCGGAACAGAGCCGGATACAGAAACGACCGGAACAACGGAGGGTGAAACTGCCTACGGCGATGTAAACTGTGACGGTACAGTCAATATTCTGGACGTTCTCCAGCTGAACAAGAACCTCCTGAGCGGTGCGTCACTGACTGAGGAAAGCAGAAAAAATGCGGACGTGGATCTGGATGGTGTACCCTCCTCTGCGGATGCCCTCACGATTCTGAAGTATACGATCAATCTTGTAACTGAGCTTCCTGTTACACTCTGATCTCGGCTTGAACCATTGAAATGGTTTGAGTTAAGGCGGGCGCAAACGCGCCCGCCGTTTTTTGTAAAACGGCTCAGTCTGCCGAAAAGATGCGTTGTTAGGCTTAGTGTCAACACGACCTAAAGTTATCCATTTGGTGTTAAGAGGATTAGTATGAGACTCGGAAAGTATTCTCCGAGTCTTTTATAATATATACGAATAATAAAAAAATGGAAAATACATCCTGATCCCGCTCATTGACCAGCTGCCGCTTCCATGCTATAATAAAAAAGAAAAAAGTGTAACACTTTTCGGTTTCAGTTTGTTTGTATAGATAGAAGCTTAAATGCGCATATTAGAACCTGTCTTCGCAAGATGCCGCGGCAGATTTTCGGCATCTTTGCACCATGCCTTTGCCCGAAAGCCTTGCAATACATACAGTATGCCTGAATGTGAGGCGGGATGATGTCTGAACATGAATGGTATGCAGGCGTTGGATATGAGCCTGTATGGCTGCGGCTTCCGTGCTTTGGCATGGCACAAATCTGTCCGAAAATCTGCTCGTGTCCCTTGTGAAGATAGGTTCTCAGCTTTTAATAAGGAGAAACCATATGACTGATCGTGAACTGCAGAAGCTGGTCAGTGAATCTCAGGAGGATGGTTTCAAAGCACTCTTTCAGCAATATCAGAGCTATGTCTATTCGATCGTGTGGAGTCAGCTGCGAACTGTTGGCACTGCAGAGGATGCCGAAGAATGCATCAGTGATGTATTTATGCAGGTATTTCTCCATTTTGAGGAGATCAGAGAAGGCTCACTGCAGGCATATATCGGTACAGTCGCCAAGCACACCGCGATCAATTATGCCCGGAAGCTGCGGTCTGTGAGCGGACATCTGGAGGAGCATGAGGATCTGTCCGGCATCCCCTCCGATGAAAACATAGAGCAGGAGATCGAAGCGACCATGGAGCACAGGATCCTGTACGAAAAAATACAGGAGCTTGGCGAACCGGATGCCACGATCCTGGTGCTTAAGTTTTTCTATCGCAGAAAATCGAAGGATATTGCAAAGCAGGTACATCTGACACCTACTGCCGTCAGAGTGCGTTTGAACCGTGCACTGAAAAAATTACGCCGGCTTTTAAACAACGAAGGATTTTCAGGATAGTGAGGTGATATTCTATGGATCATAAAAATACAATCAAATCACTGTATCGGACGGATGAAACCACCGCCCGGAATATCATGGAACACTATCCTCCGCAATGGAATATGGACAGGGTGTTCCAGAAAAGCTATCAGAAATACCTTGCTCAGAAAAAGGAAGCACCGCAGGAGGAATCTGTAGTCGTCAGCGAATGCACAGAGATCTCTGACTGCGCTGGAGCAGTCAGGACACCGCGCAGAGTCTGGAGGACGGGCAGCTATTTCATTTTTGCCGCAGCCTCTGTCGGTATGTTCCTGTTCCTGTTCAGAGTCAGCAATACAGAGCCGCCTGTTACCCGTTTTCCGGATGCAACCAACGAAAGCCAGGCGGATCCGCCTGAAAATGATCTGCAGGGGGAAACCACTGCTGCAGTGCAAACGGAGTATTCCGGAACAACATTCATCACTGAAGTCACTTCATCACCGGAAAACAGTGCCGAATCTACAAGTACCACAGCGGCGGAAACCATCGCCCCGGCATCCACACAGCCTGCAGAAACGGAGCTGCCCGACCAGACAACTGCCGCTGTGATTGCCGAGACCGTACCGCTCACAGAAACAGCCGCTGTTCCGGAGACCAGCAGTGAAACCACTGCATTCACAGAAACCGAAACCACGCCGGAAACAACACAGACCACACCGGTCACAGAACCCCATGGATATATTGAGGTAGCGGAATCGGGTGGATCCAGACAGCTCACCTATGCCCGTGCAAGCGATGTGCAGCTGCAGGAATGCGAGCATTCCTTTGAGGCGGATGGCTTTACGCTCACGGAAAAGGTGGAATATAACGCGGAATATGAATACCGTTCCATGCATTACTCACTCATAGATGAAAACGGGCAGCAATACGCGATCAATCAGTTCCGGTATGATTATTTTTCATTCAGCAGCAGCGATCTGATGCGTGAGTATTCGATCGGCGGCAAAACCGCGTATCTGTTCTATCAGGAGGATCCCGATGCGCTCTGCCGCCTGATCTGGGATGACGGATGCCATGTCTGTGTGATGTATTCGCAGTATAAGGATCTTGCGAATATGGAATTTCTCCTGCAGAGCCAGACCGGAGAAAAAATAGTCGTTCCGGAATTTGAAAGCTATTTCAAAATGGAAGAACCGACCGGTTCCGGCACAAGCGGACGGATCGTCTATGTTCTCGGAAACAGCGATCCCGTGCAGGAGCGTACACATTCCTTTGCGGCGGATGGCTTTACGCTCACGGATATAACAGAATATAATGCTGGTCAGCCCTACCATTCCACCAACTATACGCTGACGGATGAAAACGGACAGCAGTATCTCATCATGCAGGAGCAGTATGCGTATTTCGCAGCAAGCTATAATCCGGATGCAGTCCCGCTGACAAAGAGCTATACCATCGGCGGAAAGAATGTATTTCTGGTCTATGAGGATAATCTGGATTCCCTCTGCCGTCTGATGTGGGATGACGGATGCCATATCTGCACGGTGATGTCGCAGTACAAGGATCTTGCCAAAATGGAACTTCTGGTGCAGAGCCAGATCACAGAATAAGGAGGAATCGGCTATGAACCTCAGAAAAATGACAGTTGTTTTCAGTGCAGTGCTCGCCGTATCCGCTAATGCTGCGTCAATGCTTCCGGTATCTGCGGAAGAAAGCATTTCCGGCACTTGCGGCGACGGTGTGACATGGACGATCGCAGACGGTATACTGACCATCGGCGGCACGGGGAATATGGATGACTATGACAATTACGAATGTGAATTTATCGGTATGCAGCCGGTGGAAATCAAAGAAAGACCATGGGAACGCTATTCCGATACCATCACTTCCGTGGTGATCGGGGAGGGCGTGACGGGCATCGGCAATTTTGCCTTTTCCGGTCTGTACTATGTCGAAACGGTGCATTGGGCGGACAGCCTGAAGCATATCGGAGATTACGCATTTACGTCGATCAATGACTATGAAGTGATACAGTATGAACCGCTTCCCGCAGAACTGGAATCCATCGGAGATGGTGCGTTTTTCGGACAGCAGTATTTTGCAGAGCATCTCGAACTGCCGCAGAACTTGAAATCCATCGGCATGGCGGCATTTGTGTTCCCGAAGAGAACAGCATGGGGGAGCGTGACCATTCCGGAATCCGTCGAAACGATCGGAGATTATGCGTTCGGCGGCGAAGCGAAACCCTATGAGGGGGACGTTCTGGAATGGGTGGAGGATCTGGCCGATGCAATCGCTTATCGGGAACAGCCCGTGAGCAATTTTTTCACCGCAATGGATGGATTCATCGTATACGGCAATGCCCGCACCGCCGCACAGACCTATGCGGAAACGAATGGTTTCACGTTCAAGGCACTCGATGCCGATCTTGTTTCCGGCAAATGCGGCGATTCCTTGACATGGAGATATGAGGGCGAAACAAGCTATGCCGGCACGCTGTATATTGAGGGTACGGGTGATATGTACGACTATGATGCCTACGATGATACAGGTGAAGGACCGTTCTTTGTGGAAACCCAGCAGACTCCATGGGAGGACTATATGAGTCACATTGAGAAGCTGGTATTTTCCGATGGCATTACAAGCATCGGTAATTTTGCATTCTCGCATCTTGCAAGCGTTGAGGAGATTGTATTTTCTGATAGTATCACGGAGATTGGTGATTATGCCTTTGCATTTTCCAGCATCAGCAGCACGGAGTATCTCCGGATTTCAAAATTTCCTGCGAATCTCAGAACCATCGGCGAAGGTGCATTCCTTTCCTGCAATTTTGCGGATGACAATCTTGTCCTCCCCGAGGGACTGACAACGATCGGAGATGTGGCGTTTTCCGACATGATTTCGATCGAAGATGCGGATTATAACAACTGGTTCCGTTCGCAGCCGCTGTCTGCCATTACCATTCCGGACAGCGTGAGCTCCATCGGGGAACATGCCTTTGGTGCAACGGTGAGTGCGACTGTGCTTGCAAATGGCGAGGATATGGACTACAGCGAAACGCTGACAGAAGCCGGTGCCTCCATGTATCGCAAGGAACGCCCGACAGCATCTTATTTTACGGATATTGCGGGATTTACGGTATATGCAAATCAAAATACCGCTGCACAGACCTATGCCGAAGCACATGGTTTTATGTTCCATGCACTGGATACGGACGCAGTTTCCGGCACCTGCGGCAACTGCACATGGAAGATCGAGGGAGATACGCTGACCATCTCCGGAGAGGGTGCACTGGAGGGACTTTCCGGTGATCCGCTGGAAATGGCAGAGGAGGATTTCCCCCAATGGTGGACGGATATCGCAAATGTACCGGAGGAAAACGGTACGATCCTGAAGCACCTTGTCGTTGCGGAGGGTATTACAGAGATCGGCGATACCGCATTCCCTGTGGATACATTTGAAACCATCACATTGCCGGATTCACTGACGAAGATCGGGGATTATGCGTTCGGCTATTTTCTGGAGGTATCCGGAGATCTGGTGCTTCCGGCGAATGTCACAGAAATCGGGGATGCTGCATTTGTCTGCTGCCCCTACGGCAATATCACCATTCTGAATCCGGATGCAGTGATCGGTGAATGTGCCCTTGGATGCAGTCTGGATCACCGACCGGAAAGCGGTGCAGTGCTGATGGACGGTTTCACCATCACCGGATATGCAGACAGCACCGCACAGCGTTATGCGGAGGATTATGGCATTCCGTTCATTGCACTGGATGCAGAAACGCCGGAAACCACCACCGCCGAAACCACTGCCGCCACAACAACCAGCACCACAGCAACACAGACCACCACAACGGTTAAAATCACCAGCACATCTTCCCCAAATACAGGGGATACCGGCATTATTGCACTTGCACTCGCCGGACTGACGGCATTGCTGGGAAGTGCCGTTTGCAGAAAAGAATAAGGAGGAACGAACAATGAACATCAGAAAAACAATTGCTGTCCTTTGCGCCGGTCTGCTGGCGGCATCCATGCCGTTTGCCGTATATGCAGAGGAACAGACCTATCCGTCAGATTTTGATGATTACAAGGCACTGACTGCCGAGTGTCCGGAATATTACCGTGAACAAGGCGATTCCGTTTATTTTATGGAACATAGCCTGATGGGGGAGACCGATTTCGTCATCAGCTCGGATGCACGCTCCACAGTGGAATATGTGGACTATGGCTATGTATTCACACCGGAGGAAGACGGCAGATATGTGATCGTATTGGAGGAAACAATACAGGAGTGCGTAGGGGATGAGGAACTCACCGCTATGATTATGTATAAAAATAAACATGCCTACATTGCGGATGTGGAAAACGGCAAAATCACAGTCAGCTATGCGGGCAGCAGTGACGGAAAGACCGACTTTGATGATACCCCCTGTGCGGAAGACAGGGATTACTATTCCTATATTAACGGGGAGCTGCCGGGAAGCTTTGACCGATACATTACCACAGTTTATGAGCATAACAGCGTGCAGTCCTATTTCTGCCTGAATTCCGGATATACGGACGGACTTCTTGGCACGGATGTCACCACCTCCGACAACAAGATTGCCTACTGCGGTATGCAGATGGGCGTGGCAAGCAGTTTGACAACGGACGATATACAGACATTATCCATTGTGAGGGCGGTTTCCGATGGTGAGGCGGTGATCACACTGAATGACGAATGGCAGTTTGACGTGAAAGTTGAAAACGGCATCTTCACCCGTGCGGAGGAAATGACCGTTCTGCCGCCAAATCTGGATGCACCCACGCTTTCCGGCGACTGCAACGCCGACGAAAAATTCTCCCTTACCGATGTTGTCATGCTCCGGAAGCACCTGCTCGGTCTGGAATCGCTCACCGCCCCCCAGAACGCCGACCTTACAGGGGACGGTGCTGTGGATGGGTTTGATCTGGCAGTGATGAAGAGGGAACTGCTTGCAAAGAATGCAGAACAGGCACCTGAAAATATGCCCGTGATCGTGGACTATCACGATGAGGTGACGGATGCAGATCGTGAAACCCTCTGGACGATGCTTTCCGATCAATACTCTGACATGGATTTCTCAGATTTTACATTCGTCCATGCCCCCGATCATCCGCTGTCGGATTACTACAACGGCAAGCTGTTCTCGATCTATTATAAGAACATTCTCCTCCATGGCTACGGCAATATCAATTGTGATGCCAATGTCTTTGCTGTTGTCGGAGATACCAATACCGTGAATTTTGTAGTCGATCCGAAACTCTTCACACAGGTCGATCCGGAACAGGAAATTCTGTCACCGCTGGATGTCATCCCCACCTGCATTGATGTGGAAACACCGGAGCTGATTCTCTATGTGGATACCATCGGAGACAATCCGCCCCGACTTGCCTACAGAGCCGTGGATGTCCGTCACGATGGGGAATATATTCTGGATGCACTGACGGGCGAAAGTATCGAATACATTCCGTACTATGTTGTATAAAAACTGAACAGGAGGATTTATCATGAAACACAAACTTATTGCAATGACAGCCGCATTTCTGCTGGCGATCACACCCCTGACGGCACATGCCGGCAGTGTCATTGTCACCGAACCGGAAGAGCTGGTGAATCTGGAGGACTACACCACCAGCTACACCGCGCTCAAAGAAGCCGAACACATTATGTTCTCCGGTAATCAGGTGCTCATCCATTGGGATCTGCCCGTGATGACAGAAGGCTGTGTGATTACCCCGAATACGATGGAATGGGAGGTCAGCGGTACAGCGGATGTAACCTTTGAAACCGACAGCTTTTTCAACAGTGTGTCCTATGAGGAAAACTACGCCAATACCTACTGCCTGATCACCGCCAATTCCCCCGGTTCCGTCCATGTCATCGGGACGGAATATTCCCTCTACGATTCCGATGGAACGGAGTTCTACTTCAATCTCACCGTCGGGGAGGACGGCAATTTTGAGGACACCATGGATATGGACAATCCCATCGAACCGATCATTTCCGAGGATTCTGTCTATTTCCCAAAACCGGATCTGCCATGCGAATTTTCCCTCATTGTCAGCAGTAATCTGGAATCCACAGCTGTGCATGACAATGACGGCTGTACCTTCACACCGGAGGAGGACGGCAGGTACGTCGTTTCCACAAGGGCATACTGCGAGGAGATCGTGGATTATGGCGAATCGGGGCATTTCCACTATTTCTATCCGGTGCTGCATAATTATGTGGTGATCGCCGATGACAAGGGGATTCGGGTGAATCACTGGGGCGATGTAAGCTGGTATTCCGAGGAACAGATTGATGAAGCCATTGCAGAAGCCGAAGCCAGAAACGATGAGAACATTGCCTGCTATGATGTGTACGCTGCCGATCCGGATGATGTGATGCATGGTGCGTATTTCTCCTTTATCAATGGACAGCTGTCACCGGTGCAGGGGGATTATGACAGCTACATCACCAATGTTTACACGGAATATGGGACGGATTCCTATTTCTGCATGAACTATTGCAGTGCGGATATCCAGCAGGACATGAACGGCAATGAACCGCAGAGAGTGACCGCCAAGGAGATGGATATTTCCTCCCTGTTGACACATTACTGGACAGCCAGCACCTGCGGCGGAGACCTGACAACATGCAGCCCTGATATCATGGAACTCTCCCGCATTTCCGCACCGGAGGCAGATGGTGATCTGACTGTACTTGTGGACAATCTGGACGAAATTTACACCTACCCCCTGACCGTAGAGGACGGCATTTTCCACCGCCGGATCGTCATTTCCGAAGTGCCGGCCGATGTGAACAATGACGGCACGTTTTCCATTGCCGATGCCGTGATGCTCCAGAAATGGCTGCTCTGCAAGGGTAAGCTGACCTGTCCGCAGAAAGCCGACCTGACGGGGGAGGGGATCGTGAATGCATTTGACCTTGCACTGATGAAAAACATTCTGCTGTACGGCATCCGGATCGACTGGGATTCCCCCGAGAATGACGCAGAAAACCAGACCGCCGCCAAGCGGATCGGTGATTATGCGCTGGCGGAGCTGAAACGCGGGAGCTACACGCTTGACACGGAAATCAGTCTCAATAACGCCGCCGACCTGATGAATGAAGAAATGGCGGAATTTTACCAGAACAGCGATTTTTGCTACCTTTCCTTTGTGGATGAACACACCGTACTGCTGAGAATGGACAAAGGTCTGCTGGACGCATACGGCTACCTGATTACGGATGGTGCTGTCAGCTATGAGATCGGAAGGGTGACCATTCCGGATGAGGGATATGATGGTGATTTTGTGTATGTGGAATGGGCTGGTGAGGATCTGTATTATTTTTGGGCTGGGACATGATGGAAGGCTGTTTTTGTATGGTGGAGGCGGCTGCGCCGCCCCCCCCGCCCAAGGGGCTTGGCCCCTTGGAAGCCCTTTTTGGGGCTGCCGCCCCTTGCCCCCGCCTTAGTTGATGACATAGCCCATTCCGTGAAAAATATATGAAATTTTATTGACAAAACATCTGAAATGGTTTATAATGGAAGGGTAAGCATAATACAAATAGTGTATTCCTGTAAAATGAATACAAATCTGATAAGGATGGTGGAATGATGAATTTGCGAAAATTCATGAAAAGGGCAGCATCTCTGACGACCTGTGCCATGCTCACAGCGTCATTGTGCCTGTCCAATGTCAGTGCGGCAGTCATTGACGAGGAGAACGAGAACAACTATGATAACTTTGCCGAAGCACTCCAGCTTGCACTCTGCTTCTATGATGCCAACAAATGCGGCGATCAGGTCGGCGAGGACGGCTATTATACATGGCGTGACGACTGCCATGTCAAGGATGGCGAGATCCCGCTGCAGCCGATGAAGATCCTCGAAAACGGTGATGATAAGGCATCCGAGGACAGCGGCAAGGGGGACGGCGGTCTTTCCGCACAGGAGGGTCTGTACGAGGGTACAAACATGAGTGCGGAATTTATCGAGGCAAACCGTGAATTTCTTGATCCCGACGGCGACGGAATGCTCGATCTGACCGGCGGCTGGCATGATGCCGGTGACCATGTGAAATTCGGTCTTCCGGGATCCTATTCTGCTTCCACAGTCGGCTGGGGCTATTATGAATTCCGTGATGCCTACGAGGAAATGGGACTGCAGAAGCATGTGGAGGATGAGCTCCGCTGGATCAATGACTATTTCCTGAAGGCAACCTTCCTCGATGATGAGGGAAAGGTCGTCGGCTATTGCTATCAGGTCGGCGAGGGCAATAATGACCATAACTACTGGTGCGCTCCCGAGCTGCAGGTGGATGGTACGATCGTAGCAACTTCATCCTGTGCGGTCAAGCGTCCGGCATATTTTGCAACGACCGAGACCCCTGCATCCGACCAGTGTGCAGGTGCAGCGGCTTCTCTGGCGATCAACTATCTGAATTTCAAGGATACCGATCCGGAATATGCGGAAAAGTCTCTGCAGTATGCAAAGGCACTCTATGATTTTGCTGTGGAAACCCACGCAGAAATCAATGATGCGGAATCCGGCACACCCAAAGCCACCAGCCTCGGTTATGACGGCGGTTTCTACACCTCCAGTTATGACTATGATGAACTGGCATGGGCGGCAGTGTGGCTGTATTACTGTACTGAGAATTATGATTATATCGACGATATCATCTCTGTGGATGAAACTGTAACCACCGACAAAGGCAGCCATCCCTATACCGGCTACATGAAGCGTATCATCTCCGATACCGGTCAGTGCTGGCAGAATATCTGGGTACACTGCTGGGATACCGTCTGGGGCGGCGTGTTTGCAAAGCTTGCACCTGTGACAAATCTTGCCCGTGACTGGTATATCTTCCGCTATAATCTGGAGTTCTGGTCAGGTTGTTCCGAAACGATCGACAGCTCCGAATGGGGCTATGAGCCGGTACACGGTCACAAGCTCTTCGGTCTGGATGATACTCTCTGGAATACACCCATGACCTGCGATCAGATCCCGTCCCTGCCCGAAAGCGAATCCAGTGCAGACTTTATTGCAAAATCCCCGACCGGATGGGCAGTTGTATCCGAATACGGTTCTGCCCGATACAATACCGCAGCCGGTCTGTGTGCATGTGTTTATGCGAAGACCACGGGCGATGAAACATTCCTGCCGTGGGCAAAGCGTCAGATGGAATACATCCTCGGTGATAACCCGATGGGCTATGCGTACGAGGTCGGCTATGAGTACAGCTATGCAAGCCAGCCGCATCACCGTGCTGCGCACTGCTCCGCAACACAGTCGCAGGAGCTTCCGCTCGGAACGGAAAATATGCTCTACGGCGCACTGGTCGGCGGTCCCGATCTGAAGGACTACCACCACGACGAAATCAAGGACTACATCTACAACGAAGTAACTGATGACTACAATGCAGGCTTCTGCGGAGATCTTGCCGGACTGTATCATTTCTACGGCGCAGAGGGCAAGGAGCTTGCAGATAAGAACTACATCATCCCCGACTGGGATATGTCCGTTGCCAAGGAAGAGGGCGTTGTCGAGGAGCATCCGGAAGTTTTTGTGACCGCCGCAAAGAATCAGGAAACCGAAGCCGGACTGCAGGTCAAGGTTGTGATTCACAACAATACGACCAATCCGCCCCGCTTCATGGATGATATTTCCTGCCGTTACTATTTCAACATTCAGGAATTGTATGACATCGGCGAGGATGAAACCTATGTCGAATGCTGCGTGGATTATGACGCTGAGGATGCTATGACAAACGGCAAGAGCCACGCCACCATTTCTGACCCGATCAAGTACGATGACAACGGCACATATTATGTTGAGGTCAAGTGGGAGAACTGCCTGTTCTACGGCAGCCGTGTGTTCCAGTTCCGTCTTATCAATAAGATGCATCCCGAAACCTACACGACCACATGGGATTCCTCCAATGACTACAGCTATGAGGATCTGATTTCCTTTGAGGATGACAATGATGCAGCGGTTCTGACGGATAAGATCACCGTTTATGTGGATGGTGAGCTTGTCGGCGGTGTGGAACCGGACGGCACGACCGCGGATAACACAACCACGGATGTGCAGTACGGTGATGTGAACTGCGACGGCACCGTCAATATCCTTGATGTGGTCACCCTGAACAAGAGCCTTCTGAGCGGTGAGAAACTCACTGCACAGGGTGAAAAGAATGCCGATGTCGATCTTGATGGTTCTCCTTCCTCCACGGATGCACTGAATATTCTGAAATACACGATCAATCTTGTGAAGGAATTTCCGATCAAAATAAGCTGACAATAATCAAAACGCATTGCCGGATACAGGAGTTGTTCCTGTCCGGCAATGTTTTTTGCTATTACTCCGGCAATAAAAGGGCGATAACGGTTTCAAAAGGCGATAGCCTTTGGCGGGTTAGTATCAGATTTAAGGATTTTTTAATAATTTCTATGCTACAATGAAATCACAACAAGGAAAGGAGCATATGACATGTATCTTAATATTCTGAAAAAGGATCTGAAACGCAAAAAGGCGATGAACGTGATCCTGCTGATTTTCATCATTCTGGCGACGATGTTTGTATCCTCAAGCGTGAACAACATCCTCACCATCTCCACGGCTCTGGAGGATTATTTTGAAGCCGCCGGCGTGCCGGATTACCTTCTTGCCACATCGGGCAGTGCGGCGGATGAATCTGTCGAACAGGCATTTGCAGATGTGCCGGAGATCACGGACTGCAAAACGGAATCCATCATTTATATGAACGGCGAAGTGTTCTTTGTGGAGGATGAACCGATCGACTTCGGTAACACCGCCATGTACACGGATTTCTCCGAAGCGAGTCTCTGCTATTTCGATGCGGACAACCAGCCCATCACGGAAGTGAAGGAAGGCACGGTATTCGTTGCGGTCAAGCCCATGAAGGAGGCAGGTCTGGAGGTCGGCGATGTGCTGGAGATCCGCATGGAAGGTGTGTCTCTCTCCCTGACCGTTGCCGGTGTCTGTAAGGATGCTGTCCTTGGTTCGGATCTGATGGGCAATGTCCGCTTGCTGGTGAATGAAAAAGACTTTGCAGAATTCAGCGGCATTCCGGACAGCTTCTTCGGCAAGCTCTGGTATATAAATACCACGGATGTTGCCGCCGTGACAGATGCACTTGCCGATGCAAAGGGTATCGCATTCAACGGCGACCGTGCTATGATCAAAATGGCGTATGTGCTGGATATGGTCATTGCCGGAATCCTGCTTACGGTGAGCGTCTGCCTGATCCTCATTGCATTCGTGGTACTGCGCTTTACCATCACCTTCACCCTCTCCGAGGAATTCCGTGAGATCGGTGTCATGAAAGCCATCGGCATCCGCAATACTGCCATCCGCAGTCTGTATCTCGTGAAATATTTCTTCATGGCAGTCATCGGTGCGGCGATCGGCTTCTTCGGCAGCATTCCCTTTGCCAATCTCCTGATCGGCAGCGTGTCCGATTCCATCGTGCTGGAACATGACAGCATTGTATTCATCAATCTGCTCTGCTGCATCTTTGTGGTTCTGCTGATCCTGTTCTTCTGCTATACCTGCACCGCACAGGTCAAAAAACTCTCCCCCCTCGATGCCATCCGCAGTGGTCAGACAGGCGAACGTTTCAGCAAAAAAGGCATTCTGCGGCTGGGAAAGACATCCGGCAGACCCGCATTCTTCATGGCACTCAATGACATTCTGAGCAGTCCGAAACGCTATGCAACCATCATTCTGAGCTACACCCTCTGCACCGTCCTTGTACTGATCCTCTGCAACGGTGCAAATACCCTGCGTTCTGATAAGCTGATCCATGCCTTTGGCATGTACAGAAGTGATCTGTATCTGTCCTCAGCAGATATGGATATACTCCATGCACTTGCGCCCGGCGGTGACGTTCTGATGCGGGAAAAAATCGACGAGATTGAAAAAACACTTGCCGAGGAGGGAATGCCTGCGGAGTGCACCATCGATATGGCATACAGATACAACTATGCCCATGGTGACAGGACATTCACCTCTATGACCCTGCAGGGTGTGAATACATCGACGGATTACTATTACTACCATGAGGGCACGCCGCCGCAGAATCCGTCCGAAGCTGCCATTACGCCCACCGTATCCGAAAAGCTGGATGCAGGTATCGGCGATACCATTACATTCCACGACGGAACGCAGGAACACGAACTCCTCGTGACTGCCATTTACCAGAGCATGAACAATCTCGGTGAAGGCGTGCGTCTGCATGAGGATCTGAAGCTCGACTATGGTAATGCGATCGGGTTTATGCAGTTCCAGCTGAATTTTGAAGATCATCCGGATGAAGCAGAAATTGCAGAGCGTGCAGAACGCATTGCAGAGCTGTTCGATATTGATATGCCGAAGACTGCCGGAGAGGTTGTAGAAGAAGCGACCGGCGTTGCTGAAACGATCTCCGCAATGCGTACCATGATGCTGGTACTGAGCATGATCATCATTGCAATGGTGACACTGCTCATGGAACATTCCTTCATCGCAAAGGAACGCGGCGAGATCGCCATGCTCAAGGCAATGGGCTTCCAGACGGGTGCGATCATGGGCTGGCATTCCCTGCGGTTTGTCATCATCGGCATTTTGTCCGTGAGCATCGGTGCAGCGGCATCTCCAGCACTCACAAAGCTCTGCCTTGATCCGATCTTCAAGATGCTGGGCGCAAGATTCGGCGTACCGTTCGAGGTAAAGCCCCTTGAAGTGTTCGTGATCTATCCTGCCGTCATCCTTGCAGTGACGATCATCAGCGCACTGCTCACATCCCTGTATACCAAGACCATCACTGCCGCACAGGCATCCGGTATTGAATAAAGAAAGGAAAATTGTTATGAATATGTTAGAAGTCAGAGATCTCTGCAAGACCTATATTGTCAACAAGCGTCAGAACAATGTGCTGAAGAATGTGAATTTCAGCGTTGCCGAAGGGGAGATGGTTGCGATCATGGGACCCTCCGGTTCGGGCAAATCGACCCTGCTCTATGCCGTATCCGGCATGGATACCGTCACCGCCGGAGAAGTGGCATTCTGCGGAAAGAATATCGCCGGAATGTCCGAAAAGGAACTGGCGGATCTGCGTCTGGATGAAATGGGCTTCATCTTCCAGCAGATGTACATGTTAAAAAACCTCACAGTACTTGACAACATCATGCTTCCTGCGGTACAATCTAAGAAAAGCACGGAAAGCCGCAAGGAGATCATGGAACGGGCGCAGGGACTGATGCGGAAGCTGGGTATTATTGATATTGCGGACAATGACATCAATGAGGTATCCGGCGGTCAGCTGCAGCGTGCCTGCATCTGCCGGAGCATGATCAACCGTCCGAAAATGCTCTTTGCCGATGAGCCGACCGGCGCACTGAACCGTACATCCTCCGACGAGGTAATGGAGGAGCTTGCGAAGCTCAATGCGGACGGAACGACCATTATGCTCGTGACCCACGATGTGAAAGTTGCAGCAAAATGCACAAAAGTGCTGTATATTGTTGACGGGAACATCAAAGGGGAGTATAATTTAAATAGATGCGAAAACGCATCCCAGATGAGAGAGCGTAAACGTGCACTGAACAACTGGCTGATCGAAATGGGCTGGTAGCGCGGAGCCCGCGCGGGCGATTCGCGTTTGAGAGATTGCTTGTAAGGGAAGTCTGTGTTTCGCGAAATAGTTTTAGAACGCCTAAGCCCTTGCAAGCAGAGGGCTTAGGCGTTTGGAGGTAATGCTATGACGGATATTTTAATCGTAGAAGATCACAAAGAACTTGCATCCCTGCTGTGTGATTTCCTCCGTGCGGAGGACTACACAGTCAGCATTGCAGAAACAGGAGAAAAAGCCTTGCAGCTGTACGAGAAGTACGGCGCAAGGCTCGTAGTGTTGGATATTATGCTCCCCGGCATGGACGGCTTTGCCGTATGCAGAAAAATCCGCGAGGAGTCGAACACCCCCATCCTTATCGTCAGCGCAAAGACGGGCAAGGAGGACAAGCTGAACGGGCTGGTACTCGGGGCGGATGATTATATCGAAAAGCCCTATGATATTGACATCATGCTTGCGAAAATCGCCGGAATCTTCAAACGCCGCTATGCCATCGACGAGATCACGGACGGGAATATCCGCATCAACAAAGTCAGCCGCAGTGTATACAAAAATGATGTGTCGGTCGATATGACCGCAAAGGAATTTGATCTGCTCACGCTGCTGATGGAAAATAAGGGCAAGGCACTGAGCAAGGAATATTTATTCAGCCAGATCTGGGGCAGTGACAGCTTCTCTGAACAGCAGACGCTGACGGTGCATATCAAATGGCTGCGCCAGAAGATCGAGGATGATCCTAAGCATCCGCAGAGAATTCAGACTGTCTGGGGCGTGGGGTATAAGTATGAAAGCGTTTAACAGAATTATTGTGTTTGTTTCAGCGATGATCCTGCTTGTATTCCTTGCGGCGAATGCATTGCTGCTGGCGGATCACGGTGACAGCGGCAGACCCTACAGAGTGGAGATCAGCCGCCTTGCGCGTGAGATCGAAAATGGAGGAACTCCCGATCTTTCATCGTGTGAATATGTGACAGAGATTGCAGAATACAGCAAGGATTTTTACGATTCCGACAGTGATTATGTCATCCGTGAGATCGGCGGTGTGCTTTACCGTTTTGATTACACCGTGGACGGCAGAGCGAATAAGCCAAACCTGATTTTTACTGTAAATCTGATTCTCGGAATGATGGCGGCAGTGATTATAGGGATCATGCTGTATATCCGGTATAAGATACTGAAACCCTTTGAACGCCTGACAAATGTGCCGTATGAGCTTTCCAAGGGTAATCTGACCGCACCGGTCAAGGAAACCAAGAACCGATTTTTCGGGCGTTTTATTTGGGGCGTGGACATGCTCCGTGAAAATATGGAGCAGCAGAAGGAGCGGGAATTAGGTCTGCAAAGGGATAAGAAAATTCTCCTGCTCTCCCTCTCCCATGACATCAAAACGCCCCTCTCCGCGATCAAGCTGTATGCCAAGGCACTGTCGAAGGGACTGTATACAGAAAAGGAAAAACAGCTTGAAATTGCGGAGAACATCAACGCGAAGGCTGACGAGATCGAAGGCTATGTCTCTCAGATCATCACCGCATCAAGGGAAGATTTTCTCAGCCTTGATGTAAGAATGGGTGAATTTTATCTGTCGGAGCTTGTAACGAAGATCGGACAGTATTATACAGAAAAGCTTTCCCTGATTAAAACGGATTTCAGAGTGGGCAGTTATACGGATTGCCTCCTCAGCGGCGATCCCGACCGCAGTATAGAAGTTGTTCAGAACATCGTGGAAAATGCGATCAAATACGGCGACGGAAACATCATAGAAATCAGTTTTTCCGAGGAGGACGGCTGTATTCTTGTAACTGTAAAGAACAGCGGCTGCACGCTTTCTGAAAACGATCTCCCCCACATTTTCGACAGCTTCTGGCGCGGTGAAAACGCAGAGCATCAGAAGGGAAGCGGTCTGGGACTGTACATCTGCCGCCAGCTCATGCACAAGATGAATGGGGAGATCTTTGCAGAGATCAGGGATGGATTTATGTACGTTACAGCAGTGTTCGGGAAGGTGTAAGAGAATTATACAGACAAAATAAACCCGCCGCAGAATTGTATCTGCGGCGGCTCAGTTTTTAAAGGGTTTTTATAGTATGGATAACGGTTACTCCCTCCCCTTAAGAGCCTCCACCATATCAATATGCTTGTTCTTGCGTGCAACCATCCAGCCGACAACCAACGAAACGCCGAATGTCACCAGAATGCTCACGGAATAGGTCAGCACACCGAGTGTCAGACTCAGCTCAAATTCGCCTGCAAGCGCAATGATCAGCACATACAGCACACCCACGCCCATGGGAAGTCCCAGCAGAACGCCAAGCACCGTCAGCCACACATTCTGGCTGATGAGCAGACCACCGATACGCTTGTCACGGAAGCCCAGTACTTTCAGCGTTGCAAGCTCCCTCTGGCGTTCCACATAGCTCATGATACCGAGATTGTACAGCACCACAACACCCAGAATCACTGCCGCAAAGACTAAGATCAGCACCATCAGATCCATGATCTCCATGAATGTTCCGTAGGTTTCCATGATCATGTCCTTGTCCTGTTTGCCTGCGATCAGTGCGGACTGTTCAATAGATTCCGAATCTTCATCCGTGTAGATCGTGCTGATATGGTACGGAATCTCCGCTTTCTCCGCATAGGCATCCGTCATGACGATGGATTCCGTCATCACTGAACGGAAATACCCTGCGACTTTCACTGCATAGGTTTCCTCGCTTCCATAGGGCGAAAATTCGATAATATCGCCGATTTCAGCCGTATCTTTGAGCCTCTGGCAAAGGTACACGCCCTCATCTGAAAGGTTCATCAGTGCATTGTCAGCATTCACAAAACGAATCAGCTCCCGATCTGCGTCGTAAATTTCCAGAGTCACGGTTTTTCCTTCGTAGCTGATGCCTGCACTTGCCTGCCAGTCGCCGTCAAGCTCCTCTGCAAGTTCCATTGCATCCGCATTGTCAGCGGATTCGGACAGATTGACCTTGGTCGTGTAATTGCTGACATCCTCATCGAGAATTTTCATAAAACTTGCCATTGTGTCTTTCATACCGAGTCCGCCCACCAGCAGGATCATACAGCCGATGATGCCGACCAATGTCATAGCGGAGCGTGCCTTATGACGGAGGACATCACGAAGATTCCACTTCGTTCCGAACGAAAGCTTTTCCCAGAACGACAGGTTTTCGATCCACATTTTCCGCATCGCCTTGGGGGTAAACGGACGGAGTGCCTGTGCGGCTGTTCCCTCCAGCATCTTCCGGACGGAAAGAAAACTGATGAGTGTGAGCACACCCACAATGCCGATCAGTACCGGAACACAGAACGCCGGCATCACAAGCGACCAGTCGGGCATATCAAGATAAGTGCCCATACTGCCCGTGGGACTGTAGATCAGTGCAGCAACAGCATATCCCAGTGCAATACCGAGTGCTGTGCCGATCAGACCGATCATGAAGCCGTAGGAGGTATAATGCCGCAGGATACGGCTGTCACGGAACCCAAGGGCTTTCAGCGTGCCGATCTGCACCTTTTCATTGGCGGCAATACGATGCATGGTCGTTACCATCGTCAGCACACCGATGGCAAGGAACAGCACGGGCAGGATCGAACCCATGGTCTTTCCCTCCTCCGCTTCGCCTTTCGCCCCGGCATAGGCTGTATGTTCATCCTTGTCCGTGACAAGAATCGTTCTGCCGATGGCATCCTTCACAGCTTCCTCCAGTTCCTCTTTTTCCAGATCGGAGAGGAGATTCACCTGCGGATAGAACGCCATGCCAAGAGCATATTCCAGCTTCTCCGGCGAAATATACGCAAAGCCAAAGGTTTCATGGTCGGGCATAAGCTGATTGGCATCGGCAACGCAGATCATGTTCTCACCGCTTTTCACAAGCCCCACGACCTCGCCGCTGAGGTCGATGCCCATATAGACAAGATCCAGCGTATCACCGATGGCGATGTCATTTCTTTCTGCAAATTTGTCCGAAAGCCAGATGCCGTCGGAATCGGGGTCATACTCTGCTCCCTCCATGACGAGCATCGTGGAAACATTGTAATCCTCCGAAATATTGAGGGAAACGGATTTCTTCGTATCCTTTACCTCCGCATTGACGGCAAGGTATCGGGTGGCGGCATCCACACCGGAAATTTCTGTTATCGCCGCAATGTCGTCCTCGGAAAAGCCTGCTTCATCATACAGGCGGAAATCCGCATAGAGCGTATCTTCAAAGAATGCGTTGGTGTCGGTCTCCAGACTCTTCCACTCAATGTTGAAGCCAAGGAAAATGCCCACGCCGATTGCCACCATGATGATCATGGACAGAAACTGCGCTCTGTAGCTCCACGCAGTCCGGAATAATTTACGAATCAGCATATTACCACTCCACTTCATCCGCACTCATCGGTGCTGTCTGTTCCTCGCAGGATCGGATCTTACCGTTTTTCACACGAATCACCACATCCGCCATCTTCGCAATGCTCTGGTTATGGGTCACGATGACAATGGTCTTGCCGTGGTTCTTCGCCATGGAAAGCAATAGTTTCAGTACAAGCACGCCCGTTTCGGAGTCGAGTGCACCAGTCGGCTCATCGCAGAGAAGAATTTTCGGATTCTTCGCCAATGCCCTTGCAATGGACACTCTCTGCTGTTCGCCGCCGGAGAGTTCCGACGGAAAATTATGCAGATGATCGGAAAGTCCTACCTCTGCGATCATTTCTTTTGCATCCAGTGCGTTCGGGGAAATTTCTTTGACGAGTGCCACATTTTCCTGCACGGTCAGCGTGGGGATCAGGTTGTAGAACTGGAATACAAAGCCCACAGTTGACGCACGGTAATCGGCAAGCTCGTTATTTGTGAGCGTGGAAATATCCCTGCCGTTTACCGAGATCGTGCCGCTTGTGGGACTGTCCAGACCGCCGAGCATGTTCAGGAGTGTACTCTTGCCTGCGCCGGAAGGCCCTAAAATCACCACGAATTTTCCCTCGTCAAGCGTGAATGTCGCTCCATCGAGCGCCTTCTGCACATGGTCACCGCTTTTGTAGATGCGGGTGACATCCTTAAATTCTACCATTGCCATACATTTTCCTCCTTATTCAGTTAGCGTTTGCTAACTTTCGTTTTGATAGAAGCCGGCAAAGTGTTCCATTGATCATGTCTTGCCGGATACCGCTGAATGCAGTGTCATTCAACAATCATATTCTACCATCATTTGAATGATTTGTCAAGCGTTCAAGAAAATATTCTGCTCTTTATACAAAATTTTCCGGAGTTTTGTACGATGAACAATGCAACTGTGATCAAAGCAATGCTTGCGTTTCTTGAAAAAACGACAAAACTGCATGACGAAATTGTTAATACCGCACCCCATTGACATCACTTCATTATTGTGCTATAATAAGGGCATCTCTAAAAACCGGAACATGAGCAGATTTTCGTACATGACCGGTATCGGATGCAAGGAAACATGGTGCAGAAATACAAGCTCACATCTATTGCCTGCATACCGTTCATGCTCGAACAGCATCCTATCTCGCATTCGGATATACTTGATGTATTGCAAGATTTTCTGACGCAGCAGATGATGCCAATCATAGAAATTCTGCCATGAGGGAGGTTTTTAGAGATGCCCATAATGCCAAACGAAACCGGAGGGAAATACCATGAAGAAAATTACTGCAATCTTATCCGCGCTGGCTATGCTCACAAGTCTGACCGTATTTCCGGCATCTGCTGAAACTGCTGTTCCCGTGGATGTGGACGAGGCTGTCTATGCATTACTGCTGGATTCCTACGGCTGTGACGACAACGAGGACGGTGTCGTTACGGAGGAGGAATTTCGCAGCGTGCTGAGTCTGCGGATGAACCCGTGCGGCTTTGAAGATCTGAGCTGGATGGCTGGGATGGAGTCGCTCACCTCTCTCATACTGGAGGAGGGTACGCTCAGCGATGCCGCTGCACAGTCGCTTCTGCAGGTTCCGCAGATCGACTCCATACAGATGTACAATGTGACGCTCAGTTCCATCGGCTTTCTCGGTGAGATGCAGCTTGACTACTGCCGGATGCAGGAATGCACGCCGTTTTCCGATTCCGAGCTGCTCTCCATCATGCGTGTGGAGGATGTCACAGTGCAGAAAGGCTTTGCTGCAAAGGGCGGCGTATTTCCGGAGGGACTGTTCAGCACGAATGACCTCATGCTGACGATCGGGGATACCGATGTTGCCTGTCTGGACACCTACGGCACAGTGCAGTCCCCGTCCTCCAACAGCATTTTCTACGGTAAGGAGGTCGGGGAAACGACCTTCACGCTGTCCATTTACGGAAACGAAGAATTTACAGGCACGATCACTGTGGAGGACTTCACACCCGAAGCGATCCCGCTGCATGAAACAGCTGAAGAACTGCCGGAGGTACTCAGTGCCATCCACCACGGCGGCGGCATCGGTACGGCACTGCTGAAGGGCAATACCCTGTATTCCCTGAATGACGGTGCACTGCAGGTGGAGGCAGAAAATGTGGAGTCCTTCCACTATGCGTACATCTATAATGAAACCGGAAGAAACAATCACTGTGACATTGTGCTGTATCAGGACGGTTCGGTCACGGTCGATGGCAAGCCTTTGCAAAGTGACCTGGAATTTGACTATGCAGAGAACGGAGTCTGCGTTGCAGGTGACGGCGGTGCGTATGCAATCCGTGAGGAAAACGGCGAATTCTATGCGGACTACCTCTATTCCGGCTTTGGTACATCGGATTCCAAGGTGGGACAGTACTTTTTCAGCACTGATGGCGAGGTCATGACAAGGGCATACATGCTGCAGGAGGACGGCAGCTACCGCTGGGAGGTATTCCCGATGGGCATTACCGATGTTGTTTCCTCACAAGGCAGGTATTTTGTGGACAAGAACCAGATTCTCTGGGAGATTACTACTGAAAAGGGTGAAGCACCGGCAGCCGTACAGATTGCGGAAAATGTGCAGGCTGTGGGCTATTACAGGTATGAGGAATATTCCTATCCTGCCATTATCTACATCACCACGGACGGCAAAGCGAAGCTGCCGAGTACGCACAAGGAAGTGACGCTGTGTGAGAATCAGCTGGAAGAAGAGGTGGTGCATTATCTGGATGCTGCAAACTTCTCGGTCTGGTACACGGAAGACGGCAAGATGATGAGTGATCCGTCCGTCGGGCATGACTACCATCTGTCACTGGACAGCGTGCTGACCATTGACTGCCGCGGAGTCAAGACAGGTATTACTGATGTCGCGCAGTTCGTGGACAATGATTATGCCGGATACGGCGAAACGGTATATGCCTATTTCCTGCGCACGGACGGCAGTCTGTGGTGCTATTCAAGCGATACGGGCAGCTATTCTGAGATCCCCTTCACAACGCCCGAACCGCTTGCCGGTGATGCCAATGCGGATGGTACTGTGAATGTTGCCGATGCTGTACTCCTTCAGAAATACCTCCTCGGCAAAACTGACCTCACGACTGCACAGGCTGAGAATGCGGAGCTTTGTGCGGATAGCAGACTGGACGGCTTCGACCTGGCATGGCTGAAACGGATGCTGCTGACAAGATAAACGATACGAACGAGCCTGTGCTGGTCAGCACAGGCTCGTTTTATTATCCTATGAAAAAATATTTCTTTTTCAAAAATAGTGGCAATCCTATTGACAACTATTGCATTTTCGTGTATAATAAAGGAAAGAAATGCAATTTTTGCATGGAATACATCAGAAAGAGGTGTTAATTATCGCAAGAGGAACAAGAAACCGCCCGACCAAGGAAATGATCTTACAGTTAGCATCGAAACTGTATCTTGAGCAAGGCTTCAGCGCGACGGAAAACAAGGTGATCGCAGAAACACTGCAGATCAGTCCCGGCAATCTCACATTCCACTATCCCCTGAGAGAACATATTCTCACGGAATTTGTCAAGGAGCTGTGTGATTTCCAGCGGCGGATGATCGAGATTTTTCAGCATGAGGACAAATCCCCTCTGCTTGCACTGTGCATTGAATTTGCAACGATGTGTGCGGCTGCGGAGGAAAACGAAGCGATTCGGGATATATACCTTTCGGCATACCGCTATCCCATGCCCCTTGCGGTCATCCGGGAGAACGACACGAAGAAGACGCAGCAGATCTTTGCGGAATTTTGTGCTGACTGGACGGACGAGCAGTTTGAGATCATGGAGGATCTGTACTCCGGTATCGAATACGGCATGTTCTCCTCATTGGGAAATTCCAGCGTTTCGCTCGATCTGCGGGTCGCAAGCGGACTGGATGCCATCCTGCGGCTGTACAATGTACCGGAGCAGCTGCGCAATCAGAAGATCGAAAAGATCATTGCAATGGACTACAGAAGTCTGGCAAGGAAGATCCTCTCCGACTTCAAGGATTATATCACCGCTGTCAACTGGCAGGCAGTGGAGACAACAAGACAGAAAATGATTGAAAAATCGCAAAAAAACAAGAGCAAAGAAACCCATTGATCAGAGTAAGGAGTCAGTTTATGAAAAAAACAGCTTTCATTTTTGCAGCAATGCTTTCCGCGGCACTGACAGGTTGTGCCGGCACAGCAGAGGAAACCCTGACCAATTCCGGCAGCAATGCCGGTACACAGGCAGAAGTAACTGAACAATCCGCCGAAGCAGAGACGGAGAAGGTCACTGAAGCGGAAACCGAGAAAGTGACTGAAGCAGAGACAGAAAAAGCCACTGAAGCAGAAACCGAGGAGACAACAGAAGCTGTAACTGAGAAAACAACAGAAGCAGAAACTGAGGAAGCCGCTGAAACGACAGCCGAGACAGCTGCTGCGGCAGAAAAAAATGAAGTGTTTGCGCTGAATGGACCGTTGGGGCGGTATCAGGGACCGGAGGAATTTGGAAACGCCTCCTTTGCCGCTTCCTTTACAGAGGAGGATCTTGTAAAGGCGGATGATGGTTCACTCTCACTGACCGTGATGATCTACCGCTATGAGCTGTTCAGCGGCGATGACATTACGGCACTGAAAAAGGGTGATGTGATCTGGTGTCTTGGTCATGAGGTCGTGGTGGACACGATCGAAACAAGAGCGGACGGAACCGTAATAATCAACGGCGGTATTGAAAACGGCGGACGTTACTTCAAGACAGATGACGGCGCAGTGTACTTTGAATCGGGCATGAATGATGTGAAATCCTACTATGAGATCGGCGAAAACACTTATCCAATTGCTGAAAATTTCGTGCTGACGGACAGCTCTGATCTGGATAACCCCGTCACATACACAGCGGAGGAATTTTCCGCACTGGATCACGGTGCTGCCGGATTTATCAATTCCAATACCATTGTGAAAACCGAGAACGATGTGATTACAGCGATTGAAAGGGTATATATTCCCTGAGAACCTTGATAAGGAGGGGTTTTCATGAGAAGTAAATTTAAGAGAGCTTTGGCGTTCACAGCGTCACTGGCAATGTGCAGTATGACATTTCTGCACTTCCCGAATGGAACATTTTCCATTCCGATGACCGCATCCGCAGCAGAGAGCGACGGCGTGCAGACCGTCCTCGACATCAGCTATGGCAGCATCACCATCGGTGACGGCACGCTTTCTGGCTATGGTGCAGACGGCACGGAGCAGACTGAAGCCGATCCCGACGGCTACAGCATCACGGGTACATCCACAGAGTACACGGTGACTGTGAATGGCGGTATGCATCAGATCACGCTTGACAATGCAGGCATTGATGTCAGCAGTACCGGCGAACAGTCCTATTATCAAATCAAAGAAACCGGTATTCCGGCATTTACTGTCAATGATTCTGCGAGTGTAGCGTTGACACTTTCCGGCACAAATGCATTGACGGGCGGTGTCGGCTGTGCAGGACTGTATGTTGCATCCGGTGCATCGGTGACGATCGACGGTAACGGCAGTCTGGATGCAGCGGGCAGCTATGGCGGTGCCGGCATTGGTGCAAATGTGGATACTGCAAGCGGTGCGATCACCATCAACAACGGTACGATCACAGCAGCAGGAAGCAACTATTGTGTTTACTCTTCAGCCAGTGCATATGATTATGCAGCAGGCATCGGCGGCAGCGGTACGAATGCTGTCGGAACGATTACCATTAACGGCGGTACGATCACTGTGGATTTCGGACGGTATGCTGCAGCGGACATCGGAAGCGGAGGTTTTTCTTATATGATGTATGATTCCTCTACTGATTCTTCTCATAGCTGTTATCAATCTGCCGATGCCACGGTCATCATCAATGGCGGCAATATTTATGCGGATGTGATCGGCGTGGGAGAGGATAATATAAGCGATCCTGCCCCTGTGTCAGCTGTGCAGAACAGTGCAGGAGAGAATGTATCCCTCCAGAGCTTTACCATTCTGAATGCAGAGGACGGTACGGCTGTTTCCGGCGGCACGGGATTTCCAGAGGACTTCGGCTTTGATGGCGTGGCGACCATTGACAATCAGCTGTATTGCTGGCTGCCGGAGGGGACGGAGATTACTGAGATCCTGCTTGGAGAGAACAGCTATACAAAATCCGAATCCGGTACATATGTACTTGATGGTATTATGATCGAAGATCCTGCGCTGAATCTTTCAGACGGAAATATTGTGTTTTCTATGGAGGAAGGTGTTTTGTCCTATACCATCGGTGACGGGGAGAAGCAGTACTATTCCGGCAGTGCTACGATTACGGATGGCGATTCCACCACCAATGCCATCACGGTAGCAGGCGGTACGCATGATATCATCCTTGACAATGTGAATAGTTCCCCTGCGGAGGCTTCACCGCTATCCATCGCCAGGTATGCAGTGGCAAATGTGACGCTTGTCGGCAAAAATATCCTGACAGGCGGTACGTCGACCTTCCATGCCTATGCCGGTATTCATGTTCCGGTGAATGCGTCCCTCACCATTGACGGCAGCGGCAGTCTGTGTGCGGTTGGCAGCCATGTTCGTTACACCGATTCCCAAGGATATGGTAATTATTCCTTTGCGGCAGGTATCGGCGGTAATGGTAATGACATAGGTGCCGGAACGATCACCATTGAGAACGGTACAGTCAATGCAGTGGGCGGCTCGGATGACAACTACAGTGCGTACGATATTGGCGGCGGCTTATGTTATTACAATTATAGTGGAGAAGATAAAACCTATTCCGGCACCTGCACCGCAGTCAATCTCACCGGCGGCGTTGTCACAGCGGATACGGTGCAAAGCCTCACCCAGACCGGCGGCATCCTGATGCAGGACGGCAATGCGACTGTGAAGGGTGAGAATACCCTCACGGAGGAGTTGACCATTGCAAGCGGCAAGAGAATCAGCTTCGTGAATGGCGGTTTCATCACCAATCCGGAGCTGCTGATAATTGCGGACGACGCAGTCATTCTGGTGGACGGCGTGGAGCATGTCCACAATACGGATGGTGCGGTGAGCTATACCAATATCACGGCGGACACCCACACACCGGAAACGGTGTGTCTGGACTGTCCCGTGGGTTATAAGACAGCGGCGGAAGCCGAACCGCATTCCACCACTGCGGAGAATGACAGCGCAGCGGACTGCCACAATCTGGCATACTGCTCCGTATGCGATTCTGAATACGGCACAACGGATTCTGCTAATGTGAATCCGGAATGTACGATTGCAAACGGCTTCTACTCCTGCGGTGCATACCAGCCGGCAGTCCTTAATGACAATGACACAGCAGACGATACCACGGATGATTTCTATGAGATCGCAAACGGCGGTCAGCTGTACTGGTTCATGAAATATGTCAACGAGGGCGGCGATCATGCGAACGCAGATGCAGTCCTCACAGCGGATATTACTGTAAATGAGAATGTCCTGAACGAGGACGGCACTCTGAACGGCGACAGCAGCAATTTCCGTGAATGGTTCCCGATTGGTTTTCGTTATGACCTTAACGAAGATGGACATGAGGAGGTGGTTTCCTATACCGGCACATTTGACGGACAGGGACACACCATCAGCGGATTGTACTTCAACAATACAGAACAGGGATATGTTGGCTTGTTTGGAATTGTTTCTCATTCAACTCTTGAGGGTATCAGCAATGTAGGTGTGACAGATTCCTATTTCAATGGCGGTGAATATGTCGGCGGCGTGTGTGGGTATCATTATGGTATCATCACAAACAGTTACCATATTGGCAGCGTGAATGGCACGAATAATGTCGGCGGTATCTGCGGCGGCGGTCGAGGCGGTCTCATCGCCAACTGCTATCATATCGGCAGCGTAAGCGGCAGCGGAGAAGCAGTCGGTGGTTTATATGGCGCATGTTCCAGAGATATTCTCGTAAACTGCTACTACGACAGCACAGCATATTCCGGAAATGCGACAGGTGAAGATGCTGAGATCGTGCGCAATGTTTCCGGTATGACACCTGCCCAGTTCAACTCCGGCGAGGTAGCATATCTTCTTTCGCAGGGCATCACGTTTGAAGTCGGCAGTAATGAATTCACATTCCCCGGCGAAACCTGGGGACAGAAGCTCGGCACGGACGCTTATCCGGTACTGAGCGATGATACAGTTTACTACGGCTACAAGGACTGCTACAGCACACAGAAAACCTACAACAATGTGAAAAAGGACAGCCCGAGTCACGATTTCGTGAACGGCACCTGCGTGCACTGCGGCAATACCCCCGGCTGTGTACATCCGGAATATGAGAACGGCTTCTGTCTGGCGTGTGATTCCTACGAACCCGCAGCCGATACGGATGGCGACGGCGTGTACGAGATCGCAAATGCAGGTCAGCTGTACTGGTTCATGGAGTATGTTAATGCAGGCAATACTGAAACGGATGCGATTCTCACAGCGGACATCACCGTAAACGAAAATGTCCTGAACGAAGACTGTACACTCGCAAAGGGCAATTTCCGTGCGTGGTTCCCGATTGGTTATCGGTACGACAGTGACGGCGAGAACGGTGAAGAAGACGTTTACTACAACGGTGCTTTTGACGGTCAGGAACACACCATCAGCGGACTGTATTTTGACAATGCAGAGCAGGATTATGCTGGCCTGTTTGGATGGACTGTATCCGGTGCGGAAATTTGTAATGTAAACGTGGCAGATTCCTATTTCAATGCTAAATATTATGTCGGCGGCGTGTGCGGCTTGAATGGTGGCACAATCACCAACAGCACAAACAGCGGCAGTGTGAATGGTATAGATTTTGTCGGCGGCGTGTGCGGAAGCAACAGTTTGGGCAAGCTCACAGACTGTACAAACAACGGAAGTGTGACAGGCGATAGTCGTGTCGGCGGCGTATGCGGTGAAAATTATTATAACATAATCACAAACTGTATAAACAACGGCAGTGTGGCAGGTTCGAATTATGTCGGCGGCGTGTGCGGTTACAATGCTCAAGGCATGATTACAAACTGCAAAAACAGCGGCAGTGTGGCAGGTTCGAATTATGTCGGCGGCGTGTGCGGCTACAATTACGGCACAATCACCAACAGCGCAAACAGCGGCAGTGTGGCAGGTTCGAATTATGTCGGCGGCGTGTGCGGCTACAATTATGGCACAATCACAAACAGCACAAACAGCGGCAACATGACAGGTATTGGTAATGTTGGCGGCGTGTGCGGCTACAATTACGGCACAATCACCAACAGCGCAAACAGCGGCAATGTGACTGGTACTGATAATGTTGGCGGCGTGTGTGGTTACGTTGATACTGGCACGATCAAAAACTGCACAAACAGCGGCAGTGTGACGGCCGATAGCAGTGTTGGCGGCGTGTGCGGCTTCAACAATGACATAATCACAAACTGCTACTATGACAGCACTGTATTCACCGGTAATGCGTTCGAGTATGATTACGGCACAACCACCGATGTTCTTGGCAAAACGACCGAAGAATTCAAGAGCGGCGAGGTGGCATATCTCCTCCAGTCCGCACAGACGGAAACGGACGAGAACGGCGATGTCCTCCATGTCTGGGGTCAGACCATCGGCGAGGATACCTATCCCGTACTTGGCGGCGACAAGGTTTATCAGTGCGAGAGCGAATGCCGCGGTACATTCTACAGCAACACCGAGGGCGATGCGCAGGTACATGCCTATGTGAACGGTTTCTGCACGAATACGGACTGTGAAGATGGCTATCAGCCCGCATCCGATACGGATAACAACGGCGTGTACGAGATCGCAAATGCAGGTCAGCTGTACTGGTTCATGGAGCATGTCAACGAGGGCGGCGATCAGGCAAGTGCAGACGCAGTTCTCACAGCAGATATTACTGTGAATGAAAACGTCCTGAACGAAGACGGCAC
>JAZQCT010000064.1:0-17926 GCA_045546475.1 Oscillospiraceae bacterium
TCTTTCTTCCAGTGTAAAATGAGTATATGGCTTCATGTTAACCTCCGTGTAATGTTTGTGTGGTAACTTCATTTTACACCTTCGGTTAGCTTGAAGTCATTTCTTTTTTGTAAATTGTTGCACTTGATATTATAACATGCCCAGTACCAAAGGACGAAGATGTGCAGTTTCTCTCACGGGAATCAAAGGGGACGATCAATTCCTATGCGGTTTCGGAGCATGGGGAAATTGCGGTGAGTTTCGCAGATCACAATATCAACGTGTATGACAGCGATCTGGAATTTCTTTATGGAATCGACTTTGACCCGAATCATGCTGAACAGTCGGTTTTCTGGGATGGCGATGCACTGATCATCTGCCGGAAAAGCAGTGTGAAATTTGATTATATCCTCATTTCGGGCAAGGACGAAGCTGTTGTTTATGAAATGCCGGACACGACGGAAAGTGAACAGTTCTGGGAGGATGTCTGCCGGAATCAACGCATTCTGATTGAAACGGCAGATTATGATTATCAGTATACGGACGGCGCACTTCTGCGAACCGACCGGAAAACCGGCGAAAATAAAGTGGTCACAGCGGATGATAAAGTGGAGAAGATTTCGTGGAATTTCAGCGGCATTTTGTTTTTAGGGTCTTTTACAGCGATTTTTATTTATGAGCAGATGAAGAAAAAGAAACGCCGACGGGATGCCAATAACTCCCACGAGAATAACGGATGCTGAAAATTCTCTGAAAAATACTTGACAATTCCGGCAGGATGTGGTATAATAAATCTGTTAGATTACTCCCGCCGGATCATCCGGAGTACAATTGCATAGATGCTTGTGTGGCTCAGTCGGTAGAGCAGTTCATTCGTAATGAACGGGTCGCAGGTTCGAATCCTGTCACAAGCTCCAATAAAAAACCGCTAAGGATAGACATTTTTGGCGGTTTTCTTTGTATCCTTACGAACCCAAGGGGGCTTCATTCACAGGGGACGTTTATGATGCAAACCCTAATTGATTGATACTTCAAATGCGCTAATGCACTTAATGAAGAATCTCCTTACAACGAAACAGAATCCCCATACAGACTTTCAATTATCTGCATGGGGAATTTTCGCTATACACTTCGGGAAATGACTGCTTAACTCATCTTAAGCAGCTCACGTTTCATAATACAAAGGTCAAACACATCAATCTTGTTGTCGCTGCACAAATCGCCATTCTGCCAACAGGTGAGCTTTGCATCCGGTGCGCAGATCAGCCACTTCTGCAACATAACCACATCTGCAACTGTAAACACATCATCCGCATTAACATCGCCTCTTACAATCGGCTTGACAGTAATAACGGCTGTATCCGAAAGCTTGTAGCTTCCGTTGTATGCCTCGCAGTAAACGGCCTTGTCATGCAGCCAGCTTCCGGCGTTTTCGATGATCAGTGTATCCGATTCTATACCCGATACATCGCAATCTTGCTCCACATCCGACCAGTCATAGGGCTGAAGCATTTCATCATCCGCATCTGTGATATACCAGTAATAGCTGTCGGCATGATCCGCTTTTACCTTGAACTGTACACTTCCGCCTTCATAGATCACTGCATCCTCAGGCTGCAAGGTAAATACAGGCTTGGTTGTTGTGACTTCAAGATAATCCTCGCCGATATATGTTGTTGCTTCGGAAAGGTCAATCAACTTTCCTGAATCTGTTGCAGTGGAGCCGTAAGCGATGTATGCGCTTGGTTCCTCTTCCGTGAACTCATCAAACATATCCCAACGGGTTGAGATGCATTTTGTACCTCTGAAGTCGCCACGGATGATTTCGGCACTGACATCCGTTACGTTAAACGAAAATGCGCCGTATCCTGTATCTTCCATCATTTTGAAATAGCCTTTGCTGATGCAGATATCACCGCTTTTTGCATAAGCTCCCGCTGTATTTCCGTAAAAGTTTCCGCTGTAAATCCTTGCAGTTCCGCCGTCCATATAAAAACCAAAGCTTTGGTAACCTTCACTATCCTCAAATAATCCGCCGTTGATGATCACCTTTGCGTCTCCTGTCTGATACAATCCATAATTCCAACTGCTGAAAGTGCCAGCGTTGATGGTAAGCTTTGTATCGCCTCTGACAAGCACGCCACAGCCCTTGCCGTCGAACGTACCTTCGTTAATCACAGCCGTACCACCATCGAGGACGACAGAGGCAAGTGCGTACTCACTTGCTGAGGGCGAGAAATTGTTGTCATACAGATAATAGCTTCCGCCGTCAATCTGCAGATTGCCCTTTGAAATGACAGACGGACAGCTGTATGCCCATTCGTCCGTAGGTGACATGGCAGAAACATTGGTCAGACGGAGCGATGCACCTTCATGCACACGGAATACGCAGTCCTCGCTTGCAGCACTTGAAAAATGCAGATTGTTGCTGCTGTCCGTAGGTGTTGCCACAGATTTGCTGATGACTCTCAGCGAACCCGCCGCAATATCAAACAGTGCTTCGTCATATCTGCCCGTTTCTCTTGCAAGACCGCAGCCGTTCATATCTAAAACAATTTCTGCATCCGGATCATCCAGAACAAGCATATTGTCATATTCCATATCGGTCTGTACAGTCCATTTTGTCGATCCGCTTACATCAAGTGTGATCCACTGCTTTCCGCCCTCTGCAAGTGCCGACTGCAGCTCTTCGTAGGTGGAAACAATGGTCTGTTCGCTTTTCGGCGGAATGATGATGGATTCCATTACCTGTCCGCAGCTGCATTTCTTTTCCCACAGTCCGCTTTCTGTCGCCGTGGCGGTTTTGACGATCTGCCACGGTTCGTTAATTGTGTAAGCGCAGGAGTGCTCATAAAATGTTCCTCTCATTGCAGCACCGCATTTGCACTCCTGCCAGTGCTGAATTTCATCGTATGCCACGTTTGAACATTCGTGGATGTGTCCCTCAGGCGAACACATCAATTCTCCGTCTATAGAAATCGTCACAAGCGCATCAAATGCTGTCAGGCCCACAGGAAGCGCCGTTTCACTTCCAAGCATGGAGAGCAGCGCGGATACGGACATGACCTGTACATTGCCCGTGTCGATGGTTTCACCGGTGCCGGCATCCACAAAGGTCGCCTCGCCCAGATTGCTTGCCGGGCCGGTGTAATTTTCGATCCTGCCAAGAACGGTGACATCATACTCGTCTGTATCTGTAAATGTGGTGAAGGAGCCGTTATAACCTGCAAAACCTTCAATTCCCATCATCCATGTGAGAATGGGGTGATCATACACCATTGCATAGCCCGTGCTGGATTCCATCCAGATACAGCCAAGGAACTCGATCTCCGTGCCCGATTCTGTGATCACAGGCTTCTGCGCTGCTTCACCGGGACGAGGATGGGCAATGCTGACGACTGCATCATACGTGCCAAGTTCTGCTGCTGATACACCGCTGACTGCTATGCAGAAAAGCATTGCAGCTGCAACGGCGGCTGATAGTAAACGATGGATTGCCTTTTTCATTTTTCTGACCTCCTTGTTTGTATTTATCATCTGTCACCGCAAAAGTGTTCCAAAATTGCGGTGATAATTCCTGTTATTTCATTACAGGCATACCGTCATATCCTAAGGTAAAGAAATCATCTCCTACAGGCGCAACAAAGGTGCAGTCAGGCTGTCGCCTCTCAAACCTTTTCAACGCAGGATGCGTGAAATTTTGCCGAAAAGATGTGTTGTCAGGCTTAGTATCAACACGACCTAAACACAAGAGCGAAAGAGCATAGACTCCTTCGCTCTGTGTTTTTGCCGAAAGCTTACTGACGTGTATAAGATAAACCATCCACATACTCATTTCTGACAGTCATTGTGTCATCAGCAATTTCAAACTGGAATCCGCCTTCCGTATCATCATCATAGTAGATATCAACATAATCGCTTCTTAAGAAATCATATGTGAATCCGCACTCATATGTTTCGCCATCGTATAAACAGCTGTATTCTCCTGTTCCGTCAGCGTTGAAGGTAAACGTTTCGTCAAGACCGGTTTCGCTTTCTTTCCAAGTGCCAATGATTTCGGATTTGGGATCTGGCTCATTTGTATCATCCGATGCCTCTGTTTCAGCTTCTGTCGGTGTTTCTTCCGCAGACTTTGTAAACTGCTGCTCGTAGCCGAATTGCTTATCCACCAGAACAAGCTTGCTGCCATCCACCGTTGCGGTGAATTCCTCAATGTCATCCTCTGCATAAGTCAGCGTCAGTGTATCTCCGCTGACTTCATAGGTGAAATCATATTCCGGTCCGCTGATGAATGTGCCTGTGCCGTCTGCATTGAAGATATAAGTATCCTCCCAGTCGCTTGTGGGATCAATCCATTCGCCGACAAGGGCGTTCTTGTCGATGCTGACGGTGGCTTCCGTTGTTTCTTCCTCCACAGCAAAGGGATTGGAAACACCGGAATCCACGCCGAACAGTTCCCCAGCGATCCATGCGTACTGCTCCTGTGTGAAATCGTTCCATCCGGTAGAGTACACATCGAATCCGAACAAAGCCTTTGTTGTCAGATCCAGAATCTTGCCCGTTCCCTCTTCTGTTTTCCAGTAATCGAGGTCATATTCCACGCCGACAAATACATCGGTCTGTTCGCCATAATCCAGAAATGTGTAGGTTGTTTCGATCAGAACCACATCATAGCCGTTCCACTGAAATCCCAGCGGTGTGACATTCTGGGAGCAGCTGCTGTTCTCGGCTGCGGTTTCAGCATCAAGCTCTCCGTCAAAATACAGCTGTGCAATGATCGGATAATTCAGAGGCTCGTCGTTGTATGCGTCACGATGCCAGTGCATGCAGCTGACAGCCCTGTATTCATTGACCTCATCGAACACAATTGCCCCCATGACGCTGCCGTCCTCTTCATAAGTTTCCAGTGTGGATTCGTCAAATTCTGCTCCCTCAGGGCAAAAGATCTCCGCAGTATATTTTGCCTCGTCAGAGCTGGAACCCCAGCCGTAGAAAACTTTCACACTTTCTGCATTGCTTGCAGCGGCTTCTGTGGTCGGAGCTTCTGTGGTATCCGCTTCCGTTGCTGCGGCTGTTGTCGGTTCTTCCGAAGCTGTGGTTGTATTTTCTTTCGATTCTGTGCTTTCCGTTCCCTGATTGCCGCCGCAGCCGGACAGTGAAACCACTGTCGCTGCAGCGAGGAGGAATGCCAATGTTTTCTTCATTTTCATAAATCTTTCCTACTTTCTGAATAATCTGCCGAAGAAGCCCTGCTTTACCTTGCCTTCTTCAATGTCATTTGCCGTGTCAACACCCTGTTTCACAGCTTCCTCAACATTTCCGCCCGTAACAGCAGCTTTGAGTACTGCAGCGGCTGTGTCGCCAAGGTTGCGGATCTGCATTTTGTTTTTTCTTTCCGCATCAAAGATGCCTTTGGCGATCCACACCTTTCTGTCACTGTTCATTCTATCCGCCAGATCGTAAAAGACTTTCTTGCCGCTTTCGTCGCTTATACTTGCCCGCAGTTTTATCTCTCGGATACAGATGTCATTATACGGAATAATCACTGTACAAGCTGCAATCTTGCCTTCGCTGTCCTTTTCCTCTTTGACTGTGACATACTCCGCCGATTCGTCCATGATCTCATGCTTTCGCATGTCGGACAGCTGCGGATTGCCGTCATCGAACTGATAGGGTATCATCGAGTCAAAATAAAACACAGGTACATGCTCATAACGGCTGTGTTCCTCGCTGATCATCTGGAATGCACCAAGTCTTGTGTTGCAGCGGTACTGAATTCTGAGACGCCCCAGATCCCATGTTTTGAAGCTTCTTTCAGCACTCTGAAAACGATTTTCGGCGCTGTCAAAGCTTGCTTCAAAGTCAGCTGCTTCCTGTGCAAGCGTATCTATCATACGCTGTGCGTTATCCTTTGAGGTATAATCCATTCTCGCAAAGGGATTTGTCTTTCGCTTGCAATCGCTGCAGATGTATTCCTTCGTCTGAAGCTTTGAACGCTTCAGCATACCAACCTCTGTGCCGCAGAAAACGCAGGCTTCCTTACTGAATAAACCCATACTAATCCTCCTTTATTACGCCCACGGGTCTTCCGCAACGGGAACACGGATGTCCGCAAGGCACTGAATATCGTTCAAGAACCACTGACCCACAGACGGCTTCTTTCTCAGCTTGATCGGGCGGGGATTGTCTGCCCCTCCGCTTGTAACATAAAGGGTTGCCCAGTTTTCCTCGTCAAAGGAATAGGGATTTTCACTTACCTTTATAACATAAGGCGTGTTCGGCTTGTAGCCGTTTTCTGGCGTTGCTCCCTCGAAGAATGAGAATGTCTTATAATACTTCCCTGTCAGTCGTTCCTTGATAAAGCCCTTTTCGTAGTTGCTTACCTCAGCAGGGCCTTTGAGGAAGTTCAGCATTTCGATACAGCCGTCAGGATTTTTTTCATAAGCGCAAAGCACAGCAATTGTAAGTGCTGTTGTCTTGAATGGGGAATCGAGAGACGCCTCGGGCATAGCCTGCAGCTCTGCAAGACTATTCGGCAATGCGGAAAAGGTAAAGCTTTCTGTGCGGTTCTGTCCTTTTCCTACCGATGAAACAGCATTGCTTGCTGCCTTTGCGGTTTCGTTCCTGAGTGCATTTCCTGCTGATTTCAAAAGCGAATCAAATAATCCCATCTGTACATCCTCCTTTATGAGATTGTTTCTTGGTTGCTATTTTTTGTTTTTTGAATCTTGACTTAATCGCTGCAATATGCTAAAATAAATAGATGGGCGGTTCCTGTGACTGTTGGCGCACCCACAGGAACATAACAGAGTACCCCAAATGCAAGCAGGATATATACTCTCTTTTACCCTTGCAGTTATTATTGTATCAAAAAACACGCTTTTCCGCACTACCCTAATCGTAAAAAATGGGTAGGAAAATGAAATAAATACACAAAAATGGGTAGGAAATCGGGTAGTGTACCCGTACAGAAAGGGAATATATTATGAAAAAGATTCTTTCTATCATTTTAACCTTTGCAATGACAGCAGTCTGCTTTTCAGGCTGTTCAGATAAAACAAAGCCTGACGCTGATCATCCTGTGACACTGACAATGTGGCACGTTTATGGCAGTCAGACAAATTCTCCCCTCAATGATGCAATTGACCAGTTCAATGATACCGTCGGCAGAGAAAACGGCGTTACGGTAAATGTTGTATCGGTGACAAGCTCTTCGGCAATCGACAAGGCTCTTTCCGCTTCGGCAAACGGTGAGCCGGGTGCAGAGGATCTGCCCGACCTGTTTACCGCATATCCAAGAGTAGCGGAAATTGTGGGAGAGGACAAGCTTCTTTGCTGGAACAACTACTTTTCGGAAGAAGAGCTTTCTGCTTTCAGAGATGAGTTTATTGCAGAGGGGTATTTCGACGACAGATTGCTGATGCTGCCTGTTGCCAAATCCTCTGAGGGATTGTTCCTGAACAAGACGCTGTTCGACAGATTCAGTGCCGAAACAGGTGTATCGACCGATAAGCTTCAAACCTTTGAGGGCTTTTTTGAAACAGCAAACATCTATTACGACTGGTCAGACGGTCAGAATTTCACGCAGATCAACGATTTTTACAACTATGCATACATCGGAATGAAAGCCTGCGGCGGCGAATTCATCAAAGACGGAAAGCTGAATCTGCATGATGAAGCCTTTGAACAGGTGTGGTATCCTTTAAGCAAGGCGGCGATCTGCGGCGGAATATGCCTTGATGACGGATATGCCGCTTCACGCTGGAAAACCGTTGAAATCATCTCTAATATAGGCTCAACCGCTGATATTCTTTATCAGCCTGAAATGGTGTTCTATCCCGACAACACAACCGAAACGATCACCTCGGTTTCCTTGCCGTACCCTGTGTTCACGGAGGGTGCGCCTGCCGCTGTCCACAGAGGCGGTGGACTTTTCGCTGTAAAGAGCGATGATGAGCGCCAGAATTACGGCGCATATATTTTTGCAAGATGGCTTACCGAAAAAGAAAATAACCTGCGCTTTGTGACAAGCACAGGCTATCTCCCTGTTACAGATGAGGCTTTTACGGAGCTTTTCGCCGATACGGGCATTGCGGAACATGAAAGCTACCGGAATTTGTATGATATGATAAGCGGGATGATGCGCAGTCACGAGCTGTATTCCCTGCCTCTTTACAGCAACGCTTCGGATATTCAGAGCGATTTCGAGCAGAATGTCAAGCTGCTGCTGAAATCCGCACACAACCGGTATGTTGAACGGACTGCAAACGGTGAGGATCAGGAAGCTGTACTGAACGAGCTTGCCGCATCTTCCCTTGATGAACTGAAAACGCTTTGCGATAAGGATATGTGAGGGTATGGCTATGAATATACTGAAATACCTTGACATCAAGAGCCTTATAACGCAGTTCAAAGAGGAAGGCTTGTCCATGCGGAGAAGATTCGCTTTCTATGTTTTTTCAGTCATCTGTCTGTTTCTTGCAGTGATCATCATTCTGCTGAACCTGTTCGGTATTCTCAATCCCAACAACAGACAGATCATGAATGACCTTAATGCACAGCTTTCTGCCTGCTCGGACAGTATCGAGGGTGACTGCGACGAGCTTGCGGCTTGTGCGATCTCCTTTTCGGGACAGCTTTCGGATGCAATCCAGGACTATTTGACTGAGAATCATATCAGCTTTGAAGAACTGGAAAATCATTCTGAGGCACTTGATGCCTTACAGAACAGGCTTTATGACTCGGTTTACCTCAATATGCAGGTTGCTCCTGCAAGCGGTGCGTTCTATATTCTTGATACCACCGCAAACAGCAATTCTGACACCGAGCTTTACAGCGGAATCTATCTGAAATACATCAACCTTTACTCCGAAAACACCGTAAATAATGATTTCTCCATTTACAGAGGCTCATTCTCAACAGGAAAAAGCAGGGGAATCAAATTCCACAGCGGTTGGAAAAATGAAAGCAGCACCGATTTTTTTGAACACTGCGATGATACCTTTTCGGACGGAACACACTATGTGTTAAGTCCTGCTGTCCCCATCCCCGATACATGGGAAAGAGCAAGATATATTTACGTTCCTATTCGGGATTATAACGACAATATGATCGGCGTGTGCGGCTTTGAAATCAACGACCTGTTATTTCAGCTGTCATACAAAACTGAGGACGGACGCTGGGGAGATGTAACCTGCGGACTGCTTGACGAAAGTGATGGGATCTATTCAGCGCAATTCAGTTCGGGCCGCTATAATACCGAAAACGGGTTATATATCAAAAGCAAAAACGACTCACAGCTTTTCGATTTCGGCAGTGAAAAATGTGTGGGACTTACAGAGAAAATTACGCTTGGAAATGAAACCTTCAGCGTTGCGGTGATGATTCAGAAAACGCAGTATGAAAGATTTTTGCGCAAAGGGCAGATCAATATTCTGCTGATTTTTCTGATTGCGGCAATTCTCGCCGCCGTCTGCTGCGTTTTCATGAGCAAGAAGTATGTTTCTCCCATTCTGAAAAAGATAGAGCAGGTCAAAGCAAAGGAAGATTACGGCGAGCAGCTCCGTATCCGTGAAATAGACGACCTTTTCGCTTTTCTCGAAGAAAAGGATAATTACTACGAACAGCAGCTTGATGACCTTGAGAACGCAAAACGGTTTGCCGAAGAAGAGGCGCAGAGGGCAAAGGAAGAATACGAAAAGGCGGCTGAAAAATACGAGCTTGCCAAAAGTGAAATCGACCGCCTTGCCGAAAAGCACAAGGAGGAGATCGTTCCCGAGGAATATCAATTCTTCGTGGAAAACCTCAGTATGCTTACCCCCGCCGAATACAGGATATATGAGTTGTATCTTTCAGGTAAAACGGCAAAGCAGATTGCGGAAATTCTGCATATTACGGAAAATACGCTGAAATATCACAACAAGAACATTTACAGCAAGCTGGGTATTTCCTCACGCAAGCAGCTGCTCCGTTTTGCTGCCCTGAAACAGCACAGGGACGGAAAAGAGGATTGGACGTAAAATGCAGGGCAAGTATTCGAGGTCTCTAAACCGATTCGGCATCTCACACGACCACCAAATGCAAGTTATCAAGCTGCCCCGACTGCTTCACACAGTAATTACTGAACCTACTAAGGCTCACAGCACATAGCGTACAGCGGCTTCTGAAACAGGAAGCACTGTTTGAGATGAAACGAAGCAGCGGAAAGCAGAGAGCGATGCAACGGACAAGTTTGTGAATCTCATTAAAAAGTACACTGTGATTGACCAGCTGGATGCCGCCATTCTGAACGAGCTGATTGACAAGATCATAGTACACCATAAGGAAATAGCGGAGGACGGCAGAGTATTTCAGCAGGTGGAGATTTACTACCGCTTTATCGGCAAGCTGGAACACGCCGCAGAATCGAAGAAAGCGGCGTAGAATCGGGGTAAATGCCCCATTTTTTAAAACGAATCAAACGTCGCTTTATCAACAACGCATGGTCGCAGGTTCGAATCCCGTCACAAGCTCCAGCAAAAAAACCGCTAAGGATAGACATTCTTAGCGGTTTTTCTTGCGTCTTTGCGAACCAGAGGGGGCTTCATTCATAGGGGACGTTTTTGTGAAAAAAGCACAAGTTCACTTGCCTTTTCAACAATTATATGCTATAATATAAATGAATACCATCCATCATTTCAAGGGAGGCTGTTATGACTCAGACTGAACAGAAAAATGCTGCAAAGAAATTTGCTGATTACTGGAAAGACCGTGGATATGAAAAGGGCGAATCCCAGAAATTCTGGATCGACCTGCTCACGAACGTTTACGGCGCGACCGATATTGCGGGCTTTATCAGCTTCGAGGATCAGGTGAAGCTCGACCATACCTCGTTCATTGACGGCTACATCGAAAAGACCCATGTCATGATCGAGCAGAAAAGCATTGGCAAGAATCTGCGGGAAGCCATTCTCCAGTCGGACGGCTCGAAGCTCTCGCCGTTCCAGCAGGCGAAGCGTTATGCCGCTGAACTGCCCTATTCCAAGCGTCCACGCTGGATCGTTACCTGCAATTTTGCGGAATTCCTCGTCTATGACATGGAAAAGCCCAACGGCGAGCCGGAGCAGATCTTCCTCAAAGACCTGCCCAAGGAATACTACCGCCTGCAGTTCCTCGTGGATACGGGCGATGAGCATGTGCGAAAGGAAATGGAGGTTTCCCTCAAAGCCGGCGAGCTGGTCGGAAAGCTCTATGACGCACTTATCAAGCAGTATAAAAACCCCGAATCTGCGGAATCCCTGCATAGCCTGAATATGCTCTGCGTGCGGCTGGTGTTCTGCCTGTATGCGGAGGATGCCGGCATTTTCGGCGGTCATGAGATGTTCGGAAAGTATCTGCGACAGTTTCAGCCGAAGGATGTCCGCAAGGCTCTGATCGAGCTGTTTCAGGTGCTTGACCAGAAGCCGGAGGAACGTGATCCGTATATGGACGATGACCTTGCGGCGTTTCCGTATGTCAACGGCGGACTGTTTGCGGATGAACATATCGAGATCCCCAAGTTTACGGAGGAGATTGTTGACCTGCTGGTGAACAAGGCAAGCAGTGATTTTGACTGGTCGGATATTTCCCCGACCATCTTCGGTGCGGTGTTCGAGTCCACGCTGAACCCCGAAACCAGACGTTCCGGCGGTATGCACTATACCTCGATCGAGAACATCCACAAGGTCATTGATCCCTTGTTTCTGGACGGGCTTCGTGCGGAGCTGGAAACGATCAGGGAGTCCAAGCAGATCAATGTCCGCACCAATAAGCTGAAGGAATTCCAGAAAAAGCTTGCTTCTCTGACATTCCTTGACCCCGCCTGCGGTTCGGGCAATTTCCTGACGGAAACCTATATCAGCCTGCGAAAGCTGGAAAACGAGATATTGCGTGAGCTTTCGGGAGAGCAGATGGCGTTTAATATGACGGGTGACGCACAGACGATTCTGGTATCCATCGGGCAGTTTTACGGCATCGAGATCAACGATTTTGCGGTGACGGTTGCGAAAACCGCTCTCTGGATCGCCGAGAGCCAGATGATGCAGGAAACGGAGGAGATCCTCGGCATGAATCTGGATTTCCTGCCGCTGAAATCCTATGCGAACATTGCCCACGGCAACGCCCTGCGGATCGACTGGGAGAGCGTTGTGCCGAGGAAGAAGCTGGATTATATTATGGGGAATCCGCCGTTTGTGGGTGCGAGACTGATGAACGCTGAACAGAAAGACGATGTATTCACCATTTTCGACGGTGTAAAGAACAATGGCAATCTTGACTATGTTTCGTGCTGGTATAAGAAAGCTGCTGATTTGATGACAGGGACAGCAATCAGATCGGCTCTCGTTTCCACAAACAGCATTACACAGGGTGAACAGGTTGCAATTCTCTGGAAGAATCTGTTTGAAAATGGAGTACATATTGATTTTGCACACAGGACTTTCATCTGGGACAGTGAAGCAAGCTTGAAAGCCCATGTGCATTGTGTGATTGTTGGTTTCAGCAAAGCACCGAACACAGCGGAAAAGCGATTGTTTGATAATGGTTCAATCAAGATCGTTGGGAATATCAACGGGTATCTTGTTGAGGCGGAGGATGTTGTTATTGAAAGTAGAAAAAAAGCAATATCAAACATTCCAGAAATAGGTATTGGAAATATGCCTCTTGATGGTGGATTTTATTTATTTACCGAAGAAGAAAAAACAGAGTTCATAAAAAAAGAGCCTAATTCAGAAAAATGGTTTAGACCGTGGATTGGTTCACAAGAGTTTATAAATAGATTCTATAGATATTGTCTTTACTTACATGATTGCAGTCCAAGTGAATTAAGAAAACTTCCAGAATGTTTGATACGTGTAGAAGCCGTGCGAAATTTCAGAAACAGCAGTAGTAGAGCATCCACCAAGAAATTAGCGGATTTTCCTTTAAGTTTTGGAACGACAAATATTCCGACAAACAGCTATGTCGTGATTCCCAAAGTTTCTTCTGAAAGAAGAAAATATATACCAATTGGCTATATAGCTCCTGAAATATTAAGCAGTGACCTTGTATTTATTGTTCCCGAAGCGACGCTCTACCATTTCGGCGTTCTTACATCTAACGTCCACATGGCTTGGATGCGTACTGTTTGCGGCAGACTAAAGAGCGACTACCGCTACTCTAAAGACATCGTATACAATAATTTCCCATGGTGCAGCCCTACAGAGGAACAGAAAGCCAAAATCGAGAAAACCGCACAGATGATCCTCGATGCCCGTGCAATGTATCCCGACTGCTCCCTCGCCGACCTCTACGACGAAACCGTCATGCCGCCGGAACTCCGCAAAGCCCACCAGCTCAACGACCGTGCTGTTATGGAAGCCTATGGCTTCTGGGGCAAGCTGAACTCCGAATCAGAGTGCGTGGCGGAGTTGATGGGGATGTATCGTGAACTGACGGAAAACAAATAAAGCACCTTAAGAGCCTGTTTAGCATCTTTCAATAGCAGCCTTTTCGGCATCTTTTCCCTGTATCTTTGCCCGAATCCTCGAAATACATACAGTATTCCTTCGGATTTCGTGCTTTGATACATGAAAAATCTGCTCGAAAATTCTACTATTTCCAGATACTAAACACGCTCTAAGACCCGATACCATAACAACACCCCCCGAAATTTTCGGGGGGTGTTCTGGTTTTTCAAGTCGTCTGTTTAGCCCACTGCGCCGTCGCCGCTGCCTTCCAGTGCGGCAATGAGCAGAATTTCAGCGGCATCCAGGGCATCCACAACGCCGTCAAAGGATGCGTCGCTCCGGTCAAGCCAGTATTCGTCCGGCAGCACCGGATCTGCGCCGGAACCGATTTCGGCTGCATATATCAGCACATCCGCCGCATCCACGGCATTGACCACGCCGTTGTTGTCTGCGTCGCCGTAGCGATAATCCACTGTATCCTTGCTGCGGATGATGTAATCCGCAGTTACGCCATTTCTCTCCACCTGGAGCGTTACGTTCGTCACAGCTTCGCCGCCGACTGCGATCTCCACCAGCTCACCGGAGGCGACCTCCTGTCCGTCAATGCGGATGATGTCGGTACTGATCGGCTGAACAAAGAGGGTTTCTGTCTCGGCATAGGACGGAAATTCGTACACGCCCTTATCCTCTGAAATATAATAGCGAAAATCCTCTATAGATTCCCCGCTCAATACCGGCTCAATAAAGAGAAGGCTTGAAAGTCTGGGGATTTCCCTTGTATAGTACGCACTGCACATCTCCGAACTGCCGGATCCTGTGTACGCGCTGAGGGACATGTCCTCGCCTGTGAATACGATCGGTTCCGAATACAGCTGCGCCTCGCCGCCGTTCATGCTGTACCAGATCTCTTCACCGCCGCGGCTGGAAAGTGTGATCTCCGTCCCGATCGGAATACCGCCGCTTTCCTCGGAGAAGATGACCTTGTCGGCGGGCTGTGTGAATGCCTTCAGACAAACGTTGGTGTTGATATCCTCATAGAAATAGGTCACCGGATATTTGCCCCACTCCTCCAGATACCACTCCATTTCCTCCGGCGTATTTTCATAGGTGGTTTCCTCATAGGTATAGCCGGCTTCATAGAGATCCGTCCATATGCTGCCGTCCGCACTGCAGAAGCTCTGACCCTGTGTTCTTGTATTGCCGATTCTATCATACTGGTCATTCTGATAGATCTCCTCCGAGCCGTCATTGTAAGTGGTAACGGAGCGATAGGCTCCCTCACACGCCAGATGGTAGCCGACTTCACCGCTGTATTTTACTGTCACCGCGTAGCTGTCCCCTGCCGCAACGAATACCGGTTCGGCAAGGTCAATGGTATGATAGCCCGCTTCCGACAAATGACCGGAGGTCACAGCGGAGGGAGTGCCGGAGGAAGGATCGTTCGGATCTGTCAAACCGCTGTATACAGTGATCTCGTAGTCCTCATCGACCATCGTCGTGCAGAGCATGGCGGCGGTTACATAGCAGTCCTCCTCGGCGGTGAAAACATTTGCCGCGTATACCTGCGTATCGCCGTTTCCATTTTCATCCAGGCACAGGGAATTCCAGTAGCCGTAGTCGTCATACTGGACAATATCGCTGTATTCACTGACGGAGCCGCTTTCCAGATAGAAAATATCCCAGATGCCGTCATCCTCATAGGACATCCAGAAATAGCCGCAATCGCCCCAATCCACGCCCCAGCTGTTCCGGCAGAGCCATGCGCCGTCCGATTCCGGCTCATAGAGGAAATTCTCGGCAGGATAATTATCATCCCAGCCGACAATGGCAACTCCATGACCGAAGTTTTCTTGTGCGTCTACTTCCAGCTCATAATTATAATAGTAGCTGTTAGTTTGCAGGTTGAACAAATTGTCATTGTGGGTATAGCTGACGGAAAGAGCATGTCCCTCATAGATCGCATTCTTGACAGCTTTTTTCTGTTCTTCAAACTCGTCGGAGAAGGTCCAGTACGGCAGGGTGATGCAGTCCGTTGCCTGACAAGAGCGGGCAGCCCGCCAGTCATCGGCGGAATAGCCGCATCCTTCGATGTCCGTATTGCCGTACCAGTAGTCCATATAGTCTTCAGCGACACTTCCCACACCGCTCATGAGCATGGCAGCAGTATTGGCATACACGCCGCCCTCATCGAACAGACTCTCCGCACCAGTGGTACGGGGGAAGCCAAATTCGTCGCAGTAGGTCGTATAGGCAAGGATCCATTCAGAGAGGTCAACTCCGGGATCCTCCGCGACCATGGTGCTTTCGAGGGAAGCAAGGGCTGCAAACGCCCAGCATGTACCGTATGACCATTGGTTCTTGACAGCAGTCACAAGTCCATGATCGCGCAGATCATAGGATGCCGGAAGAACGGCGTTTTTGGCATTTTCAGAAATGCCGCTGGAAATGGTCGCCCGGCTGCGCGGAACGCCTTCCACCAGGGTGGCTGTCTCGTTTCTGGCAGAATGCAGCGTCAGAGTATCGGTATGCAGTGCGGATGCCTGTATACCGCCCGTTTGCAGGGCAAGAAGTGCGCTGATAAACAGTGCGTTGATTCGGTGTTTTTTCATGATGTTCATCCTTTCTGTCATGTGTGTTCGGGAGTGACAATTGCTTGTGATTATATTATAGCATATAATCGGTAATCTGTCAATAAGTTCGTATCGGCACTAACTGTCAGCATTTCATCCTTTCAGCATAATTTCAACGCAGATACGCGCAGTTCCCGTTTAATATTCTGCGTATTATTTTAGTATCAACACGCTCAAAAATATTGACCCCTGCACGGATCGCGGTGCAGGGGTATCTCTTTTATGCATTCAGCAGTTCCTCACGAACCGCGTCAAGACGGCTGTCAGAAATGCCGAAATCCATTTCCTTATAGCTCCATACGCATCTTGCAATGCCATGCTTCTCCAAAACACTGTTGATCGTGCTGAACCATTTCCGTGTATCCTCCGGAGAAACGATGTTGATCACGCCGTATTCTCCGCAGTAGAGCGAGGTGTGATGCTTCTTTGCAGCTTCGATCGCGGGAGCAAACAGCTCCTCGAAAAATTCCGCTGTGATGCCGCTTTCCTCAAAGGAGAACCGCGCCTCCGGCTGGATGGCATCCGTCCAGTACGCCCCCTGGTGGGTGAATTTCAGGGGTTCATAGCAGTGGAAATTGTATACCACCTTATCATCATAGGGAGCTGCAAGATCCGGTACTGCGGGTGCGCTGTTGTTGTGATAGCTTCCCACCAGAATGATGGTATCGGGGGCAATGGCTCTGATCCTCCTGATGCACTCGTTTGAGATCCGGTTCCATGCGTCAATATACCCTCTGTCGGTCACCTCATTGAGCAGTTCGAACACAACGGTTTCGGAATACTGTCCGTAACGCCCTGCGATCTCCTCCCACAGACGATAGAAACGTTCCTGCAGCTCTGCGCTGTCAAAAAAGCCGGATTCGCTCTCGCCGTAGCTGTCAAAGGAATAGCCCGCTGTCTTGTGGAGGTCAAGCACTGCGTTCAGCCCGTACTTGCTGCACATCTCCAATGCCCAGCCGATCCTTGCAAAACCATCCTCCTTGAAGCTGCCGTCCTCATTTTCGAGAATGTTGTAGTCGATTGGGATCCTGACATGATCGAGACCCCAGGAAGCGATCTTTGCAAAATCAGGTTCGGTGATGAAGTTGTTCAGCCTGTCCTCGCTGTAATCGCACTGGGACAGCCAGCCGCCTAAATTGATGCCCTTGTAAAAGCCTTTGGTTTTCAGCATAGTAATTCCGCCTTTCTGCTCGTTTTATCGTAAATTGTTCCGAGATTTCCCGTTGTGATAAGGATACCACATTTCTGAACAAAACAATACCATAATTTTGCGGTTTATATTAGTTTTTTGCTGTATTTCGTATCCATCCTCAATAAGATACAAAAACTCCGCAGCGTGATTTGCTGCGGAGTTTTTGCAATGAATGAAAAATGAAAAGAAACTGGCGAAAAATGAAGAAATGAAAGGAATTATCAGTTCGGCAGTGTTGCCATTCCGATGGTATACTTCAGGATCAGCAGTGCATCCTCAGCATCGGGCTTGCCGTTCTTATTGACATCGGCATTCTGCTTCTGTGCTGTTGTCAGGGATGTACCAACCAGCAGGTTCTTGTTCAGGGTCAGTACGTCGAGGATGTCGATTACACCGTCAGAGTTGCAGTCGCCATACTTGGTAGCAGTAGTCTGGGACTGTGTAGTGGTCGTTGTTGCTCTTGTCGTTGTTGTTGCTCTTGTGGTCGTGGTCACTCTTGTTGTCGTTGTGCTTGCGCTGCTGGAACCGGTATATACGGTGATGGAGTCAATGGTAAATGTACCGCAGTCGATCCACCAGATACCGAACTTCAGCTCACCGCCGTACTGGGTCTGGATGATGCTGGAATCAGCAGAGCTGATGTTCCATGTGATCACACCGGA
>JAZQCT010000065.1:0-14004 GCA_045546475.1 Oscillospiraceae bacterium
TTTGATTTCCGTCTGCTTCCTGAAGATGATTTGCAGTTTGTTGTTTCTCTTATTAACAACAGACCTCGCAAGTGTCTCGGCTTTCTTTCTCCGCTTGAATTTATTTCTGCTAAGTGTTGCACTTGACTTGACAATCTGCCCCCTCCCCTTGGGGAGGGATTGGGGTGGGGGCAGTTTTGGAGTGCTGACCCAAGAAAAAAGTATCTATATTTAATTGCCGGAGTAATAAAATTGTCTATTGGTGTTAAGGGGATTTGTATTATGATTGAGAATGCTGTTCAGACGGTATTGTTTGCGGCACACCCAGCGAGTTCTCATAAATCTCCCGCATCTGCGCAAGTACTGTGTCCAGTGCAAATGCCTCAGCGGCACTGCTGTTGTGCCTGCCCATTGTCCGGCGAAGCTCGGAATCCTCCGCAAGCGTCCGCATGGCATCCGCAAACGCGTCCGCATCATCCGGGTCACAGGTAAAGCCCGTTACGCCGTCCTTGCTGTAGTCCAGAATGCCGTGGCGGTTCGAGGTGATCAGCGGCAGCCCCGCTGCCATCGCTTCGATCGCCGTAAAGCCCAGCCCTTCGCGCCGCGAAGGGAAACAGAACACATCCGATGCATGGAGCAGGTCGGGGACATCCGTCCGGAAGCCGGCAAGATGTACCTGCTTCTCCAGATCAAGAGATTTTGCCAGTTCCGCAAGCGCGTCCCTGCGCTTTCCCGTCCCCGCAATGATGAGATGCAGATGGGGGTTGTTCAGCTTCTGCAGAGCGCGCAGAAGTACGGCATGGTTCTTATTGGCGTTCAGCTCCCCGATGCTGAGAAATACAACTGCATCCTCCGGAACACCCAATTCCTGAAGCACGTGGAACCGTTCCTTTCCATGCCGGCGGTAGCGTTCCAGATCGACCCCTGCACCGGAAATGCGGTAGGTCTGCCCGGCGTGAAAGGTCTGCGCCCGGGCGTGATCCTCGGAATTGATGGTAATGAGCGTATCCGTCCAGTGCGAGAGCAGACGCTCCGCAGGATAGAACAACGCCCAATGCAGCGGTGTTGCCCCCTTGAAAAAATGGAAGCCATGCGCCGTATACAGTACCTTCAGCCCGGCATGTCTGCCGGCGATCCTGCCCAGCACGCCGCCGATGGGGCTGTGGCAGTGGACGGCAATGAAATCGCCAAGCTCCAGGATCTCCTGGATCTGGCGCAGGGGCTTGCGGTATTTGTGGAGCTTCAGGGCATTCCGGTCAAAGTCGATCTGGTGGTACGGGATGCCCTCCGCTTCCAGCTGTGCCTTGAACAGCCCGATCCGTGCCGCTGTACTGTTGTTGCCCTCCTCAAAATTACAGCCGATATGTACCTCATACCCCATCTCCCGCAGGAGAAGTGTCCAGGGGTAGAGAAACTGATACTGCATGGAGGCAGTATTTGAGATCATCAGAATGCGTTTCATTGCTTCCAGACTCCTTTCTCCACAATGCGCCTGTCATGCAGACAATGCACCAGACAGAGCAGCAGGAATGCCGCCCCGATACCGCAGGCGGAGCCTGCGCAGTCGAGCAGAACGTCGGAGAATTTTCCCGTTCTGCCAGCCACAAAGAGCTGGTGAAATTCATCCAATGCCGCAAACAGTGCGCAAAGGCTCATGGCGGTGGCAAGATTATAGCGGAGCTTCCGCAGCCAGAGATAGCAGAGCGCACCCAGAAGTGCATACAGGGCAAAATGCGCCGCCTTCCGGATGAACGGATTCAGTCCGAGGATGAGCGTTTCCTGTGTTTCCGGCTCGTAGTATTCAAAGTTGAAATAGAAGACTCTCGCCGCAGCACTGCACACACGCCAGCTGACGGAATTGGTTTCCCCTGATTCCTGGGAGGAGAAGAAGAACAGTCCCAGCATCAGTGCGAGGATGCACAGGGGGAGATATTTCAAGATTTTGCGTCCCATCTTAATTCTCAGGTTCTGCGTCGTAGAAAACGCGGTATTTGCGGGTATTGTGGCAGCGTGTGCTGTTGACCAGCCCGACTGCAACATACATGCAGACCACCGCCGTACCGCCCGCACTCATGAACGGCAGCGGAACGCCGATAACGGGCATGACCTTCAGCACCATGCCGAGATTGATGAGGCAGTGCGCAAAGAACATGCCGAAGGTGCCGACGCAGATGTAGCGTCCCTGGGCGTTCTTGCAGTTGAGCAGGTTTGTCAGGACGCGCAGTACGATGAAGGTCAGCAGCACCAGCACCAGCAGCGCACCGACCAGCCCCCATACCTGTCCGATATAGGAGAAGATGAAGTCGTTGTGCATTTCCGGTACGGAAACATAGCCCTCCGTACCAAGCAGCCCCTTGCCGAAGATGCCGCCGTTGGCAAGCGCGGAGAGTCCCAGATCCTGCTGGTATTCCAGACCCTTGGGATCAGTGCCGGGGTGGATCAGGACGAGGATTCGGGATTTGTGCATGTCACTGAGCAGGAAATTCCACGCCAGGATGCAGACCACGGGGACGGCAATTGCAGCCGCGATGATATAGCGCACCGCGATCCTTGCTGTCAGGATCGACGCGAGAAAAATAAACACGAATACGATCGCCGTACCATAGTCGCCCTGCAGTGCGACCAGCCCGATGGGAACCGCCGCGTGCAGGCAGAGCAGAAGCATGTGCGGGAGCTTGTTCATGTTCTCCTCATCCTTGGCAAGATGATAGGAGAACGAAAGAATGAATGCCAGCTTCAGAAGCTCCGAGGGCTGCAGCTGGAATCCGGCGATGCTCAGCCATGCCTGGTCATCCGCACCGGCACGCCGGTAGCCGAGACCGGTAAAGGTCAGCAGCACAAGCCCCAGTGCAACGGGCGCATAGAGCCACCACAGCCGGATGATGCGGTTATAGTCGATGACGCTCAGTACGCCGACCACGCAGAGTCCGAGGATGCTTGCGATGAGCTGTGTGCGGAAATCACCGTAGTCCACTTTGTCCACCAGCTCATTGGCAGCGATGCTGTAGAGCATGATGCAGCTGACAGCGGAGCAGCACATGACCGCCAGGAGGAGCATTTTATCCGTCGCAACGACGTATTTTTTCAATGCAGTTAGGATCTGTTTCATGTTGTTCCTTTCTTCTTTTTCTGTGTGCGGTTACTGGAGATACTTGCTGTCGAAGCCGCGGAACTGTACTGCTGCCGCAATATCTTCCGTCCGGATCACGTCCCTGCCGTGCAGGTCAGCGGAGGAAAGCGCGACCTTCTGGATGCGGCTGTGCGTCCGCGCACTCATGGCAAAGCGTTCAAAAATGGATTTGAGCAGAGCCTCCGCACTCTGATCCATTTTACAAAATTCCCGCAGCAGATTGTCCGGCATTGCCGCGTTGCAGTAGATCTCCGTACCGCGGAAGCGCGCCTTCTGCCGTTCACGCGCACGTTCCACACGCTCACGGATGGCAGCGGAGCTTTCCGTCTTTTCTGCGGAGGACAGATCCGAATAGGAGACCGGATCCACATCCACATGCATATCAAAGCGGTCAAGCATGGGTCCAGAAATTCTGGAAAGATACCGTTTGACAGCATTCGGACCGCAGGTGCATTTTTTCGTCGGTGAACCATAGTAGCCGCAGGGACAGGGGTTCATTGCTGCCACGAGCATGATGCTGCACGGATAGGAGGCAGTTCCAGCCGCACGGGCAATGGTCACACTGCGCGTTTCCAGCGGCTGGCGGAGGATCTCCAGCGTCCGGCGGTCAAATTCTGCCAACTCATCCAGGAAAAGCACGCCATTGTGTGCTAAGGAGATCTCACCGGGAGCCGGAATGCTGCCGCCGCCGACCAGACCCGCCGCCGAAACGGAATGGTGCGGCGCACGGAAGGGGCGTTCGGTGATCAGGGGATGCTCCGGGGAAAGCTCTCCGGATACGGAATAGACATTGGTCGTCTCCAGAATCTCCGCACGGGTCATTTCCGGCAGGATGGAGGGAAGACGGTTGGCGATCATGCTCTTGCCGCTTCCGGGCGTACCCACGAGCAGGATGTTGTGACCGCCGGCAGCTGCCAGCTCAACGCCATGCCGCGCCTTCTGCTGACCACGCACATCGCTGAAATCCAGCACCTTCTGCAACGCGGAGATTTCCGGCTGGTAGACCGGCGCGGGCTGCAGGGGAGAATGCCCCAGCAGATGCCCGAGCAGCTCATTGACATCACGGATGCCGTAGACAGCAATGCCGTCAATGACGGCGGCTTCCTTCACATTGTCCGCGGGAACATAGATCTCTGTAAAGCCGCTCTTTCTTGCGAGCATCGTCATGGGCAGCACACCCCGGATACTGTGAGTCGTACCGCCAAGCCCCAGCTCGCCGATAAAAATAGATTTTGACAGATCCATCCGCAGAACGCCCATCGCCTGCAGAAGTGCCGTAAAAATGGCAAGGTCAAAGGAAGAACCGGATTTGCGTACATCCGCCGGTGCAAGGTTCATCAGCACCCTGCCCTTGGGAAACGTAATATGTGCAGCCAGCACTGCGCTGTGAACGCGGTCGCGGCTTTCACGGATGCCCGCATCCGGCAGACCGCTGATGTCAAACTGCTGGTGTCCCTTGGTGACCTCCGCTTCGACGGTAACGGGAAACGCGTTCAGTCCGAAAAGACCGACGCTGTGAATGACGGAAAACATAACTGCCACTCCTTTAAATCGTTGGAATATCCGGAATCTCCGGCAGATCTGCAATATCTCCGGCGATTTCCGGGAAGCTTGTAAGCACGGATGAGGTATCCATGACAGGATCGGGAATGTCCCATACCGGATCGGGAATATCCGTCGGAACATCAAAATCCACTGCCGGCACCTCCGGCTCAGGAAGAGATCCCTGTTCAGAAGAATCCTTCTGTTCCAAAAAGGGATTGCGGAACTTCCTGCGACGAGCGGGCTTTTTCTGTTCCATGGGCGGGATCTCCGCAGATGCCGCCGGAACGGGGCCGGACGGAAGCACGGGCTTTTCCTGCTCCATCGGCGAGATTCCTGCAAATGCTGCCGGAACAGCGGTTTCCGGACGCGTGGGCATTTCGGGTTTGGGCAGAGCCTGCATTTCTGCAATGCCCTCCACAGGCGGCATTGCTGTTTTTCTGGAGACGATGCTGCTGCCGGATGCTTCCGCCGTAAGCTCCGGCATGTTCCCGCCATTTTTCACCCTGTTCATGTCATGGTGCGGATGGTATTCCTCCAGACCGTATTCCTGGATCGTGACATAATGCTCAAAATGCGGAAAACCATCCTGGTTTTTCAGCCACTCATAGCGTTTCATCTCCGCGAACTGCGTTACATAGATGAGCATCATGGCAATGCCCGCGCCGGGGTGGATCAGCTGCAGAAGCGTACCTGCTGCCATTACGACCAGCAGCCGGAGCAGTTTCATGGTGTCATCCGTCTTTACCTTCATTGCCAGCACGATGAGAATTGCCATATAGGGAATGGAAAACAACCCCGTCAGTAAGCTGACCGGTGTCAATTCCAGAAACGAGGGGATAGTATTCACGAAAAGGGAAGCGATGCAAAAGAAGATCACCAGACAGATGCGGACGATACGATACAGCCGTATGGCTCCCAATAACCCTTTGCAGTCGTCATAATGGGAAGTATCCGGTGCCCGGAAGCGTTCACTGTTTTCACTCATGCTGACCTCCTGTGCGCATATCCGCGTCGATATTGCCCATGTCACAGGCATTACCAATATCAAGCATCCCGCCGTCCGCCTTTTTGCTGCGGATGTCGTAGCGTGATACATAGTCCATGCCGTGCCGTGCATCCTGTTCTGCAAAGCGTTCATTAAAGTAGGGATAGCCCTCCTGTTCCCGGAGCCATTTTGCCTTTGGGGCTTCATACAGTCCGTAGGCAAGCACCGCAGCAATGCAGATTCCCCAGAAGATATGGAACAGCCCGGTCGCCGTGCAGAGGACGGTGATGCCGATGGGGATCAGCAGGAGTTTTCCCTTATCCTGCCGCAGCAGGAAACCAAGCAGAGCCACAGCCACCAGGCAGAGAAGGGCTGCCGCTGCATAGGCAAAGCCCATGGTGAAGATGGCGTTGCGGGCGTATTCCGTTTCCGGTGTCATCTCCAGTCCTTTTGTGATGGGAAGAGTGATGGTGTGCAGGTAGCCGTTGATAAGGCAGAGTACAGCCAGCAGGATGGAGCGCACGGAATGGCTTCTTTTCAGCTTGTTGGAAAGGGAAAGGCATTCATCGTAATGCGAAGTATCGGGAGTATAAACAGTTTCGTTCATGTGCAGTCACCTCATGTCATTCATATGTGTCATCAACGGCAGGCATTTCTGCCGTATTTGCGGAAAGATCATAGTCGAACCGGCAGCCGGCTTCGGAAATCAGCTTCTGTTCTGTGAAGCGTTCGTGGAACTGCGGATAGCCTTCCTGCGTTTTCAGGGAATCCAGATCCTTGTACTCCAGAAAGAGCGAAATCTCCGTGATCAGGAACACAATGCCCACCCAGAGATTGAGAAGAGAGAGCATCATGCCGAGAATCGTCAGCAGTACAGCAAACAGCAGCAGGAGCCGTTTTTCCTTTGCGAATGTGACCAGCAGCATCAGAACGATGCCAAGCAGCAGGGCAAGAAACGCAAACGGAAGCGCGGCAACGAGATTCCGGCCGCCGCCCATCATAAATCTGAGCGAACCGCCGCCCAGCAGGACGAACATGGCATTGGAAAAGCTGAAGATCAGCATCACTGCGAAACGCGCAGTATGGTGTTTGTCAAGAAGCTCCATTTTCTTGCGGCATTTCTCATAGTGTCCCATGTCTGGGAGCTGTACGTTTTGTGTCATAAAACCTCCTGTTGTAATTGCAAAAGAAAATACATACAATTATAGTATAGCACAATTCCCATGATTCGTCAACCGAAAAAACAGCGCAGAAGCCTGTTTTTCCAGAAAAAACAGCTTCTGCGCCGTCTGCTCATGCAGAGGGTTCCGTGCGTCTGCGGTAGATCCGGCTCGGTCTGTGTGCGTCACCGGATGTCATTTTGTCCGTCTCCTCCAGCTTTTCTGCGATCTTTTTGCGGAAATTCGCCTTATACAGCGGCTGCCCCAGCAGGATCTCATAGACCTTCTGCAGCTGCGGCAGGGTAAATTCCTCCGGCACGAGCGCAAAGGCAATATCCGACCAGTTCACCTTGCTCCGGATGCGCTCCCTGCCATATGCCGTGATCTCCCTGTGATCGAATGCCACGCCTTCGGTCATTGTCAGGATCTCGTCCACGGGATAGAACTGTGCTGTGCCGTCCGCCGGCAGTACGATCCTGCTGCTCGGCACCAGTGCATAGTAGGATACGGAAATGATCCGCATTCTCGGATCCCGTTCCACAGCCCCCCATGTGTAAAGCTGTTCGAGATAAATGCCGCGAAGTCCTGTTTTCTGGTACAGGGCGCGTTCTGCCGCTGCGTCCAGCGTTTCCTCCATTCCCACGAATACGCCCGGCAGGGAAAGCTGCCCCTTGCAGGGATGCTCCTCCCGCCGGATCATCAGCACATGCAGCTTCTCATCAAGGATCGTGAATAATACCGTATCCACAGCCGCCGAGGGCTTTTCATACTGTGTGCTGTCGTAGTGTTTCAGAAATTCTTCTTCTGTCATGGTATGCCTCCTGTTAGCGATCTATGTTTTAATGATAGTATATTTGCGCTACTTTGTCAAGGGATTCCAGAAAAAATCAATGTGAATTTTGTGATTTTTAATTAAAAGCATTGACAAATTCAGAAAAATGTGTATAATAGAAAGTATAGAGTACAATCTGGAAGTCAGCAAAAAATCAGAATGGAGTGGAGTTGTATGAAGAAAGTAAAAGCATTTCTGGCAGCCGTTATGATGCTCACAAGCCTGACATCGGGCTATGCAGGTACTGCGGCAGTCAACGCAGCGGAGGAGGTAACAAGCCCCTATGAGGGTTACTACATCATCCGCAATGTCAACAGCGGACTGAGCCTCAATGTAGAGGGCGGTTCGACAGAGAACGGCACGAATGTCCAGCAGTGGGGTACCGCAAGAGGCGCGTCCAACTGCATCTGGCGCATTGAAGCGGCAGGGGATAATCTGTTCCGCATCTATTCCATGGTGGACGGCGGCGAGAACTGCCTCCTGAACGTGGACACCGCAAATAATAACAATGTCAATATCTATGAGAACACCGGCGCGGATACCCAGCTGTTCTATCTGATGGGCAATGCCGATGGTTCGTTCCGCATCCTGTCCAAGGCAAATGCACAGGTGCTGGAGGTCATCAATGCGGAGACATCCTCCGGTGCCAACGTCCAGACATGGGGCATGAACGGCGTGAACTGCCAGGATTGGGAGCTGATCGCGCTGGATTATGCGACCGGTCTGACTGAAACCGAGGGTACAACGGTCGGCGAAGGCGATTTCATCCCCGGCGACCTGAATGATGACGGCGTAGTCGATGGCTTTGACGCAGCGATTTCCAAGCGTCTCCTGCTTAAGAATGCCGGTACGCAGCGTCAGAAATATGCCGGAAATGTCAGCGGGGATACAGAATTTTCCGTTCTGGACATCGTGCAGCTCCAGAAATTCCTGCTCACCGGCAAGGGCGGTTTCATCAAGCAGAATGTGCCGGTCACAAGAAGCTACCCGGCAGTGAATGGTACTTATGAAAAGGCATATGTCGAAACGACCAATGCAGGCTTTGAGAGCGAAGCCTATGTGAATCTCTACAATGAGATCGGTTCGGACATGTCCCTGAATGTCAAGGCAGATGCCGAGGGTCTGTATGCTGTGACCTTCCGTTATGCAAACGGCGGTACTGCGGACAGAAATACAGAGGTCAAGGTCAGCGGCGAGAGCGTTGCCTGGACACTGACAGGCGCACCCACCGGTGCATGGACGACATGGGAGGAGGAAACGCTGTATCTCCCGCTGAAGGCTGGCGTGAACAGGATCACGCTGACCTCTCTGACAGCGGACGGCGCACCGAACTTCGACCATATCACAGTGAATACTACGATGGAAACAGAGAGTGCATCCACCGAGCTTCAGCCGATGGATGCGCCCAACCGCGGCTACGGCGTACAGGGCGTGGGCTATGAGATGGAAGATCTCGACCGTGGTCTGTGTGCAACCCTTTCCGGCAGCAATATGCTCGTCAGCTGGAGAGCACTCGCAACCGATCCGGAGAATATGATCTACAAGCTCTACAAGAACGGCGAGCTGGTCGGCACCTATGATTCCACCCAGAAAACCAATGTACTGGTTTCCGGTGCCACCGCAAGCGATGTCTTCACCATGGATGCCTTTGTGGGCGACATCATGGTAGAATTTGCAGAACCGGCAGTTGTACTGGGTACAAAGAACAGCGGTCAGTCCGGTGCATATACCGAATTTGCTGTTACTCCGCCCGCTGAGCAGACCATGCCCGACGGCACGACCTGCACCTATACTCCGAATGACACCACATGCGGTGACGTGGATGGTGACGGTCAGTATGAGCTGATCGTGAAGTGGGATCCGTCCAATTCCAAGGACAATGCCAATAATGGCTATACAGGCTCCGTGTTCATCGACTGCTATAAGCTTGACGGCACACGCCTGTGGAGAATTGACCTCGGCAAAAACATCCGTGCAGGCGCACATTATACACAGATGGTCGTTGCCGATCTCGACAGCGACGGCAAGGCAGAAATGATGCTCAAGACCGCAGATGGCACAGTGGACGGCAAGGGCACTGTCATCGGTGACGGAAGCAAGGATTATCGCGGCAGCGACGGCAGAATCATTCAGGGTCCGGAATATCTGACACTGTTTGACGGTCAGACCGGTGCGGCTCTGGATACGATCGACTTCAGCCCTGCAAGAGGCACTGTCGGCGACTGGGGCGATACATGGGGCAACCGCTGTGACAGAATGCTGACAACAGTGGCATATCTCGACGGCAAAACTCCCTCCGCTGTCTTCGGCAGAGGCTATTATGCAAGAACTGCTGTAACCGCATATGATGTGGAAAACAAGAAGATCGTAAAGCGTTGGAGCTATGATACCGGAACGGATTCCTCCGACCCGGCATTCAACCAGGGCAACCACAGCCTGATCCCGATGGATGTGGACGGTGACGGCGCACATGAGATCATCTACGGTTCCGTATGCTTCGAGAGCAACGGCACAGTCAAGTGGAGTACAGGTCTCGGACATGGTGACTGTATGCAGGCAGGCGACCTGATTCCGGAGCGTGAAGGTCTGGAGGTATTCCAGGTGCATGAGCATCACTACTGTGCAGAGGTGCATGATGCTGCAACCGGCGAGATCATCTGGAAGCTGGACGGCACGGATGACGTAGGCCGCGGTATTGCGCTGAACCTGACAGCAGATTCCGCAGGCATGGAATTTACCAGTGTTGTGGATGGTCAGGTTTATGCCTATAATCCGTCCACCGGCAAGATCGAATCGCAGGGCTACGGCTGGAACGATAAGATCAAGTGGAGCATGAACTCTGCGATCTGGTGGGACGGCGATCTGGAACGTGAAGCAATGGACAGAACCATGATCGAGGATACGGGCGGCAGAAAGTTCACCGGCGACGGCTCCTACAACAACGGAACGAAGTCCAATGCATGTCTGACCGCTGACCTGTTCGGTGACTGGCGTGAGGAAGTGGTTCTGCAGGCTGACGGCGGCACAAAGATCCGCATCTTCGGTACAACATTCGAAACCGAAACCAGACTTGATACCCTGATGCACGACGACCAGTACCGCTGCGGCGTAGCAACGGAAAATGTCGGCTACAATCAGGCTCCGAATACCAGCTTCTTCCTCGGTACGGGCTATGACCTGCCGGCGGCAGCGACGGTTTACACAATTAAGTAAGTCACATAAAAACGAATCCCCCTCCATTCTTCGGAGGGGGAATTTTTTATGAGCCGGTTCCGCTGTACTTCATTGCACCATACATCCAGAGCTTGTAGCTGAGCCAGAAGAACAGCACGCCGATCAGCGGCGAGAGCCACGAGAGCAGCGGCACTTCATCCGGACGCAGGATGACGATGCTCGGATAGTAGGCAATGAAGGCAATGGGCATGATAAATGTGAAAATAAACCGGAATACCGGGCTGAAAATGGTGACCGGATATTTTGCGTAGTCTTTGAAGCGCGTCACCAGATCCAGCACATAGAACGAGTTCTGGATCCAGAAGCAGGTCGCCGCCGCCGCATTTTGCAGGGCGATCATGATGAGGGATGCCGTGATCAGAAAGACGATGAGTTTCAGGAGCATCAGGGGCGTGAGAGGGATCCCCAGTTTTCCCCAAGCATAGGCAATCGTGCCGATGCCGAAGGCGAACTGCCCCAGTCCCTTGATGTCGAAAACTTCGGACTGGTAGTAGAAAAACAGATTGATCGGACGGAAGCAGTATTTGACAAAATCGCCGGAATAGACATACATCCGCAGACTCCAGTTATTATCAAAGAAGCACTGCACCGGTGTCAGGGATACCAGCGAAAAGCCGTAGAGAAACAGCATCTCATAATAACCCCATCCGCCGACGGACGGGAAATTCCGGAACAGGATCCAGAAGCTGATGAAGCCTGCAATATTGGTACAGATCATGCCGATCGTGGAGATGATAAAATCCGCACGATAGCTCATTTTGCTTTTCAGATCCTGTGCAAGGATCTTGCCGTAAATGCGCAGATAAAAACCTAAATTCCGTTTCATGCCATCAACCTCCATTCACCGTGATCTGCCGGAGGGATACCTTCCAGAACAGATTGCTTAATACTGTCATGATGATGCACCAGAACAGCTGCATTCCCAGTGTTGATAGAAGCGTCTGCGGCTGCGGATCACCGTCAAGCAGAATCGACAGCGGCGCATTGTAGATGGACTGGAACGGCAGATAGGAGGCGATCGTTTTCAGCGGTTCCGGGAAGAATGCGATCGGGATGGTCGCACCGGATAACAGCATCACGATCACTTGTTTCATGATATTGATGCCCCAGATGGATTCTGTATACAGGCAGATCGTCCCGACGAGAAAATCAATGCTGTAATTGATGGATACCGCCAGGATGACGGAAACTGCGAAGAATAGCAGATTCCAGCCCAGATGGATCGCCCCGCCCGTCACGGCTGCCACAACGAGGAATGTCGGCAGAAATGTGAAGAAAAACTGCGTGACAAATGTTCCCGAATACGCCCAGAACAGGTACTTGCGGTACGCCATGGGCTTTAACAGATAGATCATGATCTGCCCCGACTGGATACCCCTGCCCATTTCCCAGACGAGATACATTTCCATGAAGTTGAACAGTGCCGTTGCCAGTACCAGATAGATCAGGGTATCGGTAAAGGTCATGCCGTTCACCACATCCGTTCCGGCGGAGGCATAGATGGCTTTCCAGAGGAAGTAGACCACGATCAGATACAGCAGATTGCCGGCGATGATGACGAGCGTTCCCAATCGGAACTGCAGGGATTCCATGATGCCGGCACGGGTAAGGGTGAGGTATTTTTTCAGGTTCATTGCACACCCTCCTCGTAGATCTTCTTGATGACCTCCTCGGTGGAGATCTCCTGGAGCTGCATGTCCCTGATCTCATAGGATCGCTGAAGCTGGTTCAGCACCTCCATGACCTTTGCCTTTTCTTCATCCACCAGAATGGAGATCCATTCCTCATCTGCGGAAACGCCGAAAGCGGGGAGTTCTCCCTGCATTTTCTCTGCCAGCTGTTTTAAATTACCATCAATGCGGATTTTCAGCGTTCTGTATGAGCCGAAGAAATTCTTCAGATGCTCGATGTCATTGTCATAGAGCATTTTGCCCTTGTCAATGATGACGATCCTCTGACAGAGCGCGTCCACATCGCCCATGTCATGGGTCGTGAGGATGACGGTGGTATTCTTCTCCTTGTTGAGTGCATGGATGAGCGTCCGGATCTTCGCCTTCATGGAAACGTCAAGACCAATGGTAGGTTCATCGAGGAAGACGATCTTCGGATTGTGGAGAAATGCCGCCAGAATATCGCTCAGCGTCCGCTGTCCCAGAGACATCTGCCGGACGGGCTTGTGCAGAAGGGGTTCAATGTCCACAAGGGACTTGTAGAGAGCAAGCATGTCCTCATAGTCCTGATCGCTCACGCCGTAGATGTCCTTCAGGATCTTGAAGGATTCCACCAGCGGCAAAGCCCACCAGAGCTGGGAACGCTGCCCGAAAACCACGCCGATCTCCTGTGCATTCTTTGTGCGGTTCTGGTAGGGGACATTCCCGCTGACGAGGATCTCACCGGAGGTCGGTTCGAGGATGCCGGTCATCATCTTGATGGTGGTGGATTTTCCCGCACCGTTCGGACCCAAATAGCCGACGATCTCTCCCTGCCGGATGTTCATGCTGATGCTGTCCACCGCCCGGATGGTCTTATAATCCCTGGAAAAGAGGTCCATGATGCTGCCCTTCAGCCCCTCACGGCGGTTGAGTACTTTAAATTCTTTTGTGATGTTTTTGATTTCAATGATGGTTGACATGATGATACCTCACTTTCGTGTGAGTGGAAGATGAATGAGTGTTTTTGACGGAATGACGGGGATTGCTATCAATGATACCATATATTTCGTCCGCTGTCAAGGGAAAACGAACGTTTGTATTCATTCTGTAATCAAATAAACGCAAATCCCTGGTGGTTGGCGTGGATCTCAGATTGTAGAAAAAGTCTTTTTTCTTAGGAATAGGCATCCTGCAACTGCCACCACCTTACAGGTGCCGTCCCCTCTGTCACTTCGTGCCGTCTCCCCACCCCGTGGGGAGCAGCCCCAACCCCTCCCCCAGCGGGGGAGGGGCAATATTTCGGGTGACTCCAAGTCGGATCGTAGCCATGTCGTTCTGTGGGCCAAGGAGTTGTAGCTAAGTGTTGTCTTCCTAAGCCCGCCTGGCCTCCGCTTTCCCCTCTGTCACTTCGTGCCGCCCCCCCACCCGGTGGGGAGCAGCCCCAACCCCTCCCCCAGCGGGGGAGGGGCAATATTTCGGGTGACTCC
>JAZQCT010000066.1:0-58411 GCA_045546475.1 Oscillospiraceae bacterium
ACGGAGAGACAAAGCTACTCCGCACCGCGTCCCCCATTTAAATAAGGGGGCATGGGGGAAAGCAACGCCCTTGCCCGGAATGACTGAGCAAGGCGAGGGAACGGAGAGACAAAGCTACTCCGCACCGCGTCCCCCATTTAAATAAGGGGGCATGGGGGAAAGCAACGCCCTTGCCCGGAATGACTGAGCAAGGCGAGGGCATGGAGAGGCAAGCCTTCCTGCGTTGCTTGTCCCCATTTCAAAAAAGGAGAAAAGTATGAACGGCTATATTCACTCAATTGAAAGCTTCGGCACGGTGGACGGTCCGGGCATCCGGTTTGTGATCTTTTTTCAGGGATGTCCCATGCGGTGCCTGTATTGTCACAATCCGGACAGCTGGAAACCGAAGCTGGGACAGATCATGAGCACGGACGAGCTTCTGGCAAAATACGAACGGAATAAGGAATTCACCAAAAACGGCGGTATCACCGCAACCGGCGGAGAACCCATGCTGCAGATGGCTTTCCTCACGGAACTGTTTACAAAAGCAAAAGCAAGGGGCATCCACACCTGCCTGGATACCTCCGGAGTCTGTTATACGCCGGAACACACGGCAGAAGCAGAACAGCTTGCCGCTGTGACCGACCTTGTGATGCTGGACATCAAGCATATTGATGACGATATGCATCAGAAGCTCACCGGTCACAGCAACCGCAATATCCTTGCGTTCGCGGAATTTCTTTCTGAAAAGGGTGTCCCTCTCTGGATACGGCATGTGGTCGTTCCGGGCTGGACGGATGATGCGGAGGAACAGCAAAGACTTGGGTATTTCATCGGCGGTCTGAAAACGCTGAAGGCACTCGATGTCCTCCCCTACCATGACATGGGCAAGAGCAAGTATGAGGCTCTGGGAATGGCATATCCCCTCGCAGATACGCCCCCGCTCCCGCAGGAGAACGCTGCAAAAGCCAGAAACGAGATCATGCGGGGCATCAAACAAAGACTTCGCAGCAATCAATGAAAAATGCACCGCTTTTGCGGTGCATTTTGAATATCAGAGTTTACTTGTTGACAGCTTCCTTCAGGTTCTTGCCTGCCTTGAATGCCGGAGCCTTGCAAGCCGGAACGTCTGTCATTTCCTTGGTACGGGGGTTCATGCAGGTCTTTGCGCTGCGCTCACGAACCTCGAATACACCAAAGCCTGTCAGAGAAACCTTCTCACCTGCTACCAGTGTTTCCTTAATGGTGTCCAGAACAGCATTTACTGCCAGATCTGCGTCCTTCTTAGAGCAGTCGAGCTTCTCAGCAACTGCCTGAATCAGTTCAGCTTTTTTCATCGTTACATCCTCCAGTAGGTTTTAATATATTTGTATTATATACGATTCATAGCGATTTGTCAAGTTTTTTCTCAAAAATCTACGTTTGTACAGATTTTCATACGGATTGCCGCGAAAATTTAGATAATATCATAGTTTTTGCCGAAAAGCCCCGAAAAAATCCGTTCTATGCCGTCGGATTCTCCTGCTTGGCATCGCGCATCAGACCGAGCAGGGCGGCGGTGTCATTTTGTTCGGCGCAGGCGATATAAGCGCGGGAATCCCAGGTATTCACGAATTTCACGGACTGCTCCGCACGGCAGGTCCTCCGGATGCCGGTATTGCACCAGAAGCCTGCAATGGTACCGATAGTGCGCAAATCCTCGGTCAGCGTGCCGGAAGCGGCTGCAAGCTGCTGTTCACCCTGACGGAAAAAGCAAAGATAGGGCGCAGGAAAACGAGAACGCATCCGGCGGTACAGCTCCAGACTGTCCGGGGCGTGGACAGCGGAAGCCTCGCCGCGCGTGTCCGCTTTCCACTTTTCCTCCAGCGGCGGAGCATCATCCCGGAACTGGGCATTCAGGCGGAAACGCTCGATCTGCGAGGCGATCTCCGAAACGCGGATCTCCGCTGCCTGGTACTGTGCGCCGATGTCCGTGCCGGCGTGGAGATTGACGATGATGACAGCTGTGCTTTTCAGGTGGTTGTAGGCTACGACCTCATCATAGAGGTGAAATTCACAGTTCAGCCCGTCAAGATCGGCGGCGGACTGGCGGCAGAAACCAACAAGACCGCCGGTAAACTCCGGCATATCGGGAAATTGCGGGCTTTGTCTGCCTGCCATGAGATTTTCTGCAAGCTTCAGCGTCCTGCCGGTGCCGCCGGTGCTTGTGCTTCCGAATGCGATGATCTCATGATACCCGTCTGTTACGCGCACGGTCAGACCGGGATGACTGCCGATATACGACCAGGTCTGCCACGGGGCATAGGGCGTATTGACGCTCTCCAGCAGAAATGCACGTTCTGCTCCCTGCGACAATGCCGCATAGATCTGCAGCGGCGACCAGTGATCCGCCGGCACCTCCCAGAATACGGGTATGGTGCTGTATTGTTCTGATAATGCTCTGACTTCCTCCAATGCCGGAAACAGCATAGGTCTTCCTCCTTTTCCACAGACTGCACGGGGCAGCTCTGTCTCTGAGCTTGTTTACTACTTGACAATTAAAGGTCGATAACAGATCCAAAAGGCGACAGCCTTTGGCTGGGGCGGTGCTAACCCCTGAAAAAATCTATATTCAATAAACGAAATAATAAACACGCTCTTATTAGTTTTGGGATATTATAGCATGTTTTCCGCACCAATGTCAAGTTTTTTCTGAAAAAAACTGCTCTGTCCGGATTTTCCTGAAAAAATTCCAAAAGATTTTTGCAAACCACTTGCCATTATTGCGAAAAAATGTTATAATAACCATATACAACTAAAGAGAAAGGAATGCACCTCCTGTGTGTGCAGTGAGGTATGCTCTGGATTTTATGATGGCTAATTCTGCTGCTTCTGCAAAAACCACGAGCCGGAACAGCTGGGAGAAATGGGTCAAGCTTGCTGTTTCCCTGCTCAGTCCCCTGTACTGTGTGATCATCGTCTGGCTCTCCTACCATTCGGTCTTTTATGAGATGACGGTTCTCAACCCCCGATCCATCTGCCTGATCCTTTCGGCAGTTTCTGTGATCGCGCTCATCATCCTGCTTTACACACGAAAGCAGGTACTCACCATTCTGTCAAGCCTTGTGATGCTGCCTGCGCTGCTTCCGGCGGTGCTGCTGTACTTCGGCGAATGGCATGTGCTTGTGCCGCTGCTGGTGGTATCGCTGATCATCTTCTTTTTCTCCGGACTTGGAGAAACGGCGAAAACGGTATTCGGTACGATCTTCGTACTGCTCTATCTGCTCGGTTCGCTGGTCTACTTCCTGTTTACTACGCTGTTTGCCCCCTCCACAGTTTCTACGACAGTGGAGACCGGCATCTCCCCTTCCGGTGCCTACCGCTATGAGGTCGTCAATACAGTGGACAGCTCCGACGGCAGCACAGCGATCATTATTGAATCCAACACACTGGACAAGCATTATGACATGCTCCTGTTCCAGCCCCGCGGTCTGACGCGCACAGCTGTTATGACACGTCCGATGCAGGAGACCACACAGGTGGTATGGCAGACGGAAAAGCGCGCGGACATCACCAGCGACATCAACGCGATTTCCAAGGATGTAACGGTAACGCTGAGTGACGCACAGATGGAGCTGCTGGGACTTCCGGCATACGAGGTGACCTATGGCAGCGGTCAGACAGTCACCATGTCTCCCGCGGATTACCATGCTTACGTTGTGCAGCTGAGTCCGGCGGATATGGAGGCTCTGCAGACGGATCAGGAAACCTATCAGCTGGATGTGCTCAGTGACAAAGCACTGAAAACACTGGGTATCAGCGTCAATGACATGCGCACCATGAAGCTCACCGATCTGACGGATGCGGATCTGGAGACACTGGGCATCCCCGAGGAGGGAGATGTGATGTACTGCAACGGCAAGGTGGTATTCCGTTATTATATCGCGATCCTGGAGCAATACTTCGATCTTTCCAAGCAGGAGATCGGACTGACATAAGGCATGGAACGGCATCCTGTTTCTGTACGCGGTCGTGCAGCTGTGTGCGGAGGCGGCAGGATACTGGTTTCAAATATAGAAAAATTTTTCAGGAGGTTCGTTATGAGCGAATTTTTCAAGAACATCGGCAAGATCCCTTATGAGGGAAAGGAGTCAACCAATCCGCTGGCATTCAAGTATTACAATCCCGATGAGGTAATTGCCGGCAAGACCATGAAGGAACATCTGAAGTTTGCGCTCTCCTGGTGGCATACCATGGGCGGCGACGGTACGGATATGTTCGGCTGCGGCACCACTGACAAGAGCTGGGGCGAAACAGACCCGATGGCTAAGGCTAAGGCAAAGGTAGACTGCGCATTCGAGATCATGGACAAGCTGTCCATCGACTATTTCTGCTGGCATGACCGTGACCTGTCTCCGGAGTTCGGTTCTCTGGCTGAGACAAACGAGAAGTTTGATGAGATCGTAGCATATGTCAAGGAAAAGATGGCTGCTGATCCTTCCAAGAAGCTGCTCTGGGGTACTGCAAAGTGCTTCGATCATCCGAGATACATGCACGGTGCAGGTACCTCCCCGTCCGCTGACGTATTTGCATATGCTGCTGCACAGATCAAGAAGGCTCTGGAAGCAACTGTTGCCATGGGCGGTCAGGGTTATGTATTCTGGGGCGGCAGAGAAGGCTATGAGACCCTGCTGAATACGGATATGGGTCTGGAGCTGGATAACATGGCCCGTCTGATGCGTCTGGCTGTGGACTACGGCAGAAGCATCGGCTTCACCGGCGATTTCTACGTTGAGCCGAAGCCCAAGGAGCCGACCAAGCACCAGTATGATTTCGACTCTGCAACCGTTATCGGCTTCCTGAACAAGTACGGTCTGGCAGATGATTTCAAGCTGAATATCGAAGCAAACCACGCAACTCTGGCACAGCACACCTTCCAGCATGAGCTGAGAGTGGCAAGAGTGAACGGCATGTTTGGTTCCATCGACGCAAACCAGGGTGATACTCTGCTCGGCTGGGATACCGACCAGTTCCCGACCAATGTATACGATGCAGCTCTCTGCATGTACGAAGTCCTGAAGGCCGGCGGCTTTACCAACGGCGGTCTGAACTTCGACGCAAAGACCAGAAGAGGCTCCTACACCATGGAGGACATTTTCCTGGGCTACATCGCTGGTATGGATACCTTTGCACTGGGTCTGCGCATTGCGGACAAGATGATCACAGACGGCAGAATGGACAAGTTTGTCGCTGACCGTTATGCAAGCTGGACCACTGGAATCGGTGCGGACATCATCAGCGGCAAGGCAACTCTGGCTGACCTGGAGGCATATGCACTCTCCAAGGGCGAGGTAACGGATTCCCTCACCAGCGGCGGTCAGGAAAAGCTCGAAAGCATTATGAACAACATTATGTTCAGTCTGTAAGCGTTGAGGCGGCGGGGATTTCTCCGCCGCTTTTTGGTCCATACTTTCTGTGAAGGAGGGGTGAGAAATGCTTCGACCCATGACCAGAAAACAACAGATGATCACGGCTTCCGTCTGCGGTCTGCTTCTGCTCGGCGGCATGACGGCAGGTGTCCTGCAGCTCCAGCAGCAGGAACCGGAACAGCCGGAGGAGCTTCCGGCAGAAACGACTGCCGTCAGTTCTGAAACGACTGCAGAGCGCATATCTTCTTCTGAAACCACAGTGCAGACAACAAGCACTGCGGCAGAAACCAGCACGGAGACCACAGAAACACAACTGACCGCAACTGCGGAACAGACCACAGCTGCTGCCACCACCACAACGGAAACCACTACACAGACGGAGGTGATTCCGGTCGAATCCATCACACTGACATTCTACGAGGTGCAGCTCTATGTCGGAGAATGCGCCATGCCCATTGTGACGATGCATCCGGGCAATGCTTCGGACAGAACCGAAATCTGGTCCACATCCGACAACAATGTCGCATCCATCAGCAGTATGGGCAATATTACTGCCAATGCCGCCGGAGAATGCATCATACGCGTCACCGCCCAGAGCGACCCGGAGGTATTTGCGGAGGTGCGTGTCACAGTCCTGGAGCCGCCGCCGACCGAACCGCCCACGGAACCGCCGATGACGGAGCCGCCTGCCGCCGAGTCTGCGCCGCCGGAAACTGCGGCACCAACAGAAACCGAACCCCCGCCAACAGAACCGCCCGCAGTACAGCCGACCTATATCGGCGGTATCCTGGTGGTAAACAAGACCTATCCCCTGCCGGCGGACTACGATCCGGGACTTGATCCGACATGCAAAGCGCAGTTCGACCTGCTTTCACAGGCGGCAGCAGCAGAGGGACTGAATATCTGGCTGGCATCCGGCTACCGTTCCTATGATTACCAGGCGAGAATCTACAATAATTACCTGAACTGGTACGGGCAGGAGAAAACCGACACGCTCTCGGCGCGTCCGGGGCATTCAGAGCATCAGACGGGGCTTGCCATTGATGTCAATTCCATCACCGATGCCTTCGGCAGTACGCCGGAAGCGGCATGGCTTGCAGAACATGCGCATGAATTCGGCTTCATCATCCGCTATCCCAAGGGCAAAGAGCATATCACAGGCTATAAGTATGAGCCATGGCATATCCGCTATCTGGGACTGGAAACAGCGGCAGCTGTCCATGCCAGCGGTCTGACGCTGGAGGAATATCTGGGGATCACGTCCTGTTACGCGCAGTAATCGAAAGCCTTTCACAGTCCAGTTGTTAAATTTTTACGAATTTTTTAAAAAATCGCAGTTTTCTTCTTGAAACTCTGCACAAATTATGGTAAAATATAGGTATATATGAATCATGTAAGGAGTTGAAAATTATGATGCATTCTCTGGAGGAGACCTCCGGCAGGCGTGCGCGATCGTATGAAAACAATCTTCTGATCACCTATGATTGCCAAACCGGAGCATTCCATTACCCCACATCGAATGAAACACGCCCCATTGCGCAGTTCCTGCGCGAGGAGGGTTATGCAACAGAACAGACAGCTGAAAAGCTCCGCCAGAAAATCGAGGAGCTTGCCGCTGCAGATACACCGCAGGTGTTTTTCACGGAGTACTACCTCCGGAACATTGAAATGGGCTGCCGATGGTACCGCGTGGGCTTTGTGATGCCTGAACCGGGCGGTCTGCTCAGCATTACCTTCACGGATATTGAGGACGAGATCCGGCACCGGATGAAGCTTGAACACCGCACGGAGTATGATGAGCTGACCGGTCTGCCCAACCGCAGCACCTTCTGCCGGCAGGCGCAGGAGATCCTCGACCGCAGCCCCGAGACTGCCGAAGCGGGCGGCTATGCCATGATCTTTTTTGATGTCATCCGCTTCAAGGCGATCAACGATAGGTTCGGTATGGAGGAGGGTGACAAGATGCTGTGCCATATTGCGGACAGCATCACCAAGCTGATCGGAAAGGAAGGCGCAGGCTGCCGCATTGGTTCGGATCGTTTCGTTGTGCTTGTCAACATCATGGAATGCAATCCGGAATGCTGGATCCAGAAGCTGATGGCTCTGCTTGACCTTAACTGTCTGCATATTGAGATCGCGATCAATGCGGGCATCTACATCACCAATGCCGACAAGCTTCCGCCGAGCCGTATGATCGACCGTGCCATTCTTGCGCAGAAGAACATCAAGGGCAGTTATACCATCCAGCATCAGTATTATAATGAAAACCTCCGCAGTGCCATGCTCAGCAAGCATGAGATCGTCAGCATGATGAACACCGCACTCGCAGAATCACATTTTGTGGTCTATTTCCAGCCGCAGTACAATTCCTCCACCCGTGCGCTGATCGGCGCGGAGGCTCTCGTCCGCTGGAAGCATCCCGAACGCGGGCTGATCTCCCCCGGCGTATTTATTCCGATCTTTGAAGAAAACGGCTTCATCACGAAGCTGGATTTCTATGTGTTCCGGCATGTCTGCAAATTCCTGCGCAGATGCATGGACAAGAAGCTGCCGCTTGTGCCGGTTTCGGTCAATTTCTCCAGACATGATATTTTCATGTCTGACTTTGTGGAACGGCTGGAAAAGCTGCGCACAGAATTTGACATTCCGGTGCGTTACCTCCGGCTGGAGATCACCGAAACTGCCATCATCGGCGGAAGCGAGCGCACGAACGAGGTCGTACAGGCACTCCATGCACACGGCTATATCGTGGAGATGGACGATTTCGGAAGCGGCTATTCCTCACTCAATGTTCTGAAGGATATTGATCTGGACATCATCAAGATGGATATGAAATTCCTGTCGAAGGAAACCACCGGAAACCGCGGCGGCACGATCCTGAGCTCTGTTGTGCGTATGGCAAAGTGGCTGCGGATGCCGGTCATTGCCGAGGGCGTGGAAACGAATGAGCAGGCGGATTTCCTGCGGAGCATCGGCTGCGACTGTATTCAGGGGTATCTCTATTCCCATCCGCTGCCGGAGGAGAATTACGAAGCACTCCTCAGCGGCACCTCCATTGGTCTGGAACCGCCGCAGATGAACCTGATCGAAACGCTCAAGGCGCAGGACTTCTGGGATCCGCGTTCACAGGAAACGCTGATCTTCAGCAATTATGTGGGCGGTGCGGCGATCTTCGACTATCACGACGGTCAGGCGGAACTGCTGCGTGTGAACCAGAAGTATCTGCATGAGATCGGCATGAATCTCTCTGAGAAGGAACTGATCGAGGGTGATCCGTTCGCCGTATTCGATGAGGAAAACCGCCGGATCTATGTGGAGATGCTGGAACGTGCCATTGCCACTGGTGAGGAGCAGGAGTGCGAGACGTGGCGCACGCTGACTTCCTCGTGCTGCGGCAGTGACATGATGTGCATCCGTTCCAATGTGCGGATGATCGGCATGAGCAACGGCAGCCATTTGTTCTATGCGATGATCCGCAATATCACGAATGAAAAGCAGCAGATCGCTGCCTTCCTGGACACGGACCGCCGTTTCCGGATCGCCAGCGATCAGGTCAACATCTATTTCTGGGAGTACAACATTGCCACCAAGGAAATGCGCCCCTGCTTCCGGTGTATGCGTGATCTTGGCCTGCCGCCGCTGCTGACGAATTATCCTGAACCGATGTTTGAACGCGGCATCTTCCCGATGGAGGTCTACGAGATGTACCACGACTGGCACCGTCAGCTTGCAGAGGGTGTGACCGGTCAGGAAGCCATCATCCCGCTGACTGCTGACCGCATTCCGTTCCGCATCCGGTATACAACAGAATTTGATGAAAACGGCACGCCCATCAAAGCCTACGGCTCCGCGGCACTGGTCGTTTAGCCAACCCCAACCTCCCTGCACTGCGCAGGGAGTTTTTTTCGTTGGAATGTACAGGATACGGGGTATGATTTTGTGCATTCCTACAAATATCAAAAAATCCTGAAAAATCTTCCAATCTTATTCGTTCTGCGTTGTTATATGAGTGAAAGAGTATGTGATATTATATAATATTATCTATGAATAACGAAATATAAACGTTCTGTAAACAATCCCGAAAACGCTTGACATAAGGGGGGATGCTATAATAAAATTACAGAATACAGCCGCCGATTACAATCGTTTATCGTTTAAAAGGAGTGATTTTTATGACAAAAAAGAAGATGGTTTCTTTCCTGACAGCTCTCTGCTGTACTGCTTCCATGGTGTCTGTCCCCGCCTTTGCTGAATGTAAGCCTGTTGGTGAATTTATTGAACTGGAAGGCGGCGGGCTTGGATTGATCTGCCAAAACGTTTCATATGGACTTCTGGTGGAAACGGGTAATTCCGAAATGACGTTGGAAACGTTGGTTCCGTTCGGTTATGTTGATACTACTGATATGCCAAATGGAGAAATTGACATCCACCATTTGTACGAACTGGAAGAATTTAATAATGGTAATTACCTTCTGGGTGCAACGTTGACCGGCGGTGAAGGCAATAATTATGTTATTGAAGGTAAGTATATGACGGATGAAGAACTGATTGTACTTGCCAGAAAGTTGCAGATGGAACTTGACTTTGTTGAAAACGTGCAGATTATCAATTACGAAGAAAGAAGTACGCATGTTGATTTTCATCATAAGTATGAAGTAAAGTTTGCTGATTCGGATATGGACGCTGAAACATTTGATGTATCTGCTATACCGGAGCTGACTGAATTTGAGTTAGGTGTGCAGATTGGGGATGCTTTCTTTCTGAATTTAGATAACTTTGACGGCGAATATATGGAACGCTATTATGCGGATACCGAAAATCTCACAAAATATGAAAAGTACGAATATATCGTTGCATTTGCAGAGTCTATTCAGGAAAAGTACAGCAATGTATTCACATCATTTGAACCGCAGTTTGTGACCATGGCAATTGGTGAACCTGTGATAGTTCATACATCCCCTTGGGATGCTGCCGGCGACAACGACGACGACGGTAACGTCACCGCCGAGGACGCGGCTGGTATGCTGACCCTTGCCGCACAGATCGGCACCGGCGCGGACATCAAGGCAACCTCCGCCAACGACGTGAACGCCGACGGTACTGTCAACGCTGAGGACGCTGCTGCTGTTCTCGCCTACGCCGCTGCCAACGGCTCCGGCAATGAGGTGAGCTGGGTGGACATCCTCCGCAGATAACCTGCATTCTTCCGCAATAGAGTAATTTCTTTCTGATACCACTCCCCCGCCCCGTTCTTCAATGGGGCGGGGGTTATTTGGAAAAGCAATCATTTATAGCGTTTTTATCATAAATAGTTTCAAAAGGCGATAGCCTTTGGCGGTGCTGGTGCGCAGCACCAGCCTTAAATCCCCCTCCCTCCGGGAGGGGGTAGGGGGGGCAGCTTAGGAAAGCTTCGATAAAGGAAAATTGATTTGCGTAAAAAAACAAAAAATCCCCCTTGACAACCGCCCCCGGAACTGCTATAATATATATGTATACGCTGAGCATGTGGCAGTAGCTGGCAGATGTGCATGGCAGAGAGTCCGTATCATTGGCTGAAAGTACGGATCATGCGGCTGACGGTGAAATTTCAGCATGGGAGTAGCTCGCGAAAGTCCGAGGATATAAGCGGGGTGTTTGCATACACACAAATTATGCAGTCAAGTGCGGAAACGCCATATGCGTTCCGAATTTGGGTGGTACCACGGGTAAATCTCGTCCCAGAAGCTTTATTGTTCTGGGGCGTTTTTTTGTACCATAGATCACGGAAAAGGAGAAAGCTATGTCAGAACAGATCACAACACTGCGGCAGGAGTTTGCCGCAAGACTCGATGCTGTGCAGAGCATCGCAGAGCTGGAGGAGATCCGCGTAGAATATCTGGGCAAAAAGGGCAGCGTTACGGCTCTGCTCAAATCCATGAAGGATCTTTCCGGTGAGGAGAAGAAGGCATTCGGTCAGGAGGTCAATGTCCTCAAGAACGAAGTGACCGAAGCCATTGCAAAGAAGACTGAAACCCTGAAGCAGGCAGAACTGGAGCGCGAGATCCAGGCAATGCCGGAATTTGATGTGTCCGCACCGCCCGTGCTGGACAGAGGCTCGTTCCATCCCATCACCCTCGTACAGCGCGAGTGTGAGGAGGTCTTCAAGTCCATGGGCTTTGCGGTGGAGGATTACAGCGAGATCGTAACGGACTATGAGTGCTTTGAAGCCCTGAACATCCCCAAGCACCATCCCGCAAGAGATATGCAGGATACCTACTACCTGACCAACGGTCAGCTCCTCAAATCCCATACCTCTGCAGCACAGAATGCCATCTACAAGAAGTACAGCAAGGCACTCTTTGAAGAGGGCAAGCCGATCAAGGCGATTTTCCCCGGCAGATGCTTCCGCAACGAGGCAACCGATGCCTGCCATGAGAATACCTTCTTCCAGATGGAGGGTGTTATGGTGGATAAGAATATTTCCATCTCCAACCTCATCTTCTTCATGAAGAACATGCTCTCCGAGGTATTCAGACGTGATGTCAAGGTGCGTCTGCGTCCCGGCTTCTTCCCGTTCGTAGAACCCGGCTTTGAGCTGGATATCAGCTGTGCGATCTGCGGCGGCGATGGCTGCCCGTCCTGCAAGAACAGCGGCTGGCTGGAGCTTTGCCCCTGCGGTATGATCCATCCGGAGGTACTCAAGGCTGGCGGTATTGATCCCGAGGAATACACCGGCTTTGCGTTCGGTCTGGGTCTGACCAGACTTGCCATGATGAAGTATGGTGTCAAGGACATCCGTGATCTGAACAGCGGCAGTCTGAAGTGCCTGTCCCAGTTCACAGAGGACAAGTAAGATAAGGAGGTAGTGAATTATGTATCTGTCAATGAATTGGATCTCTGATTTCGTTGATTTCACAGGTCTGGATAAAATGAAGCTCATCCATCAGTTCTCCCTGTCCACTGCTGAGGTGGAAAATGAGATCTTCATGAAGGGCAGCGACATCAGCGGCATCGTCTGCGCGGAGATCAAGTCCGTAGAGGAACATCCGGAATCCAAGAAGCTGCACCTGCTGAAGGTGGACATCGGCGAGGCTGACCTTGTGGATGTTGTCTGCGGCGCACCGAATGTGCGTGTCGGCATGAAGACGGCATTTGCAAAGCTCGGTGCAACCATCGGCGATATTACCATTGCGCCCAGAAAGCTGGCGGGCTATCCTTCCCACGGTATGTGCTGCTCTGAAAAGGAGATCGGCATCAGCGACAACAACGACGGCATCATGGAAATCACGGATGATATTGCAAACGGTACGGATCTGAAGACTGTGTATGCCATCGAGGATATTATCTTCGAGGTGGACAACAAGTCCCTGACCAACCGTCCTGACCTCTGGGGTCACTATGGTATTGCAAGAGAATTTGCTGCCCTGACCGGCAGAGAGCTCAAGCCCATCGGCGGTGTGGATCTCACACAGTATGAGAACCTCCCCAGGATCGACATGAAGATCGAGGATCCGCTGTGCCAGCGTTATTCCTGCCTGCAGGTGGAGAATATCCAGAGAAATGTCAGCCCCGTGGATATGAGAATCCGTCTGTACTACTGCGGTATGAGAGCGATCAACTTCCTTGCCGACCTGACCAACTACATGATGCTCGAAATGGGTCAGCCCATGCACGCATTCGATTCCCGTAAGGTGGATAAGCTGCGCATCAAGCGTTTCGACAAGCCGTTCACCTTCCAGACACTCGACGGCGTGGAGAGAAATATTGATGAAGATATGCTGATGATCTGCAACGATGAAACTCCCGTTGCCATTGCTGGCATCATGGGCGGTCTGGATTCCGAGATCGTGGAGGATACCACAACACTCACACTGGAATCTGCAACATTCGATGCGGTTTCTATCAGAAAATCCACCGTTCGTCTGGCACACAGAACCGACGCTTCCCAGCGTTACGAGAAGTGCCTCGACCCCGAAATGACCGTGACCGCCATTGCCAGATTCGTTGAGCTGATGCTCGCTGCGGATCCGGGTGCAAAGGTCGTTTCCTCTCTGACGGATGAATATGCCTGCAAGTATCCGGAGGTAAACCTCAGCTTCACCAAGGCATATGTGGATCGCTATGCCGGCATTGAGATCTCCAACGAGACCATTCTCGGCACACTGAAGGCACTGGGCTTCAAGGCAGAGCTGAATGCTGATACTTTTGATGTGACTGTTCCGAGCTGGAGAGCAACCAAGGATGTCACCATCAAGGCGGATATCATCGAGGAGATCACCAGAATCTACGGCTATGACAATTTCGATGTGCATACCGCAAATGCGCCCCTCTACCCGGTTCGCATGGCACAGGAAAAGAACGTGGAAAACCAGATCAAGGATCTGCTTGTAAAGCGTTTCTCCCTGCATGAGCTGCATTCCTATGTATGGGCATACAATGATGAATACAAGGCTCTCGGTCTTGAGGTAGAAGAAAATGTCAAGCTTGTAAGCGCGACCAACCCGAATATTGAGACTATCCGCCGTTCCATCGTGCCGACACAGCTTTGCCAGGTGAAGTACAACACCTCTTATGCGACTGATTTCGGCGTATTCGAGATCGGCAGAGTGGTAAACGGTGTGAATGCAGAGACAGGTCTTGTCAATGAGGAAAAGAAGCTCTGTATCACCCTGTTCAGCAAGACCAAGTCCACAGAACAGCTCTATCTGGAGCTGCGTGACATGCTGGCAGTGCTGGCAGATGACATCAAGCACGAGGCAGTGACCTTCCGGAAGATGGAGGCATCCCATTCCTACCAGCATCCGAGAAACCTGAATGCTGTGATCTGCGCAGGCGAGGAGCTGGGCGAGCTGGGTGTGGTATATCCGACCATCAGCAAGAAGATCGACAAGAAGGCTGCCATTGTCTATGCAGAGATCGACGTGACAAAGTTCTCCGAAATCGAAAGCAGCTCCATTTCCTACGAGGAACCGTCCAAGTATCCGGAGATGGAGGTTGACCTGACCTTCCTGACAGATGTCTATGCTCCCATCGGTGCAGCGATCGAGGCTGTGAACAGCGCACTCATCAAGAAGGTGAGCGTTGTGGGCAGATATGAGGACGAAGCCGGCAAGACTGTTACCATCCGCATGGTATTTGCCGACAGAACCAAGACTCTGACCCGTGAAGAAGTGACAGCCGTTGTCGATGCCATCATCGCAAAGGCTGCCGAAACCGGCGTTTCCCTGAAAGCATGATCCCCCAACCGCCCCTGCAGAGATGCGGGGCGGTTTTTGCATAACCTTCCAAAATCTGATCCCCCTCCACTCCAAAAAAATTTTACAAAACACTTGACAAAACCCGAATTTGATGCTATACTGTTAATAACAATTGAATACCAAACCGTTGAAGCGGAGATAAAGGTCATTATGATTCCACAGAGAGTCCGGGCAGCTGAGAGCCGGGTGAACCCCAGATGATCAAATGGACCGCGGAGGGCGCAGTCAAAGGCTTATGCTGAGTATTCTGCGACGTGCGGGCATACGTCAGTTGCCGGGGATATGTCAGTATCCTGCTAAGTGCACAGCATCCGCTGTGAATCAAGGTGGCACCACGGATAGTTCTATTCGTCCTTGACAGATAAGGGTATCTTTCTGTCATGGGCGTTTTTTATTTGCCGCTGGCAGAACACAATGGAGGGCTGCATGATGGTACTGCTGACAAAACGATGGCGATGCATGGTATGAACGGAACACAGAAACAACGATAATTTTAAGATGATTTTATGGAGGTATTTTTATGAAACACAATGGTTACGAGTTCGACAACTACTTCAAGAACCACCCGGATATGAACGGCTTTTTCGGCAAATACGGCGGTGCCTATGTGTCCGACGAGCTGAAGCGTGCAATGGAGGAGATCACTGAGGCATACTTCACCATTGCAAAATCCAGCAAGTTCATCGGTGATCTGCGCAGAATCCGTAAGGAATTTCAGGGCAGACCGACCCCCGTTTCCCATCTGGAGCGTCTGTCCGGCTCTCTGGGCAATGTGCAGCTCTATGTCAAGCGTGAGGATCTGAACCACACCGGTGCACACAAGCTCAACCACTGCATGGGTGAGGCTCTCCTTGCTAAGTACATGGGCAAGAAGAAGGTCATCGCTGAGACCGGCGCAGGTCAGCACGGCGTTGCTCTGGCAACTGCCGCAGCTTACTTCGGTCTGGAATGTGACATCTACATGGGATCCGTTGACATCAAGAAGCAGGCTCCAAACGTAGCAAGAATGAAGATCCTCGGCGCAAATGTCGTAGAGGTCACACATGGTCTCCAGACGCTCAAGGAAGCAGTGGATGCCGCATTTGAAGCGTACTGCAAGGAATACAAGGACGCGATCTACTGCATCGGCTCCGTACTGGGTCCGCATCCGTTCCCGATGATGGTGCGCGATTTCCAGAGCGTTGTCGGCATTGAAGCAAGGGAGCAGTTCCTGGAAATGACCGGCGAGCTGCCGGATGCCGTGGTTGCCTGCGTGGGCGGCGGCTCCAATGCAATGGGCATGTTCTCCGGCTTCCTCAATGATCCGGTGGACATCTACGGCGTAGAGCCCCTCGGCAGAGGCACAACACTCGGCGACCATGCCGCAAGCCTGAAGTATGGTACAGAGGGCATCATGCATGGCTTCAACAGCATCATGCTCAAGGACGAAAACGGCGAACCTGCACCGGTTTACTCCGTGGCAAGCGGTCTGGACTATCCCTCCTCCGGTCCTGAACATGCATATCTTCGCGATCTCGGCAGAGTCAAGTATGACGTAGTGGATGACGAGGAGACCGTTGATGCCTTCTTCAAGCTTTCCAGAATGGAAGGCATTATCCCTGCGATCGAAAGCTCCCATGCCGTTGCCTTCGGTATGCGTCTTGCAAAGCAGATGGAACGCGGTTCCATCCTGATCTGCCTGTCCGGCAGAGGCGATAAGGATATGGATTATATCATTGAAAAGTACGGCATCCGCTGATTTTTTGCAATGATTTCCTCTTGACAAAAATCTTTCCCTGTGATACAATAAATATACCGGTAGTTTATATAAAACAGCTTTCCCCACAAAGAAGAAGCAGCTTGCTGCCCGGTGATCCGGATAGTTCAACATGAGAACATTCTCCCATCTAAGGGTGAAAGACTGCGGTGCAACTCCGCAGCCGGATATTTAAAAAAACGGATCCCCCTGCGTGAGCAGGGGGATTTGCTTTTGGTTCTTATGCTGTCAGCTTGCGCTTCATGATCGCAAGGTCAAATGCATTCAGAACGCCGTTTTCGTCAAGATCACCGGCTGTCCAGTCTGCAAGATCAGTTTCCGGAACTGCCAGCAGCCATTTCTGGAGCAGGACGATATCCAGAATGCTGAATTTACCATCACCATTCAGATCCGCTTCGGGAGTTTCCACCGGCGGTACGGTAACCGTTGTTGTCGTTGCGGTCGTTGTTGTAGTGGTCGTCGTGGAAGTAGTTGTCGTTGTAGTGGTTGTTGTAGTAGTCGTGGCAGTAGTTGTCGTTGTTGTGGTGGTTTCTGTCACTGCATTCCATCTCTGGCAGCTGCTGCCTGTCGGCTCCCACTGCTGAACGTTCGCGCCGCTGTCGAGAGAGGCATAGCCAACCTCTACCAGACACGCATCCTTGGACGCATGGGAGATAATGCTGTAGGAACCATCCAGATTCTTGGAGAAGCGGAAGAGCTGTGCGCTGTCCTTGCTGGAGTATGCCACAATGTCAATGTTGGCACCGTTCTCACTGCCCTCTGCCTTGAGTGCATACGCAGGATCCTGATAGGAACGGATCCAGTAGTAATTGCCGGAACCAAATGCCTTGAGCGTCCATTTCTGGCAGTCAGCACCATTCTCCTCCCACTGCTGCACATTGGAGTTATCTTCCATCACGCCGCCAATGACTTCCATCATCATGCCGGAGTTGACATTTTCGAATGCATAGATCACGCTGACATCCATTGTACAGCCGGGATCGGTCACAGCCTCCAGGATCCAGTCCTGACAGGTTGCACCATTGACCTCGTACTGCTGGACATTGCCGCCGGATGCTGTGGAAGCATCCGCAATTTCTACCGCAGAGCCTTCTCCGGTGATGCGGGTACGGATTTTATAGCTGCCGTCACCATTGGGGGTGAACATGAACTGCTGGTTTGTGCCGCCATTGTACTGATAAATGTCGATATTTGTGCCGTTGGCAGTCTTTTTGCCTGCTACGTCCAGTACATAGGTACCGCCGTCACCGACTGCGGAAACGATGTAATAATAGCCATCGCCCGCACTGCAGAGCTTCCAGATGTCATGCACGGAAGTGTTGTCAGTGCCCCACTGCTGTACATTTGCACCATTTTCTGCGGCTGCACCGGCTACCTGCATATACAGACCGGAATTTACATTCTTGATGCGGTATGCGGAGCCTTCAGTGAAGCTTGCTGCAATCGGACCGCTGGGAAGCTCTGTATAGCCCGCACTCGGAATGCCCTTTGTGCCGTAGCGGAGATACATCCAGTTGGAAGACGAAGTCTGTCTGCCGGAATAGGAGTTACAGTAATTCTTGACATTCTCTGCACTCAGAGCAATATAATCATAATTGCCGGAAGGTCTCCAGGAGCTTGCCTTGGAATAGCTGGGGTTGTTGCTGGTTCCCTGCCCCTGTACAGTTCTGCTGCAGTTGGTGAAGATAGAACCGGATTCTGCATATGCGCCTGCATAGGTGATGGAGTTCCAGTCACAGATGACATTGCCGCCGTTTTCATATACACAGTTTTCTGCATAAATGTCGCAGCCGCTGTGAACAGTGTATGCCATGCTGAACTTGTTGACATAGTTGTTAAGGGAGTGGAAGTAACCCCAGCGCATCAATCCGGGACCTCTGGTATTGGTATCATTGTACTTGTTAGAAATGAGGGACATGCGGGGGAAGCCGTCATAGCCATTCTTGGAGTTCTCATCATCGGAGGGATAGCCAAGGATCAGACCATATTTGTGCGCACCGAAGGAGCAGTCAGAAACGGTACAGTAGTCGGCATCATAGCAGCAGGCAAGGAACTTGTCCTCGTCCACCTGACCCGTCTGCGGTGCATAGCCATAGCCGTCATGACCGGTGAAGGTCACATGATCCACCCAGATATTCTGACCGGAGCCGAAGTAGCAGACGATGGAGTCATTGTTATTCGATTCTGCATCGTGCTGCATGTCAAAATTCTTGATGATGATATTGTCACCCACACCCTTGCCGGAACTTGTGCAGAACTGCACATTAAAGAGCGTGTTTGCAGAATAACTGCCGATGATGGTCTTGTTGCTGCGGACATAGATTCTGCCGGCAGAACACATATAGCGTGTGCCGTTCATGTTCAGCTCGGTCACGCTGATGTTCTTGTTGACAATGATGGTATAGGGGGTATCGGATTCTGCATACTTCTTGAGATCTGCAAATGTGGAAACCTCCACGATCTCACCGAACAGACCACCGATGTCAGCCGCCTTGATATTGCCGGTGTTGTCGTTCTTACAGTAGCCTGCAAAGCCCTGCAGACCGTCGGCATTCAGCAGCCAGAGCTGATTGTCCGCGCCGGTGTAATTTGCCAGCGTCATGCCGGAGGTTCCCTGTGTAAGCGCAAGGGAAGTATTCTCATAATTCACGATCTTGTAGTACAGTGCGTTGCCGAGGCGGTCGTTCTTGACCGGTACTACATACCAGTGCTGTGACTTGGCGGATTCACTGCCGTACATGATGACGCTTGCACCCGCAGAAACATTGTAGTTCAGCGGGGTGAGCAGTCTGCCGGACTGCTGATTGATGAGCTTGAAGTAGGTGCCGTTTGCGTCGGAACCCACACGGTCAAACCGCCAGGTGGGAGAAAGGTCATTGCCGAGTGCCTTGACAGAAAGTGCGGAACCGTCAGCTGTGCCGTTTTCGGTCAGCACCTTGGAATTATCCTTGGTCGCGATGTTCATCAGCTGTGCCGGATAATCCACGGATGCCGCGGATACGGTAAACGGCGCATTGCCGAAGCTCAGCAGCGGGAACAGCCACGCAATGAGCAGGATAAGTGACAGGACAGCCGCCTGCCTTCTGAGAGAAATTGGTTTCATTTTCATTCAGCCTCCTTGAAAATATGGAAAGTTTTATTTTCCGACTCCTTAATTACATTATACATGATTCGTTCATAAAAAGCAATCGCATTTTCTGCATTAAATATTGCATAAAATAGTTTTTGCTGAAAAAAGCACAATATCCCGCTGTATAGGATACAGCGGGATGTTGTGCTTGCGGATGGAACGGCAGAAGCACCCCAACGATAGAAAATCCCCTCTCTACGTTTTCTTTGCTTCTGCAGCTGATCCAGTATCGGAGTGAAATCTGTCCGTGTCCGTTGCAGGGAGGAATGCCGCAGATCTCACTTGCTGGTGTATGCAGGTTCGTTCTTTGATGTCTCATATTTCAGGACATACTGGAAAAACAGCATCATAGAACGGTGCAGACTGCGCTCCCGCATGATCAGGCGCGGGGCGGACCTGTTGTCTTTATAGCTGATCAGGCATCTGCCGCTGTCAGTGCAGAATATAGAAAGCGGCTGGGGCACCTTGATAAATACGTCGTTGATCTCACAGGCAATATGCACCTGGTCGGAACAGATGCATTGCAGAACCTTTCTGCATTCCTCCGGCGACAGTGAACGGAAGATCCGGGGATCCATATCCGAGGTCATGCCAGTCCGGAGGAAATCCTCCGTTCCCTGGCGCGTATGCAGATGGAAGCTCCGCACATCCGATCTCTGTGACCAGCGCAGTGCAAACATTTCCAGGAACGCTTCCTTACCTTCATAGCTGTCATGAATACAGTTTGCTGTCATTGCAAGATCCCCATTGAAGGCAACACAGGGGTGGTATTGCAGGAGATAATGCTCTTGATAGACCTCGCGCTCCATCTCCATGCAAAGCTGCATATAGCGCACATCGGTTGCCGCGATCTCAAACAGGGGCTTGCCCTCGCAGTACATGCGTGCAAACTCGTTTTGCACACGCTGGATCAGCTCTGGTTCATGAACAAGATAGCCGGTTTTAAAATCCCAGTTGATGAACAATGCCTTGTTCCCTGCCAGCACGAAGAAGGGAAAGAAGTTGAAGCTGCTCAGCTTGGATGAGATCAGATCATAGAAATAATGGACGCTGTGCCGGCTGTTGCGGATGACCAGCTTATCCAGCACACTGAGGCATTCAATATTATATATGTTGCTGTTTGTCTTATCATTGTTCAGGCAGACCAGATGCTCCACATCCGCCGGCTGTGACCGGCTCAGGAACATCAGGATGTCGATCAACGTCTTATATTCCGGCTGGCAGAAGATCCGGATCGGTTCTCTGCCCCAGACCTCCGACAGCAGACGGAACATGACCGCCGTCATTGTCCTGTCATCGAAGATATTGCTGACATTCTCCAGCTGTATATCCGTATCCGTAAAAATGACAGTGGCATCGTCTGCAAACTGCTGGATATAGTCGCGGATCCGCTGAACCTCCACAAATTCCTTTTCTCCGAACTGCCGGATACGGTACAAGCGGCGGAGCTGGCTTTCCTCCGCGGCTGTCGGACGGATCACCTGCAGCATCAGCTCCAGCTCATCCTGCTCGATCTTGCGTTCACCGCTGAGCTTCCGGGAAACGCCGCTTTCGGAGGATTTGATTCCCGCCTGCTTCAGCTCATGCGCCATTTCTTTGTTGGTCACATCGTATTTACGCTGCAGATCCATGAGGTATTCGTTGAAGTTCATAGCCCCCTCCTCTCCAACAATAAACCTCCTCAGAAACTTACAAAGCCCCGTCTTCCTTGTCTCTTTCGCGCCTGACTTTGCGCCTCTCCCTTGCAATACATCAAGTATTGCTGCGGTCGGGTCTCTTCGTCAGACACAAAATATCCTACGGAATCCGGCACTTTTCCAGTTTCCGCGGAGGTCTATCAATACTTTCTTACTGAATATTATACCAGAATCACCGGAACCTGTAAAGAGAAAAAATGCACTTTTTTCCTGTCAAATTATTTGTCAATTTTCACGCATCCGCATGGTATGCTGCTTTATAGAAGGCGATCGTGCGGCGGATGCCGTCCGGGAAGGCAGTCTCCGGCTCCCAGCCGAGTGTACGCCGCAGCTTTCCGGCATCAAGGGCATAGCGCAGATCATGCCCCTTCCGGTCGGGAACATAGGTGATGAGGGAATCCGGCTTGCCCAGCTCCCGGAGGATCCGCTGTACGATCTCGATATTGCGCAGCTCGCAGCTGCCGCCGACATTATAGACCTCCCCCGCCCTGCCGCTGCACAGGATCCGTTCAACGGCGCGGCAGTGATCTTTTACATAGATCCAGTCGCGGATATTCAGCCCGCTGCCGTACACCGGAAGCGGCGCGTCCGCAAGGGCATTGCGCACCATCAGCGGAATGAGCTTTTCTGGGTGCTGGTATTCGCCATAGTTATTGGAGCAGCGGGAGATCGTCACGGGCAGACCATAGGTTCTGTGATAGGCAAGCACCAGAAGATCCGCCCCCGCCTTGGAGGCAGAATAGGGACTGCTTGCCCGGAGGGGGCTTTCTTCCGTGAACAGAAGCTCCGGTCTGTCCAGCGGCAGATCACCGTATACCTCATCCGTTGAGATCTGATGAAAACGCCGTGTGCCGAACTCCCGGCAGGCATCGAGCAGAACACCTGTGCCGAGGAGATTGGTCTGCAGGAAAATATCCGGCGATTCGATGGAGCGGTCCACATGGGATTCCGCTGCAAAATTCACAACGGCATCCGGACGCTCCTCGGCAAACAGTGCATGGACTGCCGCCCGATCGCAGATGTCCGCCTTTACAAAGCGGAATGCCGGATCCTTCAGCATAGGTGTGAGGGCTTCATAATTGGCAGCATAGGTCAGTTTGTCCAGGCAGATGAGCCGCAGACCAGGATATTGTTCACGCATATAGCGGAGAAAATGCAGACCGATGAAGCCCGCACCGCCGGTTACAAGCAATGTCATAGCAAACTCCTTTCCGGATGGAAAGCATCCCGACCTGCTGTGCAGATCGGGATGCTGTGGTTATTGGGTCGTTTCTGTGGTTTCCGCCTGTTCGGCTGCCTGCTCCATTGCAAGCTCGGCAGCGTGGATCTCAGCGGTGTAGTAGGGCAGCGGTTCAAACAGTACCTCAGCCCAGTCCGCATCCTTGCCGGAGCCGTAAACTGCGGCATATACCAGGATCTTTGCAGCATCCTTGGCATCCAGATCGGAGCGTTCATTTCCGAGCGAGTCGGTCAGACCGCCGTCCTCGGATTCGCCGTTGACATCGCCGAGGAAGTATGCAAACAGCTCCATCATCGGGTCAGTTTCGGAGTAGATATAAGCTTCCAGACCTGCGCCGACCTTTGCGGCATACATCAGGATGCGTGCGGCATCTCGTGCGTCCGCCTCGCCTGTCAGGGTAACGTCACCCTTGACCGCAATGTAGGCAGTGCCGACACCCTCGAACTCATGGACAACGCCGAAGTCATCCGTTACGGTTGCGGGGATGGATCCAACATAGTACGCACCGTCCGTATCCTGGAAGACGGATTCCGGCGTCAGACCATTGAAGTCCACAATACTGAAGTCGGTCAACTGCTCAGCCTCGCCCTTTGTGCCGTCGGAGTAGATCGCATAGCGGCGGATGGAGGATACCAGATCTTCTGCCTTAAACTCTCTCGGATCATGCGAGAAGTAGAACTGATAGTTGCCCTCGATCTCGAAGTCATAGCCCACGATTGTAATCTCGTCCTTTACAACGCGGATCCAGCCGTTTTCTTCTGTAATATCCAGCGGAATGCCCGCCATGTCAAAGGCAGTCACATCGCCGTCAAATTCGATATTATAGACCGTTCCGTTTTCGGCATCCTCAGGGATGAAATAGCGGAAGTACAGCACCGTTGTGCCGTCCTCTGCGACCACATTCACAAGCTCTGCGGCAGTGCCGTTGATGGTGAGCAGTCCGGTATCCGGGTTTTCCACAGATTCCACGGTGAAGCCCTCATAGGCATCACCAACAGCATAGCTGTCCCATGGCAGATCGCCGACCAGTGCATTCAGAATGAACTGGTACAGACCCGTGTCGCCCGTGATGGTGATCGGAACATCCACCCATGTACCCGGTGCGCCCTCTACCATGCCGATCGACCAGGTCGCCTTGCCGGGGATCGGCTCGGTGGTGGTAGTCTCGGTGGTCGTGGTCGTTTCCGTGGTGGAGGTGGTATCGGTAGTTGTGGTGGTTTCAGTTGTAGTCGTCGTAGTCACGGTGGTATCCGTGGTGGTCGTCACCGTGGTGGAAGCCGTTGTCTGTGTGGTGGTGGTGGTTTCCGTGGTCACGGTCGTTTCCGTGGTGGTTTCCTCCGCATAGACATTGGTGAAGGTCAGCTCCGCGCTGTACGCGCCGTTTTCATCGGCGGCGAGGGGCTGTTCCTCCAGGCGGATCTTCGCGATCTCCAGCGCGCCGTCCATATCCGCATCGGATACGAGGACATCGAGCTGGTACTCAGAGGTATCATAGGTCATGTTCTCCAGGCTGCCCTGGGTCTCATACACGCGGTAGGAATGCTTGCCGAGGGTGGTGTACTCCTGCGCCTGAAGGATGGCGGAGAGGTCAAATATTCCCTGTACTTCGGCAGTTTCATTATAGGCAGCATCCACGCCGGAGAGGGGTTCCCATTCACCGGTATCCGCATTCAGGCGGTCGATGGTGAAGGTGAACACATCGCCGGGCTGCCATTCCCTGCCCTCGATGGTCTTCTGACCGGTGAGCGTGAGATCGGGGCTGACGGGAGCCGGGGTATAGACATTGACGAAATCGACTGTCACGAAATCGTCGGGGGAGATCACGGCATTCTGCGAAGTTTCGCCCTTTGCTGTGAAGCCTGCGCCCATGGAAAGCTCAGTGACGGTGACCTCCATATCCTCATCGATGCCCTCGATGCCGAAGAGGACATCGGGCTTGACGGAGACGACAAGGGAGCCGTTCTCGTCCGCGGTGACATCGCCGGCGGAGGTTTTGACGGTGTAGCCGGCATAGAACGCGCCGAGCTGCACTTCAAAGTCGAAGGCGATGCTGTCGGGGATGGCGTAGGTCTCGCCGTAGGGGTGTTCGATGGTCTTGCTGATGATAAGACCGCCTTCAATGCTGTCAAATGGCTTGAAGGTATTGACCGCCAGCTGTGACTGCGTCACGATCAGAGCAAGTGTGGACTGCACTGTGACGGGCACAGCAACCAGCAAAGAAAGCGGCAAAGCAAGCCATTTTTTATCTTTCAGTTTTTTCAAGCTGCTTCGTCCTTTCTGTATGTATTTTCGGTAATCCAAACACACAGGACGCTGTGCGTTTGGATCGCCGCCCCACCGAGGGGGTGGGGGGACGAAATAGGATTACTTTGTATTCTTTATAGTCGGGGTACCAGAATAAACAAATGTTGCATAATTTTCTTCAGTGATCAGTTCACCATTATAATAGCAATCTACAAAAGTAACACTCGTTCTGCCAGCATCAAACTTAAAGTTTTCTTCAAACTCGCAGTTTGTCAAAGTTGTTGGAGCATAAGGACGCATGAAAGCGTATCCGCACCCTTGACCAAAGTAACAATCGGTGAAAGTCGCACCCTCCATAGATGAACAAAAACTTGTCCATCCAAGCAGTTTGGAGTTTCTTACAATAAATGATTTTGTGCCAGAATCAGAATGGATCGGATAAACAGCTTCAAGCGTGCAGTTTTCAATAATCACATCCTGCTTCATATTATAAGCAAAAATACCGCGGAAAGCTCCCTTTACATTGAGATTAGCAATCTTTCCTCCCTCTGTACCGATTGCACAATCCCATGTGGCATCGGAACCAGATACACTCAGCGTATTGTTCTGCCCAAAAATATCTTCACCATCCTGAACAATACCTGCTTTTCCATAAGAAGTACCCATGCCCGAAGTCACAGAGATGTCATTTTCCAGGATTACAACGTCATTTGCATCAAGTGCCGCATAAAGCTCCGATTCATTTGAAACGTGAGTTGTTTTCAGCCACGGATGATGCTCCTTAGCAACATCATAGAACGCTGTATCAAGAGCCATTTCTGCATTGGACTTTACATCTTCAGCAGAAGCAGTTGCAACGCCATCGTTAGTCGGCAGATTTTCAACCTGGCAAGCCTGAGAGAATACGAGGATCTCATAGGTATCACCCAAAAGCTCCGCTTCTTCATTGGTCATCTTATCGCTGAATGCAACCTGAAGCAGGGACGGATGAGCCTGCTCCTTCGGATGAAGAATGTCGGTATAAATAAACTCATACATCTTGTATCGAACATCGTCGATCGTAATATAGTCCACAAAATCGTCATCCCATATTGTAGAACCGTTTACATTCATACCAATCGTAGCTCCAGCACCAGCATCACCAACTGTAACACCCTCTGGGCATTCAAAAGCTATGATTGTGCGGAAATAGCAATCGGATTCGCCTGTATTCTCAACAAATACAAACTTATCCATTGCACCCGTCAGTTTTTCAGGATCCCAGAGACCATTTCCAGCTGTACCAGTGTGAACATAATCGCCCCAATAGAACAGTTCGTTGAGGATATTTTTACCATCTACAAGACCCAGTGCAGTCCAGGGTGATCTCTCACCCTCTTCGTAATCCGCATAAGCCGGATAAAGAGCCTGCTTCTGTTCAAACGGAACCAGATCAGGAGTGAATGTTTCTCCGCTCGTCTTTGCTGCCTCGAATTCCTCGTAATTGATGGCATCTGCCACATTCTCACGCTGATACTCATGCTGTTCAATATCAACACCGCCGCCTACTGTTGCGGTATTAACATCAGAATCAGAATCAGTGTAGGTCGCCAGCGTCCCGCCGATACCCAGCGCAACCGCACCGACCAGCGCATAACTTGCAACACCGGCAAGTGTCTTCTTTATATTCATAAAAATAATTCCCTTCACATTTTTTTGATTCCCCGCCCGCTGAGGGGCGGGGATTTGGGGTTGATTACTTGATTACTACAACGCTATCATCACCACATACAATATTGAGCTGATCAGCAGATGTGAGTGCTTTACCGCCAATTGTGCAGTTTTCGAAAGTGATTGTCTTACCTCTTTCAACCATATGATCCAGCCAGAACTCATAGCCTGCTTCAAAATCGCAGTTTGTCAGTACAGTATTATCCTGCGGACGGAGTGTCTTATAAGTTTTTTCAGTGTTAATTGTGAATTTGCAGTTTGCGAAAATTGCAGACTCAAATCCGGCATAACTTGTCCAGCCGCGGAATGTTGTATCAGAAACAATCAGCTTTGCCTCAGCATCTTCAACAGCGGTCACGTTCATTGCATAAGTACCATCAAAGTCAGAATCCATGATAACCAGATCACCGGTCAGGTTATTCTTGTGTACTGCACGCAGATTCACTGTATCATCTGTTTCGTCCGTGATAGTCATATTAACGATAGAATCGCCTGTGATTTCAGGAATATAGCCAGTCTTATTGTAGTCGCCATCCAGAGCATTTTCGTTATTAACATTAGCAGTTGCAGCCTGCCACGGGTGTGCTTCAGTTGTAATGTCACCAAAGCCTGCATCAAGAGCAGTTTCAGCATCAGCAAAACCATCTGTCTGAACAGCCTGGGATACTACGAGAATATCATACAGACCGTTATCGTTGCCGTCGAGTGCTTCTACATCTTCGTTTGTTGCTGTTGATCTCATGTAAACCTGTGCAAGGCTGTTGTAGGAAATCTCGCCTGCCGGCAGAATACCATCGATGTGACGAGTAGTGCTTCCCTCATAAATAAATTCAGCAAGATAGTAATTGTTTTCCTTAATTTTCGTAGCACCAATCCAATTGAGTGTCCAGAAATCGCCAGTGGAAGTCATTACAACTTCATCCCACTTGTCCGGAGCAATATCGCCAATTTCAAAGGCAATAACTGTACGAACATAAGCATCACTTCTGCCTGTATTCTCAACGAGCACAAACTTGTCCTGAACATTTTTAATGCCATCAAGCACCTTCTGACCGCCAGAAGCATTGGTTCCAAGCTGATCCCAATATACACCTTGACCCCATCCAGTAACTTCGCCAACAACAGGCATCAGCGGCTTGAGCTGTTCAAATTCCTTTACCTTATAGCCTTCACCATACTTTTCGGAAGTCACCATTTCATATGTGCCATTCTCGTTTTCTACACGCTCATACTCCAACTGTTCAATCTTGACATTACCCAGTGTCATTGTATTAACGTTGCTATCCGTATCCGTCAGATAAGCCACAGTACCGCCAACTGCCAGAGCTGCTACCATTACATAACTTGCTGCCATCAAAGCCTTTTTCTTCATACTCATAATAAATCTCTCCTTAAAATCATTTTTTACGGGTCGCCCCGTTTGGTTCGTTGGTTATTCGCCCTTTGCGAGTGTCCACGCTGTCTGTACATCATCAATGGACGCTCTCTGTACTGCGTAAGCCGCAACGGACAGTGTCGGGTAGGTCTCGCCCTCGTCCAGTGCGTTCAGCTGCTCCTTGGTCACGTCCGCGGAAACTGTCACCTTGTTGCCTGCCAGTACTGCAAATGCCTGGTCGTCTGCGCTGTAGACTGTCTCACGATAGTACACGTTCTCGACACCCTCCAGTGCTGTCCATTTATTCCCGTACTCGTCCGGTTCCTTCGAGATTCCGTAGCTCAGGAAGCCCTCGAAATTCTCGGACTCAGTCAACTCCACAAACAGCCAGCACGCTTCGCTGTCGCCCTCCACGGTGATCTTGGGGTCCTTCTTGATGTTCGTACCCGGCACCATCTCGTAGGTGTTGGTGTTCGGATCGTTGTCGCCGTCGCCCTGGTCGCCTGTGTCAGGATTGGTATTGGTGTCCGTCTCCTCCAGGGTGATGTCAATATCGCCGTAGGTGAAGGTGTTGACAACCTTGTCGGTCTTGGTGATCAGCCATGCGACTGTTCCGCCGACACCGGCTGTTGCTGCCATTGTCAGCGCACACGCCAGAACCAATGCCTTTCTGCCATAGAGCTTCGTCTGCTTCTTGGAATGCATCTTATTTTCCTCCTTTTTCAATTATATTTGTGGTTTATTTCACCGGTTTGTCCGGTAGAAATCTTGGGTTATTCGGTTGCTTCGGTGGATGCTTCTGTGGTTGCGTTCTGTGCGTCAAAGGCAACCCATGCATCATTCGCAGTGTCAAAGCCGGTTGCCTGGATGGCTTGACCCTGAACTTCGATCACGAAGCCGTCGAGTTTTTCGAGTGCTGTGGAATCCAGTTCGCCCGGAATGATCAGCTCCTCAAACAGTGGATCAAGAACAGTATCCTTCTCTGCATCGCCGGTTACGGTCGCCTTGTAACGGTACTCAACGATGAGATTTTTGTCGTTTTCCGCTGATAAGATGCCATTTTCAACCCAGTCCGTGCTGATCGCATCGAACAGCTTGGTGTGGTCGCCGCCCACAAACTTGCTCATGGCTTCCCAGTTCTCGATGGTCAGCATCATGCGGATGTAGGCTTCCTCGCTCTCAGCCTTTACGGTGAGCGTGGGATCCTTGGTGTAGGTCTTGCCGGGAACAAGGCGGTACTCGTTCTTCTTTACGGGTTCTGCATTCGGGATCGGTACGCCGTTCTCGTCTACGTCTGTTTCCGTCAGGTCGATTGCGACCTTACCCATGGTAAAGGTATTGGTAACGGTTTCGGTTGCGGTCAGATACGCCAGAGTTCCTGCAATGGAGCCAGCTACGAGCAGAGCCGCGCCGGATACGCCAAGCAGTACTTTTTTTCCTGTCTTCATCCTTCCAATTCTCCTTTTCATAGTGTTTTTTTATATTTCGGGGTCATCCTGGGTTTCGGGGGCTTTCTTCTTTTTGTCGTGTGTGAACGAATCGGTCAGGAACACGAACAGGATCAGAGAGCCGCCAACCGCAAGCGCGGTTCGCTTACCGGATGAACTCTGAATATACGATGCAAAATATCCAAGCTTGGGAAATACTGCCACGGGCTTTCCGACGAGCTGGTCGCTGTGTACCAGACCTGCGTCTGCTATATCGTTGGCATCCCCCTTGGTGCGGTAGCTGAATGTGCCGTCCTCCTCGGGGATCACCTCAATGATGCGGTGGGTGGAGATGGTTTCGCCGGACAGCCTGTAGGTGATGACATCCTGCTCAGCAAGCTCCGCGGGATCGGCTTCGCTGACATAGATCAGGGAACCGACCGGATATTCCGGCTCCATGGAACCCGACAGCACAGCAAAGAGCTGGATGCCGAAGAACCTTACGCCCACGAACATCACTGCCAGCACAACGGCTGCTGTAACGATCAGGGTATTGATCAGCCGGACGATGATCTTCAATGCTTTCAATGTGAAAACTCCTAAATATGTAGTATAAAACGGGGCGTTTCGTCAGAAAGTAATGGGTATTCCTTCCAATCGCCTCATTACGTCAATTATAACATTTTCATATGCAAAAGTCAATAAAAAAATCGAAAAATAGAACTGCGAAATAATTTTTGTAGGACGACACGAAAGCAATTGTTTCTTTGTGTGCATGTTGCACAAAGACTGCACATACTATTTATTATATTTGAATGATAGTATACAGAATGGATAGATACAGTTCCAATTTGCAAGGGGTGAAAATGCCATGCAAATCAATTTTCAAAAAATCGGTTTCAAAAGGATGCAGCCTTTGGCGGCGGCGGTGCGCAGCACCGCCACAAAATCCCCCTCCCTCCGGGAGGGGGCAGGGGGGCAGTTTAGGTAAGCTCTGATAAAGAAAATTGATTTATGGGTGAAAGTGCTGTTTGATATTGCATTCATCCGGGTTTTCTGCTATAATAAAAGCATGAGCGCGGAGCGCAAAAATGAATAGAATGGAGGAAATTATGAACATTCAGATCTTTGGCACGAAGAAGTGCAGTGACACCAGGAAGGCGGAGCGTTACTTCAAAGAACGCCGCATCCGGTACCAGATGATCGACATGAAGGAAAAGGGCATGAGCCGCGGAGAACTGCAGAGCATCCTGAAGGCGGTCGGGGGCTTGGAGCAGCTCATTGATGAGAAGGCAAAGGATCAGGAGACAGTCACGCTCCTGCGCTATCTCAATGAGGCGGACAGGCTTGAAAAGGTATTGGAACACCAGCATATCATCCGCACACCCATTGTCAGAAACGGAAAGTCTGCGACCCTCGGCTATCAGCCGGAGGTGTGGAAGACGTGGGAATAGTATGCAGTTTATACATTTTATAAACCCAATAAATAACTTTAATTTGCCCCACTTCACTAATGCCATCCCCCACCCCAACCCCTCCCCGAGGAGAGGGGCTTTTAATGGAGGCGGCTGCGCCGCTTCCACCGCCCAAGGTGCTTCACCCCTTGAAACCCCGATTAACCTGATTAATATACATTATATAATATAGGAGGAATCTGCTATGAATTACAAAGGATTTGCAGGAGCAGCTGCCTGTGTGCTGCTTGCTGCTTCCCTGCCGGCTGCACAGCCGGAAGCTGTCACTGCTGCGGAAACGCCCGACAAGGTCATTGCGCTGACCTTTGACGATGGACCGAACACCACGACCACCAATGAGATCCTGGATATTCTGGAGGAGTATGACGCGGTGGCATCCTTCTTCCTCATCGGCACGAATATCAACGAGGATAGTGCGGTCACGGTAAAACGCGCCTATGATATGGGATGCGAGATCAACAATCACTCCAAGACCCATGGTAATATGCCCGCGCTGAGCGAGGAGGAGATCCGCGCGGAGGTCGCCTATGTGGATGAATACGTCTACGAGATCACCGGCGAATACACCAAGTTCTTCCGCCCGCCCTTCATTGATGTGAACCAGACGATGTTCGATGTGATCGAGCAGCCGCTGATTTCAGGCTTTGGATGCTACGACTATATGGAAAATGTCACTGCCGAGGAACGCGCGGACGCGGTTCTGGAGGCAGCTAAAGATGGTCTGATCGTCCTGCTGCATGACGCTGCCGGCAATGACCAGACGGTGGAGGCTCTGAAAACCATTATACCGGAGCTGATTGCGGACGGCTATAAGTTTGTCACGCTGACAGAGCTGTTTGAACGTCAGGGCGAGACCCCCAGGGGGGATATGCTCTATAGCGAGGTGACAAAGTATCCCTGCGCTGAATATGCGCCGCATTCTGTGATTTTCAGCGGTGAAGCTTCCGGCGATCCGAGCTGGTCGGGATGGAGTGAGACTGCCGTCCTGGATCGGACGGTATTGGCAGAGCTTGGGGACAGCTATGCCATTGAGATCGCCTATGAGGGCATGTATCCGCCCGTGGTTGTTCTTCAGCGTTGGACGGGTGAAGCCCTCTGGTATACGGTGCAGCCTTCCTATTACAATGGGGCGCGTGCCTGCTTCCTGGCAAAGGACATCCTGGCGGCTCTGGAACAGAATGCTGTGGATTATGCCGGGCTTGACCGCATGACAGTGACTCCTTACAACGGTTCGATGACCATGACGAGTGTGGAGATCCTTACAAAATCAACTGCTTCAGCACCGCTGGCAGGTGATGTCAATGCGGATGGTGCTGTCAATATCAAGGATGTCATTCTGCTCCAGAAACATCTGCTCGGTCTGGAAACGCTGACAGCCCAGCAGGCAGAAAATGCACAGCTGCATCCGGATGACGCAGTCAATGCCTATGATCTGGCGATACTGAAAAAGAAGCTCACACAGGAGGTAGTATCATGAAACGGCTCCTTGACTGGAACGAATATCTTGCCGCCGCCGCTGAAACTGTGGCGGAGGGCATTGTTATGCTCAGAAATGAAGATCACGCGCTCCCGCTGAAAAAGGACGAAGAAATTGCCGTATTCGGGCGAATGCAGCTCCATTATTACAAAAGCGGTACTGGCTCCGGCGGTCTTGTCAATGTATCAAAGGTCACCGGCATTCTGGATGGACTGCTGGAAAGCGGTGTCCGTGTAAATCCGGAGCTGCTGGAAGTCTATCGGGCATGGGATGAGGCGCATCCGTTCGATCTCGGTGACGGCTGGGGGGCGGAGCCATGGTCGCAGGCAGAAATGCCGCTGGATGACGCGCTGGTACAGCGCGCAGCAGAAGCCTGTGAGACTGCCATTGTCATCATCGGCAGAACTGCCGGCGAGGAACAGGACAACCGTCTTGAAGAAGGCTCGTTCCTGCTCAGCCAAGAGGAAAAGAACATGCTCCGGCAGGTACGCCGTGCATTCCGGAAAACCGTGGTTCTTCTCAACACCGGAAACATTATGGATATGACGTTCTTTGACGAGTGCACCCCCGATGCACTGCTCTATGTCTGGCAGGGCGGCATGACGGGCGGTACGGGAACGGCGGATGTCCTGACCGGAAGAATTTCCCCCTCCGGCAAGCTCCCGGATACGATCGCCCTGCGTACTGCGGATTATCCCTCTTCCCCGTGGTTCGGTGACCGGGACAGGAACTGCTACTGCGAGGATATTTATGTGGGCTATCGCTATTTTGAGACCTTCGCAAGAGAAAAGGTTCGGTATCCGTTCGGCTTCGGTCTTTCTTATACCATGTTTGCAGTGCGGGTTGACGCTGCATCCTCCGGAGAGGACGTGGTCGAGGTCACAGTTCATGTGCAGAATACCGGCTTCCATGCCGGAAAAGAGGTCGTGCAGCTCTACTGCGAGGCACCGCAGGGCAGACTCGGCAAGCCTGCAAGGGTTCTTTGTGCCTATGCGAAAACCAGATGTCTTGCACCGGGCGAACAGGATGTGCTGCATCTGCAGGTGAAGCTGTCCGGGCTTGCGTCCTATGATGATTCCGGCGTGACCGGTCATCGGTTCTGCGAGGTACTCGAAGCCGGTGACTACCATTTCTATGCCGGTACGGATGTCAGCAGTGCGGCGCGCTGCCATACGCTGCATCTGCCGGAAACGCGCGTGATCCGGCAGTGTGCCCAGGCAATGGCACCCGTCCTCCCGTTCCAGCGCATCAAACCGGAACGCACACTGGACGGCGGCTATACCATTATCATGGAGGATGTACCGCAAAGTGAAACTGACGAAACGGCAAGGCGGCTTGCAGGAATGCCGGAGGAGATCCCATACACCGGTGACAGGGGCATTCTGCTTTCCGATGTACACAGCGGAAAGCACACGATGGAGGAATTTATCGCGCAGCTTTCGGATGAGGAGCTTTCCTGCATCATCCGCGGCGAGGGCATGGGCAGTCCTCGCGTGACAGCCGGCACAGCATCCGCATTCGGCGGCGTATCTGACGCGCTCACGGCAAGGGGCATTCCCTGTGCCTGCTGCTCGGATGGTCCTTCCGGTATGCGGCTTGACTGCGGCACGAAGGCATTCAGTCTGCCCAACGGCACTCTGATCGCCTCGACCTTCAACCAGGAGCTGGTACAGCGGCTCTATACGTTCATGGGTCTGGAGATGACCGCAAACCGCGTGGACTGCCTGCTCGGACCGGGCATGAACATCCACCGCCATCCGCTGAACGGACGTAATTTCGAATACTTCTCTGAGGATCCCTACCTCACCGGCACAATGGCAGCGGCGGAGCTGCGTGGTCTGCATTCCGTGGGTGTCACGGGAACGATCAAGCATTTCTGCGGCAACAATCAGGAGACCAACCGGCATTTCCTCGATTCTGCGGTCTCCGAACGCGCCCTGCGGGAGATCTATCTCCGGGGGTTCCGGATCGCCGTGGAGGAAGGCGGTGCGGATTCCATCATGACGACCTATGGTTCCGTCAACGGTCTCTGGACGGCGGGAAGCTATGATCTGAATACGGTGATCCTCCGCGAAGAATGGGGATTTGACGGCTTCACCATGACGGACTGGTGGGCGAACATCAACCGCCGCGGACAGGCACCGGACAAAACGGATTTTGCAGCAATGGCAATGGCGCAGAATGATGTCTACATGGTCTGCGCAAGCGGTGCAGAACATGAGGACAACACCCTCCGGAGCCTTGACGACGGCACACTCCAGAGAAGCGAACTGCAGCGGAATGCTGCCAATATCTGCCGTTTCCTCCTGAAAACCAACGCCATGAAGCGCATTCTTGGCACGGAGGAGCCTGCGGAGATCCTCAACCGTCCCGCCGATGCCATGCAGAGTGACGCGCCTGTGGTCTTCTACGATCTTGACGGCACACTGGAGCTTGACCTGTCCGATGTCTGCACGGATAAGGGGGCAAGCCACAGCTTTGCACTGACGGTAATGCAGAACGGCATCTATGAAGCCGTCATCACAGCAAGCTCGGAGCTTGGCGAGCTGGCACAGCTTCCGGTGACGCTGTTCAGCATGGGTACGGCAAACGGCACCTTTACCTTCAACGGCACCAGTGGCAAGCCTGTTTCCATCAGCAAGCAGCTCCCCCTGTTCTCACATTTCACCTCCATCCGGCTGTATTTTGCACAGAGCGGTCTGAAGGTGCATCGTATTGGGTTCAGGCTTGTGGAAGCGATGGAATGATACAGATTCCAATTTATCAGAAAGCATCCGTACCTTTCCGGGTACGGATGCTTCTTTTGGTTATGAGATGGGATAGCAGCCGGAAAACCATGCGGTTCCATACAGAAGGGGCGGTGCGCTGGTGATTTCCTCCGTTCTGCCTGTGGCAAGATCGACTACATACAGAACGTCATAATCCATGTTCTTGTAGTTGCGGCGTTCGCAGACTGCGGCATAGGCGGAGCTTGGGGAAAGCATAATAGAATTGCCGGAAGTGCGGCAAATACGGCGCGGCTTTGCCTGTGCTGAATCACGGCGGAACATGCCCTCCTCTGTGACTGTCAATATACCGCCGTCCGGCAGAAAGCACGCACACAAACCATTGCCAAGCTCCTGCTCTGCACTGCCGTCATACAGGATGATGCTGTTATTGACATTCACATAAAGCAATGCACCATCGGCACGGACATCAAAGCTTGCGGAGGGATGGACATTCTCCACAGCTACGATTTCTTCCCCTGTGTCAAGCAAAAAACGGCGTATCTCACTGGCTCCGGAATCACTGCTTTCTGTGAGATACCAGAGGGCATTTTCGGTTACGCGCTTATGCAGAATCTTATCATAGCCGGAAACCAGCTGCTCCCATTCACAGTTACGAAGATACTTCTGATATTCCGCGCCATTCTGCGGATCAGTATACAGAATAAGCTCCGGCTCTGTAAGCTGTTTGCGAAGAATGCAGTTTTCCCCCGTCTGCACGTGAAAGGCGGTGTAGTACAGGGTATCGTTCAGCTGGAACGGATAGGTCAGTCCTGTGTATGTTCCGTCATTCAGTGATTCAATGGGATATACTGTCTTCACATCATTCTCACCGATCGCAGACTCCGCGCGCATTCCGCTGATCTGCCGCACACCATTGCAGTCCCCGGATGACCAAACCAGAAAGCTGCTCCGGGGTTCGGAGCTGACACAGAACATACGGCGCAGGGGCGAATACAGAACGATTCCGGCAGCACATAGAAGAACAAAGATCAGGAGAATGCGCAGTATTCGGTGCTGCAGTACACTCCGCAAGCGGCTTTTCCATTGTAAATTCATAAACAAGATAGTATCCGGCTCCTTTCAGATCTGTTGTTTCTATTATACAGCATTTTATATTATTTTGCAAGTAATTGACATGAACCCGTGGTATATCAACAGCTTTCCTGATCCGCTCAAAATTTGTGATTGACAAAATCCCCCGAATGTGTTAAGATAAGAAGGTATCAAAAAAGCCTGAAACAGAAAGGATGCACAATGGCAAGAAAAAAAGAACCCCCGAAGCCCAAAAAGCCTGCGATGGATGCTTGGTTTGAAAATGCCGGCATCACCCAGGAGGAAGCTATCACCGATACGCTGGAGAAGAATTACCTCCCCTATGCGATGAGCGTCATCATCTCCCGTGCGCTGCCGGAGATCGACGGCTTCAAGCCCTCCCACCGCAAGCTGTTATATACAATGTATAAGATGGGACTGCTCAACGGTCCCCGCACCAAGTCCGCGAATGTTGTCGGTCAGACCATGCGCCTGAATCCGCACGGTGACGCGGCGATTTATGAAACGATGGTGCGTCTGACACGTGCCAACCAGAGCCTGCTCCACCCCTATGTGGATTCCAAGGGTAACTTTGGTAAGCAGTATTCCCGCGATATGGCATATGCTGCCGCGCGTTACACCGAGGTCAGACTTGCGCCCATCTGCAGTGAACTGTTCCGCGATATTGACAAGGAAACGGTGGACTTTGTACCCAACTATGACAACACCATGCCCGAACCCACCCTCCTGCCGGCGGCGTTTCCGTCCGTGCTGGTCAATTCCAATATGGGTATTGCGGTTTCGATGGCAAGCAATATCTGCCCGTTCAATCTGCAGGAAGTCTGTGAGACCTGTATTGCACTGATGAAGAATCCGAAGCATGATATTCTTTCCACGCTGAAGGGTCCCGATTTCCCCGGCGGCGGCTTCCTGCTCTATGATGAGGACGAGCTGCGGAAGATCTACGAAACGGGGCGCGGCAGTGTGAAGCTCCGGGCGAAGTGGAATTACGATAAGGCTGCCGGCTGCATTGAAGTCACGGAGATCCCCTACACCACGACGCTGGAGGCAATCAAGGACAAGATCACGGAGCTTTCCAAGCAGGGCAAGCTGCGCGAGGTCTCCTATGCGCGTGACGAGATCGACGTGAACGGTTTCCGTCTGGCAATTGATGTCAAGCGCAATACCGACCCCGAAAAGCTCATGCAGAAGCTGTTCCGTCTGACTCCCCTGCAGGACAGCTTCGGCTGCAATTTCAACATTCTCATCGGCACTACCCCGAAGGTCATGGGCGTGCGTGAGATCCTTCAGGAATGGACGGCGTTCCGTGAACAGTGTGTGCGCCGGAGAGTCTTCTTTGATCTGAACAAGAAGAAGGACAAGCTGCACCTCCTGCTTGGTCTGAAACAGATCCTGCTCGACATTGACAAGGCGATCGCCATTATCCGCGGTACGGAGGAAGAATCCTGCGTTGTACCGAACCTGATGGAAGGCTTTGGCATTGACGAGATCCAAGCGGAATATGTGGCAGAGATCAAGCTGCGCCATCTGAACCGTCAGTATATCCTGAACCGCATCAAGGATGTGGATGATCTCAGGGCAGAGATCGAGGATATGGAAGATATTCTTGCAAAACCGGAGCGTATCCGCAAGATCATCATTGCAGAGCTGAAGGATACCATCAAGAAGTATGGTCAGCCCCGCAAAACCATGTTCTATCACGCTTCCGATGAGGATAATGCACCGGTCGAGGATGATACGCCCGACTATCCGGTGCATCTCTTCCTCTCCAAGGAGGGCTATTTCAAGAAGATCACGCCGCAGTCCCTGCGCATGAGCGGTGAACAGAAGGTCAAGGAGGGCGACTGCATCGCACAGCAGGTGCTGGCTGCCAACAAGACGGAGCTGCTGTTCTTCACGGATAAGGCACAGGTCTACAAGACGAAAGCAAGTGCCTTTGAAGACAGTAAGGCAAGCCTGCTCGGCGATTACATCCCGGCAAAGCTTGGCTTTGATGACAATGAACATGTGGCAGCGATGATCTGCACCACGGACTATTTCGGCACACTGCTCTTTGTGTACGAAAACGGCAAAATTGCTAAGGTTCCGCTTTCTTCCTATGCCACCAAGACCAACCGCCGGAAGCTGACGGGCGCATGTTCGGACAAATCCGGGCTTGTGCGTGTGTTCCACCTGACGGAGGAGACCGATCTCCTGCTGCGTTCCAGCGGAAACCGTGCGGTGCTTGTCAGCACGGAGGAGATCGCGGAAAAGACCACAAGAAGCACACAGGGCGTGCAGGTCATGACACTGAAGCCAAAGCAGGCTGTTGTTTCTGCGGAGATCCCGGAAGACGAATTTCTGGAGGCTGTGCAGAGCTACCGCGTCAGAACGATTCCCGCTGCCGGAAAACTGGCAAAGAATCTGGAGGAAGCAAACCAGATGGAGCTTCTATAATGACATCCCCGCGCAATGCGGGGATTTTCTTTTGCATTTTGCAGAAAACGACAAAAAAATCGTCCGCGGAAAGCGGACGATTTTGATGTTGATAAGTACCTGCGATTATTCCTTTACACCACCAAGTGCAACACCAGCGATGATGAACTTGGAGAGAATGAAGTAGATGATAACGATCGGCAGGATGGACAGGGTGATACACAGATAGTTTACACCGTAGTCAACGTTCTTGTCGAAGCCCAGTACCTTGGATACCATGATGGGCATTGTTACCAGCTTATCGCTCTTCAGAATCATGTTCTGTGTGTAGAAGTTATTCCAGTTTGCAACGAAAGCGAAGATAGCCTGTACTGCAATAGCCGGCTTCATCATCGGGATCGCAATCGTCAGGAATGTACGGAACTCGCCGCAGCCGTCAATTCTGGAAGCCTCTACGATGTCCAGCGGGAAGGAGGACTTCATATAGGAAACCATGAAGAAGATAACGGCAGGTGCAGCAATTGCCGGCACGATCAGCGGGATGAAGTTGTTGATCAGACCGAGGTCATACATGAACTTTACAAAACCAGCAGAAGATACCTGTACAGGAATCATCATTACGGCAATGATAAAGGTGTATGCAACGCCTCTTACCTTGAAATCATAAACTGTCAGACCGTATGCTGTCATCGCAGAGAAGAATACTGTCAGACCTGTGGTACAGCCTGCAATGATCAAGCTGTTTACATAACCCTGAACTACATCGAAGGAACCGGAGTACTGACGTGCAGCACCGCTAACCTTACCAGTGTCAGGATCTGCAAGACCGCGCAGAGTGTTGAAGTTGTCTGCAAGACTGCTTCCAAACCAGAAGTTAGAAGGATTCTTTGCCAGATCAAGATGCGCGTGAGTTGCGTTCACGATCAGAATAAAAATCGGAACAAGACAAATCAGTGTCAGGAGCACGCAGACAATAAAGATGCCTGTGGATTTTGCCATCAGCTTTGCATGGTAATTATCCTTGACCTGACCATACTGCTGCTTCATGCTCATAATGACAGACCTCCTTGCTTCATCTTAGCCTTGTACTGCTTGATTGCTCTCTTGCGCTGCTTCTTCTTCGCAATTTCGTCCTTATCACGATTCATGTAGAATGTGATGGAGCCGAGTACAGCAGTGATAGCAAAGATAATGATGGAGGCAGCACCGGCGTAACCGTAGTTTGCCTGCTCAACAGTACCCTTATTGAAGTTGTAGTAGATGAATACCGCTACAGTTTCGAGATCCTTATCGAAGTTTGCGCCTGTGTGATACAGGAAAGGAATATCGAACATCTGCAGACCACCGATCATGGAGGTTACGAGTGTGTAAACCATGATGGGCTGCAGCAGCGGCAGAGTAACCTTGAAGAATACCTGTCTGGAGTTTGCGCCGTCGATATTGGCAGCCTCAAACAGAGACGGGTTGATGCCCATGATACCGGACATCAGCATGATCATGGTATTACCAAACCACAGCCATGTCTGAATAAACATAACCATGATCTTGGAGATCACCGGATCGGATACAAATGCGATCGGCTCAGCCATACCCATGTTCATGAGAGTTGCGTTGACAAAGTAGTACTTGGAATCACCGAACAGGTTTACATACAGAGCTGCTACAGATGCAGCAGTGATGATGTTCGGCATGTACATTACTACCTTAAAGAAGCCCTTGCCGGGCAGCTTGATCTTGGCATCGGTGAACCATACAGCGAGCAGCAGAGAAAGCAGGATCTGCGGAACGAAGTTACCGAACCAGAGAATGAATGTGTTACCGAGAGCCTGCAGAAATTCTGCTTTCAGATCTGCAGCACCGGCAGCCATACCTTCACCAAAAAGGATGGTATTATAGTTGTCCAGTCCAACCCACTGTCCGTGGTTAGCCTGGTTGCCCTGGAAGGACAGAATGAATGTGTAGATCAAAGGCCAAATCTGGAAAAAGCAATACACAAGGAAAAAAGGTGCAATGAACATGTATCCATACTTGGCATAGCTAATAGACTTAATACGACGCTGTGCAGCTGACGCCATTACCTTTCACCCTCTCGACATGAAATTACAACATGTGCCTATGGGGGCGCATTGCCCCCACAGGCCACATATTAGCTTGGTTTAATTAAGACTTTCGTCTAAATGCGAACCTGAATTATTCAGCAGAGAGGTCGGGGTTAGCAGCCAGAGCGTCAGCTGTGTAAGCAGCTACGATCTCATCAACAGACTTGTCGATGTTGTCTCTCAGAGCCGGCAGGTATGTGTCCTTCAGGGACTGGTCATACTTGGAGATTGTTGCGCTCATGTCGATACCAGCAGCTACGTCAGCCAGAACTGCGAACTGATCCTGACCGCCCAGCAGAGCGTTGCTGTTTGTGCCAGCGGATACGATGTTGTTCATAGCAGTCTTGTTGTTTACGAAGTCACCGGAGTACAGAGCATACTCTTCCATAGAAGCAGCGTCTACAGTGAATGTCTTGATGAAGTCAGCAGCCATGGATGCATTGTCGCAGTTCGGGGATACGCAGAGCCAAGAACCACCCCAGAAGTATTCCTGCGGACCTACAACGATGTTCCAGTTACCAGCTGTGCCGCCGTTCTGCTCGAGCTGTGCGCCAGAGCCGAGGCACCATGTGGAGTAGAAGTAACCCAGAGTCTCGCCGCCCAGACCAACGTTTGTCCAGTCAGCTGTCCACTGATCGATTGCAGGATTTACATAACCAGCATCAACCATTTCCTTAGCCATTGCAGAGAACTCAGCAACTGCAGTTGTGTTCAGAGTTGTACCATCAACCCAAGCTGCACCTGTTGCTGTGGAGAAGCACTGCCACAGACCGCCAAGTGTTGCGCACATTGTAACGGAACCGTCAGTAGCTTCCTTCAGCTTCTGAGCTGTAGCCTTGAAGCCATCCCAGTCGCTGATAGCAGCCTGCATATCCTCAGGTGTGCTGATGCCGAGCTTCTCAGAAGCGATGTCTGTGTTGTAGCAGAAACCGCCTGCTGCTGCCTGCCAGGAAGCACCCTTCAGAACGCCGTTGTTGTCTGTAGCAATCTTTACAGTGTAGTCATATGCATCTGCATAGTCAGCCTCTGTGATGCCCAGTTCAGACAGCGGAGCTGCGAAGGACTCGTCGTTGATGTAGTTCAGGATCCAACCAGCCTCAGCTACGAACAGGTCAACGTCATCGCCGCTGTTCAGGTATGTAGCGTACTGTGTGGAAGCCTCACCGCCGTTTGTACCGCAGTTCTGATATCTGATTGTAGAATCTACAACAGCATCAGCATTCTTCTCGGTGTAAACGTCGAACATGTTGTTCAGGTCAGTGTCAGTCCAGCATACGATTGTCAGGCAGTCGCCGTCATCAGCCAGACCCAGAGCAGCCTCGCCCTCGCCCTCAGCTGCAGACTCTTCGTCAGCCTTGGACTCTTCGTCAGCCTTGGACTCCTCAGCTACGCTGTTGTCAGCCTTGGACTCTTCCTTGGATTCTGTGTCGCCGCCGCCGCAAGCTACGAATGCTGTAGAAGCCATAGCCAGTGTTGCGAGCAGGGCAAGTGTTCTCTTCAGTTTGCTCATTGGTAATTTCCTCCTTAATATATATCTATTATATTTCCCTGTGAAATATAATATTCCGTGGTTCATCCGGTGTTTCCACCGTCTCCCCGCCGAGAAAGGTGCCGCGGCAGTACTTGACGCGTTCTTCCGGGGGAATTTCTTCTTTGCGAAGCAGCTTCAGCAGCATGTCAGCTGCCTTTCTGCCCATAGCTTCCGTATCCTGCATGATGGTCGTCAGGCTCGGTCGGAGCATACGGAGCAGCGGTGTGCCGTCATAACCGATAATGGATACATCCTTTCCGACTCTCAATCCTTCATCTCTGACCGCAGACATACCTGCCATTGCACAGATGTCATCCGGATAGAGAATGCATGTTGGTTTTTCCTCCGCACGGAGCAGCTCCTGCGTCAGCCGGTAGGCAAGGTCACCGTCAAGGTACTTGCCGGCTCTTAGAAAGGATTCATACACCCTGCAGTCCTGTTCCTGCATGAACTCATAGAATGCTGCAAGACGTGTATCCGTTACCTGGGCTTCTTCGCCGTATATGTAAGCAATCTTCCGGTGTCCGAGACTGAACGCATGACCGAGAAGTTCACGGATGCCGTTTTCGTTATCAGAAACGACCGCATATTTACCGGGTTCCATATGATCGATCGAAACGATCGGGAGATCCTTCTGCAGAAGCTGCTTTACGCCGTCGGATCCGAAATCCACACAGGCTGCAAGCACACCATCCACATTGCGGTAAACGCAGTGTTCATAGTAGGAACAGGTATTGTCGCCGACCCGATCACTGATAAAGGTCAGGTCGTAGCCGTTCTGCTCCATCACTACCTTGAAGCTGTCGAGGATCGCAGCAAAGTAATGGTGCGTCAGTCCGCTGTTTGCCTTGTCAACCATAAGAACACCTACATTATAGGACTTCTTGGTTTTCAGGGCACGCGCCATGGAATTGGGCAGATAGCCAAGCTCCTTGGCAGCTTCGCGCACGCGCTGCTTTGTTGCGGAACCGACATCATCATGATCGTTGAGTGCTTTGCTGACCGTTGCAGCGGAAACGCCGCACGCCTGAGCAATGTCTTTAATTGAAACCATTTACACACCCTCAATACAATGATGTCCATTCTTTTTACGACAGTATCGCTGACAGCGATTGCTTTCATAACATAAATATACAACACTCTGCCCAAAAAGTCAATGCAAAAATCCATTCTTTCATTTTTTTTGAATGATGTGTACAAAAAATATGATTGATTTTTGTGCATGTTGTATGTGATTTTTCCCCATTTTTTTCATTTGTTACAAAACGGTAACTTTGGATTTTTTAGATATTTTGCACGGAACTTCTTCAATTTCGACCCTTTATGCGGCACAATTTTCCTGTGTTTTTCATCAAGTTGCACAAAAAATGAAAAATAACAGGCTTTCTGAAATTTTGACTTGCATTTTTTTGGTGAATATGCTATAATGATATTGCTGGTCAGCCAGATGTTTCCGTAGCTCAGCTGGATAGAGCGACCGCCTCCTAAGCGGTAGGTCGGGTGTTCGAATCACCTCGGGAACGCTCCATACAGCAGCCCGCTGCACGATTTGTGCAGCGGGCTGTTTTTGTATTATGGATAGTCGCGGTTAAATAGGAAGCTCTGTGATAATGCCGATGGTGAATTTAAGAATGTTGAGCGCGTCTGCGGAGGAAGGCTTGCCGTCGCAGTCCACGTCCGCATTCAGTGCCGCATCACCGGACAGCTCGGCACCGGAGAGCAGATTCTTGTTCAGAGTCAGTACATCCAGAATATCAACATCGCCGTCCTGGTTCACATCGCCGTAAATAACGGAATCTGCCGCACTTCCGGTCGTAGTAGGAGCAGGTGTCGTTTCTGTTGGTTTCTGTGTGGTTTCGGTCGCCTCTGTGCTTTCCTGTGTTTCAACGGGCTTGGGATCAGTGCTGCCGCCTGCATCGAGGTTGCTGTCCTCACCGCTTGCGTAGAATTCAGATACGGAAATACCTGTATTATTCACGCCGAGGGGCTTCTGGTGGTCAAGACCGATATACTTGCCGCTCTCTGTCTGCCAGAGGGACGGTTCAAAGAGACCGTACTTTTCATCATCCCAGGTAGTGAAGTCATAGCTCAGCAGACCGCCGGTATCGCCGGAGTTCGGGTTCAGGCACCAGAATGTGTGGTTGATGTGATGTTCGATCATATAGTCACGCAGCAGTTCCATCCACTTCTGGTTCTTGTCGCCGTCCATATGGCCGCCCCACTCGCCGATCAGCAGCGGCGCGATGTCTTCCTCTACAATATAAGCCCAGGTGTCATACCAGTAGTCATCGAGCAGGGTCTGTGTAGTGAAGTCCTTATCGAACCATGTCTGTGCATAGACGGACGGGCCGTAGTCATGGGGAGAATATACGATCTGGCTTGTGCCGGAATCCGGAACGATCGGATAATCACGAACGCCGCGGAGGTTGCCGCCCCACCATGCGCCATGCCACGGGGATGCGTCACCGGTTGCGCCCCAGATGTCGGGGGTATCGTAGGTATAGCCCTTTTCGGTCTTGGGATACTGTTCCACACCCTCGATGAAGATCAGGGCATTGGGGTTGACTTCGAGAATGGCATTTGCGCACTGTGTTGCGGCATATGCCCAGTTATTTTCATCGGTTGTGCCGTCCCACTTTGCAATATTATCGGGACAGGTTGCGTCATAAGCACGCTTGCCGTGCGGCTCGTTCTTCAGGTCATAGCCGATGATGGTGTCATCATTGCTGTACTTGTCCGCAAGCCATACGAGGGTGTCGATCCATACCTCTGTCGTCACACCTGCCTTGCCGTACCACAGCTCATAGTTATGACCAGAGTTATCGGAGTGCGGGCTGTGGATGTCGATCATTGCCTTGATGCCGTACTTCTTGCACTTCTGCATGATGATGTCAAAGATCTCCATGCTGTTCTTGAGGGTCTTGCCGTCCTCCAGCACGAAATCCTTGTTGATGTTACCGTAGGTGCCGGCGGGTGTGATGGAGCCGTCCTCACCGACCTCATCAGTGGGCGGGCTGTAGGATGCCTGCACGCTGGATACGGGATTGGGGCTGCCCTCCATCCACGAAACCAGAAGCTCCGAGGAAATGGGGAAACGGATGATATTGATGCCCTTGTCCGCTACATTGGAGAGGAATACATCCACATCCGCTGCATACAGACCATGGGCACAGTTTTCGGAGCAGTTGAAGCCGAACCAGTTTGCACCGGTCAGCCAAACTTCATTACCATCCTTATCATACAGGCGGCTGCCCACTGCGTGCAGCCAGTCGTCATTGCCGTCATCCACGGCATTTACGGGAGCCGCTGTCACAGAAGCGGACAGCGTACCAACGCAGAGCGCGAGAGCTGCTGCGGAGGAAATAAGGGATTTCCAGATTTTCATGATGATCATTCTCCTTCCGATCAGGATATGGGCAGTGTTTTAATAATGCCGATGGAATACTTCAGGATATTGAGCGCATCCGCTGCAGCGGGCTTGCCATCAAGATCCACATCCGCATTGACAGAAGCTTCCGCAGACAGTTCTTCACCGCCCAGCAGATTCTTGTTCAGAGTCAGCACGTCCATAATATTCACTTCACCATCGAGATTGACATCACCGTATACAGCATCAATACTGGGTGTCTCAGTAGTCGCGGTACTTTCAGAGGACGTGGGTTCCTCGGTTTCCTCCGTTGGCGTGGTCGCAACAGTCTCCGGCGGAAGCGGATCCACGGAACCGCCCGCATCGAGGTTGCTGCTCGCGCCGCTTGCATAGTATTCAGCTACGGAGATACCCGTGCCATTGATACCGAGCGGACGCTCATGGTCAAGGCTGATATATTTGCCGTCTGTCGTCTGCCAGAGAGCTTCTTCCATCAGACCATACTTATCGGTATCCCACTCAATGCTTGAACCTGCCGCCGGCGAGAAGCCCATGGATGTCCACAGACCGCCGGTATCGCCGGAGTTGGTGTTCAGACACCAGAATGTGTGGTTAATATGGTTGTCGATCATATAATCACGCAGGAGTGTCATCCACTTAAGATTGTCGCCTTCCATATGACCGCCCCATTCACCGATGAACAGGGGGGCAATGTCCTCTGCGTTGATGAATGCCCAGGTATCATACCAATAGTCATCGAGCAGAGTCTGTGTAGTGAAATCACCATCAAACCATGTCTGCGGCCATACGGACGGACCGTAGTCATGGGGAGAATATACGATCTTGCTTGTACCGGAGGACTCCAGCGTTACGGGGTAATCGCGCACACCGCGGAGCTGACCGCCCCACCAGCCGGGATAATACGGCGGGTCAGTCTTGGAGTCGGGCTGACCCCATGTGAATTTATCGCTGCGCACCTGCTGCTCCACACCCTCGATAAAGATCAGGGCATTGGGATTGACCTCCTGGATGGCATCCGCACAGGTCTTGGCAGCATACGGCCAGTTGTTTTCATCGGTAGAGCCATCCCACTTGGCAGCGGCACTGCCCTCCTGACCCTTGCCGTGCGGCTCGTTCTTCAGGTCATAGGCAATGATGGTATCGTCATTGGCATACTTGCCGGCGATCCATACGAGTGTATCCATCCACATTTGGGTGGTGACTTCCGTACCATCAGGCATAATTGCCATCGTATCGGAGCTTCCTGCATCCGGATGATAGTACCAGAGATTATAGTTGTGACCGGAGTTGTGCGCTGTCGGGCTGTGAATGTCGAGAATGACCTTGATACCGTAATTCTTGCACTTTGCCATCAGAACATCAAAGATCTGCATACTGTCCTTCAGATCGCCGTTTGCATCGCAGAAATCGGGATTGATGGTATAGGCAGGATCATTGTTTGCCTGTACGCTGGATACGGGATTGGGTGTGCCGTTCATCCAGGAATACAGCAGTTCTGTGGAGATCGGGATACGGATGACATTGATACCGTGATCCGCGATGGATGACAGTGCATCATCCACATCCACGCTCCAGAGATAGTGGACACAGTTTTCACCGCAGTTGAAGCCGAACCAGTTCGCACCGGTCAGCCAGACCTCGTTGCCGTCCTTGTCGTACAGACGGCTGCCAACTGCATGAAGCCAGTCATCATTGCCGTCATCTACGGCTCTGCTTTGCAGGCTGAGTGCCGCGCCTGCGGCGGTCGTGCTGAGGCAGATCGTCAGTGCAGCAACGGCTGCCGTCAGCTTGTTCCAGATTTTCATGATAATACCTCCTCTTTTTTTATCACGAGCATTCAGAAAGCGCGCAAACGCCGCGCGATCCTATACATCTTTATTGTAACCGATTTTCCGTGATTTGTCAATGATCTGGGGCAAAAATTCACAATTCACTTCAGACTGCAGAATCCGTGTCCTTACCTGCTTTTTATCTGAAGCGGCTTCAGCTGGAAATGACGGCGCAGAAGGAGCAGTACCATGACCGCAAGGCAAAGCACCGGGAGAACACCTTCCTGCGTTGGTACTGCCGCATATGGCTGTATCCCGCGAAATACCGGAAGCGCTGTGCCGTCCGGGAGCAGATGCATTCCTCCAAGACAAAGCCAGTAGCTGCAGAATGCACAGGCACAGCGGGCAAGCAGAAATTTCCGCCAGGGAAAGCCCTCGCCATAGAGTGCCGCGTTCTGCAGATGCACACAGATACCGCCGAAGGAGAGCAGTGCCGCTGCTGCTGCAGGACCTCCGCCGGATTGCAGGCAGGCGGTCAGACCGCTGATCTCCAATAAGGCGGAGGCGGTCTGCTTCACAAGCACCGGAGATGATCCGGTCAGCTCTGCGGCAGTCTCTGCCAGACAGCCAAGCGGCGAAAATGTGCCGGCAAGCCCCATTCCGGCAGCAAACAGCAGGATCATGCTGCAGATCTTCAGCATTGCTGCCGCGCCGCTTTCCACAGAGGCTGTGAGATCTGTGGAATGCAGGGAGATGCGGCTCGTGCGCGTCTTTGGCTCCCAGCGGCACAGCACCAGTCCAAGCAGCAGATTCGGCAGACAGACTGCCAGCATCAGAAGCAGGCAGAAGCTCTCCGGCAGCTGCGCAGCCGTGCTGAATACACCGAGCAGGAACGCCGGTCCGCATCCGAAGCAGCAGCAGAGCATGAGCTGTGCCTGCCGGTCAGTCACCGCACCCTTTTCCTGCAGCTGGCGGACGAGCTGGGCACCGATGGGATAACCGGCGATCTGCGAAAACAGGAGGATCACAAGGACGGTGCTGTCCATGTGCAAAGCCCTCCGGCAGATCCCCTGCAGCGGTGCAGCGGCGGCTTCCAGGATGCCCGTCCTTATACAGAATGATGCCAGGATAGAAAACAGATAGAGCGACGGAATGATCACATAGACACAGCGCGCTCCTGCCGCAAGGATCGCCTCCGACACTGCCGCATGGCAGCGGACTGCGGCAGCAAACAGCAGAATGCTCACCAGGACCGCAAATAATTCAGATCGTTTCATAATATCACCCGTTCCAGCTTATGAAGGCCGTTTCCGGCATATTCCGCCGGGCAAGCTCATAAATTGCAGTGAGGTGATCATTTTGGCAAAGCATTGGAAGCGTGTCATGCGCAGTCTTGTGTACCTGGAGACCTATCTGAACCTGTGCGGAAACCGGGAGCTGCGTGTGGAAAACTGCATGAAGATCCTGGAATATAATGATGTTCTTGTGCGCCTGCAGACCCGTGATATGGTGGTAGAGATCTGGGGAACGGAGCTGCGGGTGTCCGATTATAATGACAGCAGCGTACTTGTACATGGAACGATCTCCTCCATACAGCTGCAGGAAAGGCGGTGAGGGAATGCATCGGATCAGTCAGTTCTATGAGATTTCTGCATCGGGCGGGCAGCTCTATCCCTTTATCAATGCCATCTACCGCAGTGACATCATCTGCACGCACCAGCGGTGCAGGGGGGATGCCTTCGAGTGCCGTATCCCTGCGAAATATCTGCCGGAGCTTCGGACACTGGCGGAGCATTACGGCATTACGCTGGAGATCCGCGCACTCCCCTCTCTGCTGGGCTGGCTGAAGCGTTACCGCTTCCGGTTCGGGATTCCTGCGGGGCTTCTGCTCTGCGGGGGGCTGCTGTTCTATCTCTCCAATATCGCTGTTACCATCGAAGTACGCGGAAATACCACGATCTCCGACAGCGTGATCCTTGCAGTACTGGAGGAAAACGGCATCGCGGAGGGAAAATGGATCGGCAGCATGGACATGACGCACTGTGAGCGGCGGCTTCGGATGAGCGTTCCCGGCATCGCATGGGCGGGCATCCGCAGCAGCGGCAACCGGCTGGTGGTGGAAGTAACGGAGGCGACCCCGAAGCTGCCCATGCTGAACGAACGCATTCCCTGTAACATCGTATCCCAATATGACGCGCAGGTGACGGATGTGCTTGTGTACAGCGGGCATCTGGTGCGGCTGATCGGGGACGGCGTGGCAAAGGGGGAGCTTCTGGTCAGCGGCGTATACGAGGATGAAAAGGGGCATATTACCTATCATCACGCGATTGCCCATATTACGGGCATTTATCAGAAGGAAGCGGAGCTGACGGAATACTTCACGGTATCCAAGACCGAGGAGACGGGCAGGACACATGTGCGGCGGTTTCTGCGGCTGTTCCATCTGCGGATCCCGCTGGGAAGCGGAAATCACGGGTTTTCGGAGTACCATCTGCGGGAAAGCGATACGCCCTTTTCCTTTCTTGGACAGGAGCTGCCCTTCGGCATTGTGCAGGAGACCTATACGGAAACCCGGACGCTCACGCAGACGCGGGATACTGCGGAAACAGAGCTTGCCCTCAACGGCGCGATCGTACGGTATGAAAAGAATTTCCTGCAGGATGTGGAAATTCTCGATCGGAAAATCACCTATTCTTCGGACGAAAACGGCATGAGCTGTCATATCGTCTATACGCTGGAGGGGGAGATCGGCGCAATATCTGACATCTATATTAAATGAAAACAGAGTGGCTTTCGCCACTCTGTTTTGTTGTTGGATTCAAACTGACAGTGTCAGATGATTAAACCGGGAAGCTCTTAACTACACCGATGGTGTACTTCAGGATGTTCAGAGCGTCAGTTGCATCGGGCTTGCCGTTTTCATCAACGTCTGCGTTCTTTGCGCCCTGTGCGGACAGTGCAGCACCAGCCAGCAGGTTCTTGTTCAGGGTCAGAACGTCGAGGATGTCAACGTCGCCGTCGCAGTCTACGTCACCGTAGTTCAGCTCGCCAGCATCAGAGGAATCCTGTGTAGTATCATCGAGAGCATTAGTATCGCCTTCGTCAGACAGGAAGGATGCGCACCAAGCCAGAGGAGAGTTCCAGTTGATGGTGATCTCGTTTACAGACCAAGCGTCAACCTGATCGTAGTAGCAGAGCATCGGAGCCAGTTCGCCGATCTTGTAACCAGCACCCTGGATCATCGGGTCGTTCATGTTGGAGTTCATACCGCCAGAGAGACAGCCGGACGGAGCCCAAGGCCAGTCATTCTTCATCTGGTGGCACCAGTATCTGTGGTGAGGATTCTCAGTGGTGTAGCCCTCATCACCGTAACCGGTTACGAAGGAGTTCTCGTTAGCGTTTCTGCCGAGGATGTAGTCCATAGCCTCTGCTACGCCGTTGAGGTAGTCAGCGTCATCGGTCAGATCATAAGCCAGACCCATGATGATTGCGTTGTTTACAACCATGGAGTTGGAACCCCACTCATAACCGCCCTCGAGAACGAAGGTATCATCCTTGTAGGTGTCGCCAGTGATTCTGGTTACAGTTGTCTCATAGTCAACGCCCTTATAAGGTGTGCCATACTGAGAAGCTGCCTGCTGCTCACGATAGTCGTCAGCTGCTGCCTGGATAGCCTCAACGCACTGCTTGTGCTCAGCTTCAGTTACAGCGTCAGGATTCATAGCCATGGATGCAGTACCCAGGGATGCCAGAGTACCCCATGTGAAGGAGGTGAAGGAACCCTTGTTCTCACCGCCGTACAGCAGTGTCGGAACCTTGAATGCTTCCTTATATGCTGTCAGGTCAGTGTGATATTCGTCCTTACCGGTTGTGATATACAGTTCGCAGGATGCCCAGTAGAACTCGTCAGCTACCTGAGTATCACCGTAGGGGCCGCCGCCCTTGTTCTGATCCAGAGGTGCGAACATGTCATCCTTTTCAGGATCGCCTACAACATCTGCATAGATGTCGCCGTACTTGCTTGTGTATTCGGACTTAGCTGCTGCATAAGCCTTCTCAGCTGCTGCCAGGTACTCGGAAGCCTTTGCAGAGTTGGAGTCTTCCAGCAGTCTGGAGAGCTGTGCCAGAGCAGCTGCAGTATTCAGAGTAGCTGCATAGGTAGCGGGCTTGATGATACGCTTCGGGAACTGTACAGCCAGAGTCTTTTCATCCTCAGCCTCAGCGTAAGGCATTACACCGAGAGCAGTCCACTTGTAGTCATGCATCTTGTGGTATACCATGCCGTCCTCACGCTGCATCTTCAGGAAGAACTCAGCTTCCCACATCAGCTCGTCGAGGATGTCAGGTGTGCCGTTGCCGGTCTCGGGCAGATTGTAAACAGTCTTGCCGTCATCGCCCCACTTGGAGGTGTCGCCGTTGTACAGAGAACGCTCGTACATATTAGCCAGTGTCCACATGGAAACACCGCCGTTTACTACGTACTTACCATAGTCACCAGCGTCATACCAACCGCCGGAAACATCCTTGGTCTGAGAATAGGTCGGCTCAGCTGTGTAGATGAATACCCACTCATCAGCGATCATAGCTACGTCCGGCTCATGACCAGCCTTACGGGTCAGAGCAGCCTTGGAATCGTTCTTACCAGCGTTAGCAACGGAAGACTCCTCAATTGCAATACCGGAACGGTTCAGATAGAAGTAGTTGATTGCATCTGTTGTCAGAGAATCATACATTGTTGTGCCGATGTCGAACGGCAGGGACTTCTTGCCATCGCACTCGATGTAGTAGCCAGTACCCTCAGTGGTCAGCTCAGAGAAGTCGATGATCTGGGAAGTTGTCCAGGATGCTGCATCCTTTGCGTAGCCCTTTGTCTGGCCTGTCAGAACAGCCTTGCCAGTGGAATCATAAACTGTCCACTCCTTAGCTGCGGAATCGCCCTCGTCAACGGACAGAGTCGCTTCCTTAGTCAGACCCGGGAAGTAACCAACCTGGTTTACCTGGATGCCCATTTCTTCCTTCGGTGTCTCCTCCGGATACTCTACGCCGCTGGTCATGTCGATCAGAGCCATGTTATCGAACTTCAGGATGGTATTCTCAGGGAAACAGATGAAGTCTGTGTAGGTACCATCGCCGCCGAAGTGGAATGTCCACTCTACAGTGCCCTGACCATCCGGATGATTGCTGATATTCTGCATATCAGCCTTGTCGATCTTGAACTCCCAAGCGTAGGTTGTCCAGGTCTTTGCCGGGATCTGCTCAGTCTTCCACTTATCCCAGCCCTCGTAGTACTTAACCTCAGTACCAGAAGGAGAAGCGGACTTCAGCGCGGACTCAACGTCTTCAATTGTTGCAGTTTCGCCGAGATACTTCATATCCAGCTTCTGACCATTGTTATGCCAGTACTCGCAGTCATCATTGGTGATGTCACCGAGCTTTGCATAGCAGTAACCAGAATTGGTTGCATATACGGAGTAGGTCAGACGATAGGTGTTGCCGTAGGTAATGGACAGACCTCTGTGACGGAACTGGCAGTCCCATCTGTCCTCACCGCCGTTGGAAGCACCGCCGGGGTTCTTGATGAGGATGGAGTACATACCATCATCAATGGCGAACGCCATAGAACCGGTACCGTTCTCGCAAACGTGCCAGGGCAGACCTGCGCCCTCGTTAAATGTACCCTCGCCCAGCATACCAGCATAGGCAGTCAGGGTTGTGATAGAAGCTGCGGATGCACTTGCTACCATTGCGAGCGCGGTAACACTTGCAGCGAGCTTCTTGCCGATCTTTGTTTTCAGCATGATTTACCCTCCCATAATAATTGAAAGATTTTTTGCATCCGACAGTGCGATCGGATGCGTTACGGACTCGACGGAAAATGCACTGCCGCCCCAAAGCGCGGGGGTCAGCCTACAATTTTCCTATCAAGTTTATTATAGTACATTTGCCCAAAAAAGTAAAGTCTTTTTTTCATTTTCGGAATATATTCTAAACTGGATGGTACATATTTATGCAACATTCACAAAAATGTTGAATATTGCCAATTACAGAAAAACCAAGCCGCCCGATTGGGCGGCTCGGAAACAGATCAGTTTGTAACAGGGAGTTCGGTGACAATACCGATGGTGTGCTTCAGAATGTTCAGTGCATCCGCAGCAGTGGGCTTGCCGTCGAGGTCAACGTCTGCACATACAGCCGCTTCATCGGAAAGCGTTGTGCCAATGAGCAGGTTCTTGTTCAGGGTCAGCACGTCCAGAATATCCACGCTGCCGCTGAGGTCAACGTCACCATAAAGCACGCTCAGATCCGGTTCAGTGGTGTCAGTCACAATGTCGCCGCCGTCCTCGGTGGGAGTGGTGGGCGTTGTGGGGTCGGAGGTTGCAGGAGGTGTTACATCATCCACCGTCGTGCCGTCCGGCTCAATACCCCAGATGAGGGTGTCGCCGTCGTACATGGTGATATAGGGAGTGTCAATCATAGCGTCTTCACCGCCCTGTACGAGATCCTGGAAGCTCCAGTCATTGGAGGCATCCCATGTCACGCCGAGGTTATCCGCAATGGAGACACGGAACTGGCACTCAGAACGATGCTCGGACTGACCTGTGGGCATTACCACGCCGCCATCTGCAAAGGAGAGCTTGACGTAGTAGATATTGCCGTCATACTGGATCGGATCGGAAATGGAGATCGCACCCTTGTCAGCAGCGTGCTGGTCGTATCCGATCTTCACAGATACGTCATTGATGGATAAGCCTGCATCCACAAGCTCGGTGATGTCGAAGTAGTAGTTATAGGAGAGGTCCTTGACCTGTCTTGCCGGCCATGCGGAGTGGTTCATAGCGAACGCCTTGACCTCAGTGTAGCTATTGCCGTTCTGGTTGATGGAGGCGCGCATGAAAAATTCTGTCCACTTCGGCTCTTCTGTCGGCGGGAAGGAAGCATCGGAAGTACCGCCGTACTTTTCTACCATAGCAAGCAGTGCAGAGGTATAGCCTGCATTGTAGTCGATGGCAACCTCCGTATACTGGTAATCGCCGATCTTATCGGAATAATTGCCTGTCTGGTCAGGACCGCCGCAGAGCGCACCATAGAGTACATGCGCATGGGGCTTCGCATCCTCGCCCTCGGTCTGACCGATGTTGGACCACTTGTCATTCCATGCACCGGAGGAGGTTCTGTGGTGCCATGCCTGCGGATAGGAATCGCCCATGCCGACAATATAGCTCATTTCCAGCTGGTTGTCACCGAACGCATAGTTCATGATGTCATCTGCAAATTCAGTGTACTTTTCAACAGCCGCCGCATCATCTGCAAAGAGTTCATCGACTGCTACATATGCCAGGAATGCTGTGGTAGTTGCATGACGCAGAGAACCCCACTGGAACAGCCACGGAAGACCGTCGGGTGTATAGGAGATCTGCTTGCCGCCGTAACCGGTCGTCCAGTATTCGAGATGCTTCTTGAACTGTGCCTTCCATGTTTCGTCGCCGGTATTCATTGCATACAGGAGCGTACCGCCCTGCTGTACGTCGTCCCAGCAGTAGCCCCATGTGAACTTCAGCTCATCGGACTGGGATTCCTTGCCGAGGTTCGGGATATAGTCGCTTTCGCACTTATCCAGATATGCCTGCTCGCCGGTTGCCATGTACAGCCAGTTTGCTGCAAAGAACAGGTCATCGTAGAAGCTGGAGGGCTTGTAGTAAGCGTGTTCCTCGGAATCATCACCGATGGAACGCCATGCATCGGCACGATCAAAGAGATCCTTTGCGTGGGTCAGGTAGTCCTCCGCCTTGTCCGGATCGGAATCCTTGAAGATCATATAGCCCTGTGCGAGAGCCGCTGCCATCTGACCCTGAATACAGCTGTCCTGGCATGTGTATTCCGGACGGATGGTTTCGCCGGTCATCAACTCGAACTTGGGCATATAGACTTCGCATGAACCCCACCATACATGGTCGAAGGAGCCCTCACCTACCATGTACACGATCTCATCGCCGCGGTCGCAGAGCACGAGATAGTCAAGTACATATTCCAGGTGATTCTTGTACATCTCCGTCTGACCTGCCGCCTCTGCGCCCTCTGGGTACTGGAGCAGACCCCAGCCGAGTGTCATTGCCGCATAGGCATTGGTGAGTGTGAACTTCAGGTGGTCGCCGGCATCAAACCAGCCGCCGGGAACCGGATCATTGGTCATGCAGTCCGCACGCCATGTGACTTCGTTCCACTCCGGCAGGATACCGCACTGCTGTACCTGGTAGAAGAACATGGACTTCTGGAGTGCTTCACCGTAGTTGTAGGCAGGGTTGGCTTCTGCCTTTGCCTCGATGGGTGCTGTGAACAGATTCTGCGCCGGTGCAATGGCTGCTGCCGCACAAAGCGCGAGACTGGTCACAAACGCGATTGCTTTTTTCATAGTAACTTCCCCTCTCAAAAGAAATTTGTACTTTCATTGTACAACGTTTTGCAGATTTTGTCAAGGATTCCGGGAAAAATATGCTGAAAATTTACATTTCGGGATCTTACGCGCAAAAAAGAACGGCGTACCGAAGCACACCGTTCTCTTACATTATAATAGTACTGTTCTGACTTATACGCAGCCCTGAGCCTTCATTGCCTCTGCAACCTTCAGGAAGCCTGCAATGTTTGCGCCTGCTACGAGGTCATTTTCCATGCCGTATTCAGCAGCAGCGTCAACGGAGGACTTGAAGATGTTCTTCATGATGCCCTTGAGCTTCTCATCAACCTCTTCAGCTGTCCAGTTGTAACGCATGGAGTTCTGGGACATTTCCAGACCGGATACTGCAACACCGCCTGCGTTTACTGCCTTGGAAGGAGCTACGATCACGCCGTTCTGCTTCAGATATGCAACAGCCTCGTTGGTTGTCGGCATGTTGGAAACTTCTACATAGTACTTGATGCCGTTAGCAACGATCTTTTCAGCTTCAGCCATGCCAACTTCGTTCTGTGTAGCGCAGGGCATGATGATGTCAACCTTTGTGCCCCACGGCTTTTCGCCTGCGAAGAACTCAACGCCGAACTTATCAGCATAGTCCTGAACACGGTTGCGGCAGGAAGCTCTCATCTCGAGCAGGAAGTCAACCTTTTCGTCTGTGCTGATGCCATCGGGATCATAGATATAGCCGTCCGGACCGGAGATGGTTACTACCTTGCCGCCCAGCTCGTTCACCTTCTTGATAGTACCCCATGCTACGTTGCCGAAGCCGGATACTGCAAAGGTCTTGCCCTTGATGGAATCACCGAAGTGGTTCAGCATTTCTACTGTGTAGTAAACTGCGCCGTAACCGGTTGCCTCCGGACGGATCAGAGAACCGCCGTACTGCAGACCCTTACCGGTCAGAACGCCTGTAAATTCATTTGCAAGTCTCTTGTACTGACCGAACATGTAGCCGATCTCACGAGCACCTACGCCGATGTCACCAGCCGGAACGTCGAGGTTCGGACCGATGTGACGGAACAGCTCTGTCATGAAGCTCTGGCAGAAACGCATTACCTCTGCGTCGGACTTGCCCTGCGGGTCGAAGTCGGAACCGCCCTTGCCGCCGCCCATGGGCAGGGATGTCAGGGAGTTCTTGAAGATCTGCTCAAAGCCGAGGAACTTGATGATACCGCTGTATACGTTCGGAGCAAAACGCAGACCGCCCTTGTACGGACCGATTGCGGAGTTGAACTGTACACGGAAGCCGCGGTTTACCTGTACCTTGCCGTTGTCATCCACCCACGGAACACGGAATGTGATCTGACGCTCCGGCTCTACGATTCTCTCAAGTACACCAGCCTCAACGAGGTCAGGTCTCTTTTCTACAACTGCTTCCAGGGACTCCAGAACCTCTGTTACGGTCTGAATGAACTCAGGCTCGCCCTGATTTCTCTTTTCAACTCTTGCAAGCAGATCTACCAAATACTGATTCTTTAACGCCATTGTTAAAAAACCTCCTCATCAAAATTCCATACACGGCATACAACTGTACTCCCTGTGCGGTACATTTATTATACCACTCTTTTATAAAAGTTGTCAAGTGGTATTTTACAATTTTCGCGAAAAAAATTGCCCAGTGCATAAATTACGGTCAATTATACAAAACTATATTTAGGTTCATGTTGATTTCTGTCCATTCTGATGCACCTGTTTGCCAAGTTTACAGAGATTGATATTTTCTTGACAATCTTTTCAGAATATGCTATACTGTACAGGCGAAATCAAGGGCGTGCCGGCACGCCTTATTAAGTAAAGGAAGCGGTAACTATGAAGAACAGCAAATGGCTGCCTTGTCTGATGGACGGGATGCTGTCAGGCTTGATGATCGGTATCGGCGGCATGGTGAGCATGTCCTGCGATAACCGCTATATTGGTGCATTTTTATTCTCGCTGGGACTATTCAGCATCATCCGGCTGCAATTCGGTCTTTACACCGGGAAGGTCGGGTATATTCCCTTCCGTGAACCGCCGTATATCAGAGAAACTGCGGTAACGCTCCTCGGCAACGGGATCGGCACGCTGGCAGCAGGAATGCTCCTGCGGCAGGTGCGGTTCTACGGACAGCCCGTGACCGGAATGGAACAGACGATCGGGGAGCGCGTTCAGGCTGTCATGGAGGTGAAGCTGCACGACGGCATTGCAAGCATATTTATTCTGTCAGTATTCTGCGGGATACTGATGTTTGCCGCTGTGGAGCTGAACCGGAGATGTACGGAAGCCGGCAATCACACCGGAGCATTATTCGGAACAGTGCTGCCGGTGATGGTATTCATCCTCTGCGGCTTCAACCACTCGATTGCAGATATGTTCTACTACTTCTTCGCCGGCTTCCCTGATCCCGGAAGTGCGGCACTCTACTTCCCGGTCGTGATCCTCGGAAACGCCGTCGGAGGCATGGTGATCCCCCTGATGAAGAAAGGCTCCGGACAAAAACTCTAAGAATCTGTCTTTCCAAGATGCCACGGCAGCTTTTCGGCAACTTTGCACCATGCCTTTGCCCCAAAGCCTTGCAATACACAAAGTATGGCTGCGGCTTTGGTGCTTTGGCATGGCACAAATCTGCCTGAAAATCTGCGTGCGTTACTTGTGAAGACAGATTCTAGGGAGTGTTGACACTAAAATAATACGCAGATTTTCGAGCGAAAATTTTATGCAGGCAAGGCGAAAAGGTGCAGGCAGGCTGTCGCCTGTCAAACCTTTTCAACGCAGGATGCGTGAAATTTTGCCGAAAAGATGTGTT
>JAZQCT010000067.1:0-36590 GCA_045546475.1 Oscillospiraceae bacterium
GGCGGCCCACCCTCCTCCTATAAAAGTCCCCCCCCTGGGGGAGGGGTTGGGGCTGCTCCCCACGGGGTGGGGAGACGGCACGAAGTGAAAGAGGGGACGGCACCGGTGAGGTGGGGGCAATCTTTGCCCAACTTTCCCAAAGTTGACAACATTGTTCAGCAAATCAATTTTACCGCTTTAGCAGATCGGCTTTCTTCTTTTATCATTATAGCAGAATTTCGACGGGAAATCAATGGGAATATCACCTAAAGATTCTCCGCCGTACCGTGCGTTTTCCGTACTTTGTGAATTGTTCCAAAATTCTTCGTTGAATTTTCACAATCCGTCCATATGCGCATTGACACTTCCTGCGTGCTGTGCTATACTAATTGAGTGAAGCATGATTGGCACATGTCGGGGGGCGTCTGTCTGTCAGGTTTCCTATCGCTGCGCACGATGAGAGGGAATTACTAAAGGACATCTCTAAAAACCTCCCTCATGGCAGAATTTCTATGACCGTCATCATCTGCTGCGTCAGAAAATCTTGCAATACATCAAGTATTCCTGCGATTTTCTTCCTAGCATCTGATACCGGTCATGTACGAAATTCTGCTCATGTTCCGGTTTTTAGAGATGCCCTGAATCAGAAAGGAAAGATCATCATGCAAAAAATCACAAGAAAGCGGTTGTGTGCCGCGGTCACCGCTGCGGCGATGTGCGTTTCTATGGCAAGCGCACAGCTCCCGTTCCGCATTGCCAGGGAGACAACGGTCCATGCAGCATCCATCAGCGACATGCCGGAGGACTATCAGTATGCGGCGGACTGGATCTGGAACAACCGCATCGTAACGGAAAACTCACTTGGCTCGTCCAATGCCCGCTGGAATTCCATGTTCGACCAGATCGTGGACGGCAAGGGAACGCTCAACTATGTCGTGCGCTGGCACTCCACAAAAACGATCACGCTGGAACAGCGGCAGAAGCTGGAGATCGCACTGGACGAGAGCATAAATGCATGGACGGACTGGCTGGTTGACTATGAGAACTGGCCCTATGACCATGTGGATGTCAATATTGTAGGCTGGGCAGTGACCGATCCGTCACTCCTGCTGGATCTGCAGTCCGATGAGATCGTCTACACGGATACTGTGGAATATGTCATCCAGCCCGGCGAGAGCAGCGAGATTCCGACCACGATGGCAAATGCGCCGTCCGAGCTGTCCCGCTTCGATCATTTCTATGATGAAAGCTACGAATATCCAGGCGGTCTTGACAAGCGTTTTGACCAGTATCTCTGGGCAACACAGGGTTTCCCGGATTACGGCGGATGCGGCGGTGACTGGGGTCAGCGTCTGTCCGATACTTACTACATCGGCATTGCAGAGGGTACCAGCTCCCAGCATGTCCAGATTCACGAGGTAGGTCACGGCTTCGGCATCACGGATTTTTACGGCGGCGAGGGCGAATCCGATGGTTTCCCGCCGGGAGGCTTTCCGGGCGGCGGCACCTCCATTATGATGGCTGGTTCTTCTGCTGTCATCACAGATTTCGACGGCTGGCTGCTGCGCTACATGTGGACAAAGCTGCAGGAGGAATCCGGACGCTTTGATCTTGCAAATGCACTGCCGGACGAAACAGAAAATACAACTGAAACACAGCCGACCTCAACCCCGCCCCTTCCGATGATGTTTACAGATACGATCACTGTCATAACGGAAGGTTCCATTACCTTTGCACAGAATGGTACATTCACGCTCACGGATGATTACTATGACGATGATCCTGCGAGAAACCTTGCCAATTATGAGGTGGGCGATAAGATCACGATCGATCTCTGGTACCATCCTGCCGGATATACGATCCTGCGTGTGGAATCCATTGAGCTGGTTGAGAACAGCCGCAGCACAGTGGGTGATGTGAATGCGGACGGTCAGCTGACAGTGATGGATGTTGTCATGCTCCAGAAATGGCTGCTGTGTGCAGGTGAGATCACAGATGCTGATGCAGCGGAACTGTGTGAGGATGGGATCCTGGATGGTTATGATCTTGCATTCATGAAGCGCAGACTGCTTCAGGGCTGAAAATAATATTTAAAAACGAAAGGAACGCCGCATTGCGCAGCGTTCCTTTTTATCATTCCGCATACTTGGAATCAATATCCAGATACTCCTCCAGACAGATGCCCTGTTCCCAGATTTCCTTGGCATGTTCCTTGCCCACATAGCGGATATGCCAGGATTCGTAGGCATAGCCCGTCAGATCGACCTTATCCTCCGGATAGCGGATGATGAAGCCGTATTTCCAGCAGTTCTCCGCAAGCCACTTGCCCTCGGCGGTCTCTGCAAAGGTGTTGTCGATGCTGTTGCAGTCGATGGTGTAGCCGGTCTGATGCTCGGAATGCCCCGGTCTTGCTGAAATACTGTCCGCGTATTCCTTGCTGTAGCCGTTCACAATGCTCACATAGCATTCTTCCTGAAAATCATAGGTGCGGTAATCAGAAGAGTTGTAAATGTCCAGCCCCTCCTTTGCCGCATCCGCAGAAAGCTTCTCAAATGCTTCCTCCGTCACCGGCAAAAGTCCCGGATCATAATCACGCGGCAGACTGTAGCTCTTGTTGGCAACCAGAATGCCGTCCACATAGGTGCAGCCGTCCTCCACCGACAGCTCGCGCACCGTTACGGGGATCTGTGCGGTCCTGCTGCCGCTTTCTGCGGTCAGAATGCATTCGCCCTTTTCCAGACCGATCAGCATATTGTCCGCATCCACATAGGCAATATTGTCGTCACTGATGCGGTAGGTGGTATCCGCACCGAAGCCCTCCGGCGGTTCAAGGGGCTTTTCGTGGTTCACGCGGATATAGATATGCCCGTATTCCGCACTGACCGTATCCGTAGTATCCGTTTCTGCCGGAATGGTTTCCACCGGGATCGTCTGTACGGGCATCGTTGTGGTCTCCGGAATTGTCTGTTCGGTTGCGGGTATCGTGGTCTGCGGGGGAGCTGTGGTCTGTGACGGCTCCGGAAGACTCTCTGTTCCGGCGGACTCGTCCTCCCGGTTCATAAGCAGTCCGATGGCAAACACCAGCACACCGGCGATCAGTATCAGCAATACGATATATATTCCCTTGCCGTCTCTGCGGCCTCTGTTTCTGTTTTTCATGCTATTTCCTCTTTTCCTGTAGGTCGGAATGGTTCGGATCGTTACCATTATACCATACTTTTCCGGATTTGTCACGGTTTTTTTGATGAAATTTCTGTGACAGTATACAAACCGTAGAAACTATCTCTTTTCATGCGGAAATTGTCATTTACATTGTGCAGGATGCACCAAAATATGGGGTGGTATTTGTATATATATCCAAATCTGTAAAAATCATCCAATCTTTTCAGAAGTTGGTTGTTATAGGAGTAAAGGCAGAGTGCAGATGAGGAATTTTTCAAAAGGAATCATGAACAGCAATTGCATCACACCAAATAGCAGGAGGTGAACACCATGTACAAATCAGCCTGTTGAATTTCAGCAGATCCGTCAATTGACAAATGACGGAAATCATGATAATCTGAGGTTAGAAGTATAAGTGAATGCGTTATGAAACAAGGAGGTAATCAGTATGAAAAATAAGTTAATGGCAATGGTAACGGCGGCTATGTGTGTATCTGCATGTATTCCTGCAATGCCGGTGCAGGCGGAGACTATTTATACAAGATATTTTAATGTGATCGGTATTGATTATGCAGATGGAACCGATACGCCCGAATCCTATCTGGTACGCGATGAAAGCGGCAGATATAAGGCGGCACTTTCTGCGGAAGAAATGGCACAGTATCTGACCGAGGATTCTGCACAGCCGGAGATGGGAAGCACACTTGAAATCAAGTGCAGCGGTATTATCGGAGGCTATCTGAACACCATTCACCTTACAGAGGACGACTGGATCCGCACAGCTGGTTCGATGGAGGAAAAGCTTCCCCTGCGTGAAGAATATGTTGTGATCAAGAAAAGTGCTGATCTGGGTGTTTGTACATGGTTTGTTTTGAAAAACCCTGAAACCGGCGATAGATATTTTTACACAGAAGAGGAATATGCTGATTATACGTTCCCCTATTCCATGGCGGATGCAGAGGTGGGCGATACTGTGACATTCATCATGCGGCAGTATGTGGATGTAGACGGTACCGCTTATGAGCCGGAGAATTATCTTCCGCTGGAAGTGAAGAAGGGTGACGGCACGATTCCGGAAATGCCCGAAGGTGAAATTACTCGTGAATACGGTCCTCGTACCGGTACTATTATTGCTGCCAGCTACACATACGGCTGCAATGTGCCGACCAACTATCTGATTGATCTGGAGGGAACGGGAGCCGCATACCTTGGGGCAGACACTGTTTTCAGATATTGTGATACTGATAAGGCACCGGGATGCGGTGATATTCTGGAAATTGATATTTCTTCAATTGCAGAAACCTATCCCTGTCAGTTGAATATTCCCCAAAACGCAAAGATCAGCTATCTCGGCAATGCTGTTGACCTTTACGGCACAGCGGAATATACAGTGACTGGAAATAGCGATTACCAGCTGAAGCTGGAGGATGCAGAGGGCAATGCGGCTTCGTACAGCTACTATCTGGCGAGCTTTGGTCACAATTTGTACCATTCCGACGCATTCGATGCACAGGCGGGTGACAAGCTTACTTTCATGCTCAATAAAAAAGGCAATCCCATGATCCCCATTACGGAAATGCTCCATGCAACGCCTACCCAGGAATATGCTGTGGTCGCAGTGGATCATGCGGAGGAACCGCAGAATTATGTTCTGATGGAAACAGAATATCCCTATGATACGATCCGTCTGACGGCTCCGATGGTGGAACGCTGTCTGGCAGAGGGCGAACCTACCCTGCAGTTCGGTGATTTGCTGGAGCTGACAGGGCATGTAATGGAATATGACGGTCCGTTCATTTATACCCATGATTTCGCACTGCAGAAGACGGGAGAAAATCTTGGTACAACGTTCAGTGACGGCATCATCCGCAGGATCGGTTCTGTGTACGATGACTGTACGGAGGTTGAAATGGAATATGTACGCACAGGTGAAAGAAATTTACACATCTGCCAGCTGAAGGATATGGACGGCAATTACAAGATGCTGCACCAGTTTGACTACCTGACGGAGTATGTTCAGCCGGGTTGTGCGAATCTGGAGAACCTGTACACCGGCGACAAGATCAGCATGATCGTTTACAAGGATGTTCCGATCATCCCCGGCACCACCTCCACCATCTTCGGCGATGCCGATGCCAGCGGCAAGCTCGACATCCTCGACATTCTTGCAGTCAACCAGCACCTGCTGGCGGGCAAGCCGCTGCCGGAAAGCACGCAGGCACGCACCACCTCTGCAAGCCGCTGTGACATGGACGGCGACGGCAAGGTGACTTCCAGCGACGCACTTGCAATGCTCAGGCGTTCTATCGGCGTAGAATAAACCCAACCAAACAAGTATTTCATAAAAGAGGAGGAATCAATTATGATGAAGAAACTTTTTGCAGCCCTGACCGCACTTGCCTGTGCACTGCCCGCAGTACCCGCATTCACAGCATCCGCGCTCTCTTGGGAGGAGCCGACACAGTACATGATCGTGAATGTATCCACCAATGCGGACGGCGATGTGACCGGTCTGATTCTGAGTGAATGCAACGGCACGTGTCTGTCGCAGGTCACCACCTGCGGTGCGGATATAGCTGCCATGCTCGAGGGAGAGGAAACCCCCGAATGGGGCGATATTATCAGACTGTCCGCCCCCGATGCGGGAGCTGAGATCATTCCGCTCTGTCTGCACTATGGTGCTGTCCCGGAATATGAAAACCTCGGCAATGTCACGGAGATCGGCACGCTGGAATATCTGACCGTGGAGGGGTACGACCAGACCAGCTACGGACAGATCGTGCAGTGCCAGCTGGCGGATGAGAACAACAACACCTATGTCTATTGTCCTGATGAGGACTACGGCATCCCTGCCCCCGATATGACCGAAAGCAAAGAGGGACTGTACTATATGTACAATGGAAAGGTCATGCTTTGGGCGGGTGAAGTGACTGTTGATCCGGAAGAAATTCCATGGACAGCAACCGGCATCGTGATCGGTCCGAATCTGATTGATCTTGAGGGCCATGGTGACTTCATTTTTGATGATACTATTGACAGCAGCGGCGATCCCATCGGTGCAGGGGATGTTGTGGAACTGAAAATGCGTGGGGGCGTTCTTGACATATATCCCGGCTTGCTGCCTGCCATTGAACACATTGACCGCCTCGGCACAGCCGCAGAGCTGTACAGCTATGGAGAGTATATCGTAACGGAAAATGATGGTACACAGCTTGTTATGACCAATATCGCAGGTGAGGAGAAAACATATTTCTACTATTTGCAGGCAGAAATGGGATATGAACTCTACAATTCCGATCTGGTTATTGGTGCAAAGGCTGGTGACAGTATTCTGTTTATGCACAACAAGAGCGGAAACCCGGTTGTTCCGGTCGAACCGGAGGAACTGCTTTCCCGTACAGAATTTGCCGTCATCGGCGTGGATGATCCGGAGGATCCGCAGAATTATATCGTCATGGAAACCAACTCCCCGACTCATGTCTACTGGCTAAGAGGACATCAGCTGGAAGCATACCTTACAAACGGCGGCACACCGCTGTCCTACGGCGATATTTTCACACTGGCAGGAAACTATGGCTGTACCGAGATCTGGGGAACAAATGATATTTTCATGGATGCAGCCGAAACCATCCGCATTGAGGGTTCTGTATTCGATACAGAAGAAACCGCAGAGTTCACACTCAATACCGCATCGTCCGACACCTTTGTATGGCTCAAAGGGGAAGCAAAGGGCTATGAATACCCCGTGGATTTCATGCTCGGCACGGGTCTGACATCCCAGAAGCAGTTCACCCAGCCCGACGGTATCGACTGGACAAAGCCCGATGTCCGCGACCGCATCACCATGTATACCTATGGCGGCGTGCCGATGTTCCCGAAGTCCTTGGAACGCCTTGGCGACGCGGACGGTGACAATGAAGTCAACGCCTCCGATGCCGCATCGCTGCTCATCACCGCCGCTGAAAACGGCGCAGGCGCAGGAAATGCCGTGACCTTCTCCGCTGATGTGGATGCGGATGGTACCGTGAGCGCGCAGGACGCGGCTTCCGTCCTGATCTACGCGGCTGCAAAGGGTACAGGTGCTTCTGTGACATGGGATACCGTACTGAACACAGAAGAAACAGCATAAATATGCAAAGCTGACCGAAAACCCCGATCCTGTGTCGGGGTTTTCGTCCGTATTCACAATATATTCAGAAATAGTTTGGAAAAAATAATTGTTTTTGGCTGGAAAAAGGGATACAATAAGAGTATAAAAGAGAAGAAATATTTCGGAGCGTAAAAAATGTACCGTTTCCGCCGTGCAGCGGACGTGCATTTGCCCGAACACCTGCAGAAGGAGAGAGTTAGCATGAAAAATTGGAAAAAGGCTGTTGCTGCGGCAGTCAGCGCGGCAATGCTGTGCAGTGCGGCAGTGATGCCCGTGTCAGCAGAGACCACCAAGTCCGCAGCGGACGAGTATGAATGGGGAACCGTCCGCATCGGCGGCGGCGGCTTCGTATCCGGTATTGTGACCGGTCAGAAAGCCATGTACGCAAGAACCGACGTAGGCGGCGCATATCGTTATGACTATGACAAGATGGAATGGGTGCAGATGCTCGCATTCATCAACGAAGAGGACAGAGGCTACCTGAGCGTGGACGGTATGTGCATTGACCCGACAGATGATGACACCATCTATCTGCTGGTTGGCTGTGCATATTTCAGCGGCGAAAGAACCGCCATCCTCAAATCCACCGACGGCGGTCTGACATTCACAGAATATGAGGTGACCGACCTCATCAAGGTACACGGCAACGGTGCCGGCAGACAGTGCGGCGAACCGATTGCAGTCGATCCGGATAACCCCGATGTCATCTACTGCGGCGGCGATACCGATGGTCTGATCATGAGTACCGACGGCGGCGAAACATGGGGCTATGTGGACAGCTTCAATGACCTCGGTCTGTTCACAAACGAAATCAACTGGCCGACATGGGGCACTGTTGTGGAAAAGACCACACAGGGCGAGGACTACAGCAAGGTCAACGGTATCGGTACTGTAGCGATCCACGATGGCAAGGTGTATGTCGGTGTATCCGATGTGGGCATCGGTGCGAATATGTATGTTGCAGATGTCGGCAAGGATAACTGGGAGCCGCTCAGCGACAAGCTCCCGACAGAGGCATATCCCTCCCGAATCAACAAGGATGCGGACGGCAACCTGCTCATCAGCTATGTCGGCGGTCTGATCTTCAACGGCACAGGCGGCGGCATTTACAAGTATAATACCACAACAGGCGATGTTACTGATATTTCCCCGACCGGCAACAGCTTCGGCGGATGCACCAGCGACCCGAATGATGCCAACAAGCTCGTGGCTACCACCTGCGGCGTATGGTCCTCCCAGCTCTGGTACAAGGATGCGTGGGCAGATGACAAGGTATGCTGGGGCGACCAGTTCTATCGTTCCGAGGACGGCGGCGCAACATGGAGCCCCATCACTCCCGGCAACGAAACCACATGGGGCGGCCCTCTGCAGGCAGATTATCTGCAGGACGGCGGCTTCAGCTGGATCCGCAACAAGGCGATCCACTGGTGCGGTACCATCTCCATCGACCCGAGAAATTCCGACCGTATCCTGATCGTTTCCGGTAACGGTGTCTTTGCATGTGACAATGTATGGGATGAACTTCCCGTTTACTATTTCCATCCGGACGGTATCGAGGAAGTTGTAGCACTCGACTTCATCAGCGTTCCCGGCGGCAGCAATTTCTCTGCCATCGGTGACTATGACGGCTTTGAACATAAGGCAGACACCACCATCACACAGCACTATCCGAATATGGGCAGTACCGGTGCAATTGCCTATTGTCCGCAGAATCCCGATGTCATGATCCGTATTGCAGAAAACCAGAATGACGTTGCAGGCGGCTTCTATACGCTCGACGGCGGCGCAACATGGACAAAGATGGCAAATTCCCCCGGCGGCAAGGCAGCGATCACACAGATTGATGAAGATACCTACCGCTTCTTCAAGGGCAGCAAGGATGACGGCAATATCAGCTATTCCGATGACTTCGGTCAGACCTGGACAGCCTGCGAGGGTATTCCGACGACCTACGGCTCCAAGCCTACTTATCTGTATGTAGAGCCGGAGAATCCGGATGTGGTTTATGCGTATGCAACCTATTTCAATTCTTCCTGGCATTATTCCAAGGACGAGCCGACGATCGACGATGCAAAGTATGTATTCTGCGTGAGCACGGACGGCGGCAAGAACTTCACACCCACTGAGATCTGTATGTACGACCAGTGCGACAGTGCCGGCAGAATCGCTTACATGGGCGAGGGAGAACTCATTCTGGGTGCAGGCTGGAACGGCATGTACCATGTCACAAATGCCAATACCGGTACACCGACCGTTGAGAAGCTGGATGTATTCTATTGCAAGACCGTTGGCTTCGGCGCACCGAAGGATGCAAACAGCCCAAATGCACTCTACATCTACGGCAAGCCCACAGAGAGCGATGCAGAGGGTCTGTACCGTTCCAATGATAAGGGTCTGACATGGGAGCTGATCAATGACGATCACCTCTATGGCGGTACCGGCAACGGCAACTTCATTGTCGGCGATATGAACGAGTACGGCGCACTGTACATGAGTACCGTTGGCTGCGGCATCGTTTACGGCAGCATTTCCGACGGCACAGAGCCGGATACTACAGAAACGACCAATGCCGGCGAGACCGTCTACGGCGATGTTGACGAGAATGGCAAGGTTGACATTATGGACGTTCTGGCACTGAACAAGAACCTCATTGCCGGTGATGCGCTGACAGAGCAGGGCGCACTGAATGCAGACGTTGACTGCGACAGCAAGCCTTCCTCCACGGACGCGCTGAACATTCTGAAGTTTACCATCGGACTGATTACGGAATTCCCTGTATAACACCAAAGCCCCCTGCATTTTATGGATGCAGGGGGCTTTCCGCATATATCCGCTCTTTCTTCCCATACTGTATCAGAGCCTGTTCAGTATCTTCCAATAGCCGTCTTTTTGGCATATTTGCACCGTGTCACAGCACAAATCTGCTCAAAAATCCAGCTATCTACAGATACTAAACACGCTCTCAGAATCAGTATGAAAGGCGGTACTCCCCATGCATGTGATCCTGTTCTGTGATACCCCCGTGCGCTTTCTTCCCCTGCGTGAAATGCCGGAAGCGCGGCTCCCTTACTGCAATACACCCCTCATCGTCCATATCCTGCGGTTCCTCGACCAAAGCGGCATTCCCGATGTCACGCTCATCGGCGCAGATGCGGAAACGCGGGAGCTTGTGAATGCCCTTTCTTTGTCAGCACATCTGCATTATGCGGATGCCGCAGAAGCCCTCCGGCTTTCCGCGCCGACGCTGCTCCTGCGGCGGCTTTCCCTCCCGCGCTGGGATATGGGGGAGCTGCTTGCACTCTGCGATGCCGCCCCCGTCCGGCTCGTGCATCCGGATGGTTCCCCGACCGGAGCTGAGCTGCACCCCATGGGCAGTATCCCCGCCGTACCGGATGCCGCCGTGACCGCGGTTCTGTCCGTGTTCCGGCTTCCTTCTGCGCCGTCCGATTACCTTGCACAGCAGCAGGAGCTGCTCCATGCGCCGCATGGCAAGAGCAGGCGCATCGGGGAGGGCGTGCGGATCGGCAGGAATGCCGTTATTTCGGAATCTTCCGTCATCGGCAGTGACTGCGTGATCGGCAGCCGTGCCGTGATTGAGGACTGTGTGCTGGGGGATGGTGTGCAGATCGGCGCGGATGCTGTTCTCCGCCGATGCGTCATCTGCCGCCATGCCCTCATTGACCGCGGTGTGCAGTGCAGCGACCTGACTGCCGCAGAAGGGGAGATTGTGGCTGCACACCGGAACGCGCCCATGCCGCGCCGTTTCCAGGTCAGTGCGCAGGACGGCATTCATGAGGGACTGCCGCGCTGGAATACCGCAGAAACTGCCCTCTGTGCAGGGGCTGCCATGACGGCTCTCGGCGACCGGATCGCCGTCGGCTGTGACAGCCCTGCCGCCGTTCCTGCTGTGCAGGCTGCCGCTGCCGGAGCCGCATCACAGGGCGCACAGGTCTGGAATGCGGGCTGCTGCGCCCTTTCCCAGCTCATTTATGCCGCAAAGCAGACGGAATGCACCGCGCTCCTCTGGCTGCAGGGGGAGGAGGTGCTGTATCTGCGACCCTACGGTGCGGCAGGACTGGAGCTGACGGATGCACAGCGCAGCAGGCTCCGGCAGGCACTCCGCGCCCGTACTGCCCGGCATATCCTGCCTGCCGGTTCACTTGCGGATGCGCGCCCGCTCCTGCAGCTCTGGGAAACGAAGTGCCGCGCACTTTTCCACAATCCGGAATGTACTGTGGAAATCTGCTGCGGCAGCCCGCCTCTGCGGGAGACGGCACAGCGGCTCTTTGGCGGAGGAAGGGGAGAACGCATCGTGCTGAATCTGACGGACGACGGCAGACAGGCGAGCGTTTTTTCGCAGGATATCGGCATGATCCGGCATGAACAGCTGCTTCTGCTGTCACTGCTTTCCTTCCGGGAGGAGGGCGCGGCACTGGCACTGCCGGAGGACTTCCATCCAGCGGCGGAGGCGTTTGCCTCCCGCATGGGCGGAAGGATCCTGCGCCTGTATGCGCCGAGCGTTTCGCCCACTGCCGCAAGGCTTTTTGCAGAACAGGGCGTATGCACGGATGGAGTTCTTCTTTTTGCCCATATTCTGCGGATCATGGAATGCCGCCGGATGCGCCTGCCGCAGCTTGCCGCACTGCTTCCGCCGATGTACACGCTGCAGCATGAGTTTTCCACGCCCCTCACGCCGCAGGCTGTGGAAAGACTGCGCCGGAGCGATCCGGACAGAGCTGTGCGCGTGGGGCTTCCCGCCGCAAACGGCAGACTCCGCCTGCTGATCCACGCCCATTCCGCAGAAACCGCCGCCGAATTGTGCAGCGGCTGGGAAAAGAAATTCCGGGCAGCGGAGGAATCATACTGATGCCGGCTTGAACCCCCTCCCTCTGGGAGGGGTTGATTCCCCAACGTGCAGAATCCATGCCGAAGTGCAGGGGATTTTATCCAAACTGACCAATTCTCTGAAATCGCTTCCCTGTACACTTGACAAAAGACCGGAATTTTAATATAATAAGAGTATGTATTCGCTTCCGCTGCCGGCGGAAGGTCGTTGCAAAGATATTCCGGCACGAATGCCTGAAAATATAAAGAGATGCAGAAGCATTTCTCAGTTTGTCGGGGAACCTGTGAATCAGACACAGAGCAATAGTTCTGTGAAAGGGGTTCGGGCAGTTTTGGTGTGCTAACCCCAGATAAAAGACTTTTTCTGCAAGCTGAGAGATACAGAAGTATTTCCTACTTAACCGCTGCTCCCTGCCGCGCAGGAAGCAATTCAAATGAGCAAATGACTGATTCCATTCCACCCCTGCTCCATCCGTTTTTGCGGCACTGTTATTCCGATCTGTAATGCTGAAGCCGATTGCCGCAGTCCTGCGCCTGTGCGCAGCTGAGCCTCCGATCGTACGGAACATCCCCCGACGCGGGATGCACGGAGGCACTCTATTCCGGGGTGGACCATGCCCATTCATTTGCATGTCAAAGAAACGAGGTACTGATTGAACACAAAGCAGAATGACCCCAAGAGAAAGAAATTTACTGTGCGCCACTCCAGCCACCGCGGCGGACAGCACGGCAAGCCCTTCCATCCCAAGAAGCAGAACGGTCAGAACGGGCAGCCTGCACAGAATCTTCCGAATGTACAGAATACACAGAATGCGGCAAAATCCGCACCTGCACAGAACCAGAAGAAGCGTGACCAGCACCGCACGCCCATCCGTATCATTCCGCTGGGCGGTCTGAATGAGATCGGCAAGAACATGACCGTATTCGAGTGCTGCAATGATATGTTCATTCTGGACTGCGGTCTTGCCTTCCCCGATTCCGAAATGCCCGGCGTAGACATCGTGCTGCCGGACTTCACCTATGTGGAGCGCAATGCGGATAAGCTGCGCGGTATCGTCATCACCCATGGTCATGAGGACCATATCGGCGGTCTGGCGTACCTGCTCAAGAAGGTCAATGCGCCTGTTTACGGCTCCGGCATGACCATCGGTCTGATCAAGCACAAGCTGGAGGAACACGGCATCCTGAACAAGGTATCCCTGAATGTGGTCGAGTCCCGCAAGAATATCAAGATGGGCTGCATGGCAGTGGAATTTATCAAGGTGAACCACTCCATCCCCGGCGCAATGGGCATGGCGATCCATACCCCCGCCGGCGTGATCGTGCATACGGGCGACTTCAAGGTGGATTTCACGCCCATTGACGGCGGTCCGATCGACCTTGCAAGATTCGGTGAGCTGGGCAGCCGCGGCGTGCTGGCTCTGATGTCCGATTCCACCAATGCGGAGCGTCCGGGCTATACCCAGTCCGAGCATAAGGTCGGCGAGTCCTTCGACAAGCTCTTTGCCAAGGCAAGCGGCAGACGCATTATCATTGCTACCTTCTCCTCCAACATCCACCGCGTCCAGCAGATCATCAACCTTGCCGCCAAGACCGGAAGAAAGGTCGCTGTGCTGGGCAGGAGCATGATCAATGTCATTACCACGGCACTGGAGCTGGGGTATCTGGAGGTTCCCAAGAATACGATCATTGACATTGAAAATATGAACCAGTACCCGCCGGAGCAGCTGGTGCTGATCACAACCGGCAGCCAGGGCGAGCCGATGTCCGCGCTCACCCGCATGGCAATGCATGACCATAAGAAGGTCAACATCACCCCCATGGACTTCATCATCATCTCTGCGACTCCCATTCCCGGCAATGAGAAGCATGTGACCAAGGTAGTCAACGAGCTGCTCAAATCCGGCGCAGAGGTCGTTTATGAGGCGATGTACGAGGTGCATGTATCCGGTCACGCCTGCCAGGAGGAGCTGAAGCTCATGATGGCACTGACAAAGCCGAAGTATTTTATTCCCGTACACGGCGAATACAAGCATCTGGTCAAGGCGCGCAATGTGGCAACGGAGATGGGCATTCCGATGGAGAATGTCATCATCGGTTCCATCGGCAATGTCATCGAAACGGACGGCACCTATATGCGCGTGGTGTCCCAGGTACCTGCCGGCAGAGTGCTGGTGGATGGTCTGGGCGTGGGCGATGTCGGTTCGATCGTTCTGCGTGACAGAAAGCATCTGGCAGAGGATGGTCTTATCATCATCGTGGTCGGCATTGACAAGGCGACAAATCAGATCGTTGCCGGTCCCGACATCATCTCACGCGGCTTTGTGTATGTGCGCGAGGCAGAGGAGCTGATGGTGCAGGCAAGACAGCTGATGTGCCACACACTGGACGAATGCTCCGTCTACGAGCTGCGCGAATGGACATCCCTCAAGGCAAAAATGCGCGACGCGCTTTCGGATTTCATCTATGGCAAGACCAAGCGCAGCCCGATGATCCTCCCAATTATCATGGAGGTTTAGCGCGGCGGCGCGGCAACCGCGCTGTTAGACGCGTTTGATAGTGATTTTGTTGCGGGAGTCTGTTTTTCGCGAGCGGCTTTCTGGAACGCATGATGCCTTATTCGCTTTGCTCAAGCGGCATCATAGCTATTGGTGATGCAAAATGAAATCTTAATGGCGCGGCATCGAGCGTGTCTTTCGGTCTTGCGCTTCCGCTTGTGCGAAGCACAAAGGAAGCAAATCGTCAGCGGCGACCCGCCGCCTGCCGACCTTCGCCGCAGGCGTTGGGAGGCAAACTGTCAGCGGCGACCCGCCGTAGGAGGTGAACGGATTGAAGCCCAAAAAGCATATCCTGCTCTGGGTACTGATTGTTTTACTGGCAATTTTTACACTGATCCCGTCAGTGGTACTGCTGTACCGGGGAACCCCCTACGGAATGCTGTTCAGCCTTCCGTCCGTACTCTGTGCGGTGCTGATCGCGGTGATCGTCGGTTATTCCAATAAGCATTTCGTGCGGTATGCCGCACAGCTTAATGAAGAATGCGAAAACGCGGAGCTTGCTGCCCTGCAGAAGCTCCCGCAGGGGATGTGCGTTCTGGATTCCAACGGCATCCTGCTGCACTACAACACCTGCTTTGCAGAGCAGATCATCCGCAATGCGGATCTGTTCGGCAGGAATCTGACGGAGATCATGCGCTTTGATCCGTCCCTGCCGGAGCAGGACTATGTATGGCAGGAGAGGACCTACCATATCGTATCCCTGCCGTACCATGAGAACGGCAGCGAGCTGACCGCCTATCTCTGGTCGGATGTGACGGAATTTGCCGCACTGAAGGCAGAATACGCTGCAAGCCGTCCGAGCGTTCTGCTGATCCTCGTGGATAATTATGAGGATCTCATTCAGAACGCCAAGGAGAGCGCGAAGCTCGAAACAAGTGTGGCTGTAGAGAAGCTGCTGGAGGACTTTATTTCCCATACCAACGGCATCCTCCGCAGACTGAAAAACGACCGCTTTATTGCCATCATTGAGGAACGGCATATGGAGCAGATCATGAAGGAAAAGTTCCGGCTCCTTGATGAAGCCCGCGCCATCCGCGTGGATGACAAGAATTATGTGACCTTTTCCATCGGTGTCGGTCATGGTGCTGCCACCCTCCAGGAGGGCGAACAGCTCGCCGCACAGAGCCTGGATATGGCACTCGGACGCGGCGGCGACCAGGCGGCTGTCAAGACGGAGAATGGCTACCGCTTCTTCGGCGGCGTTTCCAAGGGCGTGGAGAAGAAATCCCGCGCCAAGACCCGCATCATTGCCGGCGCGATCCAGGAGCTGATCCTCAGCAGTGAGAATGTGTTCATCATGGGGCATCGCTTCGGCGATTTGGATTCTGTTGGTTCCGCGTGCGGTCTGGCAGGAGCTGTCCGGCTGCTGCGCAAGCCCGTTTCTGTGGTCATCGACCCGCAGAAGAACCTTGCCTCCCAGATCATTGCCATGATGGAGGAGGAGATCGGCGGCGACCTGTTCCTCACGCCCGCACAGGCGGTGGAGACCATCACGGACAATACGCTCCTCATCATTGTGGATACCCACAACAAGGATATTCTCGAAAGCGAAAAGCTCTATAAGCTTGCGCAGAATGTGGTCGTGATCGACCACCACCGCAAGAACGTGAACTATGTGGACAACGCGCTGGTGTTCCACCATGAACCGTATGCCTCCTCCGCCTGTGAGATGGTGACGGAGCTGATCCAGTATTTCAAGCTGGACGGCATGGTAAATTCCTGCTATGCGGACTGTCTGCTGTCAGGTATCATGCTCGATACCAAGAATTTTGTCATGCGCACGGGTGTGCGTACCTTTGAAGCGGCAGCCTTCCTCCGGAAGATCGGCGCGGATACTGTCAAGGTGAAATGCCTGTTTTCCGGCTCCATCGAAGCGTATCGCAGCCGCACGGATATTGTCGGTTCGGCAGAGATCGTGGGACGCTTTGCGGTTGCCATTGCACCGGATGATGTTTCCGATGTGCGCCTGGTCGCACCGCAGGCAGCGGATGAGCTGCTGAGTATCCAGAATGTGGATGCGGCATTTGTGATCTATGAGATCAACCGCGTGGTCAATATTTCCGCCCGCTCCCTCGGCGCAGTCAATGTGCAGGTCATCATGGAAGCCCTCGGCGGCGGCGGTCACCAGACCATGGCAGCCACACAGATGCAGGATATTTCCGTACAGGACGCAAAGATCCGCCTGTTACAGGTGATTTCTGATATGAAGTAAATACTGTATGACAAGGGGGCTCTGCGCCGCTTCCGATTGGGCAAAGCCCAATCGGAAGCATCTTACCAGCGGCGGTTCGCCGCCCCCCGCCAAAGGGATGTGATCCCTTTGGAATCCCAAGGCGTTTTGCCATTGCCCCCTGCGGGGACAAAGGCAAAACGTCAGGAATCAAAGAAACCATTCCTTGGCAGGGTCAGGAAGAACAGAGTACCTGTCACACAATATTATCCATTACAAATTTCAACTGAGAAAGGAAGATCATACATGAAAGTAATTTTCTTACAGGATGTAAAAGGCTCTGGTAAAAAGGGCGAAATGAAGGAAGTAGCGGACGGCTACGCAAGAAACATGCTGCTCCCGAAGAAGCTTGCGGTAGAGGCAACCGCTGAGAACCTCAACCACCTCAAGGGTCAGCAGTCCTCCGCACAGCACAAGATCGACATGGACAAGCAGCACGCAAACGAGCTGCGCGAGAAGCTCAACGGCAAGACCGTGAAGATCCTCTGCAAGGCAGGCACCGGCGGCAGACTGTTCGGCTCCGTGACCGGCGCACAGATCGCGCAGGGTATCGAGGAGCAGTTCGGCTGCAAGATCGACAAGAAGAAGATCAGCCTGAAGACTGACATCAAGAGCTTCGGCACTTTTACTGCTGAGATCAAGCTGTACACCGGCATCTCTGCGGAGATGAAGGTGGATGTTGCTGAGGCATAATTCTGAAACAGGTTCCGTATCACCCCTCCACCGGGGTGATACGGGTGTTTTTTCGTTATACTAATTCTTCAAACAATAATAAACAAAAATGGTTTCAAAAGGCGATAGACTTTGGCGGATGCGGGGTAAACTTAACTTGTTTATTATAATTAAGCTAATTAGTATTACAACAGGAAAGGAGGAAACTTATGGCAGACACAAACGGCTTTCACGACATTGAAATGCCCTACAGCCTGGAGGCGGAGCAGACGATCCTCGGCGCGATCCTGATCGACGCGGATGTGCTTTCCACAGTCATGGAGCAGGTCAAGCCCGAAAGCTTCTACATCGACCAGCACCGCGCCCTGTTCAGCATCATGGCGCAGATGTTTACATCCGGCTCCAAGGCGGATGTCATTACAGTACTCAATGAAGCGGTCGCAATGCGCATCTTTGAGACCCCCGCGGAGGGAAGAAACTACCTTGCCAATCTCGTCAATATGGTACCCTCCGTATCCAATATCGAAAGCTACTGCAATATCGTATCCAGCAAGTACTATATCCGCGTCCTCGCGGAAACGGCAAGGGGTATCCTCTCGGACATCCAGAGCGGCGAGACCGATGCCAGCCTCCTGCTGGATGCTGCGGAGCAGCGCATTTTCGACATCCGTCAGGGACGTGATGTGACAGGACTGACCCCCATCAAGGAGATCGTTGCTGAAACCTACAACCACATCGGCAAGATCGCAGGTCCCGACCGTGAGCTGTACCTCGGTACGCGCTCCGGTTTCTCCTACCTCGATACCCTGACCTCCGGTCTGAACAAGTCCGACCTCATCCTCATTGCGGCGCGTCCTGCCATGGGTAAGACCGCCTTCGCCCTGAACATTGCCTGCAATGTTGCCAGACACAATGAAAAGGATGTCTGCATCTTCTCCCTCGAAATGCCCCGGGAACAGCTCGTATCCCGTCTGCTCTCGACCGAGGCACAGGTGGATTCCAACAAGCTCCGCAACGGCAGACTTGACGGCGATGACTGGATGCGCCTTGCTGCCGGTGCAAGCTACCTGCAGGGACTGCCCCTCTATATCGACGATACTGCCAGCATCACCGTGCAGCAGATCAAGGCAAAGCTGCGCCGTATGAAGAACCTCGGACTGGTCGTGATCGACTACCTCGGTCTGATCCAGAGTACCCTGAAAACAGAAAACCGTGTGCAGATCGTATCCGAGATCACACGCCAGCTCAAGATCATGGCAAAGGAGCTGGATGTGCCGGTCATCCTCCTGTCCCAGCTCTCCCGTGGTCCGGAAAGCCGAACCGACAAGCGTCCCATGCTTTCCGACCTGCGTGAATCCGGTTCTATCGAGCAGGATGCGGATATTGTCATGTTCCTCTACCGCGATGCCTACTACAACAAGGAGAGCCAGCAGCCCAATGTGGCAGAATGCATCGTGGCTAAGAACCGTCACGGCGAGACCGGCACCGTCAACCTCATCTGGGACGGTCAGTATACACGCTTCAGCACCATGGAGATGAAGCTCGATGCGCCCGCTTGATGCCGTCAGAAGCTTCCTGCGCAGCCGGGATGTGAACCACTGCCGCGTGGATGCCGCATTGTCCGGCGGCGCGGACAGTGTGTGCCTGCTGCATGTTCTGTTCCAGCTGCGTGAGGAATTTACCCTCGATCTGCGAGCCATTCACATCCAGCACAATCTGCGCGGCGACGAAAGCCTGCGCGACGAGCAGTTCTGCAGGGAGCTTTGCGGCTGGCTGGGCGTTCCCCTGACTGTTGTTTCCTGTGATGTCAAAGGCTATGCGGAAGCGCACCGCCTTTCCCTCGAAACAGCCGCCAGAGAATGCCGCTATGCCGCCTTTGCAGCGCATTGTAAAGGCTTTACGGCAACTGCGCACACCGCCTCCGACAACCTCGAAACCATCCTCCTGCGCATGACAAGAGGCACCGGGCTGAAGGGGCTCTGCGGTATCCCGCCTGTTCGGGAGCAGTTCCTGCGCCCCCTTCTGCATGTCACACGCGCAGAGGTGGAGGCATATGTCCGCAGTCAGGGGCTTTCCTATGTGGAGGACAGTACCAATCAGGAGGATTTCTGCCGCCGGAATCTGCTCCGGCATAAAGCCGTTCCCGTTCTGAAGGAATGCAATCCCTCCGCAGAGGAGACCTGTGCCGCCATGACGGAGGATCTGCAGCTGGATGCGGCATTCCTCGAAGCCCAGGCGGAAGCCGCCTATACGCAGTGTGTGCAGCCGGATGGTTCCCTGCGCGGTCTGGAAATGCTCCACCCGGCGATCCGCCGCAGATGCATTGCAAGGCTCCTGGAAATGCACCAGCTCTCCAGCCGTCAGAACATCCTCACTGTATGCAGCCTTCTGGAAACCGGAGGTTCTGCAGAGCTTTCCTATGCCGGCATACGCGCCTGCGTCAGCCGGGGCTTGCTCTGGCTGGAGAAACCGACGCAGGAGATTCTCCGTAAACCGCTGAAACAGGGAGAAAATTGTCTTTTTGACGGCATTTCTGCCGAAGCAGAGGTTATTTCGCGGACGGATGCGGAAAAATTTGCAGAAGTTCACACATTGTTCGCAAATTTCGTTCTGGATTATGATATAATAAATGGGAGTGCTGAACTGCACGGCAGACTTCCCGGGCTGTACCTGCAGCAGCGGGGACACCATATTTCCATCAAAAAATGGCTCAATGCCCAGGTGCCGCCCGCACAGCGGAGCCGGGTGCATTATCTGTCCGATGCGGACGGACTGCTCTGGGTGCAGGGACTCGGTGCGGCAGATCGTGCCGCAGTGACCGAAACCACGCAGAATATGCTGGTTCTGCGCATTATCACCGGATAAACACATGGACTACACGCCGGTAACACGTTAGTGTGGTACAATGAAACATTACCGGCAGAGACCGGATGTCAACAACCTGACAGGTGCAAAGCCGCAAGCGTTGTACAGCTTTCACGGCTGACATTGGGCAGAGACCGGAAACACTATAAGGATAAGGAGAGGATATTTTGACACCGAAAAAAAGCAGGGGCATTTTTGCCTATCTTCTGGTTGCGGCAGTACTGATCTTCCTTGCCGCTTACATGATCCCCAAGCTGAGCAAGCCCGATACGGAGTATGAGTATACTGAGATCATTTCGCATTTTGACGACCTGAACGTCAGCTTCTATACACTCGATCTGGGTACCGGAGAGCTGGAGCTGAAGCTCAAGGACGGCACGGAGATGGAATACACCGTCCCCCATGTGCAGCTCTTCCTCAATGATACCGAGAACTATCGTCTGGAATATAATGAAGCGAATCCCGACGCACCCCTGGAGCAGGATTATTTCAAGATCACGGATAATTCCTGGCTCATCACCTACCTGCCCACCTTCCTCATGCTGATCCTGGGTGTTTCTCTCTTCATCCTCATGATGCGTCAGACGAGCGGCGGCAAGTTCAACAACTTCGGCAAGGCGAATGTCAAGAACCAGAGCATGGCACAGAAGGTGACCTTTGCGGATGTTGCCGGTGCGGAGGAAGAAAAGTTTGAAATGGCAGAGCTTGTGGACTTTCTCAAGAATCCCAAGAAATATACTGAAATGGGCGCAAAGATCCCGCGCGGCGTACTGCTGCTCGGACCTCCCGGTACCGGTAAGACACTGCTTGCAAAGGCAGTTGCCGGCGAAGCGGGCTGCCCGTTCTTCCCGATCTCCGGTTCGGATTTCGTAGAAATGTTCGTCGGCGTGGGTGCATCCCGTGTCCGCGACCTGTTTGAAACCGCAAAGAAAAACGCCCCTGCCATCATCTTCATTGATGAGATCGACGCAGTCGGCAGACACAGAGGCGCAGGACTCGGCGGCGGTCATGATGAGCGCGAGCAGACCCTGAACCAGCTGCTGGTGGAAATGGACGGCTTTGAGGGCAATGAAAGCGTGATCGTGATCGCAGCGACCAACCGCCGTGACATCCTCGATCCCGCACTGCTCCGTCCCGGCAGATTTGACCGCCAGATCGTGGTCGGATATCCTGACATCAAGGGCAGAGAGGAGATCCTCCGCGTACACACGAAGAACAAGCCCCTCGCTCCCGATGTCAACCTCAGCAATATTGCGAAGGGTACTGCCGGCTTTACCGGTGCTGACCTTGCTAACCTCACCAATGAAGCAGCCCTCCTGGCAGCAAGAGCTGACAGAAAGGCGATCACCAACGAGGACATCGAGGAAGCTACCATCAAGGTGGTGGCAGGTCCTGAGAAGAAGTCCCGCGTCAAGACCGAAAAGGAGATCCGCCTGACCGCATACCATGAAGCCGGTCACGCAGTCTGCACCTACTATTGTCCGCATCAGGATAAGGTACACCAGATCTCCATCATTCCGAGAGGTATGGCGGGCGGTTATACCATGTCCCTGCCGGAGCATGACAAGTCCTATGTCAGCATGATGGAAATGCGCGAAGAGATCGTGACCCTGCTCGGCGGCAGAGTGGCAGAAAAGCTCATTCTGGATGACATCTCCACCGGTGCCTCCAATGACCTTGAACGCGCAACTGCAACCGCAAGAAACATGATCACACGCTACGGCTTCAGTGAGAATCTGGGTCCCGTGGTGTACGGCAGTGACCAGAACGAAGTATTTCTTGGCAGAGACTTCGGCAGCACCAAGAACTACTCCGAGCAGGTAGCCGCAGAGATCGACGCGGAGATCCGCGCTTATGTGGAGGCTGGCTACAAGAAGGCAGAGGAGCTTCTGACCGAGCATATGGATCAGCTGCATAAGGTGGCACAGTACCTGATCGAACATGAAAAGATCGACGGTCCGGACTTCGAGAAGCTCATGAAGGGCGATGAGTTCGGAACAGACACCGTAACAGCGGAGGACATCCTGCCCGAACCGACAGCCGGTGAAAGCATGGAACCCCCTGCAGAGGATACTCCCATCGTATAATTTCATACTATTCCCATATGCCGCCTGCGGCGGCTATGAAATGCAGAAATACAAAAAATCCTCCTGTTTTTGGACAGGAGGATTTGTATTATACATCCCTTTTTGTAACAGTATACCCGGCACGTTCGATCCGTGCAATGATCTGTGCGTCATCCGTATCCTGTGCATAGGATACTGTCAATTCGCCGGTTTTCAGGTTTACTCTGCCTGCAAGCCCTTTCATATCATTGACAATCTCCTCAACACGCTGTCTGCAGTGCTCGCAGTGCATCCCTCCCACCTGGAAGGTTTTCTGATACAGCACACACGGCAGTTTTTTCTTTTTCGGCTTATAGCTGCCGCCGCAGCAGCATCCGCCCTTTCCTTTGAAGTGCTTTATCGTTTCCCGCAGCCCCAGAGCAGCTGCCAGCAGAACGATCGCAATGATAATGATGTTTTCCATAGCAAAGCCTCCTTTACAGAAATGGGGATGTGCAGACTGCACATCCCCGCTCATTATTCCTTTTCCTCCGGCTTTTCCGCAGGAGTCTGACAGCTGCCGCCGCATTTCCCGCCGCACTGCTTTGCGTAGGGACAGCCGATGCAGGTCTGACCGCGTTTCTTGCATCTGTAGAGGTAGTACACGATACCTCCGATAATGCCCGCCAGGATCAGGATAAGTATCAGATTTTCCATAATTACTTGCTCAGTGCATACTCAGCCTTCAGCTGGGTATTGGTTCTGACGATCATCGCTGCAATAATGCCGATCATCACTGCAACAGCGATCAGTCCGGGAACAAAGCCTGCGCCGACTGCACCTGTTGTGAACAGTGTGCCGAACTGGTATACGCAGAAGCCAACAACATAGCCCACTGCAAGCTGGAGACCAATGCCGCCCCAGAGCCACTTCGCGCTCTTCATCTCTGCATTCATCGCACCGATCGCCGCAAAGCAGGGCGGTGTGTACAGGTTGAACATCAGATATGCCAGAGCCGCGCACTTGGTAATTGCCATTACACCGGCAACCTCTGCACCAGCACCCTCCATCAGGGCAAGCTCCTCAGTGTCAATGAGATTTTCCAGACCAACAAAGCATACAGCCAGTGTACCGACTACGTTCTCCTTTGCGATGAAGCCTGTCACTGCCGCTGCTGCCAGCTGCCAGCTCAGAACGCCCACGATCGGGATCAGCAGGTAAGCAAACGGATTTGCAATGGATGCAAGGATGGAGGAATCTGCAGTCTCTGCCACCTGGAAGCTCCAGTCAAAGGTCTGCATGATCTGTACTGCGGTGTTGCACAGCAGGATGATGGTGGCTGCCTTGACGATATACTCCCAGCCGCGGCTGCACATGGACTTGAAGGCACCCCAGAGGGACGGGAACTTGTAATCGGCAAGCTCAATGATGAAATAGGATTTTCTTACCTTGTGACCGGCAATCTTGTTCACCAGCAGCGCGCCCACGAAGATCAGGACGATACCGGAGAAGTACATCAGTGTGCTGACCCAGCCGGCATTATCGAAGAATGCACCGGCAAACAGGGAAATGACCGGGATCTTTGCACCGCAGGGCATGAACGGTGCGAGCATTGCTGTCGCTCTGCGCTCACGCTCATTGCGGATGGTACGGCTTGCCATGATGCCGGGAACTGCACAGCCGATGGTGATAACAAACGGAATGACGGACTTGCCGGAAAGACCGACCTTCTTGAAGATGGGGTCAAGTACGACTGCCACACGGGACATGTAGCCGCAGTCCTCCAGCAGAGCGATCAGGAAGTACATAACCATAACCAGCGGCAGGAAGCCGATAACTGCAATCACACCGCCGATCACACCGTCAACGAGCAGTGCCGTCAGCAGGGGATTGGCATCCTCAAAGAAGCCGCCGACCCAGCCCTGGAAGGCTTCGAGCCATGCTACGAGCGTATCTGCAATGAAGGGACCCACCCACGCCTGGGAGATCTGGAATACGAGGAACATCACCACAGCAAAGATCGGAATGCCGAGCCACTTGTTTGTCAGAACCGCGTCGATCTTGTCGCCGGTGTTCTTATCCTTCGTCAGTACCTTACGGCTTTCGACATCCTTTACCAGCTTGTTGACAAAATCAAAACGCTTGCGGTCCGCTTCCTCAACAGCCTTTTTGTCGGAGAGGTCAATGTTGCCCTGTGTGTAAGGAGCCTTCTGCGTCTTGCCAGCCTGTGCAGCTGCTGCGGTGATTACATCCTTCAGACCATCGCCTGTGGTGGAGGTGGTGCTGATGACCGTGCAGCCGAGCTTTTCAGAAAGCTTCTGTGCATTGATGTTGGTTTCTTTTTTCTTGTTCACATCGCTCTTATTCAGTGCCACAACGACCGGAATGCCAAGCTCCAGCAGCTGTGTGGTGAAGAACAGGCTTCTGCTCAGATTGGTGGCATCCACAATGTTGATGATCACATCGGGATTCTCCTGCTTGACGTAGGAGCTTGTAATGCTCTCCTCACTGGTGAACGGGGACATGGAGTAGGCACCCGGCAGGTCAACAGCGATCAGCTGTTCCTCTCCGGTGCAGTATGCCTTCTTGATGGCGTGTTCCTTCTTGTCTACGGTAACGCCAGCCCAGTTGCCGACCTTTTCATTGCTTCCGGTCAGCGCGTTGTACATGGTTGTTTTACCCGAATTAGGGTTGCCTGTCAATGCGATTCTCATTCACGTTTCCTCCTTGATACTATCAACGCGTGTAAGCTGTGGCTAACTCATGGCTTTTAAAAAACGATCCGGGGATCGTTTTTTTAATCAGACAATAATTGCTTCTGCAAGCTCATGATCAATATTGTACCGGCTGTCCTTGATAGACACGATACAGCTTTTCTTCAGATGGGATACCACAGTGATCGTCTCCCCGCTGTAGCAGCCGAGGGAGAACAGAAATGCATTCAGCTCCTCATCTTCGGTTTCAATTGCTTTGATCAGATAATCCTTGCCTTCCGTTGCTTCCTTCAGAGTCATAATCCATCACCAATCACGCTTATTATTCTCGCGGAACCCTTTCCGCAGTACCTATTATATAGTTTACACCTGCTAACCGCATTTGTCAAGGGGATTTTTCCCATTTTGTAGACCTGCACAGAATTTACAGTACATCCCCCATAGATTTGCAGAATTTTACCATGCATATTATTTTTCCTGTTTTTTTCGGGTCGCTTCGAGGCTTCTCATCATGACATCGGAGAGCTTGTGGACCGTGGACTGCGGGAAGGTGCTGAGAAATTGGAATGCATGATCCTTAGCCTCCGTGGGAGTGAGCCGCAGCATACGGCGGAAGAAGGCGTAGACCATGTCATAATCGCCGTGGTAACGCTCCGCCAGCTCCATGCCATGGGAAGTCAGCCGCACAGCCTCACAGTAATCCGGCTCTACAAGCTCCATGCGCACCATGCATTTCATCATCTTGCTCACGCTCGGACGTGTTACGCCCAGATCGTTGGCAATATCCACACATCGGATCCGCTGCTTCTCCCTTGTCAGACGATAGATCGACAGCAGATAACGGTACTGTCCGGTGCATAATTCCATAACGCCACTTCCTTTCTGGATTCCCTGTAGGGGATCTCTATAATTATAACATACCACAAATCCATCGGAATGTCAATAGAGTTCGTTAAATTTTTAACGATTTTTCATAATCGACTGCATTTAATTATATTTTTTGTTTTGTTCACAAAACGTTCAATAAAAGCACTTGACAAAATCTGTATTCTTATGTATAATAAAAGCAGGACACTGTTGAGCGGATATGGTAGAAGTCTGCACAGATGTCTGAAATTTGAAACATAGGAGTGTATTGAAGATGAAAATGAACAAGATGTTTGCAGCAATGACTGCTGCAGCAATGGCTGCGACCAGTCTGGCAGCAATGTGCTTCACCGCAAGTGCAGCGGATGAGATCGCAACTGCTACCATTATGGGCAGCTTCGGCACAGAATCCAACTGGGGCGGCGAGGAAGCGAATCCGAACGTAAGCGTTGCCAGCATCACCGGCGACGGTCAGTATGAACTGACGTGGACACTGGCAGAGGCAACCAACACAGGTGCAGAGGGCTTCTTTGTTACTGTTGTGATCTCCCCCACAGCTGCTGACAACTTCACAACGGATTCCTACGAGAATCTGAACGTCACACTGGATGAGGTATGGGTTGACGGTGCACAGCTGACAGATTATGATGCAAGCGCAGCCGTGGACATGGCATACTATGAAAGTGCAGCAGGCGTTACCAGAATTTATCTGCGCGGCGACTGGGCTGGCAATACCACACAGATCCTGACGGACAACATGGACATCACAACGGATATGAAGGTCGTATTCTCCATCGAAGGTACAGAGGCAGCAGACACTACAGATCCTGATGCCGGCGAGGATACTCCGGTAACACCCGATGAACCCGTTACTCCTGAGGTTCCGGCAAATGCAATTGCTTCTGCAACACTGATGGGCAGCTTCGGTACGGAGTCCAACTGGGGCGGCGAGGAGCAGAATCCGAATGTCAGCGTTGCCTATATCACAGAAGCTGGTCAGTATGAGCTGTCCTGGGATCTGGCTGGTGCAACTGAAACTGGTACTGCCGGTTTCTTCCTGACAGCAGTTATTTCTCCGATTTCTGTTGACAACTTTACAACCGACACATTCCCGAATCTGGAAGTCACACTGGATGAGGTATGGATCGACGGTACACAGCTGACAGACTATGATGCAAGCACAGCCGTGGATATGGCATACTACGAAACTGACACAGGCGTTACCAGAATCTATCTGCGCGGTGACTGGGCAGGCAATGATACAAAGATCATCGCTGATAGTCTGGCAATCGAATCCAACATCACTGTGAAGTTCTCCGTTGCAAACATGGAGGCAGCCGCTGCAGCAGCTCTGCTCGGTGATGCCAACGAGGACGGCGCGATCGACGCAACCGACGCAGCAGCAGTTCTGATCGACGCAGCAGCAACCGGTTCCGGCGGTACCGGTACACTGACCGACAGCGGCAGAGTACTGGCAGATGTCAACGTGGACACCGCAGTTGACGCATCCGACGCAGCAAACATCCTGCGCTACGCAGCAGCAGTAGGCTCCGGCTTTGAAGGCACAATGGAGGAATTTCTCGCTGCATAAGCAGAATTGAATGAGTGAACGAAACGACCCCCGATGCATCCGCGTCGGGGGTCGAAATTATTCCTGCCCGGATTTTTTCAGATTACAGTCACGGCAGAGCATCTGGAGGTTTTCGGGGATGGTCTTTCCGCCGGAATGCCATGGGATGATGTGGTCGGCGTGCATCCTCTCAAAGTCGAAATGCTCCCCGCACAGCGGGCAGATGCCGGCTTGCTGTTCGTAGGCGGTGCGCTTGTCCTCGTCTTCAAATTTCCGGATACTCAGGCATTTTTCATTGCCGGAGAGCAGATATTCATAGACACCGCTTTTCTTGGTGACATCCCTGTCCGCCATGAGGGCGGCAATTTTTGTTTCCAGCTCCGCCGGATTCTGCGGCGTGCCCCCGTACTGATTGAACAGAAGCCCCCACTGCACTGATTTCATTTCCCTGCGGTATTTCGGGAAAATCGTCTGCGCCCATGTCATCACTTGCTGGAAATACATCCACAGAACGGAAGCGTTGCTGTCCTGCTGATGGGCGGACATGTACTCCTCGATACTCTGCCCCTCCCGGTCAGCGATCCATTTGATGGCAAGTTCCAGATATGCCTGCCGATTCATCTCACCGTTCATGTACTTGTTGGCGATTTTGTACGCCGCACAGCCGTTTTTGCTGAAATATCGCTTCGCGTCCGAGAGCCATGCGCCGGTGTAGATGGCATTCCGCAGCTCCTGTGGTGTCAGGACGGCACCGGCGATGTTGATTGTCCGGAACCAGTCAAGCTTCTCCTTGTCATTGCCCCTGCAGATGTAGATCATGAGTTTATACTCCAGAAACTTCGTCTTTTCGTGCTGTGTCAGATTATGGAATGTACGGGGCTTTTCGTCGAGCAGAATTGAAAAATCACCGCTGCAGAACTGGCAGATGCTGATAGTTCTCTGCTGTCCGTCCAGAAGCTCATAATTCCCTTCGTCATCCTCCACCCAGTACATGACATTCAGCGGAAAGCCCTTGTATACGGTGTCGATCACGGCGTTCCGTTCCTTTTCCTTGTAGACAAATTCCCGCTGGAACGCCGGACGGATGTTGAGCCTGCCGCCGTAGCCCACCACGCCGCTTTCCGCATTGTCCTCGTAGCCGCTGAAAATTTCAGCGACGGTATGTTCTTCGAGTCGGATTTCCATAATTAGACCTTCTTTCTGCGAATCAGAATTCGTTTATACATTCCCTTACCATTAACAACAGGAGCATCATATCTTGTGTGTGGCTTCTTGATACTTTCAAGCAGTCCATCACCACCACGATCAGTAGTTCATACTATTTCAAACTGATCGGGGCTATATTTGTCCATAAATGTAATCGGCACACCCATGATCCCATCATAATCACACGGAATCTCCGACGTTTTTCCGACTTCGATTGCATCGTAATTATCATAGGTCGGGTATTCCTCCGGTGTGTAGTGCTTGTAGAGAATCAGACTTTCATGACGCTGGTCGTAGTCAATATTCGTGAACCACCGAACGCCCTTGACACGGATGTATTTTGTCCCGTTGTCATCCACACGACATCCAGTTGCTTCGAGCGGATAACTGTCCGGTACACGAAATTCCCTGTCACCGCTGTGAATGCTTGCACCAAGCCACAGACGGTCTTTCTGAATCAGGGGGAAAATTTCCTTGTAGGTGATTGCATTGACATTCCCGATAATCAAGAAATACTTCCCATACTCCACGAGCTGCGCCACATACTCCCGGAACAGCGAAAAAGGCGGATTTGTCACCACAACATCCGCTTCCTTCAGCAGCTCGATACATTCCTCCGAACGGAAATCGCCGTCCCCCTGCAGAAGCACCGGCGGATGCTTGCGGAGCATCGCTTCAAAATCCTCCAGATCGACCGCACCGTCGCCGTTTTCATCCTCCACATCCGTGATCTCGATCTTGTAGGGCTTGCGTCCCTCGCCGCATTTCCCGAAATCCTCCGGCTCTCCGAACAGCGTCAGCTGTGTGTACATCACCGGCGATGTCGCATAGCAGGTCGCAATCAGCTTTTTCAGCCCCAATGACCGGAAATTCATCGCAAAATATTTGACAAAATTGCTCTCAAACGGGTCGTCACAGTTGCAGAAAACCGTCTTCCCCTTGAAAAATGCCCTGTAATGCCGCAGTTCGTTCTCAATATCCGCCAGCTGTGTGTAAAATTCATCCTTCTTTGCTTTGTTTGCCTTGCTCAGATTTTTATTGTTGTTTGCCATATTGTCCCTCCAAACTTTCAACTTATGAGAATTTTTACTTCAAAACTCTCCAATAACAAGAATATTATAACACAAACTCTCGTAATTGGCAAGATATTTGTATTAGAATTTTCTAAATACGAAAGTCTCAGAGGTGATATTTTGTTCGATTTAGGCATGATGATCAAAACACAGCGAAAGCAAAGAAAAATGACACAGCAGCAATTGGCTGAATTGCTGAATGTAACTGACGGCACAGTCAGCAAATACGAAGCCAACACCATGATCCCGCCCTTTGAAACCCTGCGCATGATTGCCAGCATCTTCAACATCTCCATGGATACCCTCTGCGGCATGAAGCACCAGGGGACGCTCTCCACGCACGGTCTGACCGAATCGCAGGTAAAGACGCTGAAAGACCTCGCCGATGCCTACCGCCGGAAAGATCACTGCATGAACCGCCAGCCCACCCCTGAACAATACGCCGTCCTCGGCGAGATCACCGCCGAACTGCTCAAATAACGCAAAAAAAGGCATTACCGACGATTTGTCAGTAATGCCTTTGTATATGCTATATCATGGCAGTTTTTTAATTTTGCTCGCGAAACTGCAGCATTCCCTTACAGAAAGTCTGCCAAACGCGGATGCCAGCGCGGGCTCCGCGCCCGATCAAGCCTCCATGTCGAAGATCGCATGGTAGAATTCCGCATAGTCCGTTCTCTTATCCGCTGTGAATGTGATCGCAGAGGACGGATGCAGGTTCATCTTGCCGGTCAGCAGGTACTGGATGTCATAGCCCCAGACAAGTCCCTGCTCCTTGAGCTTGAGGATATGATCCTCGTAGAACTTCAGCACGGGGGTGATGTTGTATTTCGGATTTTTCAGGAATCCCAGCAGAAGCTCCATTGCGCAGTTGCCCGCACCTCTGCCCATGCTGCCGATCGTCGCATCCAGATAGCTTGCACCCATGGAACATGCCTCAATGGTATTCGCAAATGCCAGCTGCTGGTTGTTGTGTGCGTGCATACCGATCTTCTTGCCGCTTGCTTCTGCGTGCTCCAGATAGAGCTTCGTCAGACGCTGGATCTGCTCCGGGAACAGAGAACCGTAGCTGTCCACCAGATAAATCACATCCACATTGGAATTGCACAGCATTTCCAGAGCCATTTCAATATCCGCTGTATTCGCCTTGGATACCGCCATGATGTTGCAGGTGGTCTCGTAGCCCAGAGAATGGCAGTATTCGATCATTTCAATTGCCGCCGGCATGGTGTGGATGTAGGTTGCGATACGCACCATATCAATGACGCTTTCTTCCTTCGGCAGGAGATCACGTTCAAGGTTGCATCTGCCGACATCCGCCATAACAGCGATCTTCATATCGGTCTCGTTATTGCCGACAATGCGGCGCAGGGAAGCCTCCTTGCAGAACTTCCAGTCGCCGAAATCCTCTTCCTTGAAAATGTCCGTGGAAGCCAGATAACCGAATTCCATATAATCCACGCCCGCGCGCAGATTCGCCAGATACAGTGCCTTGATAAACTCATCACTGAAGCGGAAGCTGTTCACCAGTCCGCCGTCACGGATCGTTGCATCGAACACCTTAATGTCCGGTCTGTAAGTCATCAGATTACCCTTACGTTCCATCGAAAATTCCTTCTTTCATTCATTTCATTGATTTAAAGCTTTTAAGCTTTTATGCATTAAAGCTCTTGGCGTGTTTCTATTGTAACATGTTTTGGGAGAAAAAGCAAGTGATAAATGCATATTTTTTTGGATTTGGAGGAATGCACAAAAATAGGATGTAAAACCATTGCGTTTGTCCAACACAACAAAATATATTCATAATTAGTTCATTGAATATCTAATTTTATATGGCGGTTCCATGTTATAATAAACAGTGTGTATCACAACACCAAATACAGCGCAATGCCGCTGTGACCGAAATATCACAGGAGGAACCAACATGTTGAATCTGGGATCCAAAAAATCTGCATCCTTTGATCTGAGCGACCTGCCGAGACTTATCCAGGCAGAGGAACCGGCAGCCGCAGCTGCCGAGATGGAGGCACTGCGGAAGATCGACAAAAGCTGGATGAAGCAGGAGCCGCAGAGCTGTACTTATGACACATTCCGTCTTCAGAAAGACCAAAGACGCTACACGATCACACATCAGGATGTGCCGTTTGAGTGTCTGTATATGCCAGCGGATAATAAGAGATTATATGTAATGCTGTCGGGCGGCGGAACAACAACAAGCAGAAGATATCCATTATTGTTGCGTTGGAAATACAAAAATATGCTGAATGGTAATATTTTGTGCATTGATGATCCCATGTACTACTTTCATCCGGAGTTTACACCAGTGATGTGGTATTACGGAACAAATGAAAAGTCATATCTTCGTTTATTGCTGGATATTGTAAAAAAAGTAATGAGCCAACTGCAAATTGAAGCAGAGGATGTTACCTTTATCGGAAGTTCCGGCGGAGGTTATTCCTCTTTGTATTGTGCGAATCTTTTGGATCATTCTTCGGCGATCGCAATGAATCCGCAGGTTGTACTCAAAGACTGGCAGTCTCCTTTGGTATACGATCACTTTAAGTCAATTGGTATTGATCTTGCTGCTGAAGATAAGTTTGGTCGTAATCTTTTGCAATTAACGAATAAGAAAAGCCATTTCTTTATTCTTATGAATGTTGGTTCTCCCAAAGAATATAAGCTGCAGTTTACACCCTTTTTTGAGAATCATAATATTACCCCTAAGTTTGGCGTTGCGCAGAATGGCAATATTATTACTTGGCTTCATTCAACGGATTACACACAGCCGCATTCTGCAATATTTGAAAAAACAGGTGTCGCCATTGCAGATTGTATATTGATGCAAGCAAGAGATGGCGCAGATGCGAATGACTTGAACGCAATCAGTTTGTATGCTAATGAGGTAATGTATGAGAAATATGCAATCAAGACGAATCTTGAAAGTACCCAAGCAGAAATGAACACCATCTACAAATACTTCGTCAAGAACATTTCCCGCACGATCGAGGAGGCACTCTACCGCCGCGTTCCGATGCAGGCATCCCCTGCACTGCGCCGCTTCCTGGATTATAACTTCAAGGTGGAGACCAAGGCATGGAAGCCGGGCAATATCGGGTATTATATCGGTGAACAGACGGGCTTCCGCTATAATATCTTCTATCATGGCGGAAAGGTATATTTCCGCATGAAGTTCGACGAGTTTGCAAAGCATATTTCCAGAAAGGACGAGGCAGAAGCTGTTCTGAATGCCAGCCGGGGCGAAAAGCTGACGCGCTGGTATTATGAGGGTGACACCATCGTCATGACGCTTGCACTTGATCCGGATACTGCAGAAACGCAGATTTTGGAATTGATCGACATGTCGCTTGCCTTCCTCAGCGAATACCTCGTATAACACCAAAATCCCGCCGGAAGGCGGGATTTTGTATTGTATCCGTTTTTATACTAATCCCCCAAATTATAATAGACAAAATCAGTTTCAAAAGGCGATAGCCTTTGGCGGGACAAATTAAAGTTGTCTATTGGCGTTAAGGGGATTAGTATAAACCGCCCTATCTGTGCAGAATCGCCGAAATACGCACTTTTTTACCCGTTTTCACAAAAACAAACCACCTCTCTCCAGCGTACTGCCGGAGAGAGGTGGTTTCGTTTGTGTGATTCAATGTCCGCGATCAGATAAAGCTGTCAACCGGACCTTCATACTGCGCATCACCGAACGCCAGGATCAGCATGGTGATGGGGCTGAAGAAGATATTTGCAATACCAAAGCCAATGCCCTTGCCGTAAACCTGTGCCATACGGATGCTGTATGCAATTGCAAAAATAAAGCTCAGCACCGGAACCAGTGTCAGGAAGATCTTCCAGCCCTGACCGTAAATGATCTTGCACATTGTCCAGCCATTGTAGATCGGGATGATGCTCTTCCAGCCAGCTTCACCAGCCTTTGTAAACAGCTTCCACTGTGCAACGATCATCAGTACGCTGATTGCCAGAGAAAAAATAGTGGATACTGCGCTTGCGCCAGCAGCTGCTGCCGCATAAGCGTCCTCACTGGTTTCCAGCATCATTGCGAGTGCCATATTTTCCATTTCGTTTTCCCTCCTTTTCTGTCAGATATACCATTTGTTGTGTATTCACAGGGGAAAGTAACTAAAATTTACCCTGCATCCCTTCATGGTAATTTATATTATACCGTATTAGTTGATAAAAGTCAATACTTTTCTGAAAATTTCTCCATTTTAGTGAGTTTTTTGCCGCAAAAAAACGAATTTCTATCTACTGCCGGATTTTCGCCCGGAATTTACGCCCGGATTGTACATTCTGCACAAAGTGTGCAGCGGATTTTCTGCGTATATAGGGGCGAAAAGGGGCTTGCCAATTACTGAAAAGTATGGTATAATGAAAGTGGTATTCTGTCCGATGTGGACGGACGGAAGCAGAAGATATATTATACATAAGAAGGAGTTAAAGCTATGAAGTTCGGATACTTTGACGATGCCAATAAGGAATACGTCATCAATTCCCCCAGAACTCCCTATCCGTGGATCAACTACCTCGGTACACAGGCGTTCTTTTCCCTGATTTCCAACACAGCCGGCGGCTACAGTTTCTATAAGGATGCCCGTCTGCGCAGAATCACACGTTATCGTTACAATAACGTTCCGATTGATATGGGCGGACGTTATTTCTATATCAACGACAACGGCACAGTATGGAATCCCGGCTGGTCCCCTGTCAAGACAGAGCTGGACAGCTACGAGTGCCGCCATGGTATGGGTTACACTGTGATCACAGGTAAGAAAAATGATCTGAAGGCAGAGGTAACATTCTTTGTTCCGCAGAATTATGACGGTGAAGTTCAGCAGGTTGTTCTGACAAACGAAGGCACTGAGGATAAGAGCTTCTCTCTGTTCTCTTTTGCAGAATGGTGTCTGTGGGATGCGCAGGATGACTGCACAAACTTCCAGAGAAACTTCTCCACAGGCAGAGTTGAGGTTCTGGATTCCACGATCTATCACAAGACCGAATACAGAGACAGACGTGATCACTTCGCATTCTACACAGTCAACGACACCATCGACGGCTACGATACGGACAGAGATGCTTTCATCGGTCTGTACAACGGCTTCCATGATCCGCAGGCTGTTATGGCTGACAAGCCGGCAAATTCCTTTGCAGACGGCTGGTCTCCCATCGCTTCTCACTACAAGAAGATCACCCTCGCTCCCGGCGAATCCAAGACACTTGTTTTCATTCTGGGCTATGTAGAGATGCCCGCTGACAAGAAGTTCGAGGCTGATGGTACAACGATCAATAAGGAGAAGGCTCTCGCAATGATCGAGAAGTACAACACTCCTGAGAAGGTTGCTGCAGGTCTTGCTGAGCTGAAGGATGCATGGGATAAGCTTCTGAGCATCCTGAATGTCAACACACCGGATGACAAGGTAGACCGCATGGTCAACATCTGGAACCAGTACCAGTGCATGGTTACCTTCAACCTGTCCCGTTCCGCATCCTACTTTGAGAGCGGTATCGGCAGAGGCATGGGCTTCCGTGACTCCAACCAGGATATTCTGGGCTTCGTTCACCAGATTCCGGACAGAGCAAGAGAGCGTATCATTGATATTGCTTCCACACAGCTTCCGGACGGCGGCTGCTACCATCAGTACCAGCCCCTGACAAAGAAGGGCAATTCCGACATCGGCGGCGACTTCTCCGACGATCCGCTGTGGATGATCCTCTCCGTTTCCGCATATATCAAGGAAACAGGCGACTGGTCCATCCTCGATGAGATGGTTCCCTATGACAACAATATGGACATGGCTAAGCCCATGCTCGATCACCTGAAGGTTTCCTTCTACAAGATCGTAAACAACCTCGGCCCGCACAACCTGCCGCTGGCAATGCGTGCTGACTGGAATGACTGCATCAACCTGTCCTGCTACTCCGACACACCCGGCGAGAGCTTCCAGACCTTCACAAACCCGAAGTTTGAGGCTGAGGGCGGCTATTCCAAGGTGGCTGAGTCCGTCATGGTTGCAACACTGTTCACCTATGCAGGTCCGAACTATGTGGCTATCCTGAAGCATCTGGGCATGGATGACGAGGCTGCTGCTGCACAGGCAGAGATCGACAAGATGAAGAAGAACGTGATGGAACACGCATTTGACGGCGACTGGTTCCTGCGTGCATATGATTCCACAGGCGCAAAGATGGGCTCCAAGGAATGCGAAGAGGGCAAGATCTTCATCGAACCGCAGGGCTTTGCAGTAATGTCTGAAATCGGTAAGGAAGAGGGCGCAGACATCAAGACCCTCGATTCCATCGACAAGTACCTCAACACCAAGTACGGTCTGGTACTGAACAACCCTGCATACAGCAAGTACTACATCCAGTATGGTGAGATCTCCACCTATCCGGGCGGCTACAAGGAGAATGCAGGTATCTTCACCCACAACAATGCTTGGATTATCTGTGCTGAGGCTTACGCTGGCAGAGGTGATAAGGCATTCGAGTACTACAGCAAGATTGCTCCTGCATTCAACGAGGAAATTTCCGACCTCCACAAGACTGAGCCATATGTATATGGTCAGATGGTTGCAGGTAAGGACGCAAGCCGCTTTGGTGAGGGTAAGAACTCATGGCTTACAGGTA
>JAZQCT010000068.1:0-2110 GCA_045546475.1 Oscillospiraceae bacterium
AATCATTCAGAACCGACTGCAAGCCTTCGCTGGACATATCCTTGTACATAGTTTCAAAGCTGCGATCATCGTCAATTTCGAACTGCTCATCGCCCTTGACGGCATCGTCTTCCTTGCCGGTATACTTGCTTTCGTGGTCTCCAATGCCGGTAGAGACACCAGCAGAAACCTTGGTAGCGGCAATTTTGACAATACCGTTTCTAAACTCTGCACTTTCGCGAGAGGATACCGTAATTCCCACAAACGGCAGGAAGATGCGGTAGGCGCAGAGAATTTGACACAACTGCTTTTCACCCACATCCAAAGGATTGATCTTATCGTTGTTGATGATGGGACGCAGTCTCGGACAGGACAGCGACATTTCCGCATGGGGATATTTACGCTGCAGATAATACACATGAAGGGCGCTTGCCAGAGCATCCTTTCTGAAATCGGACAAGCCAAGAAGCGCAGAGAAAGCGACGCCACGCATACCACCCCGAAGGGCACGCTCCTGGGCATCGAAGCGGTAAGGCCACACACGCTTATGACCCAATAGGTGGAGTGTTTCGTACTTGTCGGCATCATAGGTTTCCTGGAACACGGTTACATAGTCAGCACCGCACTCATGGAGGTATTTATATTCATCGGTGTTCACAGGATAGATTTCCAGACCGACCATACGGAAATACTTTCTTGCCAGCTTAACAGCTTGCCCGATATATTCCACATTGCTCTGGGCACGGCTTTCGCCGGTAAGGATCAGGATTTCCTCCATACCGGAATTGGCAATGACTTTCATTTCATGCTCGATCTGCTCCATATTCAGCTTCATGCGGTTGATATGGTTATAGCAGTTGAAACCGCAGTAAACGCAGTAGTTCTCACAGTAATTGGCGATGTACAGAGGGGTAAATAAGTAAACGGTATTACCGAAGTGCTTGCTTGTCTCCATACGGGCCTTCTGCGCCATTTCTTCCAGAAAAGGCTCTGCTGCGGGAGAAAGCAATGCTTTGAAATCCTCAATGCTGCAAGTCTCATGGTCAAGTGCCGCACGCACATCCCGGGCAGTATAGATGGAATAATCAAAGGCATTCATCTGCTGAATGACCTGCTGGCAAACATCGGATTCGATGATCTCCATACCCGGCATATATTCCATATGATTCTTGCGGCTGGAAGGGTCTGTTTCCAGTCTGTGTTTTTTCGCGAGAGCCGCCGGTGACAGATGCTCGGAATCTACAAAGAATTGATTTTCCATAAAGCCTCTCCTTAGTCACGCAGGAAGCCGGTCAGAGGATCGGAAGCGGAAGCACCACGGGTCAGCACACGGCCAAGACCGGACAGATAAGCCTTTCTGCCAGCTTCAATGGCCTGACGGAAAGCGGATGCCATCAACGGCAGATCACCTGCAGTTGCCAGGGCGGTGTTTGCCATAATGGCTGCCGCACCCATTTCCATAGCTTCGCAGGCCTGAGAAGGTCTGCCGATACCGGCATCTACAATAATGGGCAGATCAATTTCATCAATGAGGATCTGAATGAACTCTTTGGTTGCCAGACCCTTGTTGGAGCCTATGGGAGAGGCCAAAGGCATAATGGTGGCAGCACCGGCGCTCACCATATCACGAGCGGCATTCAGATCGGGGTACATATAGGGCATAACCACAAAGCCATCGCTCGCCAGGATCTCGGTTGCCTTGATGGTCTCCTGGTTATCGGGCAGCAGGTACTTGGTATCCCGCATGATTTCCACCTTTACAAAGTTGCCGCAACCCAGTTCTCTGGCAAGGCGGGCAATACGGACAGCTTCCTCGGCATTTCTTGCACCGGAGGTGTTAGGCAGAAGGGTGATGCCTTCGGGGATGTAGTCCAGAATGTTTTCATGCTCCTTGGTATTTGCACGGCGAACAGCAAGGGTGATGATCTCCGCACCGGCATCCTTGATGGCTGCCTCAATGAGCTTCATGGAATACTTACCGGAACCTAAGATAAAACGGGAATTAAATTCGTGACCGCCAATGATGAGCTTATCGCTCCCAATCATAATAAATCCTTCTTTCTTATACTTCATATTCGCCTGCGAGGATCCGCAGGACAGTGTGTGCCTGATGCGCGGCGCAGAGCATAAC
>JAZQCT010000069.1:0-51999 GCA_045546475.1 Oscillospiraceae bacterium
CACTCCCCGTGAGGGGAGTGACCACTCCAGCGTCAAGCAGATATTCCTTTACCTCCCATTTCAATCCACACTCCCCGTGAGGGGAGTGACAGTTTGCTGTAGACCAATTCCGGATCAACTGAATAATTTCAATCCACACTCCCCGTGAGGGGAGTGACGGCATCATCTGTGCTACGGACGCTGATCGGGAGGGCATTTCAATCCACACTCCCCGTGAGGGGAGTGACCGGTCATCTGGTGACAAATACTGTTTCTCTTGCATTTCAATCCACACTCCCCGTGAGGGGAGTGACGCATCACTGCATTTCCGACAGCTATCAGGTGGTGCTATTTCAATCCACACTCCCCGTGAGGGGAGTGACAGCATCTTGATCTGTGTCTGCGTCCCGGTCACGCGATTTCAATCCACACTCCCCGTGAGGGGAGTGACGTGGATGTGTCAGAGCCATGGTGTCCGACCTTCAATTTCAATCCACACTCCCCGTGAGGGGAGTGACTTAAGGCGCATTTGGAAAATGCGCTCGACTCGATATTTCAATCCACACTCCCCGTGAGGGGAGTGACGTGTGGAGCGGAACGGCAAGAAGCAGTTTATCGTTATTTCAATCCACACTCCCCGTGAGGGGAGTGACGCCGAAGCACCGCCCACCAACATCGGTATTCCAAAATTTCAATCCACACTCCCCGTGAGGGGAGTGACTCATGGCTGTCACGCCTGACGGTCTATGGCTGCACATATTTCAATCCACACTCCCCGTGAGGGGAGTGACAGATGCTGTACCTCGTGAGAGACTACGACCGGATATTTCAATCCACACTCCCCGTGAGGGGAGTGACCCCGCCCAAGCCTTTTGCAGGCGCGGTCAAGGTCGTTGTATTTCAATCCACACTCCCCGTGAGGGGAGTGACAGCAAAATTCACTAAAAAGCCAACTTGTCATGCGTCGGATATTTAGCAAACTTTGACAATTTCCCTGTTTCTATCCCGCCGGGAACAGCGGCAATTTTGCAAATTTGTACTGAAAATATGGTGCGAATCTCCCTGCTTTTTTATGTGTGCTTGGGGTTCGCACTAAAAAATTAAGGGCTGATCCACTTTCACTGTTTCCTTTGCACCGAAATGCTCCGCCTTTGCACGCTGATTCGCATTCAGATAATAAAAGCGCAGTGAATCCTTGCTTTCATCATATTCTTTCAGCAGATCATGTTTCAATACACGCCACTGTGCTGCATCTGCCTGACATTCAAATACAGAATTCTGTACTCTCACGCCGTAATTCATGCACAGCTTTGCAATCCGCCGCAATCGCTTCTGACCTGCGGCATCGGTCGTGTTCACATCATAGGTTATCAGTATAAACATCTTTCACTTCCATAAAAACGGCGGGTATGCGTCAAGATCCCCACGCAGGTATCTTGCAAGCAGAAGTGCCTGTGCATAGGGCAGCATTCCCCATTGTACCTTTTCATCCAGAAACGGATGCCGGATTTCATCATCCTTGCGGTTCTGCCACACCGTCAGAAAAGCCCGTCTTCCCTCGTCATTCAGCAGCACTGCACCATCTTCCCGCAATGTAAAATGATTCGGTGCAATCAGACGTTTGTTGATCATCGTCAGCACAAAACGGTCGCACATCAGTGCACGGAATTCTTCCACCAGATCCAGTGCAAGCGATCTTCGCCCAGGACGATCCGTGTGCATAAATCCCACATACGGATCAAGTCCGACTGCCTCCAATGCCGATGTACACATACCCGTACAAAGTGCATAGGCAAAAGACAGCATTGCATTCACACGATCCAGCGGCGGCCGGCGGCTTCTTCCGCCGAAATGGAAATCATTCTTCTGCTGTAGGATCATATCATCAAATACAGAGAAGTAGACGCTTGCAGCCTCGCCCTCGATCCCTCGCAGTGTATCATGATCCCGCGCGGATACGGCATTGTTGATGGCTTCTTTCAGATACAGCGACTTGCTCCGGAACAGCTCTGTATCAACCCGCATTGCATGATCTCTCGCTGTGCGTTCCAGTGTCCATCGGCCGTTATAGAGCTTTGCAGCAATCATGTTGCGTGCAATGTCCAGACTCTGCGCCGGATCATCCGCAATGCGGTATTGCTTCCGGCGAAGCAGTACATTGCCGTTCACTTCACCCTCGACCCTTGCAAGGAATCTTCCGCTTCTCGACATGAAAACAAGCTCACGGTTTTCCGAAACACATTTTCCCATCAATGCAGGACTTGCCCCGGCACTGCCGAATGCCATGATCCGTTCCAGATTATGCAGCGGAATGCGCCCGATCTCTTTTCTGTCCGCATGGATCACGATGTTTTCGCCATCCAGCGAAAGGTATCTGTCCGGCGTGGTGATATACAATGTATTCAGCAGTTTTTTCATGATTCACCATCCTCCAGCATGTTCCTGAGATATTCTGCGGCACTCCGGTTCTGATTCAGCACGGGCAGGCAGATGTCTTTCAGCGAGCAGGCATTGCAGGCTTTTGTGCGTTTCACCTTCGGGGTATACTGTCTGTCATAGAGCTGGTGCATCTCCTGTATCATGGAAATGGTTTTCTCCCTGATCTGCTGATCGAGTACAACCGTTTGTCTTCTGCGTGTTTCGCCGTAATACAGATAGGCTTTTTCGATTACGCAGCAGAGCATTTCTTCAAGACAGAGTGCCTGTGCGCAAAGCTGCAGGGCATCGCAGTCATTTTCTTTTGGCTGTCCACGTTTATATTCCACCGGAATGACAGTATACGTTCCCTCCATTCCCCGGATGGAAATGCCATCCGGATCTTTATGGAATTCCACAACATCGCATTCACCGCTGATACCCAGTTCCGCTGAAGAGATCTGCATTGCCCGTGTGATGATGACATCGCCGCGTTTTTCGCGGAACGCCCCGTCATGAGCATGTTCGTGCATGATTCTTCCATCGGCGGTACGAAGATTTTCAGCCCATTGCTGTTCAATGTGAATCAGTGCCCACTGTCTGCGGCAGAATGCAAAATGCTGGAGTCCGGACAGCTGTAAATATTCCTCCTCCCGATACATCACATCATATCCAGAATTTCTGGTACAATGCCGTCGATTTCTGCAAGGCTGATTTCATAATCATCAAAGCTTCTCGGTGCAGAAACGCCGTCCTTCAGCTGGATTTTCAATGCACGATGGATCTTTGCAGAGCTGTGCTTCGGTGTTTTGCAGTCATGCTCCCACCAGTAGACACGGCAAACCTCCATGCTTCCCTCCGGTCTTGCGGAGGATGCATCATTTTCAAACAGATGGCAGAGTGCATCCTTGATCTTTTCGGCATCCTCTGCGGAGAATCCTGTTTTTTCAGCAAGCTGGCAGTTGATGCTGCCATGCACCACATACAGACCGAATGCCACACGATGCTTCATGCCCATGGTATCGGACGCCTTGCTTTCCTTGCCGCTTTCACCATTAACGCTCTTTGTGATCTGCATACTGATAATATCCACGGGAGATACGCTCACTGCCTGCTGGATGCTGACAGGACCACGGACACCAACGGAAACTGCATCGCCTTTGAATGCGAATACCTGTCCGAAGCTGCGCACGTCGATCCATTCCTCACATGCTGCCGCTGCAAAAGCATTCCGGTCGGTATTCTTGCCCTTGCTGATTGCCTTGATCTTCTCATTCTGGCTGACACGGGCATGGAGGGAGTCGCATCCGTCATCACAGCGGTCATCCGACTGCACAAAGATCTTCTCGCCCATATCCTGCAGGCGGTTGCGAATCTTTCTCTTGATGCAGACATCGGAGATCTCACCGCATCCGTCAAAAGTTTCACGGGGACGATTGCCGTTCAGGGGGTCACCGTTGGGGTTGGCATTGGTGGCGGTGATGATTACCGAAAAATCAATTTTGTGGTCGAGCATAATTATTCCTCCTCAGTTTTCTTTGTGTTTGGATAAATGACAGCATTATAATGATGATAACCCAGCAGATAGGCAGATGTCAGGGGGCTGTTATCGGAAAACGCCTCCAGCGGAAGTTTTCCCATCACTTCATTGAGCATTTTTTCAAAATAGATACTCTTTCCGCCAAGCTTGATCATGTAGACACGGAGCTGATTTTCAATCAGCTTCCATGTGGATGACGGACGCTTTGCAAACATACTCCAGTAACGCTTTGCATTGGTGACACGCTTGCCCTTATCTGCATCATCATAGGACGCATATTCTGCGGCATCTGCAATGGCAAGCAGACAGCCGAACAGATAGCTGCGGTCGGTTTCATTGGGATCATAAGCCATAGTCTGAACGCCTCTCTTTCGGTCGATATTCTGTTTCCGTATCATACCGCAAGCCGCTTCAATGACATTGCGGTGATTGTAGCTATGTTCATAGGCAAGCGGATTCGATGCCTTTTTCACAAGATTCTGCACAAGATCCGCCGGAATCGCTCTCCCCTGTGTGATACACGGCAGAAGCCGCAGTACATTTTCCTTGATGATCTCGGGCTTTGTTTCAAGATAACCCTTTCCGCCCTCCATGCCATAGGCACAGTTGATGATTTCCCTGACAGCAAAGGAATTGATGCGGTTCACATGCTGTTTGGAATAGAATCGCATCACAGCGGTTTCCGTATGCCATTTCATCAGCTGTTCCAGAAGCTGTGAATGTTCCAGTTCCTCATAGATGGAAATGGAAAGCCGTCCGGTCGTTGCGGCATCCACACCCATGAGCATGACTTTCGATGTGATGTCGAAATTCTCTGTTCCGAAGAGCTTTTTCCGCAGGAAATCACGGTATTTCGGTTCGGAATCGTATGCTTCCGCTTCTTCTCCGAAATACTCATCATCATCGGGATCACAGCCTGCGCCATATACATCGGGGGGATTCTCCAACGAACTTGTCCAGACAACAAGCGTCAGTGTATCAAACTGGATTCCCTGCCGCTGAATGAGCCAGCGGAGCGCATTGTGCATTTTCTGGGAGAAATCGTAGCTGACGGAGATGGCTTCTGTTTTATCCGCAAATCGCCCACGATAGGTAAATCCGCTTTCGTCATTGGAGGAAATCAGCTTCGCTTTATCACCGGTATTCCGGATTTTGGATGGATGCTTGTAAGTCACGGGTTTCTCTTTCCCCGTTGCATAGCACAGAGCAACCTCTGCCATTTCCTCACTGTTCCATGCAGTGAAGCTTGCATAGAGGGATTTGTCATGCCATGTTTCGGAAGTATCCCCACCATGGACACGGAATCGCACAAATGCGTCCTGCTGTGCAATGCCTGCAATATTCACCTTTTCTTCGAGCATCCCTGTTTCTGCATTCACCTGCAGCACATGGCAGTCAATGAGATCCTGCATCAGTGTTTTTCCGGATAAATAGGCATGGATCGCTCTGACGGACGGATGGGAATGGGTGCTGTCTTTCCAGCGTGTAAGCTGTTCGATGTAGGCTTTGAAATATTCACTGTTATCAGATCGTTTTCCATTCGCATATTTCGGATAGTCCCCTGCAATGTAGACAAGTTTATCCGCAAGCGGCATAGGAGAAATGCCATTAGCTCGTGCTCCGGAATCTTCTGTTACAGGAATGATTGTATTCTTCCCCTCCTCCTTCGTCAACTGCACCGCATTGACAAACGTGCCGTCCGCTTTGAGTGTGACCTCGATCTGTGCATTTGCGGTGGAGTGGGAAACGGGGAGCAGGACTGTTCCATCACGGGAATCATTGCCGCACTGCTTTTCATAAACATTATACAATTCATTCGCCCAGCTCAATATCTTCACCTCCCGCAAACAGCTCCAGTCCCGGTTCATTCAGCCCTGTGAAGTTGCCGAGTTCACTGCCAAACCGCTTGATTTCCATAGGCTTGATATGCCGCTTGATCGTGCAATCCTTCGGCGGCAGAAAGTCGATGATGCCGTCCTGCATGACCGGATGCCAGAACCGGATGGTCATCTGCCCCATATCATCAGGATTCTCAGCTTGGTCCGCATATGTGATACCATGATATACAAGACTATAGGGAATCGTCCCCGTCCCATCATAGGCACCCTTGCCCTCTCCGAATACGCAGGGTTCAACGTACCCTTGGCACTCGCGAGTTCCGAGGTAGATATCGCGCCTGCCTCCTCGTTCGATCATGCGCCGTGCAATGTTGTGGTGCTTGTCTTCCAGCCGATCGTGTTCCAGCTCCGGACGGTTCAGATTCCACTCAAAATGCGCCCTAACCTGATAGCAGACATCCTCCAGATAGGTATAGTACGCAAGATCATTGCCGCCGCTGTACTTGATCGGGCGGATACCCTTGCGCACGGTGCGTATCGGGTTCATGATTCGCACAGAATCAATATACCATTGCAGAGTGGGTTTCCAGTACACGCTGTGAAGGATGCCCTTGAGTGCCTCATAGGTGGGGATCATGTAGGTGCATCGTTCACCGCCCGTGCGGGTGAGCACGTCGGTGAACAGAGCATATGCGCCGGATACTTTGAATTCGACTGTGTTGCGATGTTTGGGTTTGTCCATAGGTTTACCTCCTTTTCATTTCTAATATGTCTTTATTATATCATGCACTTAGTTTGTTGTCAAGTACTTTTTTCGAATTTCATATTTTTCACTTGTTATATTTTTGCGAATGTGGTATAATGGGAGAGTCGCACCCTATTCCATTTGGGAGCGTGGATTGAAATTAATAGGTCTTGATTATTTCAAGGGACTGCCGCATGGTGTACACGCACCATGCGGCTTTTCCTTATAAGAATAATACCTCATGCAATCCGCCCTCAATTGTCAGTCCGAAATGTTCATCATAGTAATTATCCTGTAAAATCTTCACAGTGCAGTTTTCCTTCTTTCCGCAGTTGATCTCATAAATCGCTGCCTCCTGTTCAAGCTTGTATTCCGTTCCGGCATAGACATTCACAGAATATTTCTGCACCCTGCGAAGTAATTCGGTAATGCGTTTCGGATCCTGTTCACTGCAAAGAGCGGCGATCAGCTCCTTTGCTTCCGCATCATAGGGAACGATCACGGCGGATGTATTGCTGTCTATCACCTCAAACAGCCTGCCCGCCTTTTTGAATGCCTGTCCGCAGAATTTCAGATGTGGATGCTTCTTTTTATCCACCCATCCGGTATTCAGCGACAGCAGATTGATCAGATCCCGATCCGTATGATGGGGGAGCGGATAGCGCAGCTTGTCACGCTCAGTATTGTACAGCTTCCGGAAATACTGTACCAGAAGTTCTACATCATCCAGATCCTCCGCTGTATCGGCGATCTCACGGGAAATATTGCCGGCATTTTTGATCTCCACAAGACTGCCGAGCTTTTCTTCCCACAAGTGCATCATATACACAGGACAGATCGTCTCATTTTCACCATGCCGATTGCAGCGTCCTGCCGCCTGCACTGCATTGTCCATTCCGGCAAGGGAACGTACAACACATCCAAAGGAAATATCCACACCGGCTTCGATGAGCTGTGTCGTGACGCAGATGACGTGACTATGGGATTCCAGTTGTTCTTTCATATCGCTGATACATTTCCGACGATGAGCAGGACACATATTCGTACTCAGATGGAATACATGCGCATTTTCGGTATTCCGCAGCCGCTGATACAGCTCCATTGCCGCAGCCTTTGTATTTACGATCAGAAGCAGATTGCCATGTTCCAGAAATTTTTCAGAACAGAAATCCGCCGCTTCATCATAACTCCAGCCGCCTTTCTTTTCCATATAGATCAGCTTTGTACGCCGGAACGCTGCAAAGTCCTCCGCTGTTTCCCCCGTCATGCTGGAGTATTCATCGAGCAGCAGCGGAAATTCCTGCAGCTCCTCAAACGGCGGCTGTGTGGCGGAGCAAAGCACGATGGTGCTTTTGCATATCCGTGAGAGAAAGTTCATGGCAAGATTAAACAGATACACGCATTTCAGCGGAATGGACTGCACCTCGTCAATGATGATCACCGCTTCGGAAAGCCGGTGCATCCTGCGGACAGCACTGGTTTTTCCTGAAAACAATGCGTTGAGGAACTGCACCATTGTTGTGGCAATCACGGGGCTGTCCCATTTTTCCGTGCGAAGTTCATAGGCGTGCAGCATATCCCGATCATCTGCAATTTCAGCAAGCATATCGGAATGGTGTTCCAGAAATGCTGCTTCCCCTGCAATTTCTCTGATTGCATCGCTGTTCTGTTCAAGGATCGACATAAACGGTGCAATGTAGATGATTTTTTTCTTATGATATTCTTGGGCGTGCTTCACCGCAAACCGCAGCGAGGACAGCGTTTTTCCCCCGCCCGTGGGAACGATAAGCTTGCAGATATGGACATCCTGAGAAGCAAATGCGGCGCAGCGGTCGGAGATGCTTTGCCGCTGTCTGGAGATCGCATCCGTTCGGTCAGAAAGCGCATGGAGTTTTTCTTCCAGCTTGTCATCCATCTCTTTCCAGAGCTGATCCGTGTCAAAGCAGATCTCTGTCTGACTATCCGACATAAAATCTGCTGTGTCCGTTCTGTCTGCATCAATTAGAATGGATTGCAGCAGCCGTTCCAGCATTCCCAGATAAAAGGCAAACTGTTCGGGGGATTTTCCGCTTATTTTTTTCAGCTCCGCCCGGATCGCCATTACCTCGTGAACTGCTTCCGGAAGCTTCTGACCTAGCTCATCCGACAGCTCCGAAGCCTCAAAATTCGAACGGATCTCAGAATAACACGGATCCTTTTCCGTGCGGAACTGATAGGTATCCTTCTGCTCCTCATTCATCCAGTCATGCAGACCATGGTGGGCGAGAATGACTCTGCCGATCAGAGAAACGGTTTTCCGCAGACTGGCATCCTCCGAATCCTGTGACAGTTCTTTCAGATACTTTGCCCCTGCAAAACTATGGTCAATATCTCCCCGTTTACAGGTGTTTTCTTCATGAATGTACGCATTGAAGATGCTGCTCAGTTTTCCGATGTCATGCAGATAACCGGCAGCTTCCGCTGTTTTCTCAAGCCCGGCAGGTTTTCCGTATCGTGCCGCCAGCATTGCGGTCTGTCTGCAATGCGCTTCTACGGATTGTTCTGTCCGGTCGGATTCACGGATATGTGCAGTATATTTCATATAATACCTCCATTCAAAAAACTACTATACATACATTTTACCATAATCAATATAATATGTCAACAATACAGGTGTATTTTGTGACATTATTCTGGTTGTTCGGCAATTCATGAAAGAAAACAGATGCATTTCTCAAATAAAAAAGGTACGTCCATCCATGGGCGTACCTTTATATTTTCCATCGGATATGTATCTCCCGTTCCCCGTTTTCATTCGCCATCCCGATCTCGACCACATCAATGAATTCATCGGCAACGCTGCGGTCAAGCTGATCGAAATGGGTGTACTTCTGGATCAAAGCCTTCTGACTTTCCGCATTCTCCTGCCGTCTGTGGCATTCTTCAAGCTGCTGCATCACATCTGCCATCTGTGCTGCAACAGCCTGCTCCTCCGCATTGAGGCTTTCACGGAATACTGCAAAATCCGCATCGGAGATCACCCCGTCCAGCTTATCCTTATACATGGCGACAAGCCGCTTTTTCGCTGCGTTATGCTGCTGTTCAAGTGCAGAAAACCGTTTTTCAAGATTGGCGATCTGTTCCCTGCGGATGTCCGTCAGCTGGATTTCCTCGGACTCACAGTATTGTTCAATGATCTCATTGAGTGCATCGAGGATCTTCTTCTCCAGTGTAAGCCCGCTGATCGTTTTCTTGTTCTGGCAATTCATCGTACCTATTTTATAGGCGGCACACTGCAGCCCATAATACCGGATCGTTTTTGCCTTATTGTAATACACATTCCGTTTCATGGGTCTGCCGCATACGGCACACTTCACTTTTCCGGAAAGCGGTGACAGCTCCTGCGATCGCTTTCCGACTCTGGTATGGCTGTGCAGACGCTCCTGCGTTCTGTTCCATGTTTCCCCGTCTATGATTGCTTCATGCGTATCCGGAATGCGAATCCATTCCTCCTCCGCAACCTTCTTGCGTTTCTTATTTTTATAGCTGATATGATGCGATTTTCCCTGCACGAGCGTTCCGGTGTACATTTCATTCGAAAGAATCTTTGCGACCGTTGACTGTGTCCAGAGCCCTTTCGCATTGCTGGCATCCGCATTGCCATTGACATAATTCGAACCTTTCTGCCGTTTGTACTCGGTGGGACTGACCACGCCCTGTGTATTCAGCGTCTGTACAATTCTGCGGTAGCCGTTCCCCTCGGTATACATCGCAAAGATCTGCTGTACGATCGGGGCTGTTTCCGGATCGACCACAAGATGATGCTTGTCCTGTGGATCAATGCAGTATCCATAGGGTGCAAACGAACCAATAAACTGCCCGTTCTCCCGTTTATAAGCAAGCGTGCGGCGGATCTTGGAGGAGATGTCCTTGACATACATTTCATTATACGCACTTGTGAAAAGCCGCATTGTGCTGTAGCTTTCGTTATCCGTATCGGCATTGTCAGCAACACCGATAAAACGGATGCCCCATTCGAGAAATTTGTCGTTGATGAACTCCTCAATGATGACAATATCTCTGGAAAAACGTGACTGATCCTTGCAGAGAACGATGTCGATCTTCCCTGCTTCGCAGTCGTGCATCAGTCTGTGAAATTCAGGACGGCTGCGGTCAATGCCGCTGTAGCCGTCATCGCAGTAGATGTCATAGATCTCCCAGTTCCGTTCATGGCAGTACTCCCGGAGCATGGCTTTCTGATTCTGGATACTCTGGCTGTCATCATATTTCGTTTTCCCCTTGTCCTCAATGGACAAACGACAGTAGATGCCCACCTTCGGCATTGTCCTCGCCTCCTTGTCATTTTATAATACGTTTACATATTGCACGCAGTCTGTTTTTTCATCCGGATGTTCACAAGCTTCTCCACTTTTGCGGTGACCGCCTTTTTGAGCTGCTTCGGATCCGTTGTTCGAAATGTACTTTTGGTATGGATCTTCTCTTTCATTCTGATCGCCCCTTTCTTTGCATCCTATGCCGGACTTCGGTGCGGTATGACTGCAGTGTGCAGCTTGTCTGAAGTCCGGATGTTTTGAAAAATAGATTGGCTTTGAGGGAGCTAACGACCGCATGAAGACAAAATCAAGGGGCACCACGCCCCTTGATTTTTTGCCCGAAGTATGCTATACTATTAACAAGATACAACATCGAGATTGTGAGGTGAAACGCATGAAACAAAAGAGCATCCCAATCGGCATCGAGGATTTCAAGGACATTATTGAAAGAAACAGCTATTTCGTAGATAAGTCGCTGCTCATCCGTGATCTGCTGGACTGCGGCAGCAAGGTGAATCTTTTCACACGCCCCCGCAGATTCGGCAAAACGCTGAATATGAGCATGATCCAGCGTTTTTTTGAAAAGACGGATGAGGATCACGCCTGCTTATTCGAGGGGCTTAACATCACAAAAGCAGGGGAAAATTATCTTGCCCATCAGGGGAAATATCCTGTTGTGACGCTCTCACTCAAGGGTATGAAAATGGATACCTTTGAGGCGGCGATCAAGCAGTTCGGGTGGATGCTGTCACTGGAGTTTCAGCGTCATCCTGAGATTCTGCAATCGGATCTGGTGAGTCCTGAGGAAAAATCACTCTATCAGAGAATCGCCGGCTGGAATGCAGGCATGGAGGATTATTGTGCATCTGTGCAGTTTCTGACCAAGAACCTCACAAAAATCCATGGCAGAAGAACCATCGTGCTGATCGACGAATATGATGTTCCTCTTGAAAATGCACATTTCTGCGGTTTCTATGAGGAGATGGTCGGTTTTATCCGCAGTCTGTTCAACAATGCCCTGAAAACCAACAGCTCACTCGAAATGGCGGTGCTCACGGGATGCCTGCGTATTTCCAAAGAAAGCTTGTTTACAGGTCTGAACAATTTACAGATTCACAGCATCCAGACAGAAAGCTACAGCGAATACTTCGGCTTCACGGAAACAGAAGTGTGGGAAATGGCGGAATACTACGGACTTTCGGCATATTTCCCAACCATCAAGGCGTGGTATGACGGCTATCGTTTCGGTGAAACGGAAATCTACAATCCGTGGAGTGTACTGAATTTCTTGCAGGCACTCTGTTCATCGGCAAAGGCTCTGCCCGTGCCGTATTGGAGCAATACAAGCTCCAATGAAATCATCCGGCAGCTCATCAGCGAAGCGTCTGCGGATACCCGTGATAAAATCGAAAGCCTCATCAATGGACAGAGTGTAAAAGCCCCGATCCATGAGGATATTGTCTATGCGGATATTGATGTAAACGAAGAAAGCATCTGGAGTTTTCTGCTGTTCACGGGGTATCTCAAGCAAATTGATTCCAGAATCGAGGATGATGAGATCTGGCTGGAACTGGTCATTCCGAATAAGGAGATCCGTTCCATTTACAGGCGGAGCATCCGCCAATGGTTTCAGGACAAAACCCGTGCGGTTTCGAGGGAGCATCTGATCGACGCACTCGTGCATGAGGACGTGGACACAGCCAATCGCATTATCGGGACATGGCTGAATGAAACGATCAGCTTCTTTGACGAGAAGGAGCAGTATTATCACGGATTCTTGGCAGGACTGCTGTCCGGTTATGATGCCTATAAGCTGAAATCCAACCGTGAAACGGGTGATGGCAGAACCGATCTTCTGCTGATGGAACGTTTCGAGAGAAATATTGCCGTTGTCATCGAGGTCAAGGATGTGGACACCCAGAAGGGCGAAACACTGGAAATGATGGCAGAAAAGGCACTGCAGCAGATTGATGAAAAACATTATACCGAAGAACCCGTCAACGAGGGGTATCAGAAAATTCTCAGATACGGCATTGCCTTCATGGGTAAGCGATGTCTGATCAAAAAAGGATAACTATGTTCAAGTTGATGCACCACATGGCGGCATGGACGGCGGCTGTTCCTCCGCAAACGGCGATGTGGAGAAGAACATCAACCTTGCCATTCTCCTGGAGCTGCGGGAGCTGCTGGAAATGTCGGGGTATGAGGTCATCGTGACGCGCGACACGGATATTTCTATCCACGATGCCGGCATTGAGGGAATTGCCAACCAGAAAAGCTCCGACATGGATAACCGTCTGGAGATCTTCAACAGCTGTGAGGACGCGATCTGTATTTCCATCCACCAGAACCAGTTCACTGACCCGAAGTACAGCGGTGCGCAGATGTTCTATTCGGATACCCATTCCGAAAGCGGAAAGCTTGCGCAGACCATCCAGAACCAGTTCGTGGAATTTCTCCAGCCCGACAACACCCGCGAGATCAAGCTCTGCGGCAAGGAGCTGTTCCTCTGCTACTACAGCGAAAACCCGACTGTCATGGTCGAATGCGGCTTTCTCTCCAATCCCGATGAAGCCGCTCTCCTTGTAACCGAGGACTACCAGCAGAAGGTGGCATTCACGATCTATGCGGGACTGATGGAGTATCTGGCGGGAGCGAAATAGCCAAACGGCACTGTATCCGGAATGGAATACAGTGCCGTTTTTCACGGAGATACGAGATCATTTCTTTTTCAGCCATCCACGGAATAATCCGCCCTGGAACAGGGAGATCAGCACGAAGAAGAAATCAGCCATCAGAATGAACACAAAGGACGGCAGAAGCACTCTGGTGAAGCGTACACCGGCAGATCCCCTTTTTCGCATCGCAAGCCCCGTGCGGAACATGCACCAGAAAATGCCCAGATGGAAAAATAACAGCACCAGCAGCTGTTCTCCGTACTGCATCAGTCCGCCCTGTACATTTCCAAGCAGGGTATTCAGCAGAAGGATACCGCTGTACACCACCACCAGAATCCGCATGACGTTCACCATCACGCCGCCGCCGATGCCGATACCGCCGCCCCATCCGATTTTGCAGCGAGCGCAGAAATTCTCAAATACTTGCATCAAAGCCCGATTCTGATTTCCCTCGATAAAGCCGCCGTTGGAAATCACATAGAGCTGTAACTGCAATGAATGTTCCCGGCAGAATTTTTCCATTTTCTCCATGAATGCCAATACATGGGACGGCACGCCGTCCACATACAGCGGCATCGAAAATACTACCGTATCCGCATCACGCAGCTGTTCCAGGATCCGTTCATGGTCGCCCGGCGTGCGCAGCTTCTCTTTCACCACTGTTCCTTGCAGCAGGATTCTCTGCATTTGCAGGAGATGTCCGGAAACATCGCCCTTTTTCTTGGGACTTGCATTGATCATCACTGTTTTCATAATACACCCTCCAATTCTGCGAGGGACTGAAGCGGGATCAATTCCGACTTTTTGTATCCGAAATTGATCGCATTGCGCTCTGTCATGTAAGCAAATGTCTTTTTCTCCTGTGCCGTGATCTCCCCGTAGGCGAGGACTTTCAGAAGAGTCTGCTTCCCGTATCGCAGTGTGTGGTGCATCTGTTTTCCACGATAGGTGCTGAACGGTGTGGAAAGCCCGATACTCCGGTCAAGGATATTCTTCACGGCAGGACTGTACATGCCGTAGCAGTTTCTTGTGATGATGAGCAGCTCATCCGCCCTGCCGAGAGTGCGGCAGACGGTATGCAGGCTGTCTTTCAGACGGCATTCTGCCGGATGCTTTGTCCAGCAGCCGAAACAGCCCTGACATGGGGCATATTTCCCGTCCGCACGGATCACGGTATCGCAGTGCTGTTGCAGCAATTCCGTATATTCCTCCGGAAGATCATGCAGGATCACTTTCATTTTTCTTCACACTCCTCAGTAAATACACGCCATACGCAACGCCGACCACGGTAATGACCGCTGTGCTGATCAGAAACATTGTCCAGTTTCCGTCCACACAAAACATACTTGTGCTGTTGACAACGGCATGGGCGATGATGCAGGGGATGATGCTCTTGCCGACATAGAACAGCACCGTAAAGCAGAAACCGATGGCACTGGCATAGATCAGCTGGATAAGCGTTTCCGCCAGAGCCTCGCCACGCAGCAGATTGACAATATGCCCGAAGCCAAACGTCAGGGAGGAAACCACGATTGCCGTTTTGACATTATCCCGGCACATCGCCTTGAACAGGAATCCTCTGAAAATCAGCTCCTCCAGAAAGCCCACACAGAGCATGGAGATCACGAACAAGATCGCTTCCACCGCCGATCCATTGCAGGAAACACCGTTCCAGAGATTCGTGGAGGACAGCAGGATCAGGGGAACAAAGTACAGAAACTGCCTGCCGCTTCCTTGGAATCTGCAAAGCCCGAAATATTCCATCAGATCATTCTTTTTGACAAATACAAATAAAACCGCTGACAGCACCAGCGCAAAAACAGCCGTTACCAGCTTCGGAATGCCGATGCTTTCGGAAATGCTGTCCGCCGTGCTGAAGCCTACCACATAGATGATAATCCACATCACCGCAAACCAGATCTCGCTTTTCTCAAATAATTTTCTCATTGTGCTTCTCCTCTCATGTACCCGATCACGCCCATGAATACCTGCTCCAGAATCCCGGCGCAGTAGGCTTCATCGTATTCCATCGCATTATTCGCAAGCAGACTTGCCATACCGTGTGCCGCATAGAACAGCGCGGAAAACGCCTGCCGGCTTTGTTCCGCCGTGATCTGGGCTTCCGCCTGCAGAATTTCCAGAATCGGTGCAAGCTCCGGCATATTCGTCATATCCTGCATCCGCCGGCTGCGGAAGTGTTCGGACTGCATCATAAACCGGAACAGCTCCCGTTCCTCCGCCGCAAAGCGGATGTACCGCAGACCGATCGCCAGCATGGGATCATCCTCCTCAGGATCAGACTGCATGAGATATTCCGAATGATACGCATCCGCGGCGGTGTAAAGTTCCTGCTTCAGCTCCTCCGTTTTCGGGAAATGGTACATGACCGGCTGTGTGGAGCATTGCAGCTCTGCGGCGATCCTGCGGACATTCAGGGCATCCGCACCCTCCTGCCGGATCAGCCCCAGTCCCGTTTCCAGAATCATTTCCCTTGTGATTTTTGCCTTCGGCGGCATGGGATCACCTCTTTCGTAACAATTGTTATATAACATATGTTATTATATCATATCATGGATGGTTTGTCAAGGTTTTTTTTTTAAAATATTGACACCCTTTCCAAAATACGGTATACTATAAATAGTAACAATGAAAGGATATTTTCACATGAAATTTGATATTTCCAAATATACCAGAATGGCACGAAAATTCAGAAATGCCGGCAGTGACCTCGATGAAGATACCATTGCTATGGTACTGCAGTATTTTGACGCAATGAGCAATTTCTACAACCTGATTCCGGTCGGCAAGGTGCTTGAAATCATCAATGTGCAGAATGCGCAGCAGATTTCAGAAGCAGATTTCTACAGGCTGATGGAACTGACGGAGGAAGAGCACACTTTTTACGCATTTCTCTCCCCCGCAGAGCTGATGGACGAAAATGTTGTCAGTCCTCCCTCTGCTCGTTATCTGATGCAGGAATCTCTTTATGCGGTGGAAGGTGTCTATGAAGACATCGTAAAGGCACAATTCGGCAAAAGCATCTACATTCCGGAAAAAGAAGAACTGCTCCGCTATGCGGATGAACGCTATTATGGCGGTGACCTTAACACGGAAAAATTCACTCGTTACTTCAGGGAAATTCTGCATCTGAGTGAAGAGGAAACGGATGACTATCTGCTTGAAACTTTGATGATGCTCCAAGACAACTATGTACTTGACCGCCTATTCCAGGACTATTCCCGTATGAAGCTGGATCTGACGCTCGGTCAGATCAGAGAACTGATGCCGATCCTTACAGAACTTGCGTCACAGATCCGAAGTCCTTACCACTGCGGACATTCAGCGGCGGAGATCGGTGAGACACCTGCATTCACTAAAACAGCGGAGAACATATATCAGGAAGCCTACAAAACGGTGACAATGTTCAGTCAGATGCGTTCTATGATGGCAATGAACGGAATGGTACCGCCGGAATTGATGAAGCAGCCCAGCAAAAACGGACCTTGTCCGTGTGGAAGTGGGAAAAAATACAAGAGATGCTGCGGTAAGGGGAAATAAGCGATGGCAAAAAAAGACAGACCAGTATATATCTGCCGTGAATGCGGCTATGAAAGCTCGAAATGGAATGGCTGCTGCAACGGCTGCGGCGAATGGAATACACTCGAAGAGGTCGAAACCATCCAGAGAAGCGGCGGCGGCAGCCGGACGATCATGAATCTCTCCGACCGCATTCACCGGATTGATGACATTGACATGGACAAGGAAGTCCGCTACTGCACGGGATGCGGTGAGCTGGACAGGGTGCTGGGCGGCGGTCTGGTGAAAGGCTCGATCGTCCTGCTCGGCGGTGAGCCGGGTATCGGTAAGAGTACGCTGCTTTTGCAGATCTGTCAGCATTTAGGCGAAAGTCACACAGTCCTGTACATCTCCGGAGAAGAATCCGCCAGACAGCTGGGACTGCGTGCACAGCGGCTGAATGTCAATTCGGAGAAGCTCTATATCCTCACAGAGAATGACGCACAGGCAATCTGTGACACGATTGCGGCATCGAAGCCGGATATTGTCATCATCGACTCGATCCAGACGATGCAGATCCAGCAGCTTTCCTCCAGCCCCGGAAGTCTGACACAGGTGCGGGAATGCACGAATCTGTTCATGCACACGGCGAAAACACTGGAAATTCCGGTATTCATCGTCGGGCATGTCAACAAGGACGGGGCGATTGCAGGCCCGAAGGTTATGGAGCACATTGTGGATACGGTGCTGTTCTTTGAGGGTGAGCGGCATATGAGCTATCGTGTGCTGCGTGCGGTGAAGAATCGTTTCGGCTCGACGAATGAGATCGGTGTATTTGATATGCAGGACAAGGGGCTGCGTGAGGTGGAAAATCCCTCGCAGATGCTGCTGTCCGGCAGACCGCTTGGCGTATCGGGAACGTGCATTGCGTGTGTGATGGAGGGTTCCCGTCCGATTCTTGCCGAAGTACAGACGCTTGTTTCCAAGAGTGCCTATGCTTCGCCGAAACGGACGGCAACGGGCTTTGACTACAACCGCATGGCGATTCTGCTGGCGGTACTGGAGAAGCGGTTCGGGCTGGCATATGGGGCATTGGATGTGTATCTGAATATTGTGGGCGGTTTCAAGCTGGATGAACCTGCGGGTGATCTGCCGGTGGCACTGGCATTGTATTCGGGTCTGACGGACAGGGCATTGCCGGACAAGCTGATTGCGATCGGTGAAGTGGGTCTGGGCGGAGAGATCCGCAACGTGTCGCATATTGTGCGCCGTGTGCAGGAGGCAAAGCGAATGGGATTTGAATACTGCATCGTCCCGAAGCAGGCATTGGCGGCACTGCCGAAAAGTTCCAAGACACTGCGGATTTTCGGCGTGAGCAATCTGCGGCAGGCATTTTCGGCGTTATCGAAATTGCAGGAGGAAGAGGCATCTAACGAATAACACAAAATCAGTATAAAAAGGAGATTTTCATATTATGGAAAAATTTATGATTGAGAATGATACGTTGACTGGATATGAAAACGAACAGCATTCATTGGATGAAGTCATTGTTCCGGATGGTGTGAAACGTATTGGAGCAGATGCTTTTTGTGGATACAAAATCAGACATCTAATACTGCCGGACAGTCTTAATGATGCACATGTGCACGCATTTGGTGGGAAATCTACAGTTGCAGGAACGATTACCTATCGAGGTGTTACATTCAAACCGAATTATGGCGTAGATCAATTTATTCCATATACAACAGTCAATATGATTGCAAGAAAAAACTATGACTATGTTGTTAACCTGTATGATGCAATGAAAAAATACGAAATCATTCTTCAGATTTACATGAATGACGGGGATGAAATGACGGAAAAGTATATCAAAAAGAATCTCAAAAAGGTTTTTGTGCGATTCATGATGCTTTATCGGATGAATGTGGATCGCAGAGGAAGAGAAGAACAAATGCAGTACTATTTCGGGTTGATTGAAACACTTGTTAAATCGGGAAAATTTTTATCCAAAAGAAATATCAAGACCTACATCGAAGCAGCGAACGAGCAAAAATGCCCCGAAATTCTTGATATGCTTCTGGATTATAAGTGTAATACACTCAAAATGACGGATTAACACATACAACAAAGGAGATCCTGGAACATGACAAAAAATACAAAGAACGGCAATATTAGCACATTCTGGTTAGAATTGGTACTTGCCGTTTTCATTCCATTTACAATCTGGTGGAGTATGACTCCGACAAATATCCTGAATTCCAATCCTTTATTTGGATTACTGGAACACATGGGATTGACTGGATGTATTTTTCTCTTTCTTGCCGGAATACCAGCAGGTATGATTGGAATCAGGAAAGCAAAAGAAATGCAGAAACGAAAGATAGCCACGATTGTGATGTCTGTTATGAATTTATCCGCTGGAATCGTCGAAGTTGGCACATTCATTTTGACTTTCTGTTCAGCGATATTTGGAGGAGTTTCTGCGTGATAGAGGATGAGGATTTGTTTGATTTTTAGGAGGTCACCATGAAAACAACACTGCAATACAACGGCAAATTAGTAACCATCAACGGACATCACATGCATATCTATACACAGGGAAACAAAAATCACCCCAAACTCGTTCTGATGTCCGGTTCCGGCACGATCGCTCCCGTCTATGATTTTAAAGTGCTTTATGAGAAACTGGCGGCACATTTCAGAATCATCGTCATTGAGAAATTCGGCTACGGATACTCGGATATTTTTGAATCTCCCTGTGATATTGATTCCCTTGTTGGTATGCAAAGGCAGGCATTGGCGGCTATCGGTGAAACTTCGCCGTACATTTTAGCACCGCATTCCATGTCGGGATTAGAAGCGATCCGATGGAAGCAGACCTATCCGGAGGAGGTCGCCGCCATCATCGGGCTGGATATGGCAACGCCCGACATCTACCGGAGCTGGACGGAACAAGAGCTGGAACGGAGAATGCGGATCATAAAATGGGCAGGGAAATTCAAGTTAGCAAGTATCCTCTGTCAATTGAATCACCATTCCCTGACGAAAGAGGAAATTGCACAGCTTAAACTCTTGAGAAAACGAAATGCGTTTAACCGCTGTATCCTCAACGAGGGCTATGCCATTTTCAGCAACGTGGAAACCATCTGCAGGGATGGGAAAATTCAATGTCCGACCTTGCTTTTTTCTTCAAATGGCAAGCAGACTTCAGCGGGCTGGCTGGAGCATCAGCAGGATTTTGCATCCGACATGAATGCCAAGCTGATTTGTTATGACTGTGGGCATTATATTCATCATTTTAAAAGTGAGGAAATGTGCAGGGAAATCCTTGCGTTTGTGACTGGTATAGAACAATAGCATCTGGTCATGCTGTTTGTATTAGAATTTGGCATAACAGGAGGTCACTATGAAATTCACCTACTGTCCGCACTGCGGCACAAAAACAACCCTGAAAGAAATCGGAGATGAGGGGATGATCCCCTACTGCGAAACCTGCGAAATTCCGCTGTTTGAGATGTTTTCGACCTGCGTTCTGAGCATCGTTGTCAATGAGCTGGGCGAGGTCGCACTCATTCAGCAGAGCTATGGAAATCCCCGTTTTGCAGGGGTTGCAGGCTATATGAAATGCGGTGAAACTGCCGAAGAATCGGCAAAACGTGAGATCATCGAGGAGATCGGACTTACGCCGGAATCCATTACATTTCTGGAAAGCCACTGGTTCGACATGAAATGCCAGCTGATGCTCGGATTTCTCGTGCATGTGAAAAAAGCAGAATTCCGGCTGTCCGGCGAAGTCGCACAGGCGAAATGGTTTCCTCTTGATGAAGCCGTGCAGACGGTGCGGGAGGGGAGTATTGTGCAGAAGCTGATCATCAAGGCAAAAACGATGGTATAAAACAAAGGCACACGATGCAAAACTCGTGTGCCTTATTATTTATCGAAGCATATCCCACAGCAGACAGATTCCATAAATCAGCGGCTGATGTACTGCATAGATCTCCAGCGCATGTCTGCCGATGAAATTCAGCGGAGGGATGCCTTTCCAAGTGGCTTTCGGAAGGAATTTCCCGATCAGCCGGAACAGGAAGTATCCTGTGAGGAATAAAAATAGCCACGGAAACAATGGAAAATAGTCCGTTGAGTAAAATTCCGGAAAATCAAATCCGAAATATGTCGTGACATAATTGGCATAGAGCCAGTCGGGAAGCCGGATCAGCTCTTTTCCGAAAAATCCCAGATATCCCCATGAAATGCGCCGTGTGAACAGAAACAGGATCATGCAGATGATGCCGCCCAATATCGCCGGAATTCTCTCCAGCAGGGGCTTGAGGGGGATCATCAGGAGCATACACGAACCGATGAGCGTCAGCACGCCGAACACGACAATTTCACTCGGCATAAAAATGGCAGTCACGATGGAAACGACTGCACCCAGTCCGAAGACCATAAGTCCCCGTTTCAGGGGCTTTTTGCTCATGCCGGCACAGAATCCGGACAGGAGGATGAAGGTGCAGCAGATACACTGCTGCCAGATATACGCACCGTTCCCATGATACCATTCCCAATTCACGCCGAAAATATAGACAAGATCCCAGATGGCATGGTAGAGCACCATGTTGATGACGGTCAGCCCTCGGATGGTATCAAGCAGGGCTGTGCGGGGGCGCGGTTTCTTTTCTTGCTCCATAGCAGTCTCCTTTGTACAGACAAAAGCCGCCGCACAATTGCAGCAGCTTCTGTATGGATATGCAGATATTATACGTGGTTTGCCAGTGAAGAAAGTGAATTGGCGGCAGAAGCAACGGGAGCCATCAGGATCTTGCCCACACCGCGGTATACATTCACCAGACCCTCGCCGGATGCTGCGGAGCCGAGCAGGCTCTTGCCGCTGCGCTCTACGGTGAACTTCAGGGAATTGCTCCATGCAATCGCCATGTTGCCGTCGATCTTTACTTCATCATTCGGTTCGGTCAGCTCCATGACAATGAGTTCTTCCTTCGGAACCGGGCTTTCCAGAACGACGGTGCCATTGCCGGTCAGGCATGTGCTGAACAGACCCTCGCCGCCCAGAGCTGCGGAGGAAAGGTTGCTTCTTGCGATGACCTTGGTATCCACAGTGTCATCACATGCATAGAACAGCCCGTCCTCGATGACCAGACCGCCCCAGCTTGCAACGTCCACGAACAGGACATACTTGTAGGTCGGTTCCAGAACCACCGTACCGAAGCCGCGGTATCTCGGCTTGACAGCGGTTTCACCGGTTACCTTGGAACCGATGAGCTTCTTGGCGAAATCGCCGGCACCCTTGATATTGGTGACAGCCTCAATCTGACCGGAGGTCCACTGCATTGCACCAGCCTGTACGATAATGCCGCTGCCGTTCAGATTGCAGACCACCTGTCTCTTGTGAACGCCCATCTGTGCAGCATAGTACTCACTGGCTGCGCTGAAATGATTGACGGAAACATCCTTGATGTATTCCACCAGACTGAAGCAGCCCTTCTGATCCACGATCTTCCGGCAGTTCGTTTCCTGCATGATGTTTGTTTTTACCATAATAAATACCTTCTTTCCTATGGGGAATCTATGTCCCCGAATAACCGATTATACCTCGCCCTTCTGTGCCTTTGCCTTCTCCTGGCATTCTTCAAAATGACGCTTGGCTTCCTCGTCGTTTGTCAGATCTGCAAACACGCGCAGATAGAAGCAGGCATTCTCCCATTCTTCCTTCTCCATTGCCTGTTCGCCGAGTGCCGCTGCAACTGTCAGCACGTTCGGATCGGGACCGAGCGGAATATTCAGGGATGCAAATGCTGCAACGACTTCTTCGCGCTTGGGCGGACGGATCTTCTGACCCATCAGCTGTGCCACATGCATCAGCTCTGCACGGATTGCCGGGGTGTGGGTAAAGACAAGGCTCTCAAAATAGAAGCAGATTGCCTTTTCATAGTCCTTGATGTCCACACAGTAATAGCCCAGGTTCGCATAGCAGCGGGAGAGGGCATAGGGTGTTGCGCAGACCGCCAGCGTTTCACGGATCACGGTCAGCAGCTTGTCATGCTCATGCATCAGCTTGTAGATCTCAGCCAGCTCAAAACGCGGATCGGGGGAAACCGGATTGAAGCGGATTGCCTCCTCCAGAACCTCGATGGCTTCGGACGGACGGCGCATTTCCACCAGATTGAATGCATGTGCCATCAGGTATCTCACCAGATCGAACGGTGCCTTATCCAGACGCTTGGACGGGTGGTACATAATGTAATAGAGATTGGATTCCAGCAGGTTGCGGAAGCTGAACATTCTTGCTTCCTCCGTCTCCACATACTCCGTGCGGATCTTGTCGTAGATCTGACCGGTCAGCACAAGAGCCTTGTCGAACTGCCGCTTCTGCATGAGGGCGTTTGCCTCCGCATAAACCGCGTCCATACGGCGTTCGCCGATGAAGATCTTCTGCTTCATGAAGTCCAGATGTCCCTGGGGCATCAGTGTCATTGCAAATTCCGCAATGGCATTGGCGATTTCGTCGCCGTTTTCCTGCTTGGCATATTCTGCCGCCTTCTGCTCCAGAAACTGCAGATCCTTCACCAGCTCACCGGTCAGCTGACCGCGCAGGGATTCTATAATTGCGTTGGTATCATTCATTTAGATCGATCCTTTCTTTATATGTGAAAGAACCCCATGCCGTATGGCATGGGATTCCTTACGGTGATTAGAAACCTCTCTTTGCAAGATCCTTCTTGAACTTTGCGTCGATCTTTTCCTGACGCTTCTGACGTTTCAGCTCTTCCTTGGTCAGCGGACGTGCCGGCTCCTCAGTCTTGGGGGCAGCTGCGGTTTTCTTCGGTGCAGCGGGCTTTCCAGCCTTGGGCTTGTATTCCTTGAATTCCAGGGAAACCTCGGATTCCTGCTTCTTCTTGAACTTGGAAGTATCCTCGCCCATCATGGAGAGAATGTCCTCAATGCTGTCAGTAACAGCAATATTAGCATTCTGCTGGTCGAAGATATTGCCCTGCGGTGCTGCGGACTTGGAAACCGCAGAACGCACGAAATCGGGCATATCGCTCTTCTGCTCGATCTTGGATACGCGCACACCCTGGGACTTCTTCGGCTTTGCATATGCCATGGGTTCCACTGAGGGACGCTCTGTATCTGCGGGCAGTGAGAGCTTTTCTTCTACAACAGTATTGGTTGTCATCGGAGAGAGCAGCGGCTTCTTCTTCTGTGGAGCCGGTGCCGGTGCTGCTGTCTGCGGCGCGGGAGCTGCCTGCGGTACGGGAGCTGCCTGCGGAACAGATACTGCCTGCGGTGCAGGAGCGGGCTGAGCCATTGCCTGCGGCTGTGCCATCTGCTGTGCATAGGGCTGTACGGGCGGTGCGTAGACCGGCTGACCCTGTGCATCATAGCCCATGAACTGGGGCATCATCTGCTGTACATAGGAGTAGACCGGCTGCCCCTGAGCGTCGTAGCCCATAAACTGTGCAACGGGCTGCATATTCTGCATCTGGGGCATACCCTGCATGGGCTGCTGCATGTACGGCTGCTGCATCTGCGGCATGGGAGCTGCCTGCTGCGGTGCGGGCATTTCAGGAACAGCGGGAGCCTGCGGTGCAGTGAATGCAGGAACCTCCGGAACAGCTTCGATCGCTTCTTCTACTGCTTCAGATACAGTAAATGCGGGAACCACCGGAACAGCTTCAATTGCTTCTTCAACAGTTTCCGGTGCAGTAAATGCGGGAACCTCCGGCATCGCTTCAATTGCTTCTTCCACAGTTTCCGGTGCAGTGAATGCAGGGATCTCCGGCATTGCTTCAATCGCTTCTTCCACGGATTCCGGTGCAGTGAATGCGGGGAATTCCGGCATAGCAGGAGCTTGTTCCACTGCTTCGGGTACAGTGAATGCAGGCGCTTCTGGAACAACGGGAGCTGCTTCACTCATCTGCGAAACTGTATTTGAGAACTCCTCAACAGGGGAGGTCATAGCAGTAAACGGCATAACAGGAGCTGCCGGCTGTACGGGTGCGATCGGTTCGTCGCCGCCGAACATGCGGTCTGCCAGCTCGCCGATCTCCTGAATGGAGCTTGTCAGCCGCTGAGGAGCCGGTGTCGGAGCGGGTGCGGGAGCCGGAGCAGCGGGTGCATTGGAGATGCCGAACTGCGCCATAATGTCATCCATTTCCTCCGCCTGGGGAGCCGGAGCGGGAGCAGCGGGTGCATTAGAAATGCCGAACTGCGCCATAATATCATCCATTTCCTCTACCTGGGGAGCAGGAGCCGGAGTGGGAGCAGCAGGTGCATTGGAAATGCCGAACTGCGCCATAATGTCATCCATTTCCTCTACCTGGGGAGCAGGAGCCGGAGCGGGAGCAGCAGGTGCATTGGAAATGCCGAACTGCGCCATAATGTCGTCCATTTCCTCTGCCTGGGGAGCAGGAGCCGGAGCGGGAGCTGCCTGCGGGAAATTGAACTGTGCCATAATATCCGCCGGATCATCCAGTACCGGTGTGGACTGGGGTGCAGGGAATGCGGGCGGCGGGGGTGCAGCTTCCTGCTGCTGTGCAAGAATATTCGGATTCTTGCCCTCGTTTGCTGCAAAAGCAGCTGCTGTCGGATCCACTGCGGTCTTCGGCAGTGCAAACTGTGCCAGATCGCCGTCAAGTGCAAATCCGCCGTAGGATGTATGAGTCGGTGCAGGACCGGTCGGAACAGCGGGTGCAGCGGGCTTCTTCACCGGCGGTACATACTGTTCAAATGCCGGCTCCGGTGTTTCTGCTTGCACAGGTGCTGCGGGAGCCGGAATCTCCGGAACAACGGGAGCTGCAGCTGCTTCTTCTGCTGCTCTTGCAGCTTCCTCAGCCGCCTTGGCTGCTGCCTCCTCCTGCTGTCTTGCGGCTCTTGCGGCAGAACGCTGCTCGCGGAGAGCCTGCTTCTGGCGTTCCTGCTGTACCTCAGCCAAAGAAACCAGATTGGGATCCTCACCCATGGTCTTTGTACGCTTCTTTTCTTCCTTCAGCATACGGTTCATTTCTTTGCGGTCGGCTTTCAGAATTCTTTTGGTGAAAATACTCTGGCATTTTTCGCATGTGACCTCATTCATCAGACCGAACGCGTCCTCAACGGAGCCAGTCATGCTATATCTTGCCATGTTTTCAGGCTTCTGCAGATTGATGCCGCAGCCGGTTCTCTTTCTTGTTTCCGTTGCGTGCACTGCATTGCCCTTCGTTTCACGAATCAGAAAAATCTGCATAGCAATCCTCCTATCCAAATAATACTCTTATCTATATCATAACACATTTCAGACATAAAATCAACCATTTTTTAAAAATTTTTTGATATTTTACCGTAAGTAATTGAAAAGTTTGGAAAACAGCCAAATTCACGGTTCGTACATCTATGAAGAAAAATTTGCTTTTTTTCCGGATTTGTGTTACAATGATTCAGTAGGAGCTTTATTCCGGCGGGGTGTCGGATTTTACAAATTGTTATCGTAAAGCAAAAAAATCCTAAAATCAAGAAAGTCCTGAAAGGAGAAAACCAAATGGGAAAGCTGATCTGGAAGGGGAGCGCGCTGCTCGGACCTGTTCCGCCCGCACTGGTTACATGCGGAACGATGGAAAAACCGAATGTGCTGACGGTTGCATGGACGGGGATCGTCTGTACCCACCCTGCCATGACCTATATTTCGGTGCGTCCGTCAAGATATTCCTATCATATGCTGCAGGAGACCGGGGAATTTGTCATCAATCTGCCCACCTCTGCCATGGGAAAGATCACGGACTTCTGCGGTATGAAAAGCGGCGAAAAGGTGAATAAGATCCAAAAATGCGGACTGACGCTCGCAGATGCCTCGCAGGTATCCGCACCGATCCTTGCGGATTGTCCGGTGAGTCTGGAATGCCGTATCACCAGCGCACAGGAGCTTGGCTCACACACCATGTTCCTGGCGGAGATCCTCGCGGTACAGGTGGAGGAACGCTTTGTGGACAGCAAGGGCAAACTGAACCTCCAGCAGGCAGGATTGCTTGCCTATGCCCATGGGGAATACTTTGCGCTCGGCAGAAAATGCGGCGATTTCGGATTTTCCGTGCGTAAAAAGAAAAAGAATCCGCAGGCGAAAAAGTAAGTTTAGGTAATTTTAGCTTAGTTCCCCATTTTTTAAGGAAATTTTTTAAAAATTCCGCGAACAATTTTACCAAAAGAGATTGACATTTCTTTGAAAATGTTTTATAATGAATTTGTAAGTATTTCGTGAAGATTCTATGAAGAATTGAAATCGAATACAATTTATGAGGAGGAAAGAATGTTATGAAGAAAACAATGGTAGATCGCATCCGCAGAGCGGCAAACTGCGGTCTTGCGGCACTGATGGGAACCGCTTTCATGGCGAACATGTCAGCGATTCTTGTTCCGGCGCAGGTCAGCTATGTACCGGAAGCGGAGCTGACAGCATCCGCGGCAGAAACAGATTACAATTACGCAAAGCTGCTGCAGTACTCGATGTATTTTTATGATGCGAACATGTGCGGTGATCAGGTGGATGAGAACAGCCAGTACACCTGGAGAGGGGACTGCCACACCTATGACGCAAAGGTTCCCATGCAGCCGATCACGGATGGCGTGGGTACAAACCTGTCCCAGAGCTTTATGGATCAGTATGCCGATGTACTCGACCCCGATGGTGACGGCTATATTGACGTAGCCGGCGGTATGCACGATGCCGGTGACCATGTGGAATTCGGTATGCCGGAAAACTACTCCGCCGCTGCGCTTGGCTGGGGTTATTATGAATTCCGTGATTCCTATGTGAAGACCGGACAGGATGCACATATTGAAACGATCCTGCGTTATTTCAATGACTATCTGATGAAGTGTACATTCCGTGATGACAGCGGTACAGTCATCGCACACTGCTATCAGGTCGGCGATGGTGATATTGACCATGCTTACTGGAATTCTCCGGAAGTGGATGAAATGGCAAGACCTGCCTTCTTCCTGACAGCGGAGAAGCCCCAGACGGACTATGTTGTTTCTGCGGCAGGTTCTCTTGCGATCAACTATCTGAACTTCAAGGACACCGATCCGGAGTATGCTGAAAAGTCCCTCGACTATGCAAAGGCACTCTGGAAGTTTGCAAACGACAATCCGCTGGAACTGAGTGACAACGGCGACGGTCCGAAGCAGTACTACGGTTCCAGCAAGTGGGAAGATGACTACTGCTGGGCAGCGGCCTGGCTGTTCCTCTGCACAGAGGATAAATCCTATCTGGAAACTGCTGCACCGTATCTGGATTACTATGCTCCCTCCGGCTGGTGTTTCTGCTGGAACGATATGTGGAGCGGCACCAACAGCGTATGGGGCATCATCAACCAGACCTATCCGGAGCTGGGACTCGTGGATATGGTCAGAACTGCACAGGGCAAGAACCAGTATGTTTATGATGATTTCTGGGATGAAGTAGAAAAGTGCTTCCCCACATGGCAGGCACTCGAATCCCCCGGCGGCTATGCATTCCTGAGCGTCTGGGGCAGTGCAAGATACAACACCGCAATGCAGCTGATCGCTTATGTATATGATAAGTATAACAATAATGGTCAGCCCGGTGAATACAGTGAATGGGCAAAGGGTCAGATGGATTATATCCTCGGCGATAACCCCCTTAACCGCTGCTATGTAGTAGGCTATAGTGATAATGCTGTTAAGTTCCCGCATCACCGTGCGGCTTCCGGTCTGACCAAGTGCGAGGATCCGGATGAGCATCGTTATGTACTCTATGGCGCACTGGTAGGCGGTCCGGATGGTTCTGACGAACACAATGACACCACAGCGGACTGGATCTACAACGAAGTTACCATCGACTACAATGCGGCATTTGTCGGCGCAGCTGCCGGTATCTATGCATACTACGGTGACGAGAGCATGGAAGTCACACCGAATTTCCCGCCCCTGCCGGAATACGGCGATGATGAGAACGGCGGCGCAGATTCCTACTGGGTAGAAGCCGCAGGTATTGACGACAAGCAGGATACCGGTGCAGGCGTGACCAAGGTTTCCCTGATGGTCAAGACCACATCCACTAAGAAGCTGGACAATATCTCCATCCGCTACTACTATGACGGCTCCGAAATGTCCAACCCCATGGGTATGCAGGGCAGTGAGCTGTACGACCAGGCAAGTGTGGAGGCAGCTCCCGCAGACGGTGTGATCAGCGGTCCCTACAAGTACGACAAGCTGGATAATACCTATTATTTTGAAGTCACCTTCGACGGCTACAATTTCGCAAACTCTGCAAAGAAGTACCAGTTCACAATGGGCTGCTACTACGGCGACATGTGGACACCGGACAATGACTGGAGCTACAAGAACCTGACGATCTATGAGAATGATGACGCATTCTTCGGCACGGGCAACGAGATCAGAAACGACAATATCTGTGTCTACACCGACGGCGTACTGATCGGCGGTATTGAACCCGACGGCTCCGTTCCGGATACGGAAGAACCGACGACCGCAACCACTGAGCCGGAAGAACCCACGACCACAACGCCGGCAGCAGAGACAGCTTACGGCGATGCCAACGAGGACGGCGAGGTCAACATCCTGGATGTACTCACCGTGAACAAGAACCTCCTTGCCGGAGCTCCCCTGTCTGACCAGGCAAGTGTGAATGCGGATGTGGACAATGATGGTAAGGTAACTTCCACGGATGCACTGAATATTCTGAAGTACAGCATCGGACTGCTGACAACACTTCCGATTGCATAATGCTGAAAACTGCCGCACCATCCCGTGCGGCAGTTTTTGATGCTGCAAACGAATCCCCGCCGAATGGCGGGGATTTTGTCTGTATTCACATCATTTCAGGATGATCCTGCCATTATCCTCGATCGTCAGAAGTCCGCGGGATGCAGCGCAGGCAATGCCGCTGTTCACAGCGGTTTCGATCACGCCGCCGCTTCTGGTGAAGCCGAACAGCTTTGCCGTTTCACGGATGAGGTCACTGCGGCTTGCGCTGATCTGGCTGCGCAGGACGCACATCACACCGGCAGCGATCTCCTCGGTGCAGATGTCCTCCATTCCGCGCTTTTCCGCGCCGTCCGGAATACGGCACTGCGCATATTCCGCAGGCTCCTGGTCAGTGCGCCAGAAGAATTTCGCGCCGTTTGATTCGGTGATGCGCAGATCAGCCTTTGCAGCGGCTTCGTCAAAAATACGCTCCGTCCGGCTGCCGGTTCTGGTGATGCCCCATGCGCCGAGTACTTTCTTCAGCACGAGATGACGGCTGACGGGAGCTTCCGTGCAGACGATCTTCTCAATACACAGCAGTACGCGCTTTTTTGCTTCCGCCGTCTGGAAATCCTCCGGTGTTCCCATCTGCGGCAGTGTGCAGGCTTCATATTTCGGGCAGCTCTCCGCCGGTACGGGGGCTTCCTCGGTTTCGAAGGCAAAGGCATCATAGGTGCGCGGCTTTTCCGTTTCCGCAGGTCTGCGTTCCTCCGGTGCCTTGCGGGATTCCTCCAATGCCTGTTCCGCTGCCGCCTGGATGCGGGCAAGCAGACGCTCCTTATTGTCGAGCCATTCCAGGATATGCACATGGTAGAGCTGCCAGCCAAGCCCCTGCAGAACGGAAGGCTGGAGAATGTTTCTGTCCCTTGCGGTGATCGTGTCCTTCATGGTGCCGCTGCTGCAGATCAGACCGAGCAGGTACTCGCCGGGCTTGTCAGGATGGACGATCGCCGCATCCAGCTTGAAGCCGGAGCAGCCGATGCCGCATTTCACATCAAAGCCAAGCTTCCGCAGCTCCTGTGCCACAGCTTCGGCGAATCCGTCGGTATGCACAGCGGCATGATCGGCATTGACAGCAAGGGCGGATTTGCCCTTTGCGGCAAATTCGAGGAATGCGCGGAGCTGTGCGACACCATCCGAGGAGGTGCGTGACAGGTCGATCTGTTCCGGACGGATGACGGAGAATACCATCATGCCCTTTCTTGCACGGGACACGGCAACATTCAGTCTGCGCCAGCCGCCGTCACGGTTGAGAGGTCCGAAGTTCATGGATACCTTGCCGTTCTGATCGGGACCATAGCCCACACTGAACAAGATCACATCACGCTCATCACCCTGTACATTTTCCAGATTCTTGATGAAGATCGGTTCATACATGGCATTTGCATATTCCTCCAGTTTGGGATCCTTCAGAAATTCCTCCGACAGCATATCGTCAATGAGATTCTGCTGTACGACGCTGAATGTTACCACGCCGATGCTTTCCTGACGGAGCTGTTCATCCCGCAGGCGGCGGACGATCTCCTCGACCACGGCGCGTGCTTCGGCAGGATTCTGCTTGGTTCTGCCCTTGTCGTAATAACCCTCGACATGCACCCACTTCACCTCGGACACGAGATCCGCCGGTGACGGGAAGGTCAGGAGCTTGTTCTCATAGAATCTTGCATTGCTGAACGCGATCAGGCTTTCATGGCGTGAACGGTAATGCCAGAGCAGATGCTTCTGAGGCATGGACAGTGCAAGGCAGTCATCCAGTACGCTTTCCAGATCCTCCTGGTCATAATGCTCCTCATCCACTTGATTGGAGGTGAAGAAGCTGGTCGGCGGGAGCTGGCGCGGGTCGCCCACGACAATGACATTCTCGCCCCTTGCAATGGCACCCACTGCCTCACTGGTCGGAAGCTGGGATGCCTCGTCGAAGATAACAAGATCAAATTTCGGGAATGCCGGATCAATGTACTGCGCCACGGAGATCGGGCTCATGAGCATACAAGGACACATCCGGCGCAGGAGGTTCGGGATGCTGTCGAACAGCTTGCGGATGGGAAGCATCCTGCCGCCGCTTCTGATGGCTCTTTGGAGAATGGCGATCTCCGAGGAGGAGGCACCGCCCGCGCCCTGTGCCGGGATCCTGGCAGAAAGACGGGAAACCAGCTCCTGAACCGTGAGTTGTTCAAATTCTCTTGCAGTATCGCGGTATTTCTGTACCTGAGCTTCAAACTGCGCCTCCTGGAAGGAGGTCAGCGCAGGATGCTTCCGGAAGCCGTCCGCGATCACAGCGCGGCACAGCTCGCACTCAAATGCGGGGAGGAGGTCGTCTTCTGTGAGCGTATCCTGCTGGTAGGCTTCTGTGAGCTTTGCAAGCCCCAGCTCTCCAAGTGCGTTCATGGCATTCTGGAGAACGGTGCGCTCACGCAGTCGGGCAATGTCGCCGCACCAGCCCGTTGCGGCTTCCCGCAGTGCTGTGAACCAGTCCTTCTCCGCCAGAAGGGGCGCGGTATCCACAGCATATTCTGTCTGCAGCTGCGTCAGGAGTGCATTCAGCTCCGCCGCACCCTCACAGTGTTCCGTCACGCGCAGGCGCAGGACTTCATCCGCCTTCATGCGGCGGAGGGCTTCACGGATACCGCCGGACTGCGTAAGACCCTGTGTGCTGTCGCAGAGACGCACAGAATTGGCATACAGCCCGGATAATGCTGTAAAATCGGTGTTTTCTCCCTTCCAGCTGCTGCCGAATACGGAGGTCAGTGCGGTATCCGCACCGCTGACCGTGCGCTGCAGCGCGGCATGGGTCTCAAGCGTATCACAGAGAGAAAGGTAGCTTTCCGCTGTTACAGCAGCGGGATCCTTCGCGTGGAGCGTCATTTCCTTGAGGAGCTTGTTCTTGCCGAAGAGCTTCGGCAGGAACCATTTCTGCTCGTTGCGCTTCCAGTCGAGCCGCGCAGCAGCGGCATCCACATTGAAAATGGAGCTTTCATATTCGGACGCAAGCTTTTCATGCAGGGCAGCGTACTGACTGCCCTCGGAAAGCAGGCGGTTCAGCTCCTCGCGCTTCTGTCCGGCATCACTGCCGAGTGCAGTGCCAAGGTAATCGCCGGAAACAGCGGAAGCCAGCAGCTCCGTCATTGCCGCATATTCTGCATAGCTGGTCTGCGGATCGAGGGAAAGCGCGGCACAAAGCTCCTGCCAATGCCCGCGCTCCGTATCGGCAAGGCTCTGCAGACGGCGCGCGGACTGCTCGAAGGCATCACGGATCTCCATGGAATATTCTGTTTTCCGGTAGCCTCGCAGTGCGGAATTGCGGAAGCCGCCGCATTCCCGTCCGGCTGTGGCGGTGCGCTGCACTGCCTCCAGACAGTCGGCGTAATGCGAAGGCGTGCAGGCAGCAGCAAAATCTGCGCCGAGATCAACCGTGTTTTTATATTTTGCATTCGCATCAAACTTCACAATGGCATCATACAGGGACATGCCCGCCGGCTGAATGCTGTGGAGCTGTTCCATGATGCCGTTGAGTGCATCGCGCTGTGCTTTGAGGGAATCCGCTGTCCGTTCGTAGGCTTCGGGGGACTTGACATGCCCGACCTCCAGTGTTCTGGCAAGCTGACCGAGAACGGCTTTCTTCTGCGTTTTATTGGAATGCATCTCTAGGCAGAACGGCGCAAGCCCGATACCGGCAAGACGCTTCTGCACGACGGAGAGAGCTGCCATTTTTTCTGCCACAAAGAGGACGGATTTCCCTTGATAGAGGGCGTTGGCGATCATATTGGTGATGGTCTGGGATTTGCCCGTTCCGGGAGGACCGTGCAGGACGAAGCTTTCTCCCTTGGATGCTGCATAGATCGCCGCAAGCTGTGAGGAATCCGCACTTGTGGGAACTGCCATATCCGACGGTGCAACGGAATGGTCAAGCTCCGCCGGGGGCATGTCGATGGACTGCGGCTCCCAGGTGAGCTTTCCTGCCATGAGGGAGGAAACAACCTTGTTCTGCGCAAGCTCCGCGCTTCTTGTGCGGATGTCGTTCCACATGATGAACTGGCTGAACGAGAATTGACCGAGGAATGCATATTCCGCAATATCCCATCCTTTTTTTGCCATGACTGCCCTGCGTATGGTGCTGAATACCAGATCAAGGTCAATGCCGCTTTCGTCCATGGGCAGGGGATCCAGCCCGGAGATGCGGATGCCGAAGAACTGGCGGAGCATTTCCAGCAGTGTGATGTTCATCTGTGTTTCCTCGCCGCGGATGCGCAGGAGGTAGGAACGCTTCTGCACCTTCCGCACGAGATCCACCGGCACCAGTACCAGCGGTGCATAGCGCGGACGGCTGCTCTGGTCGGTTTCATACCATTTGAGGAATCCAAGGGCAAGATAGAGCGTGTTTGCGCCGTTTTCCTCAATGCTCACCTTTGCCTGACGATGCAGCTTCTTGAGGACGCGCTCCAGCTCTGCCTCCTTCAGGAAGGTGCGCAGACGCTTGTTCTGAAATTCCGCGTCTGCGATCGCAGAGATCAGGTCGCGTTCATTTTCGATTTCATACATCTTACTGTCGGAAATGGTAATGGTCACATCCTGCGGACCGGGCATGATGCTCAGATCCGTACCTTTGGACATCTCGTCCTCGATCTTTGCCATATCCGCCGTCATGAACTGGACATTGGAGGCACTGGGGCGGAAATTCAGCAGGCTGTTGCGCAGGCTGAGATCCAGCAGCTTGCGCTCCCAGAGTCCCTGCTTTGTTACCGGCTGTTCAGCGGCTTCCGCTTCGGGGAGGTGGGGACGGATCTCCTTGGGTGCGGCAGTGATCTCCTTATCACGCCGTTCTCCGAAGTCCGCAGCCGTGAAGCTTTCCTGCCCGGAGAGCTGCACCGGCATCGGGCGGATCCCGCTGCAGCGGCAGCGGAGAATATCCAGCGCAAACTCAAAGCTGCCTTCTTCTTCCAGATGCGCATTCGCATGGTGTTCTGCGCGGTCAAAATCACAGGGCTTGCCCGCTGTGAAATCCGTGCATTCCACAAGGCATATGCTGTCAATGCCGGCGGCTGTGCGCTTGGTGATGGCAGTCACATCATCGGTGATGCATTCCGGAAAGGTCTCCTCCTCCAGCCAGCATCCGGCAAAGGCGTGACCCGACGTGAACAGCAGGAGGGGGCGCAGCTGCACCGCCTCCAGACAGGCGGCATACAGCAGGGAAAGATCAATGCAGGTACCGCATTTCTGCTCCAGCACAGCATGGGGCAGGCGTACACGCTGCCCGACGCTTCCGAAGCTTGCGGGCGGCATGGTGTAGGCAAGATTTTCCGCCTGCAGCGCGGCATAGATTGCCGCCGCCTGCTTTTTGACGATGTTGGGGTTCCTGCTCTGATAGCCGGTGAAGGCAGGATCCCCCGTCCATTTCTGAAGGAACTGCGCCGCCTTTCCCAGCAGCTCCGCAATGCGCGGATGGTTGGGCATCACATAGGCGGCGGTCATCTCCGGTAGATGCTGTGTGCCGAGCCACTGGTCGGGTGCAAGCAGCTCCACCTGTAATTCCTCGCGGCAGAGAAGCTCCTCCCCGGCAAGCACCTCTACATGGAGGAGGGCGGCAAGACGTTCGGTCAGGGCATAGAGATATTCCGGTGAAACGGTAAGCCGCACGGGCGCAAGCTCCAGCGGTGTATCCGGCTGGAGCTGATCGACCGGTATGGTGAGGGTATGTGCAAATGCCGGCTCTGCGGTGATCCGCACCGTGAGCGCGGAGATCGGGGCATCACTCAGGTTTCGCAGTGTCAGACTGCGGAGAATGGGGACATAATTCTGCTGCAGCGCAAAGCTGACAAAGCGGGTCAGCTGCGCTGTGATCTGTATTCTGGATTCCATGGTTTCCCTTCTTTCTCTGCCGGCAGGCTTCTGCACGGCAGCGGGTGTTTTTCCCATTATAGCACAAATTCCGGCAAAGTGCAATATAATCCGGCAAATTCTGCGTATTCTCCCCCTTGACAAATCAGCCGCATTGTGGTATCATGGAAACATCAGCAGAACGCTCCGCGGGAATCCCACGCTGTTTCGGCAGTTTGGGCGCAGAACAGAAAATATCTAAAAAATTTGAAATTTCCTCTTGATTTTTTAGTGAAAATATAGTATAATAGAGTTACAACAAAGAACACAGCCCCAGCGGCGGATAGGAGTCAAACATGGATGAGATGAACACCAATCCGGAGATTTTCACCTTGACGGATGAAGAAGGCAACGAGCATGAATTTGAGCTGATGGATGTCATGGAGGTAGATGGTACTACTTACTATGCACTGGTTCCCTATTCTGAGGATCCCGAGGCTGCACTGGAGGAGGACACGGAGCTTGTCATCCTGAAGGGCGGCGCGGACGAGGATGGTGTGGACTATCTCACGACCATCGACAACGATGAAGAATACGACCGCATCGGCAATATGTTCATCGAGCGCATTTCCGAAATGCTGGAAGAGGGCTTTGACGATGAGGAAGAAGCTGAATAACTGCAGCTTCGCATAAGCATGTAAATATTCTGCCTTGTTCGAGTAATTATAGTTTTTATAATCCAACACTCATACTAAGGGAATTTAGCTCTGACAGTGAAGTGCAGACCTCCCGATCCGCAGCAAAGGGTACTTCGGTAAACCTCCTGCGGTAATCGGACGAAGGGAGCGTGCAGCTTTCAGGCGGATACCCACCTTGCGATTACGCTTGGTTTTATTTCGCTATATGACGGCAAGGCGGTTTATTTAATAAACAAACAACAGCACCTGCGTTTGGCAGGTGCTGTTTTCTTTGTGGTGAGTTTTTTACTGAAGTGGATGTGCCGTGCTTCATTCAGAAAAATGCTTCGCATACCGGAAGTCGATCGTTCCTGAAAATGCGTCGAATCCGATCTCCGTATTACCCGAAGTGCAGACAAGATAGGAATTTTTGTAGAACAGCGGAATGAATGCATGGCTGTCCAGGATCGCCTGCTCTGCCATGCTGTACAGCTTCACAGAATCCGCAGTTTTCTGGGTGTTTGCAAGCTCCGCCATGATACCGGTAAATTCTTCGGACGAGAAGCCGAGCTGCTTCTGCTGCGTGATAAACTGCCGGAGCATGTCATAACAGCTGTTCCGGTTCGCCCCGATGCTGTACAGCGCGATGCTGTAATCCCCGGAGGCAATGCGCGAGGCGTATTCATCCGGCGTGACGGTATCCAGACCGATGTACTGCCCGAACAGCGTCTGCCATTCCTGACAGATGGTCAGCAGTGCGTCCGTATCCGTGATGTCCGTGGAAACCAGAATGCGGATGGTATTCATAGAATTGAGATGCAGTGCCTTTTCCGCCTTATCGAACAGCTCCGCCGCCCGCTGTGGATCGTAGGGGAGCGCAAGAGGTTCGTCCGCCTGGATCTCACGGTAGGAGCTGCCCAGCAGATCCACCGCCGGCGGGATCACGCCGTAGGCAGGAAGAAGATCCGCGCTGAGCTTCGGCGCGTATGCGGAACGGTCAATGGCGTGCGCCAGTGCAAGCCGCAGATCCTCGTTCTGCAGGATCTCATTGTCCGGATTGAAAACCAGCCCCATCGTTTCCGCATATTCCGAAACCACAGTATGCTCCTTGGAATCCATGTACTGCGTCGAATTGCTCAGCGTTGCCAGCACATCCGCGCCGCCTTCTGCGAACTTCGCATCCGCAGAGGACTGCGATTTGAGAATGTGAAAGGTCAGACTGCTCGGAGAAATGTTCTCCGCGTCATAGTGCGTCGGGTTCTTGCGCAGAGTCAGGAAGTTTTCACTGCCGTAAGCGTCATAATTCCACTTTGTCAGATAGAACGCGCCATTGCACAGCACCGTGTCCATGTCCAGCCCGTATCTGCCGTTCGTGGAGAGGAAAAATTCCTCATTGCAGGGAACTGCACAGGGCTGCGCCAGCAGCTGCAGAAATTCTGTGTTCATATATTCCAGCTGAAAGATCACTGTCATGTCATCCGGCGCGGACACGCCAAGCTCTGAAACATCCATTGTTCCAGCCATGATGGCATTGGCGTTTTTCAGGCAGGCGAAGGTATTGGCATATGGTGATTTTGTAAGGGGATCCAGGATCCGGCGGAATGCGTATACATAGTCCTGCGCCGTGACCGGCACAGTCTCTCCTTCCGTCAGCCCGCTGCGGTACCAGCAGCAGCCCTCGCGCAGATTGAACATATAATACAGCCCGTCCTCAGAGATGGTATAGCTTTCCGCACCGGCAGCCACCGGCATGCCGTTTTCATCCAGCCGCACCAGTCCCTCCATGAGGTTGGTGATGAGAATATCTGCATTTTCGTTCTCCGCATACTGCGGATCAAGGCAGGCAGGATTTCCGGCAAGCGCACAGGTGAACTGAAATCCCTTGCCGTCCTCCTCACTCTCCGAACAGCCTGCACAGAGCAGCATTGCACCGGAAAGCAGGATGCAAATGATTTTTTTGAACATGATATGACTCCTTTGTATGGCTTCTCCTATCTATTATACCATCCGCACCGCCGCTTCGCAATACTTTTCAGTGCATTAAATTTAAATTTTTTTCAAAAAACTATTGACAAAATATGAATACAGTGGTATAATGTATAATGAAAGTTTGTAATTTTCCGTACAGCTGCGGCTTGCGGAAGAAGATGGAAAATATAGGATGTTGTGAATGTTGCTGAAAAACATGCTTTGTTTTTTGTGAATCCTGCATCCGACGAAATGCATGAAACCGGTTGACTTTTGTGCTGTAAAATGGTATAATTGATAGAGAATGATTTCCGACAGAATGATGAGGTGTTTATAAATGAGAAGAAAACTGAAGGGCTTTACACTGGTGGAGCTGATCGTTGTAATTGCAATTATCGGTATCCTGGCTGGTATTCTTGCGCCTGCAATGAGCAGCTATTACAGAATGGCACGTCTGAAGGACGAGAACGCCAATGCCCGTATGGTATTCAATGCAGCACAGACTGAAATGCAGAAGTTCATGAGCATTGACCGTATCGCAGAAACGGACAGTCCGTTCGGCGGTACACTCATTGTGACATATTATGAGAATGGACTGATCACAACGTCCCATACTGTGGGCATCAGTTCTTCACTGGTAGCAGTTACTGATGATCTCGACGGTGCAGATGCGATCCGCGATTTTGTTGCCGAGGTCAACCAGACAGTGTCCGACGGTGCAGAGAAAAACTGGGCAGTCTGCATTCAGGACTACACGATCAAGGGCTGCTTTGCGGCGGATACAGCGACCGGTAATTATATCGGCAGATGTTCCTCCAAGGACGCTTCCGGCGATAAGGCGGAATCCACAGACCGTTCTACCACCAATTTCAACGCGATCATGGGTACGGGTGCGGAGCTTGCCAATTTTGCGGAAAGCTTCTATGGTCTGAAAAATTACCCGTGATGTACAATTGCATAGTTCAAAAGCCGGCAGTGATGCCGGCTTTTTTATATGCAGTAGGCTGCAGCTGTACCGGAGCACAGCAGTATGCCAGAATCTGCGAATTTCTATATTTCGACATTTTTTTCTGAGGAAAAAACTGGCTACTACATTTTGTAATTCTGTGTCGGGAAATTTTCCACAAGGTCGAAAAATGGCGTGGACACGTTAGTTTTCCACCGTTTCCACAGAATTGTCAACAATGGCAGTATGGAAACCGCGTTGTTTTCACAGAGTTTTCCACATGTTTGTGGAAAACACGGTGGAGAAATTTGAATACAACTTGTATATTGCGGGAAAATGAGGGGATGCTAATGACCGTATAGCACAAGATTCCAGAAAGGCGGTTTCTTCCATGATCAAAGGCGTAAACAGAAAGGTGATTGAGATCAACCATCCCGACAGCGTATATTTTGAACGTGCAGTACTCTATCTCAGACCGGACATTGCCGAAGTCCCCCTGCATGAAGCACAGGCGGAAACGGAATATTATATGCAGAATGCACCGGCTGGACGCAGGAGGACGCGTCTGCGCGGCTGGCTGATTTTTCTGCTCGGTGCCGTCAGCTCCGCCGGTGCAGCAGCACTTCTTCTTGCTGCTGACAATTTTCTGAATTTTTTTTAAAAGTGACGTAAAAAGGCTTGTAATTCCGTTGTTTCCGTGGTATAATATTTATGTGTCTATCTACTCCGGGGAATCCTGCCCACGCGGCGCATCCCTGAAGCACAAAGAAAGGTGATAACATGGCTAAGAAAGAAACAGCCTTTTCAGAAAGGGAAAATATGATCATCGGACGCAATCCCGTCCGTGAAGCTCTGCTCAGCGGGCAGGCGATTGATACAGTATATGTCAGCGGCGGTGCAGGTTTGCATGAGATCCGCACGCTGGCGCAGGAAAAAGGCGCGGTGGTGAAGACGGTCAGCGACCAGAAGCTCTCCCAGATGACGGAGGGCGTACACCAGGGCGTGATCGCCTTCGGTGCATGTGCTGACTATGTGACAGTGGAGGATCTGCTGGATGTCTCCGCGAAGAAGGGAACCAAGCCCTTCATCATCATCTGCGATGAGATCGAGGATCCGCACAATCTGGGCGCGATCATCCGGACGGCAGAAACTGCCGGCGCGGACGGCATCATCATCCCGAAACGCCGCAGTGCCATGCTGACCCCGACCGTACATAAGACCTCCGCAGGCGCAGCAAGCTGGCTGCCGGTGGCAAGAGTGTCCAACCTTGCATCCGCGATTGAAAAGCTCAAAAAGGCGGGCGTGTGGATCTATGGCACGGATATGAACGGCAGCCTTTACACAGAAACAAAGTTTGACGGTGCGGTGGCACTTGTTATCGGTTCAGAGGGCAGCGGCATGAGCCGGCTGATCCGCGAGAAATGCGATTTTCTTGTAAAGCTCCCCATGATGGGAAAGATCACCTCCCTGAATGCCTCCGTGGCAGCGGGAATTTTTATGTATGAAGTTGTACGGCAAAGAGGATAGGAGTCTGTATAGAAATGGGAAAACAAAACATGACACTGGAGGATATTCTGAATGAATATGCTCCTGTTTCTGCCGAGAAAAAGAAAGACGCGGCAGAACCGCCTGCACCGGCTCCGGAGCCGGTCAGACAAACCGCACCGGCAGAAACCAAATCACCGGATATTTCCGATATTACCGCCGCAGCAGAGCAGAAGAAGGCAGAGCGGCAGCAGCAGTACCGTGATGAATTTGCACAGGCAGCGGAGGAACGCCGGGCAGGCAGACAGCCGCTCTACACGAATCGCCGTGCTTCGCTGGCTGTCGATCATTCCAAGGTCTCCTTCATCCAGTCCTCCGCAATGGAGATCGACAATATGCCCATGCGCGTCAACGGCACTGCCAATGCCCAGCCGTCCGAGCCGGAGCCTCCGAAGCCCCAGCCAACGGTTGTAAATGATACGCCCAAGATCCGCCGCATGAGCGATTCCACACGCGCAAAGGAAATGGAAAAGCGCAAGCGGAAAAAGAAGCGCGTGCCTGTGGATGAGGAGGGCTATACCTACGACCGAGAACGTCCGGAGGGCGAGTATCTGTACACACAGATCCATGGTGCAAAGAAAGCCCGCCACCGCCGGAAGGTCAACCGTGACGATGTGACAGCCTTCGGCACGGAAACACTGAGCCTGAATACCCTGGATGCCGTACCCGTGGCGCGGGTGCCGGATCCGGAGCCTGTCAAGCCTGTGGATGTCAAGCCCGCTCCCAGAGCGGAGATGACCAGCATCAACCTCAGCGCAGGCAGTCTGACCGATGCCAATGCGCTTGATGTCAGCATCACCCGCACGCCGGAGGAGGCGGAGGAGGAGACAAGGCGGCAGCAGCAGCTTCTCTCCGACCGCATGGAGCTGGAAAATGCAGCGGACATCCGCAATGATATTGCAGAGCTGCGCGATGCCATCAGCTTCCGCATCATGGCTCTGACACTTGTTATGCTCATCAGCGGCTTTTTGTCCTTCGGGGATATTCTTTCCGTCGGCTGGATGGAAGCCATGTCCGACCATATGCTTGCCGGCATCCAGACGCTGCTGGGTATTGCGGCAGCAGTGGTCTGCTACCCCGTTCTGAAAAACGGTTTCCGGCGGCTCTTTACGCTCCATGCCGATACGGACAGCCTTGCAGCGGCAGCTCTGTCCGGCTGTCTGCTCGCCTCAGCTTCCGCATTCATTGCCCCGGAGGTAATGGCGGAGGGCGCAGTCAAGCTCTACATGCCCTGTGCAGTGCTGGTGCTTCTGCTGCATTCTGTCGGCAAGCTCCTGATCGTCAACCGTGAGGAGACCAACCTGAAGCTTGCGGCACGCCGGACCGGCTGCTGCGGTCTGCATGTGGTCGAGGATGAGAAACGCGCGGAAACGATCACGCGCGGCGTACTGGGAGATTTCCCCATCCTGACGGCAATGCGCCGCACGGACTGTCTTACGGATTTCCGCAAATATACATATTCCGCCGATCTTGCTGACCGTTTCTGCCGGATCGCCGCACCGCTGTGCATCGGACTTTCCGCAGCACTGGCAGTTCTGCTGACCTTCCTCAAGGCAGAAAGCCCTGCCTATGGTCTGATGGTCTTTTCCATGTTTGCTTCTGCCTGCGGCTGTGCAGCCATCACCTTTGTGGCAAATCTGCCCATGTATAAGGCAGTACGCCGCATGGTCAGAAACGGCGCACTGCTGCTCGGCTACCAGAGCGTGGATGATTTCTATGATACCAATTCTGTGATGGTTGATGCTGCCTCCATGTTCCCGGATGGTTCCGTGAAGCTGGCAGGCGTGAAGATGTTCTCCAGCATCCGTCCGGAGGAAAGCCTCTATGCTGCAGCGAGCCTTTCCAGACATGCCAGCAGCGTATTCAGCGGTATTTTCCGCGAGGTGCTTGCAGGCAAGGAGCAGAAGCTCTATCCTGTGGAAAACTACGTTTACGAGGACGGCATGGGACTCTGCGGATGGATCAACAACCAGCGCGTCCTGCTGGGCAACCGCGAGCTGATGGTCAGCCACAATATCGAGGGTATGCCCGCACGCAATAAGGAAGCCGAGCTTCTTGGAAGCGGCAAGGAGGCGGTATATCTGTCCGTTTCCGGCAATCTTTCTGCCATGTTCCTGGTAGAACTTCGTGCCGATCCGCAGGTGAAGTACTGGGCAAAGCTCATGACGCGCCGCGGTATCTGCATGATCCTCCACAGCGTGGATGCCATGATCACCATCCATCGTATTTCCGAGCTGTTTGATGTGCCGCAGGAGATGCTCAAAGTCCTGCCCGTCAAGATGCAGCCCGACTATGCCGCAGAAACGGCTCCCACGGAAAATATGAGTGCCTCGACAGCATGTTCCGGCACCTTCAGCGGCATGGCACAGCTCATTCTGGGTACCAAGACCGTCCGCCGCGCTGCCACATTGGGCGTGATCATTCAGGCAGTGACCATGCTCTTCGGCATTGGCATCGTACTCATGCAGGAGGTTCTGAATGTCGGCATGTCGCCCGTCTGGATGATGGCACTGCAGGCCGCAGCCTCCATCATTACACTGATCGCAGTTAATTTCCGCCGCATCTCTTAGAAAGGGGAACTGGATGGAAGAATATCCTAATTGGAATCCGGGAAGCTCCGGCGGCTCCGACCTGCCGCGCCCGAAAAAGAAGCCGGCAGCGGTACCTGCAACGGATGCAGAGCCAAAGCCCGATACGCCCGGATCCGTCCCTTCGGCAAAGCCTGTTTTCCAGCGTCCGGAACCCTTCCAGCCGGAAGCACCGGTGCAGAAACCAACAGGCAGGGAACCGGAGAACAGCAGGGAAGAACGCCGAAGCTACGGCAGGGACACTATGCAGCTGCGGACGCCCCTGCAGAATACCGCATACGATACTGATTTTGAACGCCGGCGTGCAGTACCCCTGCCGCCGCGTTCGTCACATCCGCAGCAGGTACGCCCTGCAAAAACGACCCCCGCCGCAAAGCCAGCTCCTGCACGGAAGCCAGCACCTGCTGCAAAGAAACGCCCGGCTCCTTCTGCTCCCGCCGCACCGGTGCGGAAGAAGCGGCGGCTTTCACCGCTCGGCAGACTGGTGCGCGGCATAGCCGCGCTTGCAGCCACCGTGTTCCTGCTCTATTCCTGTGCCGCACTCCTCCTGATCGGCAGATTGGAGCGTTTGCCGCAGGAGCCGCGTACCGTGACTGACGGCGCATTGGATGCCTCCCATGTTAGGAGCATCCTGCTCATCGGCACGGATGCCCGCGATCCCAGTGAGCGCGGACGCTCGGATTCCATGATCTTAGCGTCCATCAATTCCCGCACGAAGAAGATCTGGCTTACCTCGTTCATGCGTGATGCCTATGTGCAGATCCCCGATCATGGCAGTGACAAGCTCAATGCCGCCTATGCCTATGGCGGTGCGGAGCTGCTCATGGATACGCTGGAGCTGAACTACGGCGTGAGCATTGATGACTGCATGACGGTCAGCTTTTCCGGCTTTGCAGGCATCATTGATGCTTTCGGCGGCGTGGAGATCACCATGTCCGATGCGGAAGCAGGCGCACTCAATGAGATCCTCATCAGCGAGGTCAATGAGCTGATGGGGGATGCGCGGGATGCCGATCTGCTGGACGGCGGCGGCACCTTCCATCTCAGCGGCAAGCAGGCTCTCTCCTACAGCCGTATCCGCTATGTCGGCAATGCGGACTTTGAACGCACCTCACGCCAGCGCGAGGTGATGACGCAGCTGTTCGGCAATCTGAAGACCGGACTTGTCACCGCCGTTCCGGAGCTGATGTCCGCTGCGCTGCCGCATGTGGGCACGAATATGTCAACAGGGGAGATGTATCTGCTGTCCCTGCAGGTGCCGTTCGTGCTGGGCTACGACATTGAACAGCTCCAGATCCCCGCGGAGGGAACATGGTCGGCGCAGACCGTGGGCGGTCAGTCCGTCCTCACCGTGGATTTTGAAGAAAATACCGGGCTGCTGCAGGAAACTGTATATGCAGCCTCAGAATCATAAAGGAGGCAGAATGGGAAAGATCACCGCATTTCTGCTGGCACTCACCGCGCTCTGCATGTGCCTGACCGCATGTGATGCAGAGCCGACAGAATCCGTGTCAGAAACAACGGCACCTGCCGCAGAGACAACACAGCCGCAGGAATCCGAAGCGGAAACAAAACAGACTTCCGCTGCACCCGCCGGCGAGGCACTGCCAGCCGCAGAACGCGCACAGAAGCTTGCTGCGCAGGAGGGAAAGCATGTGTCGGATGAGACCGGCAGCATGACAAAGGAGGAACTGCGTGTTCTGGATGAAATCGCAGAGGAGCTTTTTGCTGCCAACGCCGTTCATGCCGCGGCAGTCATCACAAGCGACCTCAGCGAGCTGTCACCGGATGCCTTTGCATCAGAATACTATAACACTCTCTACGGCAAAGACAGCACGGGCTTTCTGGTGCTTGTCAACAACGATACCGGTGAGGACAGAGTTTATACCTCCGGTGCGTGCAGTCTCTACCTGTCACAGGAGGAGATCGGTCTTGCGGTCGCAAAAGCTACCCCCGATCTTGTAACGGGCAACTATGCCCCCGCACTGGAGCAGCTGTTCCAGCTTGGCAGTGCAATGCCCGATACCATATATGACCAGAGCGGTATTCTCAGCCGCGAACAGTACGACAGCTTCCTTGCAGCAGCGGAGGAGGCGATGGGGGACAGTGATAAGCAGTACAGCGTTCTCTTAGTGAACACCCGTATCTGGCAGACGGAAAATTCCCTCCAGCTCTATGCGGATGCACAGCGTCAGGAGCTGAATGATGACGCACTCCTCGTTGTGGATGTGGATGAACTGATCTGCGCTGTATCCGGCGATTTTGACGGTGCTTCCACGCTTACAGCCGAGCTGAATGCCGTGCTGCAGGATACTGCGTCCCTGCCCATCACTGCGGCAGTGAACACCTACTATGACAACATGAAAGAACGAAAATAACGGAGGAAAGCCCTATGCAGACAGATATCCGATCCATCCTTGACAGCACCGGCAGGGTCATTGTCGGCAAAGAAGAAACCATGCTCCACGCCGCCATTGCCATGCTCTGCGGCGGTCACATCCTGTTGGAGGATGTCCCCGGCGTGGGAAAGACCCAGCTTGCTGCGGCACTGTCAAGATCCGTCGGCGGCGAATTTCACCGCATCCAGCTCACACCCGACATTATGCCGTCCGATATTACGGGCTATTCCGTAGTGGATCAGAGGGATGGTTCCCTCGAATACCGTCCGGGCGCAGCGATCTGCAATTTCCTTCTGGCGGATGAGATCAACCGTGCCTCCCCCAAGGTGCAGTCCGCACTGCTGGAGATCATGGAGGAACACCAGATCAGCCTTGACGGACAGACCCACATCCTCCCGTCGCCCTTCATGGTCATTGCAACCCAGAACCCCGTGGAGACCTATGGTACCTACCATCTGCCGGAGGCGCAGATGGACCGTTTCTTCATGAAGCTCTCCATGGGCTATCCCACACTGCAGGAGGAGCTGGACATCCTCGACCGCAACGGTGAGCGCAATCCCATTCAGAATATCACGGAGCCGGTCATGACACCGGAGCAGGTCTGCGCTCTCATGGAAAAGGCGGCGCAGGTGAAGGTCTCCGATGCCGTCAAGGAATACATCCTTGCCCTCGTCCGTGCCACCCGCGAAAGCGACCTGACCACGCTCGGTGTCAGCCCCCGCGGCAGCATTGCCTGCTACAAGGCAGTCCGCGCCTCCGCGTTCGTGCATGGACGGAATTTTGCCACTCCCGACGATGTGAAGGAGCTGGCTGTTCCCGTGCTTGCGCACAGGATCCTCCTGTCACCCAAGGGACGCAACAGTCTCGGCAGCCCGGAGGTGCTTGTCAAGCAGCTGCTCGATACCATCCCCGTTCCGGCGGATGGTGCAGTACGGTGATGCTATGAACGGACAGAAGAAACAGCATTCCGGCATTCTTTCCTATTGCAAGCTTGCCGCCGCGTTCCTGATGATGTTTGCCATGGCATATGTCTTCACCTTCTATCTGGATGGTGACATCGGTGTTGTGATCTGGAGTTTCCTGCTCATCGCGCCGATATTATCCTTTCTGCTGGCATTCCTTGCCCGCCGGCATATCCGCGCAAGCCTGCAGGCACCGGTCTATATTGCCAAGGGAAAACGTTTTTCTGCCAATGTGCAGCTGAATGCGGACGGTTTTCTGCCGATCCCCTTTCTACGGCTGGAGCTGCAGCAGACAGCGAATTTTCAGCCGGAGGATGCACGCTGTATCCAGACCTCCCTGTCGCCGAAGGCTCCTGAGAGGATCGCCTATGAACTGACTGCCCGGTATGCCGGAAGCGGCGGTGTATCACTGGAGTCCGTGCATGTGACGGACTACCTCGGACTGTTCAGCCTGCCGGTGCAGGGCTTTCCGCATTATGTGAAGATCGGCGTGATCCCGGAGATTCCATCCCTTACCGGTGCCGGTGTCATGCTCCATACTGTCAGCGATGTTGTACTGACCCAGGATGATGAGGAGGAGGAATCCGCCGCGGCGTTTTCCTCCATGTCCATGCCCGGTTATGTACACCGCGATTATGTCGAAGGCGACAGCCTCCGCCGCATCAACTGGAAGCTCTCCGCCAAGCGCGGCAGGCTCATGGTGCGTATGGATGAAGCCGCCTCCGCTGTCCGTCCCACGGTCATCCTCGATCTGCGGCAGGCAGAGACCGAGGACGCGCTCCGGATGCGGGAAACGCTCATGGAGGGCGCGCTGGGCTTTCTGATCCTGCTCGTCCGGCAGGGCATTCCCTGTTCCATCCGTTTTGCGTCGGAGGGCAGCTGGAAGCATCTCATTCTCGAAAGTGAGGACGCTGTCCGTGAAGCGGCAGTGGAGCTGGGCGCAGCGGATTTCCGCAATGACGGCAGCCGTCTGGACAGGGAAGCACTCATGGAACGTGCCGGTGCCTTCCTGATCTATACCGCCGATCCCGATCCGGTGCTTGCGGCGGAGATGGCAGAATTTCACGACCATGGCTACCTGTGCTGTGTCGTGCCGGATTGCCTCCAGACGGAGAGCATCCCCCACGCCGATGCAGTCTGGACGCTGTCAGCGGATCACACAATGACCGCTTTACAGAAATGAGGTGGCGCAGATGTGGAATCAATTACAGCGATTCGTGCAGAATCCCGCAGTGCAGTTTCTGAAGAGGCTCTGCGGCGATCCCGTACAGCTCTATGTTATTATGCTCGTGACCACCATTATGGAATATTACCACAGCGGCTGGACATGGGTCTATACGCTGGTCTGCACATTTCTGACCTTCCTGCTCATGAAATTCTACGATTTCGTGGCAGCACACAAATATCTCGGTCCCGTCTGCTACCTGGGCTTCCTGGTGCTGGGACTGATCGCCGTATGGATCCTGACAGAGATCGGGTACAGCAATTATCCCATTATCTTTGCGATCTGGTTTCTGACACCGCAGAGTGCTGTGGATTTCTCGCTCTGGTACACGATCGCTATTTTCGTCCTCATGACGGGCTTTCTGAGCAGTGCCGTCTATTATTTCGGCAAGGTGCGCTACCGTATGGTGATGCAGTTCCTGATCATGCTCATCCCGCTGAGTATGTATGCAAAGGAAGGTCTCCAGATGGACGCGCTTCTGGTCATCATCCTGCTTGCTTCGTATTTCCTGCTGATGATCTGGTGCCGCCAGCTCCGCGATACGCCGGACATCCGCCGCGTTCCCAGCCTGCAGACTGGCATGTCAGTCGCAGTGTATGTGACCGCCTTCAGCATCCTTGCCGCCGTCATTCCGAAGCCCTCGATCAAGGCGGACAGAGAATTTATCGAGAATGCCATGGGCAACAGCAGCCTTTCCGACATTCTGATGGAGGCGATCAGCGTCTTTTCGGACAGTACGGACAACAGCATGATGTTCACCAACAATACTCGTACCGTCTATTATGTCCATTCCCCCGAACCGCTGCGTATGAGAACGCAGACCTATACCTATTATCTTGCGGATGACTCCTGGAACAAACTACAGGACTATGATTACGCCACGCTGGAATACACGGAGGAGGCATTCTACCAGCCCCGCGCACTCCTGCAGGCGATCCTTGACGCAGCAAAGGCGGATGCAGAGTTTGCCGAAAACTACGGTCTGACCGACTGTATTACAGCGGAGCTGCCGGAGCAGAAGCTGCGTGAGGTCACTGTCATCCATAATCTCTGGGGCGGCTACCTGATGCCAACACCGACCAGATTCATGAGCATTCCCGACTGGCAGAAGCCGCACACCGAGATGACACCCCATGATGCCATCACCTTCAGCGACCGCCCGTATGACAGGGGAACGGTCACCGCGCTTTTGTACTATTCCGACACATATGCCAATTACGAACAGGTCGCCGGTATTCTGAGCATGATCGACGCGGAAACCTACAGCGATCTGCTCTGGGATGCGCATACCGTGCTGCAAGCGACCGATACAGAAGCAAGCGAGCTGCTTTATGACTGTTTCTATGAGCATATGGATGCGCAGATTTATCTGGAGAAATGTACAAAGCTGGATTATCAGTCCGATGCTCTCGACGCGCTTGCCATGGAGCTGACCGAGGGGCTGGACTCCGATTATGAGAAGGCTAAGGCGATCGAACGCTATTTCTACGAGCAGGACTTTGTCTATGACATGTCCTACCAGAAGGGCAGGGATGACAATATCGAGGCATTCCTGTTCGAGTCAAAGCGCGGCATCTGTTATGAATTTGCCACCGCAATGGTCATGCTCTGCCGCAGTGCCGGCATTCCGGCAAGGTATGTGCAGGGTTACAATATGACCGAGCCGTACAGCGGCAGATTTGAAGAAACAGAGATCAATTACCTGATCAAAGCCCGTGATTCCCACGGATTTCCGGAGGTTTATATTCCCGGCTATGGCTGGCTGAGCTTTGAGCCGACCGTTCCCATGACCGAGGAAGAGTACGGATCCGCCGCAGAAAACTTCTATGTCATGCTCTGGGGCTTTGTTCTGCTGGGGCTGGCTGTTCTGGCAGCTGCCGGATATTTCCTTGCGCCCCATGTGCAGGAATGGTATTTCAGACGCTCCCTGTCCCGTATGCAGCCTGCACAGGCAGCGGCAGCGATCTTCCGCAGAATGCGAAGACTTCTGCACCTTCCGGACAGCACCACCGTCATGGCTCTTGCAGAGCAGTCCGCAATATTCTGTCAGAATACGGCACTGTTCGAGGCAATGAATGCACTGCTGTATGATACGGATGCAGAAACGCCCATGACAGCAGAAGCTCTGCGAAACGAGTATATCCAGTGGCAGTCCGCACGCACTGCCTATCACAAAGAACAAAAAGCAAAGGAGAAGAAGCACAGATGAACTGGTTTGAAGTAACGATCAACACTGAAACCCCCGCCGTAGACGCACTCTGCGCCCTGCTCACCGATCAGGGTGTCAAGGGCTTTTCCATCCAGGATAAGGAATCCTTCCAGGAATTTCTGGATGATAAGGAGGGCAAGTGGGATTATATTGACGATGACCTGATGGGTCTGGCGAACTGTGACACCAGGGTAACCTTCTATCTGCCCGATGACGCGCAGGGTGCGGAACAGCTTGCAGGTGTCAAGACCCTGCTGGAACAGCTGAAAGCATCGGAACATGCCGCACTGTTCGGCAGCCTTGCGCTGTCCTGCGGCAATGTCGCAGAGGATGACTGGGCGAACAACTGGAAGCAGTATTTCAAGCCCCTGCCCATCGGCGAAAAGCTGCTCATCAAGCCCTCCTGGGAGGAGCTGCCGGAAAACAATGAACGCATCGTACTGGAGATCGACCCGGCTTCGAGCTTCGGTACAGGTCAGCATCACACCACGCGCCTGTGTCTGGAGCTGACTGAGAAGATCCTCCAGCCCCATGACCGCGTACTCGACCTCGGCTGCGGCAGCGGTATTCTCTCCATTGGCGCACTGCTCCTCGGTGCGGATTCTGCCATGGCAGTGGACATCGTGGATAACTCCGTCCGCACAGCCATCGAGAATGCCCAGAAAAACGGCATCGGTGCGGATCGCTATACAGCGTACTGCGGCGACATCTGCTCGGATGCAGCACTCTGCGAAAAGCTCGGCACCGGCTATGATGTCATCTGTGCCAATATCGTGGCAGATGTGCTGATTGCCATGTCCGGTTATTTCGGCAGATTCCTGAAGGAACAGGGCTACCTGATCGTGTCCGGCATCATCATCGAACGCGCGGACGAGGTACTGGACGTACTGGAACAGGCAGGCTTCACAAAGCTTGCCGTCAGCGAAAAAGAAGGCTGGGCAGCAGCACTGCTCCAGGCAAAGTAAGCAACAACATAACAAGAAGCGGCTCCTGCTATACGCAGAAGCCGCTTCATTATTTATCCTGACTTATACAGGAAGCTTTGTTACCAGTCCGATCGTGAACTTCAGAATGGTCAGTGCGTCCGAAGAAGTCGGAGTACCGTCGCCGTCAACGTCGGCAGCCAGACTGCCAGCCTCGGACAGTGCGTCGCCGCTGAGCAGATTCTTGTTCAGTGTCAGAACGTCCAGAATATCCACTGCACCATCACCGTTGACATCGCCGTATACAACATCCTCCGGTTCGTCCGTTGTGGGCTGATCCGGATCGGTCGGTGTTTCACCGGCAGAGCTGTACAGATCCTCCGGCAGCTCGTTGAGGTTGATGCAGTAATCGCTCTTGAGCAGTTCGGTCAGGGCTTCCTTGTCCTGGTAATTGTCACCGCTGATGAAATTATCCTGACCATTGTCATACCATGTGCAGAAGTACAGCCAGCCAGCCTTTTCAATGGTCATATTGTCCAGACTCGGAACAGAGCTGTTCTCGGGCATAGCCACCATCTTCTTGCCGTCCACATAGTTGTACAGATCATAGAAGATACCGGTCTCTGCATCCAGATTCGGACCGCTTGTCAGACCGTCATGACGGTTGTACTGGGTATTGTACTTATCCAGACCAACAATGTCCACATAGTCATCACCAACATACCATTCTGCGGAAGCCGGTGACCAGTTGTAGAGGTTCTGTACCCAGATCAGGTTGTGCAGACCATAGGTTTCAGTCAGCTCTGTATAGAGGTACTTCCAGAGTGCCTTGTAGGTTTCTGCACCCTCCTGTGCCCACCAGAACCATGCACCTTCGCCATTGATACCGCCGTTGCCCTCTGCTTCATGGAACGGGCGGAACAGGATCGGACAGCCGGC